>CAZIAL010000001.1:0-120327 GCA_964536965.1 uncultured Bacteriovoracaceae bacterium
CGGAGTTCCGAACGAAAAATATCTCTGGATTCTAAGCGAGACGCCGATGCTCGACGAGATCAGTTTGGCGACGGCGCTCAGCGAAGTAAAAAGTCTCGGGTATCCGGTGCATGACGTCGAGCGGAAACCGCAGAGTATCGATCGTAAGTCCTGGGAAGGAATTCCCGCGACGGTCTATCTGGATCCCGAGCGGAGAAGCCGCGCGAAAAAGCCCGACTTTCTCTCGCGGTCTTAGACTCGCCGACCCGAACTATCCGACTACGGAGACATCGCTCAGCAGCGCGTACTCGGGACCGAAGTAGCCGCTCGCGACGCCGTAATCGAATTCGGAACGCTTTACGCGATTCTTCGAGAATCGCGCGTGCTTGAAATTATCGCTGATCGAGCCGGAAAGCGAACCGCCTTTGATGATCGAGACGGTCCCGGTGGTATGGTCGTGGAGGCGCGCGAGGCGAATTTCGGAGCCGAAGGTGCCGGTGGTTTCCTGGATGAAGAGACCGGAAAACTGGAGAATTTCCAGTACCCGCGGTGCGGCTTGCACCAGCTGGGCGTGATCGAGGGCGCCGCCATCCAGAACGACGTTACCTCGGTAAGTTCCGGGTTTTTTCTTGAGGTACTGGCCATGCTGGGCGTCCGTGGCCGTCGTGACGACCTTGTTTTTTTCGACGAGGACGGTTGGACGCTGAGTGATTCCCTGGTCGCCGACGCCGGTCGTAACGGCCCCGAAGTCGAGCGATGGATCCAGGGTCATCGTGATGAGATCGCCCGAAGCCCCGGGGATGAAATCGTCGCCCGGTTTTTTATGCGGGAGATCGAGATATTCGCTCCGGGCGGAGAGCAAGAAGGTGGAGGAGTTGAAAAGTTTCGCCAGCACATCGGCGTCCAGGATGACCGAGAATTTTCCGGTGACGGGCTTCGCAGTCTCGAGCGAAAGTTCTGCGCGGTCGCTCGCCTCCTGGAAAAGGTGCCCCACCGAAATGTCCTTCGGACTGATCGTCCATGCGGTGTGCAGATATTCGTCGCTCTTTCCGTTTTTCGAGAACGAATATGCGGCCTCGACATACATGCGGCTTTGCCGCGAGCGATGGACGAGGCCGTTCGAGAGATGCAGTTCCCGGTCATGCACGCTCATGAACAGTTCCGAGGAGTTAAAGGTCGTATTCCTTTTCGTCGCGACCGCGGAGGAGATTTCCCGCGTGATCTCTTCCATCGATCCATTCAGGTCTTCCGCCATTTTCGGATCGCAGGACTTCACGTCGGGAATATCGTGCGGTATCTCTTTCGGCAGATCCCAGGCTTCGTGATCCGTTTCACGCGCGGCGCGCACGGCCGCCTCCAGCTGCTCGGCGACCGATTTTTGTTTCACGAACTTTTTCGTGATCTCGCCCTGTCGACCGGCCTTGCCGATATCGACGAAAAGGCGCACGTCCACCGCTTCTGAGCGCACTTCGCGATCCTGATCGGTGGCGAGTTTGCCTTGGTCGAGGAGAAAGTAACGTTCGCGCCGATGCAGGTTTTCCTGCGTGACGATCCAGCCCTTCACTTCGGGTCGGGATTTCAGCGATTGCTTGAGATGATCTAGGTTCCACATAGGAGATTCGAATCCCGCCGGTTAACCGACGATTTGGTCTTTCAGGAGCATGTAAGGTCCGCCGCAGCCGGCGTAGACGATTTCTTTATGGTACTTTCCGCAGCCGCCGCAGTCATTATAGGGATGGCGCGCTTTATCGGGAGTTTCCGTATCGAACTCGATCTTCGACTTCGCGACGATCGAATCGAGCACGTCGGGAACGTATCCGGTGATCTGGATGTCACCTCCGGACGGGCCTTTGAATGCCTTGCCCGTGTATTTTCCGTTTTTCACCTCTTTCAGGTACTGCACGCCGACCTGGATCCCCATTCCCTTCGGGTCTTCCATGCCGCCCGCCGCGTTCGTCGCGACGAAGCCGTAGTCGATCATGGCCAGGAGCTCGTCGAACGTCTTATCGCCCGGGCTGAAGTAGGTATTCGTTTGCCGGGTATAGACGCCGTTCTGCCAGCTTTCGCGTTTTCCGTTCGAAGAGCGGGGGATTCCGAGGCGCAGCGCGCTCGTCAGATTCGTCATCGGGGCTTTCAGAACGCCGCGATCGAGGATGACCTGTTCCTCCGCGAGCCAGCCTTCTTCGTCGAAGAAGTAAGAACCCCAGGCCGCGGCGTTTTCCGCGCCGTTCCGGTACACGGCCGGGCTGTTCAGGATCGTCGCCTGATCGTTGCCGACCGAGGTTCCGGAGTGGTGGAGTTCCCACGCCTTCGAGCGGCCGCGCGCGCAGGTATCCGCTTCTTGGGAATGACCGAACGCTTCGTGGGCGAGCACGCCCGCGACCGTCGGGCTGAGCAGGAGCGTGTATTTGCCCGGTTGGAGCCGTTCGGCGTTCTTCATCGCCCTCAGGTCCTCGAGCATTTCGATGATTTTGGCGTCCGTCACTTCCGTCGCCTCCTTGCCGCCGAGGCCGCCGAAGCGATTGGCCGATCGGTCCGCGCCGCTCATGACGATCAAGGTGACCGAAACCCGGTAAAGCGTCTGCGAAAGATTCGCCTCGCGATCGACGAAGATCGATTCTTCGACGGAGATCCCTTCGCGAGCCATGACGTAGGAGAGGTCTTTCTCCGTCAGGTTCGCTTTCGGAGCGAGCCGCTTTATGCGTTCGAGCAGGCCTTTGAGATGGGTCAGCCGCGCTTCGGTCGATATCGTGGTGGGATCCTGCTCGAATGCGATCCCGAAATGAACCGGAGTGCGCGCATCGACTTCGGCTGGGATCTGACTCGCCAGTTCCGGATCGAGGGCCGCCGCTCGGCGCTCGGCCCAGGTCGCCGCGGGGTAGGGACGAAAGGCGACGCCCGCGGCTTTCGCCGCGGTTTCGCCCTTGCGCGCGCGCGCGACCAGGTCCTTCGCTTCCTTCAGGAGCGCCTCGGGATCCGTGTGATCGGTGGCCTGCTCGTAGAGGGTGTATCCGTCGTAGATCCGCAGGACGGCACCTGCCGATACCGAATCCGAGAGCTGCGTCTGTTTCAAATTGGCGCCGAAAGTCTGGTTCGATTTTCGTTCGAAATAAATCGAGGCGTACCAGGCGGGGTCGGCTTCGAGCGCGCCCAAGACATCGGTCAACTTCGAACGAAAGGATACGAGATCGGGCGAGAGCGGCGCGCGATTGGCGGTGGGTTTCGGATTGGTCTTTTCGACATTCATGCGGGCCATGGTAGCTTTAGCGCTAAGATGAAATCAATCTTCCAGATCTTCGTTTCGCGTCGCATGTTCGTGATGCTTTTGCTCGGGTTTTCCGCCGGAATTCCCTACGCGCTGACGGCGGGCACCCTCCAGGCGTGGTTAGCCACGGAGAACGTGGATATCAAGACGATCGGTCTCTTCGCGCTGGTCGGAATTCCTTATAACTGGAAGTTCGTTTGGGCCCCGTTCATGGATCGGTTCTTCCCGAAATTCCTGGGGAGGCGCCGGGGCTGGATGATCGTGACGCAGATTGGTTTGTCCGCCTCGATCGCCGGCATGGCTTTGACGAGCCCTTCTTACAGCTTAACGACCATGGCGGCGCTCGCGGTCCTGGTCGCCTTCTTTTCCTCCTCGCAAGACATCGTCGTGGACGCCTACCGGACCGAAGCGCTGAAACAGGAAGAGTACGGCGCGGGTTCCGGCGTCTACATCATGGGCTACCGCCTCGCGATGCTGGTCTCCGGCGCCCTCGCCCTGATCCTCGCGGATCATTATTCCTGGAAGACGGTCTACCTTTTCATGGCGGCGACCATCATCGTCGGAATCATCGGGACCCTCATCGCGCCGGAACCGGAAACCCAGAAGCCGCCCAAGACGATCGCCGAGGCCGTGGTCGCGCCGCTGAAGGAATTTTTCAGCCGCCCGGGCGCGCTCGAGGTCATGCTCTTTATCCTTCTCTATAAGCTCGATTCCGCCGTCGCGAGCGCGCTCATGACGAAATTCTTTCTCGATATGGGCTTTACGAAAACCGATATCGGGGCCGTCACCAAAGTCTTCGGACTCGTGGCGACGATCATCGGTACGCTTCTCGGCGGAGCGCTCATTCCGAAGCTCGGAATGAAGCGGGCTCTGATTATTTTCGGGATTCTCCAGGGAGCGACGAACCTCCTTTTCCTTTGGATGGCGAAAGTCGGAGCGGAACGATCCGCGCTGATCGCGACGATCGCGGGCGAGAACCTCGCCGGAGGGATGGGGACGGCGGCCTACGCGGCTTTTCTGATGTCCCTCTGCAACCAGCGTTTCACGGCGACCCAGTACGCGCTCCTCACTTCGCTGATGGCCGTTCCTACGAAAATCATCGCGGCCCCGACGGGGTATCTCCAGGCGGCGGTGGGATGGGAACAGTACTTCGTGATTTCCACCTTACTCGCGATTCCCGGCCTCCTGATGCTCACCCGGTTCAATCGCTGGAAGCGGCCGGTCGAACCTCTGGCCGCCGACACTCCGCATTCTAGCAATTCCGCGTGACTTTCCGCGGGGCCTCGGTTGGAATCGGAGGCCTATGAAAAATCTCTCGTTCGCCCTGATTCCGCTCGTCTGGACCATATCCATCGCTACGGCCGACGACAGCACGAAGATCATCCAGAAAGTTTCGAATCCGTCCGAAGGGAACTCCTCGGTCCTTATAGAGACGACGAAGAATGCGCGCATTCGCCCCGACTACGAAATTCTCGAGGGCGAGGAAGAGATCGCCGGCGATCCGACCGCGGGGACGAAAGAGGCGCTGAAAAGCTGGAAAGACGCCTGTGCGGAGTGGAAGAAAGAACTGAAAGAGAACAACAAGGAGAGCGGCACCGTTCTTCTCTCGAGCTGCGGCCGCGCGAAATTCGCCAAAGACGATACGATGGGCGCCGGGTCGGGCGTTTATACCTACACTTCGTCGGGTAAGTACAAGATCCGCGTTCGCATCAAAGACAAGTAACCGCCGCACGCAACCAGCGGAAATCCCGGGATTCACCGATGGCATTCGACACCGATCGCAGCGTTCCCGATTGGCTGCGGGTGATTCGGCTCGAGTGGGGCCTCGAACCCTCCCAGCTCGCGGCGATTCTCCGACTGCCGCCCGCCCGCCTCGAAGAAGTTCTGGCGGACGCGTCCCGAAGCGAAGCGACGATTCCGCCCGGTCTCGATGCGGCCGCTCCGCTCATCGCCATCTACCGAAAACTTGCCGCGCGATATCCTTCGAGCGAAGAGCAAGTAAAATGGCTCTTTTCCGAGCATCCGGATTTTGGCGGGGCAAAACCCATTGATGTTGCTGCGAGTTCTCTCGAGAACCTCTATTGGGTCGGTTATTATCTCGACAGCTCGCCCGCGTAAAATCGGCCAAAGGGCGGCTTGAAAAAAAATTTAGAAATCTTCCCTCTCCATTCTTCGGAAGCGCGCGTAAATTCTAGGGCAGCCTATGCTCCTCGAAAGCCTCCTTCGCACTCCGTCTTCCGTCTCCCTCGTCATGGATCTCCAGAAGAAGTATCTCGAAGCCCGCGCTTCGCTGTTACGGATTCGGGCCGAGCGCCTTCGGCTCGCCCGTACGGGATGGCGACCGCAGGCGCCGGGCGAGACGAAGCTCATCCGGGCCGCCGAATGGCGAGTCGCCCGCGCCGGGAGTTCGGCGGGATTCGCCCGCGATTGCGATCTCGAGTATCGTTTCGTCCCGAGTGCGGAAAGTTACGGCGAATTCGTCGAGATTTTAGCGGGGGCCCCGAACTCGGGCGCTGGCTTGCGCGTACGCATCCGGGGGTTAGAGCTCGACGAGCCTCGCTTTCCGGTCGCCGGCCGTCCCGTTTGCGCCGGATTTTACGATCTCATTCTGACTCTGGCCCACGCACCCACGACCCTCGTCGTGCTTCCGCGGGTGGAAAGCTACCTGGAAGCGCGGTTCTGGGCGGAAGTTTGTCGGGATATCGAGGCGGGTCTCGGGAAGCCTCGGAATTCGATTCGACTCCAGGCGGAAATCGCGACGGTGGGTGGGATCGCGGAAGCCGAGGAAATCGTATTCGAGCTGAAGGACTCCCTCGAAGCCGTTCTTTTCGACCCGCGCCTGCTGGTCATCGACCAGCTGAAGCTCGAATCGCCCTCGCCGGCGTGGCGGAATCCCGAAGTGGCGGCCGCGTTCGACTCTTTGCGAACGGTGACGGAGCGCCGAGGGGCGCTTCTCGACGCTCGCCCCGAGATCCGGTCCACGCGCGATGAAGCCTGGGAGTTGCCACCCCTGTCGATCGATGCGCTCCGGGAAACGGTCCTCCTCGCGTTCGAGTTTTTAGGGTCCTGGTTCCAGGGCGATGCCCGCCCCGCAGGCCGGGACTGGGTCGATTTCGATCTGATGCGATCGGTCGTGTGGACGGCGATCCATTCGGGATTTCTCCGCGAAGAGAACTATGAAGCCTGGAAGGAAGAGCTGGGCGTCCAGCCTTTCGAGGTGGGATCGATCGAGGATTCCGCGCTTCGCACGCTGGATCCCTTGCTCCGAACGGCGGTTTTTCCGGAGTCGTCCATGGCGGTCGCGTTTTCGATTCTCCTAGATCTAGAAAAGACGCGGGGCGGTATCGCGCCGTCCGTCACCCGAAATTTAGCTTAGGCTTGCCACCGATACCCGACCTTTCTCGTGCAATCTCGAATTCCCTGTCGTAAACGATTCGCGGTCCTAACGTGAAATTATGGAGTGAGGGGAACGGTTATGGCGACGAGTGTGGCGGCCTCCGGGTCGAAGTCGGGTGAATGGTTCGGGCATCCAAAGGGACTCTTCGTCCTTTTCTTCGCCGAGATGTGGGAACGAATGTCGTTCTACGGGATGCGCGCGCTACTCGTCCTCTATATGACCCAGTATCTGATGGTCGATCCCGAGCGTGCGGCCAACGTCACCGGCTTTAACGCCCTGAAGGGCCTTCTCGAGCAAGGTTTCGGACCGCTCGACAACCAGCCTTACGCCTCGCATATTTACGGCCTCTATACCGGCTTTGCCTATCTCACCCCTTTCTTCGGCGGAATTCTCGCCGATCGGGTCTGGGGTAAACGCAAGAGCGTCTACGTCGGCGGCGCCCTCATGGCGATCGGCCACCTGCTCATGGGTGTCGAGAGCATGTTCCTCATCGCGCTTTTCTTCCTGATTCTGGGAAATGGTGCTTTCAAGCCGAATATTTCGACCCAGGTCGGAGCGCTCTATCCGCAGGGCGATCCTCGCCGTGACGGCGCGTTCACGATTTTCTACATGGGGATTAACCTCGGGGCGTTCTTCTCGCCGTTCCTCTGTAAAAATCTCGCCGTTTACATCGCACAGTCGATGGGACGCACGGACGAAGGTTTCGCCTGGCATCTCGGCTTCACCCTCGCCGGTTTCGGCATGATGCTCGGACTTCTCGTTTACCATTTCGGCCGGAAGTACCTGCCGAAAGAAGATCTCACGAATCTCACCCCACCGAACCAACGCCAAGGCATGCTCTGGAAGAACATCGGTGGAATGTTCGGCTTCATGGCCCTTTTCATGCTCGTCCTGATGCTGCCGATGATCCTGAAAGTGATCATTATCGCGGCGGTGATCGTTTCGGTCGTGATCGCGATCCGGAAAATCGAAGACGCCTCGGACCGCGCGCGGGTTTCGGCTCTGACGATTCTCTGCTGCGGGACGATCGCGTTCTGGGCGATCTTCGAGCAGCAGGGGAATACCCTCCAGATCTGGGCGGACGAAAAAGCGGACTGGGGACGTCTCGGTTTACAGGCGGAAAATTACCAGTCGCTGAATCCGCTCTATATCTTCCTCTTCGCTCCGCTTCTGAATATTTTCTGGGATATGCGCGCCGCGAAGGGCAAACGTTCGAGCTCGGTACGGAAAATGGGAATCGGCTGCGTGCTGGCCGGGATCGCATTCGCGATCATTCCGCTCGCTTCGAACTTCATCACGATCGACAAGTCGCTCACGAACATGTTCTGGCTCGCGCTGACGACCTGGATCTTCACGATGGGAGAACTCTATCTCTCTCCGATCGGGCTTTCCCTGGTGACGAAAGTTTCGCCGGCTCGCTTCGTTTCGATGATGATGGGCGTCTGGTTCGTCTCTTCCTTCATCGGAAACTACATGGCCGGACTCTTGGGAACGCTCTACTCGACCCTGTCGCAGAGCGCCTTCTTCATGGTCTTCGCGGTGCTGGGTGGAGTCGTCGGACTCTTCTTCTTCGGCGCCGAGAAGAAACTCCAGAAAGTCATCGGCGATATCTAATCGTTTCCGGCTACGACCGGCGTGCTGGGCCAAGAAGCCGCGGGCTTCTTGGCCTTTCGCCTTCGGGTAAGTGCCGGGAAACGCTGAAGACGAACTCGGTATTCGTGTTTCCTGCGCGGTACTTGAGCGAACCTTCGTGGTCTTCGGCGATGCCGTTGGAAATGCTCAGACCCAGTCCCGTGCCCTTGCCGACCGGTTTCGTCGTGAAAAACGGGTTCATCATGTTTCGGGAGACCCAGTCGGGAATAGGGGCGCCACTGTCCGTGATGATGAACTGGACCTCGTCCGGAGTGACTTCGGTCCGAAACCTGATCCAGCGATTCTCCATCGGGAGAACGGCGTCGGCGGCGTTGTTCAGGAGATTCAGCAGAACTTGCACGACCTGGACTTCGCGACAGACGAGTTCGAGCGCTGGAGGCGCTTCCGAGCGAAAATCGATCTTCAGCGTACGGAATCGTTCGGTACAGAAATCGACGGTATTTTCGTAGATCTTTCCGAGCGAAGTCGCGTGGAAGGGATCGGAGTCACCGCTGCGCGAGAAGCTGCGAAGCCCGTTCACGATTTTCGCGATCCGTGTGACGGTTTCGAGGATCTTCGCACAGGACTCGAGCACGCTTTCCGGGGTGGGTTCCCCGGACTCGGCCTTCTTCGCGAGCAGCTGGGCGCGCCCCGAGAGGATGGTCAGCGGGTTGTTGATCTCATGCGCGATTCCCCCGGCCATCTGGCCAAGCGTCGCCAGCCGCGAGGAATGTTCGAGCTTCGCCTGCTGGGCCCGAATCTCGCTCAGATCCTGGATCGTCCCCATATAACCCACGACCTGGTCGTCATGTCGAAGCTCGACGAGCGAGAGCGCCACCCAAACTTCCCTCGGTTCCGCATTGCATTCGACACCGAGCCTCGTCTGGAGCTGGATGCGATCGATCCGGTGATTTCGGAGCGCCTCCCACTGCTTTTCGAACGTCGGCAATTCTACCGGATCGAGCGCGGATCCGAAATCCCAGCCGGAAGGATCTCGAGCGGCGCGCGGACAGAGGTCCTGGAAGAGCGGATTCGCGAAAGCGAGTCGTCGATCGGAATCGAGGCGAAAGATCCCGACGGGCGCGTACTGGGTCAGCGACCGCCACACCTGTTCGCGTTCGGCGAGCTCGCGGGTCTTCTGGATCGCGATCGAGTTCGCGCGTCGATTCAGATTATCGAGAATGGAAATGAACGCGGCCAATAGGACGGTCATCGCCGCGCATGCGAAGAGGACCCAGGCCGATCCCGAGTCGCGGCGGGAAATGAAGTTCGGACTGATGGTCCAGTGGAAAATGAAATCATGGTCCCAGAGTCGAATGACCTTTCGATCGAAGGGTTCGATGCGCTGAGCGGCTTCGGAGCGTTTCGTCGAGAGGAGAGGGGCGGCTCCGGAGGAGTCATCGTCGTAGTAAAAATCGAAAGCGATCTCGCTTTCAGGAACGTGGAGGGCCGATCGTACGAATTCTTCGACGACGATCGGAGTCGCGATCCAGCCGAAAAGATTGGGTCCGATTCCCCGGTCGGCCGCGGATTTCGGGAGGCGCCGATAGAGAGGGTAGTAGAGGACGAAGCTTTTTCGAACATGGGGGTCGTGCGCGAGCTGGAGGGGGCCGCTGATCGAAGGGTGTCCGGAGAGCGCGGCTTCGGCGAGCGACTGATAACGAAAGGGGTCCGCCGAAAGATCAAGACCGATCGCGGTGAGGTTCCGCTCCAGCGGTTCGATCCCCGAAACGATGAAATAGGGCTGCCCGCTCGGGCGTGGCTCAGGCTGGACGGGCCCCGCCGATCGAAACTGCACCTGAGCGGGCGCCTGGGCTTTCAGGGATTTTAGGAAGGTCTGGAGATTCTCGGGTTTTACGAGCGTGATGTACGCCAAGCCGAGGATTCCCGGGTAGTGTGTATCCACCTCCAGTGCCTTCACATAGCGGGACCATTCCTGGGGAGTTACTTCCGTGGATGCATGAAAGAGGCCGGTTCCGCCGCGAATCGCCGCCTCATAAAGGAATGCCCGATTCGAGAAATTTCCCATCGACTGATCGACCAATCGGCGAAACCGGCTTCGATCGATGATTTCTTCGTTTTGGGTCGAACTCCGCAGCACGACGCCGCCGATGATCCATCCCACGAAGAGGAAGATGGACGCGAGCCGTAGGTTTCCCGAATCCCGGATGAAGCGGAGGATCTGTTCGGAGATCGCTACCGAACCGAGAAAGATCGCGATGAAGATGAGGTTGTCGTTCGTCGATCCGAAGAAGAAAGGACCCTTTCCGGTCATCGTGCTCGCGATCGCCACGGCCGCGATCGAGAAGGAAACCAAACTCACTTCGATGGGCTTAAGCAGGTAGGTCGCGAGAAAAAGGACCGGATAGAGCAAAAAGAGCGAATAAAGGATCCCCGAGGAATGAAAGAAGATCGCGATCGAGCTCGTGATGGCTATTGCGAGGACGAATGGAAGGCGGATGCGCGACGGTGAAAAATGCGAACGCTCCGTGAGGAGATGAAAGACGAAGGGAGTGAAAAAGAGGGCTCCGAGCGTATCGCCTGTCCACCAGGTGATCCAGGTTTCCAAAGCCGCTGGTCTCCCGATCGCGCCCGTAAAATAGAGCGCCGCCGTTCCGCAGGTGGCGCTGACCGGTGTCGCGAGCAGGGAGGCGATGATGGTGCCGACGAAGCGCACGGCGCCAAAGAGGTTTTCGGATCGACGGTTTGCTCGCTGGAGGATGACCGCGCCGATCAGACCTTCGAGCGTATTTCCGATCGCGATCACGATGTCCGCGCCAAGCGTCGCATCGGTGAAAAGATTCGCCGCGAGGGCACCCACGAAAACTCCGGGCCAGTACTGACGTCCGCGCACGGCCAAAAATCCGATGGCGAGTCCCGTCGCCGGCCAGATGGGGGAGGTGCTCGAGTTTACGGTGGCTAATATGAGACCGGCGCGCGCGATGAGGAAATAGGCGATCGCAAGCAGGGTGACGAGGCGCCAAGGGTAGGAAAAAAAACGGTTGATCATGATGGTCGTACCCCTACAGTAATGGAAAGAGAGGGGGGACCACTCGGCAGAATTTACCCGACTCGTCGTGCGATGGGGCCGGGTTGTGATCATGCCGAATTCGGCGGAAGATATGGGGATGGGTTACGGACTGCAAAGACTGATTCCGTTCTTTCTCGCACTCGTTTCCTTCGGAAGCCTCGCAGTCGAACCCGGCGTCATCGGCGTCGGGATCGGGTTTAAAGTTCACTGCTCGCCTCTGCTCGGGAAGGCCGATCCCCGCGAGCAGTTCGGGCCGCGGTATCTTCTAAAGAACGATCCTTCCGAGCGGGGCAAGGTAAAGCTGGCCGAGCAATCGCGCCTCAAGGTCATCTCCTACAACGTGCTCAACCTCGAGGAGTCGAAGGGGAAATGGACCAAGATCGATGGGAAGCGCGTATTCCAGTACGGTAAGATTACTAAGCCGCAGCACCAAATCGACGCGATTCTCCGGAATATTCGGGCGGAGAAGCCCGATCTGATGATTGGGCTCGAGATCGAATCCCTGAATGCGATGGAGCGCGTTCTCGGGGGGGAATACTTTAAGATTCTCGTTCCGGGAAATGACGACCGGATCAACATCGGATTTCTGGTCCATCGAAGGTTCGCGGTCGACATCGAGGTCCAGAGCCATCGGCAAATGAAACATCTGTATCAGGGAGAGCAGAAAGCGGTTTTCTCGCGGGACTTTCCGCTCCTGATCTTTCGCGATGCCGGGGCCCCGGAAGGCGCCGATCCTTTCCTCATTCTAGGAGGCGTCCATCTGAAGTCGCAGCGCGGAGGCGAAGAGGTCGCTGACGTCGGATATGCGCTGAAACGAAAGGAGCAGATTCGGGTGATGATGGAAATCCTACGCGGAAAGTTCGGGGATCGTACTCCCATCTACGTCGCAGGGGACTTCAATGCGAATTTGGGGACCGCCGCCGAATTTCAGGGACTGCGGGACGCAGGATATCAGGATGCTTTTCAGATCATGGGAGTGCCGGAAAACCAGCGCCATACGCATGTCTATTTTCCTCCGGAAGGGGCGCCACTCATTCGTCAGCAGCTCGACGGCTTTTTCGCCTCACCCGCGGGCGCCGGCAAGATCATCGAAGCGAAAGTCATGGCCGACTTAGGACCAGACGGGAAACCGCTTCCGCCGGTGCAAACCTACGAAGACCGTCAAACATCGCGAGGCTCCGACCACCGCGGAGTTTCCGTCACGCTCGATCTCACGAAATAGATCCGTGTATGGAAACCAGGGCGGAAGGGCGGGGGGCCTAAAGCTTGCGGATTAATCCAACGAGGACACCTTCAATCCGGAAATCCGTGCCCTCCGGATTCGATTCGGTCAGCGACTCGATCAGGATCGGCTCATAAGCGGGATTCGCCGCTCGGAGTTCGATCTGGGTGCCGGTGGAAGTCTTCTTCTTATAGAATCGCTTAATCGTGGCTTCGTTGCCCATCATCGCGACAACGGTCTGGCCCTGTTCGGCGGAACTCGCTTTCTGGATAATGACGAAGTCTCCGTCCAGAATTCCGTCCCCGATCATGGAGTCGCCTTTCACTTTCAACACATAATGGTCGTCCGCGAGCGAACCTCCGCGATGACTCGACCGCGAAGGACGACTAAAAAGAGAAAGGGGAACCTCGACTGTCTGGTCGTATTCCGCGTACTCGATCGGAAGACCGGCGGCCACGCGCCCTAAGAGAGGGAGGGCGACTACCGAGGCGCTCGCCGTAACCCCGGAAAGCAGGGTCGCTTCCGGAGCATCGGCGAATGGGGGGGGGACCGCTTCCTTCTTTCTTTTCGTAGGCAACGGGATGAGCGATGCACGGTGCTTCGAAGAGAGAGGTGTGGTTGTGGAAGAACCCAAAGGGATCTGCGATGGCCACGACTTCTGGTCACGAAGAACCTCCATCCCACGCTTCGCATTCCAGGCTTTTCGGAGGAAACCATGGCGTTCGAGTCGAATGAGATAGTTTTGGACGGTCCCCAAACTTTTAAACCCGAAATGCTTCGCGATCTCCTGCTGGGAGGGCGCATAGCCGTTTTCGCCTGAAAATCCTTCGATAAAGTCGAGAATGGCTTTCTGTTTCGGGGTCAGCATTCAGAAAGCTTATGCGTATGTTGTGCGTAAGTACACTATAAAATAAAAGCCCAGGGACCGTGGTTGTAGATTCGGTGAGCCCTGGGCTTTTTTCCATGAACTCGGGGGATTTGGGGGGGACCCGAGTTCTAGTTCTTTGATATGTTTCCGTTCTACTGAAGCCCCTGGATAAATAATAATTATTCGTTATGATGCTGCTTCATTATGTTTATTGATAGCTTGAACCTGAATCAGGTTCGTATTTTCGAGTGTGTTTACCGAACGAAAAGCATGACCGCGGCCGCTCGCGAGCTGCATCTCACGCAAAGCGGAGTCTCCCAGCATATTCGCGCTTTCGAAGACATGCTCGGGGCGAAGCTCTTCGACCGAATCAACCAGCGCGTCGTTCCCACCGGATCCGCGTCGCTCCTCTATGAGCAGTGCCAGAAAAGTCTCCAAGGGCTGGAGGAAGCATTCTCCGAACTTCAGGCGGAGAAGAATCAGCTCTCGGGACGCGTCCACATCGGGGTGCCGACGGAATTCGGGTATAACGTCGTGATTCCGTCCGTCGCGAAGTTTTCCGAGAAGTATCCGGGCGTGCGATTCCATTTTCGTCTCGGCTACGGCGCGGAAATGAACGCCCTTCTCCTGCGGGGAGAGATCGATTTCGCCTTCGTCGACGAGTTTTCCATGGATAAGAAGATCCGTACCGCTCCGGTGTACGACGAAACGCTCGAGCTCTGCGCCTCGCCCGAATACATGAAGAAGATCGGCGAAGGGAAAACCCAGAGCCGCGAGTTCTTCGAATCTCTCCGCTACGTCGATTACGGCAAGGACGAGCAGATTCTTCGCCGCTGGTTCCTGCATCACTTCGGAGACGAAAGCTGGCGACTTTCCCTGCGCTCGACCATCGAAGATTCCCAGGGCGTCGCCCGGCTGATCATCGCCGGTCTCGGGGTCGGAATTTTGCCCGGGCACCTGGTGCGCAAGCTCGAGAAGGAAGGCACGAAGCTCTTTCTCTTCAAGGGGAAGGGCGGACTGCTGAAGAATACCATCTCGGTGGCGAGCTTGAAGGAGCGATCCCATACCCGCTCGGTCCAGTCGACCTTCGAGTTCCTCACCCAGGAAATCGAAAGCCTGAACCAAGCGAAGCGTTCGAAGTAATCCGACGAAAGGAAGATCATGGCCAATCAGCACGCACCCGCGTTTTTAGAGCTCGTAAACCAAGCGAAGCGGAACGTCCGTGAATGCACCCTCGACGACGTGATCGCCAAGCGCGATCGGGGGGAGAAATTTCACTTCGTGGATGTCCGCGAAGACGACGAATGGAGGGAAGGACGTGCGGCTGGCGCGATTCACCTCGGAAAAGGCGTCATCGAGCGCGACATCGAAACGGATATCCCCGAAAAGGACGCCGAGATCATCCTTTACTGTGGCGGCGGATTTCGTTCGGTGCTCGCGGCCGAAGCCCTCGGAAAGATGGGATATCGAAACGTGGTCTCGATGGACGGCGGAATACGCGCCTGGCGCGAGCGCGGATTACCCGAGGAACGTGGTTAGTTCAGTTCCACTGGGGGTGCGCGCGCGCGAGCGTTTTCGCTCGCTCGAACCCCGGTCCCGCCACCGA
The DNA here is from genome assembly GCA_964536965.1 of uncultured Bacteriovoracaceae bacterium. Taxonomy (GTDB): domain Bacteria; phylum Bdellovibrionota; class UBA1018; order UBA1018; family UBA1018; genus JACMQW01. The sequence goes on from CAZIAL010000001.1 coordinate 15,001, forward strand.
GGTGGAGCGGTCGAGCTTCCCGAGCCAGTCTCGCGGGAGGGGCGCGGTGAGAGCTTCGCGGTGGGTTGCCGCGACCGTCGTCTCGTTTTTCACTCCCGTCGATACGCCCTCTCCGACGTAAAATCCGGAGGCGAGCAGGTGTAGGCGAACCGGGGTCGCGGCCGAGTAGGTGTAAAGCTCGGCGCGGCGCTCGGCAATTTTTCCGCGCAAGGATTGGAACCGTTCCAGGCTCCAGAGTTCCGGCACGACTTTCGGAGAATAGAAGTCGAAGAACACGACATCTGGGGATGGCGCTTCGAGCATCCGGGTATAGAACTCACCGACCCGAAGATTCCAGGTCACCCGGACCGCACCGAGGAGAAAAGTCAGCTGGCTTTCCCCGTTCCCGTCCGTTTCGAGGAGACGGCGAAGGGTCGGGGTCCAGGGCCGCAGACTCGGAAAAGGATCGGGGCTTTGGTCGATCGCCCGAATGGCGGCGCGAAGCCCCTCGGGCTTAAGCTCGAAAGAATAGATCTGGAGATGGCCCGACGATTCCGGGTGGGTCTGGATGCGTTCGAACGCGGCGATTACGTTCGCCCCGGTGCCCATGCCGACATCGTAGAGAACGACGGTCCGGTCACTCGAATCGAGTCTCCGCTCGAGGCGAGCCAGATCCGCGTAGACGAGCCGGGCTTCCTCCGCGGGCCCGATACGCGAGTGCATCGCCTGACCATTTTCCGTGTCGACGAGGGTATGGGTGCCGTTCGCATGGGCGAGCAGGGTGAAATGGTCCGACATTCGCGCTTCGGTTTACGCCGCGCGGGTCACCTTGGAAAGGAAGAAAAGAAGCGGTATGGGTGGGCAATGGCGCTCCACCCGAAATATGTTCTCTTTTATTCCGTCCGCTCTCCTTTCGCGCGGAGGGTTCGCGTCGCATTCTCGCGGCTCGGGCTCAGTTTCGAAACCCGCGAGATCAGCGTTTTCGAACCGACCGCGGAATTTCTCAGCGCGAATCCGCTGGGAACCGTACCTGCGCTTCTGGTCCGCGGCCCGTCGGCCGACCCGAAAGACGCCGTCGCGCTCGGAGATTCGGACGCTATTCTTGAATACCTGCACGAGAACTACGGCGGAAAAATCTGGAGCTCCGATCTCGCGGTACGCGCTCGCGTGCGGGCGGCGTCGGTGCTCGCGGTCGGACTCATGACCGAAACGGTGCGCTGGTTTCTCGAAAACCAGCGGCCCTCGCCTTCCGCGGAGTGGAACGCCGAATATCTCGAGAATATCGACCGGACGCTCGCCGCGATCAACGCCCAGCCCTGGAAATCGCTCCCGTGGAAAGTATCGGATTTCCAGCTGACCCAAGCCGGCTATGATCTAGCGATCGCGCTGGACTATATGCAGCTCCGACTCCGTGGTTTCGATTGGCAGACGAAGTATCCCGAGCTCGCGCGTTTCCAGGAAATCCACCGAAGTCGGCAGGATCTGGCTTCTTCGCTTCCTCCGACTTAAAAACCCCTTACCACTGCCAGTCGTCGCGCCACGGAAGGATGGGATTTCCCTTGTACGATCGATCGATGAAAACAAAGGCGTCGAAGTTATCTCGCGGGATCAGATAAACTCCGTCGGTATAGTGGCTCTTGTCGTTTTCGTTGTGGACCCACCACCGCGGTTGGCTGGTAATGAATTTCGAATAGGAGTCCACATAGGCCACGGAGTAGCCGCGACGATGGAGGAACAAATCGAGAGATTTGGGCGAAGTGGGCTTCGTATAGTTGCCTTGTTTACCTGTCACATCGTATCCGGTTAGTCCGATGGTACGGACGGAATTTCCGAGCCATTGCCGGAGAAAGAAGACTCCGGATTTGAAAACGCCTTCGCCGGTTTTCCACCAATCGCTCCCGCTCAGCATTTTGGTCGCATGGGAAGTATGGGCGACGAGAACCGTACGAGGTTCGCCTTCTTGTTCCCAGATGCTGTACTGGTTCTTCGCCTGCGCGAGATCGCGGGAATTCCACTGTTTTCCGAACGACTGGAAGGCGAAATTAAAGTTCGCTTGGTAGCCGAAAGAGGTCTGGATCGACTGGATGAGGGTATGGGCGTCGAAGTACTCGCGATCAGAGAGGTTTCGGCCGAGTCGCTGGTCCACTGCCTTTTCCATCGACTTCAATGATTTCGTGCACGGGATGTAATCGACTTCCGGAATCTTTTTCTCCCGCACCAGAATATCCATATATTCCTTGGAGCGGCTCCAGTCTTTTTCGTCGTGATACCAGCAATGTTTGCGCGTCAGTGCGAGCTGTTCTCCGAAGTTAAAACGGAGTTTTTTCGTCAGCCTTTCCATTTCGATCTGGTGTTCCCAAGGTCGGTCCCAGATGTCCATGCCGCGAAATCGAACCGGGTTGTTCCGATTTTTTCGGTTGAAGTCGCACATCCATACATAGAAGTCCCAGTCTTCATCGATCGGGCTTTGGTGCAGATCGATCGGCAACTTCTTCGATTTCGACGCTCCGCTTGCGCAACCCTCGACCCATCGGGTGAGTCCGCGACTCCGCATCACGGGACTTTCGAAAATAATCAGTCGGAACCCCTTCCGTTCCACGAGATACCGCGTGAGCCGATGTTCCATCTTGATGAAGCCCGCCGAACCGTGAACGGCTTCCCCGATGGCCACGAATCTTGCTCCCTTTACGAGGGGATCGATCACTCTCAGTTCCGCATCGGGAAGATCGGGATCGGTGCCTGAAAGCGCTACGATCCCGGGAATTTTTTCGTCAGCAATCGATGATCCCGCAAAAGGAATCAGAATCATCAGCGAATAAAGGACGGAACGGAAAAGGCTGCGCGCAAACAGAATCATAAAAGCTCCTCAATAGCGGGAAGCTTTTTGTCGCTCATGATGCGCTGTTTCTACCAGGCCTTAATCATCCGCACGATGTGGTTTTGGGTATCTGCGAGGTAGAGATTTCCCTCCGCATCGAAGACGATGCTCGAAGGACCGTAGAGGAGGACGTCCCCTAAGTTGCTGGCCGCGTTCGCGGAACAGGTCTTTCCTTCCTGGTACCCGTAACTTTCGGTCACGCCGTCACTTTCGTAGAGGGGCAAGTCGGCGAGGGGAGTGCCGTCGCGGTTCGGAAATTCTCCGGTATCTCCACCGCAATAAAGGGAGGTCGCCCCACTGGAGCGTGCGAGACAGATCAGCGCATGTTGTCCCGCGTTCGCCGTATTCAACCGGCCACTCGTGTAACAGAGCTGCGTGCCGTTCACGGCGATCCCGTTTAGATAGGGCGATCCGGTGATATTTCTGAGGGTCTGGATCTTTCCGGCCGCGATGGACTGGCCGAAGTAGTTATTGTTCACGCCGACTCCCTCACAGCCCGCGCCGGGACCGACGCAGCTCGCGGAGAGGTTGACGTACTTGATCGCTCCGATGGCCGTCGCTCCTCCCTGGTCGAGGAGAAAGAAGTTCTGGGGTTTCAGCGGATCGACGGCGATGCCCCGGGGAATCGTCAGCTGGTCGGCGAGGGGAGAGACGTTCGCGGCCGGAGACCCGCCGTTACCCGTCGTTCCTGAGCAGGTGCCGACCACTGGTTCCACGGCCCCGTTCTGGGTCACGCGGACCACGCAATCTTTCTCGGGCAGGACGACGAAGAGGACCGGATTGTTCGCGCCGTCGACCCCGATCGCCATATCGCGGAAAACTCCTCCGCCTTGGTCGGACTGCACCGTGAGCGCGACGTTCGTGGCGCCGCCGGCGCCCGCGGTGAACGTGGTCGCGTCGGTCGGGGTAGCCGCCGCGGTACAACCGCTCGCGTGGCTTCCGAGAATACTTTGGACCGTATCGATCGTATTCAGCGTGGTCCCGAAGATGCTGTTCGCGCCGGAACTTTGCTGGAGCGCTCGGAGCATGCAAGGCTGGTTGATTCCGGCGGTCGTTATACCATCGAGATAAAGGAGATTTCTCGGCAGCGTCGGTTTCGGAGCCGGGAAAAAATTCACCGCGTCGGTATGGGCGATCGACGTGAGATTTCCGAGGAGCGTATTCCCGCGGGTCTGGTTCTCCGCGTAGGTGGCGCCGCCACCGATGGTATTGCTGACTTCGCCCGTATTCAGATTAATCTGCGTCACCTGCCGACCGTTATATTCTGCGATGTAGAGAATTTTACTGGTCGCATCGATCGCCAGTCCGGTCGGGGAATAGAGCGTGACCGAACTTGGATAGGCGGTGCCGGTGACCGGCGTCGCCGCACTTCCCTGACCCCAGCGCTGATATCCCAAACTCCCGACCGGCGCCGCCGTGGTGACCAGACCGGTCCCGAGGCGGAGTTCCCGGAGGCGAGACATCCAGTGGTCGGCGATGAGAAGAATCGGCACTCCGGCCGTCGAAGTCGAAATCCCGCCCGGAAGGTAAAGCACTCCGTAGGGTTCGACGTTCCGCGCGGCGATTCCGGTGACGTTGTCATTCGTCGTATTCGCACAGGTCGAGCTGCTTCCATTGGATTCGCAGCCAGTAACTTTCGCCGTCGAGTTCGCGGCGATGCTCGCCCCGAGCCAGGAACTCGCGAAAGTCGTTCCGTCGGCCGAGCCGGTGGCATTCAGATAAAAAATCCGCCGGGTATTCGCATCGGTGACCAAAAGTCCGTCGGGCATGATTTCGATATCGACCGGGTTGTTAAAACGCACGGCTGACTGCGCGACCGAAGCCGCCGTGAGGGCGTCGCCGCCCGCGCTCGTATTGCAGTTCCCGGTGGCGTTCGTCCACCCCGTCAGCTGATCGACCGTTCCGGCGGTCAGGCCCGCCCGGGAACCGTAGCTTGTGATACCGGAGTAATTATAAATCCGCACATGGCCGCCACGATAACCTCCCGAGGTGGTGCAGCCATCGATCCAGAAAACGTTGCCCGTGGTCTGATCGACCCTGACTCCGCGCGGGCTGTACACGGTCGCGGTTCCGGCCGCACCCGTGGTTCCGTTCGCCGTCGTCGTTCCCGCGCTCGACTTCACGATCATGCTGGAGACCGTGTTCGCGTCGAGCGTGCTGATCCCGGTCACGACGCGAATGCTGTGGTTTCCGTTGCAGGCGACATACAGCGAGTCCGTGGCCTGGTGATAGTCGAGTCCGTAGGGATTATTGCACTGGGCGCCCGAAACGGAGTCGAGGACTTTCCCGTTCGCGGCGCCCGTCGAATTCGCGGTCGGCCCGAGGAAGAATGGAGTCGGTCCCGAATTATTCACGGCGATCACGCGATGGTTCGAGTTCGAGGCGACATACATCACGGGGTCCGCCGCGTTGGTCGCGTTGATCGCGATGCCGACGGGGGTCATAATTTTGGTCGGGTTTCGTTTTCCTGGGCTGGAGCCGGCGATCAGCCCCGCCGCGTTGTTCACCGACGCGCTTCCCGAGCCGAGAATGATCCGCAGGCTGTTCGCCGGAATCCGTTTGCCGAAAAAGTCGAGCGCGCCGGCAGTGCGGTTCCAGTACCAGACGACGTGGTTCGTCGAATCGGTAAACGCGAGGTTGGTGACTCCTCCGACGACATGTTTCGCGAGCGCGCGCGGTTTGATGCGAATTCGGGAAAGATGGGCGGCGAGGGTCGGGTTCAGCCCGTCGCCGAGGGAAGGGCTGCCCACGAGCGTGCAGATTTCGCCCGCGTCGAGCGAGTTGCAGGCATCTGAGAGATAGTTCGGCTGGATGTACCAGGTCTTGGTATCGAACTCGTAGCCGTCGCTGATCCGGACGCGGATCGTATGGAATCCCGGACCGTTGGCGGCGGCCGTCGCGTCGTAGGTGGCTTCGAGCGGATTCAGAGCGCTGATTGAGAGGCGGGCGTCCGTCGAGGTCGGCGTCGCGGAGGCGGTGTTCACGTCCGTCCCGTCGATCGACCAGGTATAGAGGATCGTATCGCCGTTCACGTCGGTCACGCTCGTACCCGCCGAAAGGGTTCGCGTGCTGCCCGCGTTGTACTTGATCGGAGAATTCACCGTATTCGTCGCGGGAGACGGAGCTCCGGCGAAGGAAGGGGCATCGTTGCTGCGGATGAAAAACGGCGTCGCGCACTCCGCGGTATTTGCGTAAGTATCGACCGCGGTCAGGGTCACCCGGTAATTTCCCGCCGCGGCGGGCGCGATCACCTGGGTCAGCGCCAGCGTCGGTCCGGTCTGGCCAACAATATTCGTGTAAGCGCCCGCGCCATGTGCCTGGATTTTCCACTGGCGCGTGATTCCGGTTCCGGTCGCGTCGCCGGAAAGGGTGATGGGAGTCGCTGATCCTTCGTAGAGCACGATCGGGCTGCCCGCGGAAGAACCTGAAGGCTGGCAGTTGTCTACTTCCGCGACGTTCGAGTCGTTGATGGTGACGTTCCAGCTGCAGGAAGTCGTGTCGTAACCGTCAGAGAGGAGCGCCGAAATCACGCGGGCCCCGACGATGGTCGAATTTCCCTGGAAGACGGCCGACTTCGTGGTCGCCGTGGCCGAAGGGGTAAAGAGCGTGGGCTGCGCGTTTCCATCGACGCGCCAAGTGACCGTCACCGTGTCCGCATCGGCATCCGAGAAGTCGGTGGTGAAGGTCGTTGGGGTATTTTCGCTGAACACGGTCCCGGTCGTCGCCGGCACTTGGTTCGTACAGGTCGGCGCCGTATTGCGGACGGCGTTCCAGGTAATCGTCTGCGATCCCACGGAATTCGCGACCGTGGCGACGAGCGTATTCGCGCCGGGATTCAGGCTCGCGGAAGTCAGATTCAGGGATGGGCCGGTCGCCACCGTCGTTCCGTTCAGCGCGAAGCTCACCTCGCAACTGTCGTCGTTCGTGACGATCACGATCTGGGTCGGCGTCACCGCCGAGGTCGCGATCCGGAGGTTTCCGCCTTCGCTCGGAGTCGCCAGCACGATGGTACAGGCCGGATCGACGGTCGAGGCCGTTCCTTCGAGGAAACCGAAAGTATCGTCGCCGCCCCCGGAGCAGGCGGTGAGGGCGGCCAGGCTACCGATGAGCACCGTCCGACTCAAAATCCGAAACATAGGCCTCCCAGTACTTCGATGATCGTCGCCGTCGCGCTCCGCGGCCCGGAAAGGTTGGCGTAACGTAGGGTGAAGTTGAAACTCGTGTTTTCTTTCCAGGCGCGCTCGGTGCCGGCGGCTACGGAGAAACCCGCGTAACTCGTCTGGATCGACTGGATGTTCCGCTGGTTGAAGGCCAGGCTGAGATAAGGGCGCCAGAGTTCATTCAGTGAAAGAGTCTGTCGCCCCGCCTCGAAATCCATCTTCGAAGAAGCGGAAAATGGGAAGTAGGTCGCGGAAACATCGAGGCCGAAAGTCGAATCTCCGGTGAAGATGCTGCTGTAAATGACGGAGTAACCGACGCCGAGGTCGAGTTTCGGAAGGACGTTCCGGCGATAGCCGATTCGATACGCGCCCGGGCCGCTCTTGCTTCCGGTTCTTCCGCTCGCGGTACCCGTCAGGCTGTAATAGCCGGTCTGGATATCGAGCTTATTCTGCAATGCAAACGCGGACGGGCTGATGATCCCCAGAGCGAGGATTACAGAACCGAAAAGCTTGCAGAATCGTGGAGCGGGACTCAGACGCATCTAAATAATCTCTCAAGATTTAAGATAATTTAAAAATATCAGCGAAAAACCTGTGTCAGATATGACTGGGTTAAGCGGCCTTTTTCTCGCCTTCTTCGGCCTGTTCCTTCGCCCATTTGTCGAGCTGGGCCACCTGCTCTAGATCGTGGCGGCGTTGCGCCTCGAATTCGACCAGCGCGAGCGCGATCGATTCGCGTGCCTGGCCCACCGAACGGAGATCCGGATTGGCGGCATCCAACCGCTTCAGATGATCGATGAAGAGAAAGTTTTGTTTCTCGTTCAGATGTTTCTGGATCTTGGTCCGATCCGTCTTCGAAACGTTGAAGAGCGCGAGGGCCCACTGGACCGGCCGGAAACGCCCGACGAAGTCCTTTAAGACTTCTTCTTCTTGGTCGAACACGGAATAGAACGGAGGTCGTTTTTTATGAATCGAAGAGTCGGGACGCGAGGCGAGATAAATCTCACGTTCTTCATCGGGAGCCGCAATCAGCAGGAACTCGCGCAGTTCGGTCTCGCTCTGGTGTCGACGAAATTCCTGGATGCTCTGGAGCGGAGAAAATTCTTCCGCTTTCTTCCCGATTTCCTCGGCGGTTTTCGCGTCGAGGGCCTTCGGAACGAAATCGGGGTCCAGTAGATCGGCCCATGCGCCCGGGATCGCCTTGCGCGCGGCCTTGATGGCTTGGTTCTTCGGGAGACAGGAGAGGATCGAAAGCACGGTGTCTTTCGGAAATCCCCGCATGAAGTCCGGAATCTTCTCGCCCAGACGCCAGACCCGGACGAGCGCTTCTTCGATCGTCGCTCCGCGGTCCGTATCGCCCTCGCGCACGAGGTTCTGCATGAGTTCTAGCTCGTCCATCGTCATCATCGCCGGGTGGTTCATCGCCTCGAACCAGCCTTCGCCAGGGCTGAGCGAGAAAAGTTTTTTCTTATTCTCCGGGCTGAATTCGCCTAAGATCGCGCCCAGTCCCGAGGAATTCCGCGCACCGTACTGGTCGAGAACGATCATCGTTTTCAGCGTCGGGAAGACGGGACGCTTCGTCAGCTCGGCGACGTAGCCGCCCACGAGTTCCCGCGCCTTGAACGGATCGGAAATATTCAGCCCACCCTTGCTGTGGCCGCCCTCGTCGCCTCCGGAACTTGTCGTGGGCGCCTGGACGCTCATCGGGCTCGGACCGCCCCCGCCTCCGGACGCCTTTCCGCTTTCCTTCAGCGCGTGCGCGATTTTTCCGACGCTTGCCCGCTGGATCATGAAGAATCCGGCGAGGAAGATTCCGGCTAAGATGAGGGCGAGCGCCGGGTAGAACCAGTTTTTGTCGCTCGTCGCCCAGCTGCGGAACGAGAGCTGGATCTCGTCCCGGGCGGGAATGAGATGCAGGTTTCGGAATAACGATTCCTTGATTTCAGCGGCTTCCGCATCGTTCAGGGTATCGTTCAGCGAGATCTGGACGGTGATTTTGCTCGTCCGGAGCATCAGCGCATGCAGCCCGAGCTGCGGATCGTCCCACTCGTCCTGAATTTCCTCCGACGAACCGCCGTCGAAATAAGGCAGGGACTCGCCGAGTTCGCCGTTTTTCGTCGAACTTCGGCGCAGCGGATCGACGCTGACGTTCGCCATGAAAGGACGGTCTGGAAAGCGAGTCCGAAGATAGGTGCTCGTCGCTTCGCGGAGGCTGTCCTCCAGCTCGGCGACGCGTGGATGTTTGGTCAGGGGTTCGGCCATTGCCGTGCCCATCGAGACGATCGTCATGCCGAAGCAAATCATGCGGAGGAGGGTTGAAAACGACTTCATATTTTTCATAGCTGTTCCTTCGTCATGGGCTCAATCATGAGGATGATCTTTCGGGAGAGGGGATCGCCCTTCGTCCGCGTTTTTTTCTGGCGGTTTTCGATCACCGCCGCGACCTCGCGAATCGCCGCGTCCGACTCTCCGTAGCCGGAAATCCGCATCCGATTCAGCGGGACGCCCGCTTTCTGGAGGGCGCGCATGGCGGCCACGGCCCGCAGCGCGGAAAGTTCCAAATTGTCATCGTACTTCCGTCCGAGTCGGCGGGACTTTCGTTTATCCACGGGGACATGGTCGGTGAATGCTTTCACGCTCAGCACGTTTTTTCCGGCGAAAGGGACGTATTTCGGGACGAAGTCTTCGAGCGCCTTCATTCCGGAGCGGGTGACCTCGGTTTTTCCGAAGTCGAAGAAGGATTTCTCCGGGAATTCGATCAGGATGCGGTTTCCGAACGAATAGGCTTTCCCGCCCCACGGCTGGACGAGTTCCTCCTCGACCTCCGTCGAGTCGGGTTTGCGGCCGATATTCAGTCGAGGCTCTTCCTTCGCGGAGTCCGCGCCCGTCTCCGAACTTTTCGTGCCGAGCTGGGTCAGGAGGACGGTCTGCACCCGCTTCAGTTCTTCCGTCGACTTCTGGTTCACGTTGAAGAAGAGGATGAAGAACGTCAGGAGGAGAGTGACCATGTCGCCGTACGAAATCGCCCAACTCCCTTCGGAGTCGACCTCGTCGATTTCGGCGTCCCGGCGTCGGCCGAGGACGTTGCGGTTCAAGCCACGGGTCTTTCTCAAGCCGCCGCCTCCGCTTCCGGAGCGCTCTCGTCAGAGGATCCCAGGTTGCCCATGATGTTCACCCGTTCACTCGGGGCGACTTTCGAATTCAGCATCTCCTGTACCTCCAGGAGGGTGACCCGGTCCGCGGCGAGAAGAATCGCTTCCATCGAAAGGTCGGCGGCTTTGCGTTCCTCCGCCGAATGTTTGGCGATGAATTCCCCGGCTGGGTTCAGCACCAGGTTGGCGAGGAGGAGTCCGTAGAGCGTCGCGACCAGCGCGACGGCCATGCGGAAGCCGGCTTCGGTGGAACTCGCTCCTTCCGAAATCGCACGCATGAGACTCACCAGACCGAGCACGGTTCCGACGAGTCCGAAGGCCGGCGGATACTTCGCGAGCGAGCGAATGGCGCCCGAAACTTTCTGCTTCCGTTCCATCCACTGATGAATGCGTTCGTCCAGAATCAGGTGGATTTTCTCGGTCGTAAAGCCAAGGCCGATCAGCTCCACCCCGTCCGCGAGAGTTTGGTAGGCGATCGTCTTTTCCTTCGCCGTATAGTCCAGGGATCCCGCGTGGAGACTACGGACAAGCTCGAGGCATTCGTGGTTCAGCAGCTTGAAATCGATTTTACGGTTTCCGAAGAGACGGCGGATCGCATCCTTGAGCTCGGGAATCATCGACCAGGGCAGGATCATCACGCCGACGGCGAGCGTTCCGCCGATCACCACGGCGATCCCGACGGGATCGAGATAATTCGTCGCGCTCTGGCGAAGATGGATGATCGACCAGACGATCGAGATGAATGAGATGCCAAGTCCGATGAGAAAATACATCTGCCGTTCCTCTAGTTGGTTCCGGTTCCCCGGATTTCCTTGATCTTCTGGATCATCCGAATGTTTTCCTGGTTCTGGGGCTGGAGGGAACTCGCGCGCGAATAGGATTGCAGCGCGCGCTCCAGGTCCTTCTGCAGGTAATGGACGTTTCCGAGCAGACTGTGAAAGACCGGGACCGACGCGTACTTCACGATGTAGGTCGACAGGGCCTTTTCGGCTTCGAGATAATTTTTACGGTAGATCAGTCGCTGGACTTGCGCGACGGCGTCCGTGGAATCGACGAGGGCGTTCGCCGAGTCCTGGCAGGTTTTCGTCACGGAGTCTTCCGTGAGCTTCGCCTGGATGCGTCCGACGGTGCCGGCGCTCTGGGGCGGCAGCAGAAAACTTTCGGGTCGGAAACCGTCTTTCTGGACCTGGATCTGCGACTCGCTCGTAAACAGCCCCGGCATCTGCGCGGGGGTGATCGTCATCGGCGTCACGCCGATTTTCTGTCGGACGTTCCCCGTCGAGACGACGAAAATTTCCGCGCCCGCCGGATCGCTGTCCACGGAAAGTTGGCTGCTCGCGCATCCGCTGAACAACGAAGCGACACAGGTCGCGACCGTGGAAAGGGCGAGAATTCGAAGGTGCTGAATAGAAAAGATAGACCGGTCCATACCCGCTCTATCGGTGCCCCTGCGCAAACTCCTAAACATAATTTGAAGGATCTTGGGAAAATCTCAGTAAACGCGGGGAAATTTAAGCAATTCATTCCGAACGTAATGAATCGGACAGGAACCGAGCGAAACTCCTTTGCTCCGACAAAGATTTGGCGGAATCGCTCGTTCTAGAACTTCGCTTCGGCGGCGGAGTAGTCGCGCAGAAACTCTCGGCTCGATTCGAGAGCTTGGTGGATCTGCTCGCCGATGCTCTGACCGGTTTCGACGTCCGACGGGTGGTGGACGCCCCCGAGCACGCGGTTCGTTCCGATTTGAATTCCGGCGGCCCGGAACTCTTCCGCTCGCGCCGGGAATAAGTCGGCTAAAACCAGTCCCCCGGCCATGCCCGCCGCGGCGTGCGAGCTCGGGTAGGACTTCGCTCCTCCCGGCTTACGGATGCACGGTGAAATTTCCGAGTCCGTGTCGTAGGGCCGTGGACGGCGGAACTCTTCCTTATAGGGGCGGGCCTCGTTCTCCGCCGTTTCGATCACCTCCGTCAGAAGATGCTCGAGGGCCGCGAATTCGCGTTTCGTCAGGAGGCCGGTCGATGGACCGAAGAGCACCTCGGCCGACATGAAGTTCTGCGCGCGCGCAGTGGCGCATTCCGCTTCGGTACGCACGTTCTGCCACCTGCGGAGTTCCTGGAAATCCCGTTTCGACTCCGCCGATCCCGGTCGAGGAGGAGGGGGGACATCCCAGTTCGCGTCGAGCGAGTACCCGCCCGCGAAACTCGAACTCGAAGCCAGGAGAGCTAGCCCTAAAACGAAGCGGGAGGTCGATTTCATGTCAGTTTCCTAACGCGGCGCATTTAAAAGAACAAGTCGTTTTTCAAACCCTAACTTTCGTACTTTTCTTCCTTATAGATGTCGCCTGGGCGGCCGATAGGAAATTATGGGTCCTTGGTCTCATCGTTGGCTCGCGAGCATCTTAGCGACATCGCTCGCGTTTTCGGGGACCGCATTCGCGCTGTCGGATGGACCCGATCCGTATTCGCCGATCGCGAAACGACCGAAACCTACCGCGGAGTCGCCCACTCCCCCGACCATCGAGGAACTGCGGCGCGCGAACTGGGACGAGATCCATCGTCTGAAAACCACCTCGGTCGGAAGTTATACGTTCGGGTCCGATTCGACCAAGTCGATGGCGGCGCTGGAAAGGGATCTCGACGCTTCGATTCGCATCGGGGCCGAAACCGGAATTTATGGCGATACGACCGCGTACCGCGTCTGGTGGGAACGGAAGAAAAAATCCACCCTCCGGCCCGAGACTCTCCGCGCGGTCCAGGATCGATCGGTCGCGGAAACTGCGGCTCTCTTTTATTTCGCGTTCGTCGCCGATACCGCATTCGTACTCGAAGCGCAGCACCCGGGCGAAGGGCAGAAAAAACTCGAGGAAGCCATCGATCGCGTCGAAAACCGCTCGTTCTGGTACGTCGCCGTCGGCGCGGCTGCCGCAGGATTTTTCAGTTTCATTGGCAAGAAGTTCAGCGACGCTTTCGTCTTCGGTCCGGTGACTCGGGTGCTGAATTCCGCGCTCGAGCCGATGATGAAACCGGTTCTCGAAAAAGTGGACCAGCTCAGCTCTAAGCATATTTCTCCGCACATGATTTGGTGGCAGAAGCTTCTCGCCGGAAAGAAGGATCTCCAGGGACAGGATCCGGTGAAATATCCGGGCACCTCCACCGCGGAAAGCGCCCGTTACGAAAAAGAGCTCTGGGACGCGCTCTTGCCGGCGGAAAACATCAGCAAGTCGACCATGGCCAAGGCCATGAAAGAGGCCCGCGCGACCGGTCTCGACCTTCTGTACGGACAGTTCACGAAACTTTCGGATCGCCTCCAGAACATGGAAGTCGCGAAGCGGACGGCGGAACTGCATTTCGCCCAGATCGTGAAGCCGCAGCTGGGCGCCGCCTTCACCGACGAATCGCTCGAGGAATTCGCCGAACTCTATCGTTGGCGCCAGGACATCCTGACTTACGAAAGCCAGCTGTCCGAAAAGGCCAGCGCGCGGGACGATGAGGTCGCGGCACTGGGCAAGCGCTGGCGCGATGCCGGCGCGACGGAAGAGCAGATGAACAAAGTTTTCAACCACTACGCCGACCTCTACATCATGGATAACCGTCCGGCTTTCGTCCTCGCGGAATTCCTCGAGGTCGAGCGACTCCGCCCGGAAGACAATATGGCGCTCTCGAAAGAGGCCCAGACGTGGCTGATTCTGAAGCGGCAAGAGATCGGCCGCCAAATTAACGGAGTTTACGAGGTTCTGACACGGCACAAGGATAAGATCGAAAGGCTCTTTAAGGCCTTCGGCACGGAGTACGACGTGATGGACCGGGTGAACGAGCGGGGTCATCCTTTCGGGGGCCCGGCCCGACCGCGTAAGACCCCTCCCGTGAAGAGCTGTCTCGAACTTCTGCGCGCCGCCGAGGTCGGGAAAAACATTCCCCGCTAAGGCGTTCGACGCACCGCTTTCTTTCTTGGAAAACACAGCTATTTTCGGTAGTTCTCCGGCATGCGCGTTCGTGACTGGGTCATTCTCTCCGGCAGTGCCAATCGTCCCTTAACCGAGAAGATCTGCGTGCGACTGGGGAAGCCGAACGGTCAGATCGATATCCGCCGCTTTTCGGACGCCGAGATCTTCGTCGAGATCGGCGAGAACGTCCGGGGACGCGATTGTTACGTCGTCCAGTCCACTTGCCGCCCGGTGAACGACAATCTGATGGAACTTCTCGTGACGATCGACGCTCTGAAACGCGCGTCGGCGAAAGAGATCACCGCGGTCATCCCTTACTTCGGTTACGCCCGCCAGGACCGGAAAGTTCAGCCGCGGACTCCGATTTCCGCGAAGCTCGTATCGGATCTGATCACCGCGGCCGGCGCGACCCGCGTCGTGACGATGGATCTCCACGCCGGCCAGATCCAAGGCTTCTTCAACATCCCGGTCGATAACCTTTTCTCCGCGCCCGTGATTCTCGCGCATCTGAAGGCGCTGAATTTCGAGCCGGCGAAACTCGTGATCGTCTCGCCCGATGCGGGCGGGGTCGAACGCGCCCGCGCTTACGCGAAACGCCTCGAGTGCGGCGTCGCGATGATCGATAAGCGTCGTACGGGTGCGAACGTCGCCAAGGCCATGAACATCATCGGGGAAGTCGACGGAAAAACCGCGATCATCGTCGACGACATGATCGACACCGCGGGCACGCTGATCGAAGGCGTGAACGCGATTCTTTCCCACGGCGGCACCGACGTTTACGCGGCGGCTACCCACGGCGTCCTCTCCGGCCCCGCGATCGAACGCATTAACGGATCACCGATCAAACAAGTGCTCGTCACCGATACGATCCCGCTCTCCGAATCCGCTCGCGAGTCGAAGAAAATCGTCCAGCTCTCGGTTTCGGATATTCTCGCCGAGGCGATCCACCGGATTCATAACTACGACAGCGTTTCCCAGCTGTTCGTCTAAAGTTCAGATAGGACGAAGATTCGGTCGTGAAGATTATCGTCGGTCTTGGCAATCCTGGCGCGAAGTACGAAACCACCCGGCATAACGTCGGTTGGCTCGCGCTCGATCGCATTATCGACGCCTGGAAAGCGACCGGGCCGAAGACGCAGAACCAGGCCGAGGTCTGGACCGCGAGCCACGCGGGCGAAAAAGTCCTGCTCGTGAAGCCGCAGACCTTCATGAATCTCTCCGGTCGCGCGGTCGCGCCGCTTCTCCAGTTCTACAAGGCCGGGATCTCCGATCTAATCGTCATTTACGACGAAGTCGATTTGCCGCCCGCGGGGCTGAAGCTGAAGACCGGTGGCGGATCGGGGGGGCATAACGGCCTTAAGTCGATCGACGAATCGCTCGGCGGCGAGAACGGTTACCACCGCGTGCGGATCGGGATCGGACACCCGCGCGATTTCAATCCGCAGATGGACCTGGCGGACTGGGTCCTCGGACAATTTACCCAGAGCGAATGCGACGCTCTGGATCCGGTGCTCGAACGCGTGCGCGAGGCGGTTTCACTGCTCGTCGCGAACGACCCGAAAAAAGCGATGAATCTTTACAACACGAAGATAGGAAATCAGTAATCATGGGATTTAAATGCGGCATCGTAGGACTTCCAAACGTCGGTAAATCGACGATTTTCAACGCCCTGACATCGGGTAAGGCCGAGGCGGCGAACTATCCGTTCTGCACGATCGAGCCGAATACCGGCATCGTGAAGGTACCTGATCCTCGGCTGCACGACATCGCCGAATGCATTCCCCCGCAGAAGCTGATCCCGACGGAGATGACCTTCGTCGATATCGCGGGACTCGTGAAGGGCGCTTCGAAGGGCGAGGGCCTCGGAAACCAGTTCCTCGGGCATATCCGCGAAACGAACGCGATCGCGCACGTCGTCCGCTGCTTCCAGGATTCGAACGTCGTGCACGTCGACGGCTCCGTCAGCCCGGTCCGCGACATCGAAGTCATCGATCTCGAGCTGATCCTGGCCGATCTCGACGCCGTGACGAAACGGTACACTTCGCTCGAGAAGGCCGCCCGCGGCGGTACGGACAAAAAGGCCGCCGCCCAGCTCGGCGTTCTACAGCCGGTGCGTGCCGCGCTCGAAGCGGGTAAACCCGTTCGCTCCCTCGGTCTTTCCGAAGAGCAGCTCGCCCTCATCCACGATTATCATCTGATTACCGCGAAAAAGGTGATGTACATCGCGAACGTCGATGAAGGAGACGTCGCGCAGCCCGAGAAGAATCCGCTGTACCAGCAGGTCGTCGAATTCGCGAAAAAAGAGGGCTCCCCGGTGGTCGCCATCTGCGGAAAAATCGAAGGCGAACTCGCGGAGCTCGACATCGCCGATCGCGCGGCCTTTCTAAAGGACATGGGAATGGACGAGTCCGGTCTCGCGAAAGTCATTCGCGCCGGCTACGGCCTGCTCGGACTCCAGACCTATTTCACCGCGGGCGAGGTCGAAGTTCGCGCGTGGACCTTCGAAAAGGGCTGGAAGGCGCCCCAGTGCGCGGGCGTCATCCATACCGATTTCGAAAAGGGATTCATCCGCGCGGAAGTCTACTCGTACGAAGACCTGATGAAACACCGGACGGAAGCCAAAGTGAAAGACGCCGGCGCCCTTCGGGTGGAAGGCAAAGAGTACGTCGTCAAAGACGGCGACATCATGCACTTCCGGTTCAACGTCTAGGCCATTTGCTCGAGGGCTTCGCCGTGGCGGTCGGAGAGGGCGTCGGCGCGGGCCGACGTTGGGGCGGATTCTTCGGTTTCTGGAGCTTGCATCCGCGACGGTCGAGATCGATATCGCCATCGGAGGTCAGGCAGGCCAGCACGGGAGAAACCCGGGTCGCGTAAGTGCGCCCGTGGAAAGCCAGTCGTTCGCCGCCCTTCAGCACTTCGCAGGGGTTGTCGAGCGTACAGAGCCCGCCCGCGGCGTTGGATTTGCTGATGATGCCGACGATCGCCGAAGTGGTCGAGTCGAGCAGGGGAGTTCCCGACCAGCCGCCCTGGACCGGACAAGGCTCGCGAAGCGCGATCGCATTTCGATAAGTCCATGCGTCTTCGGCCAGGCTCTCCACGATGTGGGATACGCCGCAAAGCTGTTTTTCTTTCCAGTAACCGGAAATGATCTGGACGGAGGAGTCGACCTTCGCATCGACGTCGGCAATCTCGTAGATGCGCGCGCCCTTCGCTTCGAGATCGCGGTAGGTCGATCGCAGCTCCACGAGCGCAAGGTCCGTCCCCGTCATCGTCGCGTAAAGGACGCGGGTCGGGGTGGTTTCCACCGGAGATTCGGTTCCGACATAGATCGAGATGGACCCGCGCTCATAGGGCGCGTCTACGAGCGCATCCTCGGGATCGATCATCTTCGCGCGCGCGCAGTGACCGTTCGTCAGGAGGACCGCCGGCTGGTCGGCGCCGCGGCCTAGGCGAACGAGGGCACCCGAGCAGGTGAGGGACGCCATTCCGCGCAGATCTTCCGGCGTGGCGGGAAATGCGTCGGCTTTCGCGACCGAAGAAAGGGCCGCGGGCAGGAAGAGCATGAATGCAGCGACGGTGAAGACCCGAATCGACATGAAACCCCCTGGTCCGCCTTCATAGCCGAAAACAACGCGCATTGTCAATCTTGGTTCGGCAGCGGATAAACCCTCGAGATCAAGCGCTATTCTGCCGCGAGCAGGAGGACGGCGTTGGCGACGGCCTCCGTCGTTTTCGCGAAATAATCGAGGTGCATCCGGCCGATCTTGTCGCAGCTCCGGTGGTAGCAAGGATTCGAATCTCCGCCGAAGAAGTTCTGCGAAACCACGATCGCCGGAATGCCCGCCTTCCAGAAATTGGCGTGGTCACTGCGGTCCGTACAGGCTTCCGTGACGACGAGGCCGTTTTTCAGCCCGCGCACGGCTTCGATGACCGCGTCCGCAAGGAACTGCGAGTCCGAGCGGTCGCAGGAGATGACGTGAAACTTCCCGTCGTTCCGCCCGTTATAGCCGAGCATCTCGATCTGGAAGTCGCCGAGAATGCGGCTCTTCTCGCCGCTGGCCGAAAGTTCTTTTACATAGGCCGCGGACCCGACCAGCCCGAGTTCTTCTTCGTCGAAAGCGACGAACCGAACCCCGTGCTCAAGCACCTTGTCGGAAAGCAGCTTCGCGGTCGCCAGCAGCGCCACGGTGCCGCTCGCGTCGTCATCCGCGCCGGGGTTGTTCACCGAATCGTAATGGGCGGAGACGATCAGGAACTTTCCCGACTTTCCTTTCCGTTCCGCGACGAGATTCACGCCCGTGCGGTAGCGGTGCTCCGAGACCCTAAAGCCGTGCTGCTCGAACTCGTGACGGAGGAAGACGCGGGCTTCCGCGCGACCTTTTTCGCCGCCCCGATTCGCAAGCACCGGATCGTGCTCACCGGAGAGGATCTCGAGCTTGTCGACGATGTATTCCGAATCCACCGCATAGAGATCCGTTCTCGAATAGCGGAGGAGATTCCGTCGGGCGGGAAGGCGCGAGCGTCCCTCGCGGTAGCTTCGGTAAGCCGCGCGATCTTCGCTCCAGAGATGGTCTTCGCGGCCATCGAGTTCGTGACGATGGGCTTCGACCTCCGAAGAGCCGAAGAGGGTAAATCCGAGAATGACGGATAAAATTCCGAAACCGACCACACCGACCGATCGGCGAATGGAATGTCTGAACCAATTCTGAATCATCTGATCTCTCTCCCGAGAAGAGGCGAGTACCGCCTCCGAAAAATTTTCGCCGCACGACTTCGAAACGTATGATTGCTATGGCAGAAAATTTCGAAAAAAGCGCCGCGCGCCGCGTCTGAAAGACGATTTCTTTTCAGTGGTTCGTGCCGGCTAACGTGGCGAAGACATGCAGGACATGCGGGAAAAGAACGTCCATGGATTCTTCCACCGCGCGCCGACTTCCCGGCAGGGGCAGCACGAGCGTTTTTCCGATCATCCCGGCGACTCCGCGAGAAAGCATGGCATAAGGCGTGCGATCCTGTCCGTAGCGGCGGAAGGCGTCCATGATTCCCGGAATCTCGCGATCGAGCAGGGGTCGGAGCGCTTCGGGCGTCACGTCCCGGGGGGACAGGCCGGTTCCGCCGGTAAAGAGGAGAAGGTCCACGCCCTCCGCGCTCATCGCCTTCGCGCAGTCGCGGATCGTTTCGAGGTCGTCGGGAATGATCCGGTACCCGACCGAAGAGAATCCATCCCGTTCAAGCCGTTCGACGAGGAACTTTCCGGAGGTATCCGGCTTTTCCCCGCGGGAAGCCGTGTCCGAGCAGACGACGACGGCCGCGCGAAGCGCCGCCGTCGGAGAGGTGAAGCTCGTCTTCCCACCCTGCTTTTCCTCCAGGCGGATCGTGCCGATCTCGACGCCCGAATCGATCGGCTTCAGCATGTCGTAAATCGTGAGCGCGGTGACCGCCGCCCCGTGCATCGCTTCGACCTCGACGCCGGTTTTATAGATCGTATGGACTTCGACCCGAATTTCGATCGTCGTTCCGACGACTTCGTGCCGAATGGCGGCGTACTCGACGGGGAGGGGATGGCAGTCGGGAATGACGTCGCTGGTCTTCTTCACCGCGAGAAGTCCGGCCGCGCGCGAGAACTCGAAAACATCGCCCTTCGGGACCCGTTTGCCTTCGATGGCCTCGATCGTCGAGCGTTCCGAGACTTTTACCACGGCCAGCGCGGTGGCCCTGCGGAGGGTGGAGGACTTATGCGTGATGCTGTTCATGCGAGGTGTTTTCCTTCCAGCGATGTTCGTCGGTTTCGAAGATTTCTTTTCCCCAGATCGGGAGCTCGGCTTTAATTCGTTCGACGAGCTCGTCGCAGGCGTCGAGCGCCGCGCGCCGCCGCGTCGAAGAGACGAAGACCGAAAGGCAAAGTTCCCCGGCGGCGACCCGACCGAGGCTATGGGAGACGTGCAGGCACTCCAGCGGAAACTTCGCGAAGATGGATTCCCGGATCTCATGCATCTTCTGGAGGGCCATCGACTCGTAGGCCTCGTAATGGATCGCCACGACCCGTTTTCCGTCGATCGAATCCGCGCGAACCTGTCCGAGAAATATTGCGTGCGCGCCGATCCCGGTCTTCGATCCGTGGGCGCCGATGCTTTCCGCGAGGTCCGCGGTAGGGAGCGGACCAGGGACGAAGATATTCTTGGGCGTTCTTTTCGTGCTCATCGTTCTCGCTCCCTTTCGGCCATCCAGCCGACGATTCCGCCGCGGAGGCTGTAGAAAATTTTTTCCTCGCCGAAGCGCGCGGCCAGGATTTGGCCCGCGCGGAGACTCCGCGCCCCGGATTTACAGAACAGGACCGTCTTCGTCTTCGGCAGCGACGGAAGTTCGGAATCCAGGCGGGAAAGCGAATGCCGGAAGTGCGCGAATTCGGAGACGGATGGGCGTTCCCCTGCCTCGCGGACGTCGATCACGGTGATGGATTCGCCTTCGGATTCCCGGAGTCGATCGAACTCGGCTGCCGAAATCTCTCGGACGCGCGCCGCTGCGGTCTCGGAGCGGGTGGGGTCGGCCGACGAGCGGGCGGTCGGTCCGGGCGACGGCAGTCCGAAGAAACGGGTCTCCTGGGTCAGCGCGGAATAAGTCAGCAGGCCTGGACCGATCGGCTTTCCGCATCCGCTGAGAAGTTTCAGGGCTTCGGCCGCCTGGAGGGCGCCGACGATTCCGGGCAGGACCCCGAGCACTCCGCCTTCGCCGCAGTTGCGAACTTCGTCCGCGCGCGGGGGTTCGGGGAAGAAGTCTCGGTAGCTCGCGCTGGCGCCCTCTGAATTCGCGTAATGGAGGACCGCGATCTGACCTTCGAAATCGGAGATGGCGCCGAAGATGAGCGGTTTCCGAAGTCGGCCGCAAACGGCATCGAGCGTGTAGCGCGAATCGAACCGGTCGGTCGCGTCGATCACGGCGTCGTAATCCGCGATGATCGATTCCGCGTTTCGAACGTCGAGACGAATCGGGTGGGAGACGACTTCGATCTCGGGATTCATCGCCCGCAGGCGTTTCGCCGCCGTCTCGCTCTTAAGTTCCCCGACTTCATCGGTCGTATACAGGACCTGCCGATGCAGGTTCGCAAGCTCGATTCGATCGTCGTCCGCGATCCCGATTTTTCCGATTCCGGCCGCCGCGAGGAAAGGGAGAGCGCCACAGCCGAGTCCTCCCGCGCCGACGACGAGGACCCGCGCGGCCGCGAGTCGCGCCTGACCGGAGGGTCCGAAGTTTCGCAGCGCCATTTGTCGGGAGTAACGGGTGCTCGACACGGCTCAGCCTCCTGAGAACGGAGGCAGGAGAGCGACCGTCATCGCTGCGGTGAGCGGAATATTGCCATTTTGGATTTTCTCGTCGACCGCGACCGCGAATTTCGCCGTCTCCAGGGCGGTGTATTCGCGGCGAAGGATCGCGAGCAACGATTCGACGTCGACCGCGCGGTCCGCGTCGATTTCGAGGCGGGAACGGCCGACCCGCTCCGCCAAGGGACCGAAGAGAAGAATGGTGATTGTGCCGGAAGATGCTTTTCCTGGATTCGTCATGCGGGACTCGGAAAGAGAAGTTTAAACGCCGCGATCCCGAGGACGAGGGCGAGCGCTTTTTTCAAGACCCCGTCCGCGAAGCGAAACGCGCCTAGACGCGCGCCAAGGCCGCCGCCGGCGAGCGTGAGCGCGACGTAGACGGCCATCTCCGGAGCGAACGAGACGCCGGTCGCGATTTGGCCGGCGAGCCCCGCCGCCGAATTCACGAAAATAAAGAGCGCGCTGATCGCGGCGGCCTCTTTTAGCGTCGTCCACCGGAGCAGGAGCAGAAGCGGGGAGAGCAAGATTCCTCCGCCGATGCCGATCAGTCCGGACAGGAATCCTATTCCCGCGCCGGCGGGAACTGAAATCACGAGATTCGGTGCGCGCGTGGCGACCGGTTCCACCCGCGGGGGAAAAAGGAAACGCGCCGCCGGCACCAGCAGCGTCGCGCCGAGGATTTTACGGTAAATGGCGTCGTCGATCGTAAGCGTTCCGCCCCAGTAGGCCAAGGGCATCGCCACGAGGGCCAGCGGCCAGAAGATGCGCGGGCGAAAAAAGCCGGCGCGGTAAAACTGGAAAAACGCCGCCAGGGAAACGAAGAGATTCAGCACGAGGGCGGTCGGTTTCATCGTGGACGGTTCCGCGCCGAATAACGCGAGGAGGGCGAGGTACCCGCTCGCTCCGCCGTGACCGACGGAAGCGTAGAGCATGGCGATCGCGAAGACGGCCCCGAAGAGAAGGATCGCCGAGGAGGTCATCGTAAACCCCGCGGGAGCTCGCGAATCGATACGGTTTCTCCGGCGGAGTACGAGTCGCGATCGGCATCGAGATGGATCAGGCAATTCGCCCGCGCGAAGGACGTGAGTCGATAGGATTCCTGGGCGTCGAGGATGCGTACGGTATCCCCTTCCGCGACGCCCTTGAGAAAGTGAGCGAGCCCCGCGGGTTTCCGATGCGCGGTCGCGAGTTTCGCCTCCCGAAGCGGCGTCGGCCGTCGGCCGCGCATCTTGTCGAGGGCGGGTCGGACGTACTCGTAGTAACAGGTGAGTACCGAGGCCGGGTTGCCCGGCAAACCGAATACGACCACGGAACCATGCGTACCGAAGTAGAGGGGTTTTCCCGGTTTCTGGAGGATGCGATGGAAATGTTTTTTCACGCCGCATGCCTTGGCCGCCCGGACGACGAAGTCGTAATCGCCGACGCTCACCCCACCCGAGAGGAGAACGACGTCGCTCGCCGCGAGCGCCTCGGCGAGGACGATTCGGAGCGAGTCGAGCGTATCCGCGGCGGTGCGGATCCGAACCGCGGAAATTCCGGCCAGGGCGAGCTCTGCCCGCAGGGAATAGGAATTCGCCTCGAAGACCTGTCCGTAGGCGAGCACTTCTCCGGGGGTCTGGAGTTCGTCCCCGGTCAGAATGATCGTGACCCGAGGCGCGACATGGACGGAAACTTCGCCCACGCCGACTCCCGCGAGAAAGCCGATCGCCGGCGGAGTGAGTGAAGCGCCGCTCTCCAGCGCGATCTCGCCCGCGGCGATTTCGGATCCCTGGGCGCGGACGTAAAGCCCGGGTTCGAGGCGCGGGTCGTTCACGAACAGGCGTCCGTCCCGAATTTCGGCCTTTTCCTGCATGACGACGGTATCCGCGCCGATCGGGAGGGGCGCGCCGGTGAAGATCCGCATCGCGGTGCGGGGCTGGAGATGCCGAGGTGCGGGCGCGCCGGCGGGAAGCACGTCCGTCACGGGCAGTTCGCTTTCGCGGTCGCGGAAGGCGATCGCGTAGCCATCCATCGAGGACTGCGGAAATCCGGGGATATCGTAAGGTGCGATCACGTTTTCGGAGAGGACCAGGCCGAGCGCTTCGGTGAGCGGGACGCGCTCCGCGGGAAGCACCTGTACCGCCGCTTCGATCCGAGCGCGCGCGACCGCGACCGAAATCGGCTCGTCGGCGGTTCGGGGGGGATGCGCTCTATCGAAGCCAGGGTCGATCGTTTCCATCTATCCTCCGATCGCGATCATGCTGCGATTCTCGATGGTCTCGGCGCGAAGTCCGGCGAATCCGGCGTATCCTTCGCCCGAATCGAACTGGCCTCCGAGCTCTTTGGCCTTCGATCGCAGATTCGCCGCGATCAGCGGGGCGATCGCTTCGCCGCGGCGGAGGGCGCCCACGAGGTCGGTTTCGGATTTCGAGAAAAGGCAGTTTTTCAGTTTCCCGTCCGCGGTTAAACGGATGCGGTTACAGGTCGAACAAAACGGCGCACTCATCGTGCTGATCACCGACAAGGTTCCGACATGGCCTTCGATCTCGTAATTCTTCGCGGTATCGTTCGGTGCGCCCGGCGTCGCGCGGACGATGAATTCACTTTCGACGCTCGCGAGAATTTCCCGCCACGCGAAAACTCCCGTACTTTGCCAACGATTCCCGGTGAAGGGCATGAATTCGATGAAGCGGACGTTCACGGGTAATTCCTTCGTCCACCGGACGAAGTCGGCTATTTCCCCGTCGTTCACCCCGCGGGTCACGACGACGTTCACCTTCGTCCGGAATCCTTCGCGTACGAGGCGCAGAATATTCGCTAGCACCGTCGCAAAATGATCGCGCCGGGTGATTTGTTTGAACTTCTCCGGACAGAGGGTGTCGAGGCTGACGTTCACCGACCGGATACCGGTTTCCCGGAGCACGTCGAAGTAGCGGCCGAGCAAGATTCCGTTCGTGGTCAGCGCGAGTTCGACTCCCAGACGGGAGAGCGCGCGAAAAATCTCGGCGGCGTCTTTGCGTACGAGGGGCTCGCCTCCCGTCAGGCGAATTTTTTTCACCCCGTGCTCGACGAACGTCCGCGCGATGCGTTCGATCTCGTCCGCGGTCAGCAGGTGGTCCGCCGCCATGGAGGGATGGTCCTCTTCGGGCATGCAGTAAAAACACCGCAGATTGCAGCGGTCGGTGAGCGAGATCCGCAGATAGTCGTGGTCCCGTCCGAAGGAATCCGAAAGCATCTCCGCGATGTAACAGGTCGGGAAAAAACGACCAAGGGAAAGGCGCGAGCGGAAACGATGGCGTCCTGAGTCATCCCGCCGGGCGGGGCCCTATCCGCACCGGCGGAAAACCCCGGTTCTATGCCTCGAGTTTAATCGCCCTGAGTAATCGTTTTTTCGAGGGTCTTCGCCGGCGGCGGAGCCGAGGCCGGCCAGAAGTTTTCCGTGGTGGTGACCCGTTCGCCCCGGAGACGGTAACGGTACCAAACGTAATTTCGGAAGATCGTGCCGACGTAATCGCGGGTTTCCTTGTAGGGAATCTGCTCGACGTATTCCATGAACGAACCCGCCGCCCGTCCTTCGCGAACCCAGCGATCTGCGGCCGTCGGTCCGGCGTTGTAGCCGCTGAGGGCGAGCGCGACGTTGCCTTTGTAGCGATCGAGAAGTTTCTTCAGATATTTCGTTCCGATCCGAATGTTCGTCTCCGCCTGGATGAGATCACGGCGCTCCACATCGGGTTCGACGTCCGACGCCGTGAACGGCATCAGCTGCATGTAACCGCTCGCGCCGACCGAGGAGGAAATTTCCTTTTCGAACGCGCTTTCTTGCTTGATCAGGGAAAGGATCAGAACGGGATCCACCCCGAGATCCGCCCCTTGTTTCGCGATGATTGGCCATTCGACGACCGGAAAAACGAGGTCCAGTCCTTCGCCCGTATAAACGGACTCGTCCATGCGCGCGATCATGTCGGAAAGGATGGAGAAAGCCGTCAGGTGCGAACCGGCGGTGGCCGCGAAGCTCGAGAGCCATAGGAGGTACGGTCCGGGCGCCGTATCGCGCGAGCGGATCGCACGGATGTCGAGCGCCGCGAGCTTATCGGCTTTCGCCGCGAGAAGTTTCGTCGCCCGGCCGAGGCGGGCGGCCTCGATCGGAGTCTGCTGGTCGTCCTTCGAGACGAGGTCGGGGGCGTTGCCCTTGAATCGGCCATCGGGCTCCTGTTTCAGCGCGAGCATGGCGAGCAGACCGTATACGGTCAGCGGACTCTCGCGCACGAGCTGCTCGAAATGAGGTTTCGCCTTCTCGGCCGACTTCTTCTCGAGAACGAACGCGAGCCAATAACGGGCGCGGAATCGGTGGGCCGAGCGCGGGAATTCTTCGAGAAATTTCGTGAGCGCCTCGGTCGCATCGGACCACTGCTCCTCGACGACGAGGGGAAAGGCCTGGTCGAACGCCATCTCGTCGGCGTCCTTCTGCTTGTATCCCGTGGTGACCTTCGAATTCGCGAAGAATGGTTTCCCCGCTTCGACGACGACCGGGAACTTCGTCGCGAGCCGCTTCGACTCCGCCGTGTTCTTCGAATAGTGATTCGCGAATTTCACGATCCACGACATGCAGATCGGAGTCGTTTTCTTCAGGCAAAGCGTCGCGTACTGTTCGAGGTGGTCGGGGCTGATCAGATAGAGGGCGTTTTCCAGCGCGAGCCGCTGGAAGGCCTTTTCGTAGAGCGCCGACGCCTTGGCGGTTTGTTTGCTCGCCGCCTGCGCCGTCGCGGCCGTCAGTTCCGCCTTGCCGATCTCCTTGGGTGCGCTCGGCAGCCACGGGGAATAAAGATAAGTCTCGGTGATCCGGCCCCACGCGGCCATGGATTTTTTCGCGCGCGATTCCGCTTTCTTCCACTCGGATTTTTCGAGCGCCGCTTCGGCCTCGAAGTAACTTGCCGCTCCGACGATCGCGGAAGCGTGGTCCGCGAAGTCCGCGTCTTTTTCGGCCGGGGCCGCGGCGGCCGTAGCGGCGGCGAACTTCTTGGCGTCGAGAAGTTCGGACGCCTTCGCCAGGGCTTTCGCGGCTTTCGGCGCCTTGGTTTTTCCGACGATCTTCGCGCGGATGGCGTTTCGGCGGACTTCGTATTCCGAAACCGGGTCGGCATGGGCGAGGGGCGAACCGCTCAGCGAAAGCGCGGCGAAAAGGACCGTCGCCAGTATCGCGTGCGGCAAGGCGCGGAGTGCGCGCTCGCAGATTCCGGCGCGTTTCCAGGAACAGGGCGCGCAGGCCGATTCGAAGTTCTCGAGGTTCATTTTTTCTCGGATCCGCATCTTCGCTTCTCCCCAGGTGAGTCGATCTCCGGCTTTTAGCCCGAGGATCCGGGCATGGGCGGCATCGAGCGCGCGAATCCGCGTCTCGGTTTCGCAGAGATCGCCGCGCCGGTTCGGGCAGGGCGCGCAGATCGAATCCGTCGTTTCGGAAACGACCTCGATCACGGTGGCGTCGCCGTCCGGAGAGTTCCGAAGCCCGGTCGCGATCCTCTGGTAGTTTTCGACGAACGCCTCGCTATAGCCCTTCCCTTCGAATCCAACGGTGCAAAGAAAGTGATGGGGGCGAAAGCGGAGATTCGACATCGCGTTTTCCTGACCGGCCTGACTCAGGCTTTAAAGAAGCCGAGGGCTTTCAGGGCGCCTTCGATCTCCTGGCGGGTGGCCTCGTCCTTGGCGGAAGCGAGCGCGCGTTCGAGATGAACCTTCGAGGTGGAGATCTGGTCGGAAACCGACTCGATCATGAAATTGTAATCCGTCGCCACTTCCTGGAAGTGATCGTTCTTGCGGAATCCGAGGCGGGCGAGACTTCCGTTCCGCAGACCGTTCAGCGATTTGCTGAGCTTGAACATCGGTCCCGCGATTCGGTGACTCATGAACAGGCTCATGAGGAAAGTCATCAGCATGAAGCAGACCTGCATCAGCGTGAGCCAGAAGAGCATGTCCTGACGCGACTTCGCGAGGAAAGGCATCATCGGACTGCTGGGATCCGCGGCGATATAACGGGTGAACCAGTCATAGAGCTGCGAAACGAGCATCGGATAAATAACGCTTAGCACAAAAAGCCAGGAGCAGACGTAAACCGCGAAGCGAATCTGGAATGGGCGGTTGATGAGGAGGATCCGTCGACGAAACTGGCTCATGGATATCCTGATTCTAGGGCCAGGCATGTCCGAAAGGAAGCCGAAAAGCCGTTTCAAGCCCGGGCCCGAGACCGCGAGGGTAGTCGTGACCGCCGTCTCGGGGTAAAGGGAAGTATGTCGTCTTCTCCGCATTCGATCCGGCCCGCCGAAATTTCCGATCTCACCTCCCTCGACCGCCTCGAGAAGGAATGTTTCGGCGAAACCGGGGTCGCGATCTCGCAGCTGCGCTGGTTGCTCGAGGGCCAAGGGGAGTCGCCCGCCTTCTTCGTTCGCGTGGCCCACGATGCGGCCGATGCGCGGTCGCTCCTCGGATTCGTCTGCTGGAAGATCAAGCTCGATCAGGAAAAACCTTACTTCGACATCCTCGATCTCTCGGTCGGAAAAAACTTTCGTGAGGAACGGGTCGAGCACGATTTGATCGCCGAGGTCTTCGCGGCCGCGGGCCGGGAAGGCGCGATCGGCGTCAGCGTCAATGTCCCGCAGTCGAATCTCGCGGCGGCCGCGTTCTATCTCAGTCTAGGTTTCCAACTCCTGCATACGGTACCGAAGTATTACGGGGACGGCGGGACGATGGAAGTATTCGTGAAGCGGCTGAAGTAAGGGACGCTATTCGGGGACGGCCCGAAACTGCGCGGTCGGCGGGTCCCCCGAAAAATCGTTCTCGCGCCATTCCCAGCGCCAATATCTTGTCTCCGCACCTTGTTCCGTTGAAATGAGGCTACTTCCGATTCGCGAGCGATAGCTGCGTGATCGCGAAGAGGAGGACGAGCGCCGCGGCGGCCTGGATCGGCGAGAGCTCGGTCTTCAGGAAAATCGTATTGATGGCGACCGCGCTGACCGGAAAAAGGAGCTCCATGAACGTCGTGGTCGATGCCGTGGTGCGAACCATGCCTTGGTAATAGAGAATCAGCGCGAGCATTCCGGGAACGAGGGCGAGGTAAAGGACCGAGCGCAGCACCATCGGATCTCCGAGGGCATCGAAGAGCGTGAACGCCCCGCCCGCATCCGCATGGAAGGAACCCGCGAACGCGAGCATGCAGCCGAGGGTCAGCAGGCCGAAGACGAAGCGCCAGTAGGTCACGACCATCGGGGGCAGCTTCGAGACGACTCCCTTGCCGACCACCGTGGCGAGTCCCCAGAGGCCGGCCGCGCCGAGAGCGTAGAGACTTCCTTTCGACTCGAGGGAGACTTCGGAGAGAAACGCGAAATTAAAATCGGGGAAGCTGATCGCGAGTCCCGCGAGGAGCGCGAGCGGGGCCCAGACGAAAAATGCGCGGTTCGGGCGCTCGCCTAAGAAGAGCATCGCCAGCAGGACCACGAAGATGGGCTGGAGTTTCTGGAGCAGGATCGAAACGGATGGATTCACATAACGAAAGCTCGCGGTAAAGAGAACGGTCGCGATCGCGGAAGCTCCGCCGCCGATGAGAAAGAGGCCGCTCCACTGCGCGGGCGAGATCTTCAGGAACTGCTTCCGGAATTTCAGGAGAATATACGGCGTCAGCAGAAGCACGCCGAGGAGGTGGTCGAAGAAGACGACGAAGATCGGGTCGATGCCGGCCTGGACGAGGGGATAACGAACGAGCGCGTCCGTGGCCCAGAGGATGGCGGCGAAGGCGACAAACAGAGGTCCGAGCATGGCAGGCTATCTTTCCGCGGGGAGGGAAGTCGAACGGGAATCCTCACCATCCGCCGCCGAGGTCGCGGCGTCAACCGGAGTCGTCGAGGATTCGGCCTCGAACGGCCGGCGCGCGTTCCACCAGGCGCGGAAATTTTCGATCGATTGCGCGGCCATCGCCTTTCGCAGGTCGTCTTTCCGCAGTCCCTGGATGCCTTCGTAGACGGCGGGATCGTAGATCGCGAAACAGGCGTTGATCGGCTGGTAATGTTCCGGATCCGAGCCGGTGACGTAGCGAAGCAGCGAGCCCAGCGCCGTATTCACGGGCGGGACTTCGAGCGGTCGTCCGCGAATCCGGTCGAGGATGAAGTTCGCGGCCAGGAGCCCGCAGGCGGCGCTCTCGAGATAGCCTTCGACACCGGTGACCTGGCCCGCGAAATAAACACGGGGGTGCCCCCGGAGCGAAAGATCCTGGCGCAGTACGCGGGGTCCGCAGACATAAGTGTTCCGGTGGATCGAGCCTAAGCGCAGGAACTCGGCGTTCGCAAGCGCCGGAATCATCCGGAAAATCTTCGCCTGTTCGCCGTACTTCAGCTTCGTCTGGAATCCGACGAGGTTGTACGCGGTCAGCGATTTGTTCTCGGCCCGGAGCTGGACGCAGGCGTACGGACGTTTGCCCGTGCGTGGATCGATGAGGCCGACGGGCTTCATCGGTCCGAAGCGAAGCGTATCCCGGCCGGTCGCCGCGATCGATTCGATCGGCTGGCAGCCCTGGAAGAGGATTTCCTTTTCGAAATTCTTCGGCGGAACCTTCTCGCCCGCGATGAGCGCGTCGAGGAAGGCGTTGTATTCCTCTTCGTTCATCGGGCAGTTCAGGTACGCCGCCTCGTCGCCTTTATCGTAGCGGTTCGCGAGGAAGATCTTTTCGCGGTCGATCGAAGTCGCGTCCACGATCGGCGCGATGGCGTCGTAGAAATAAAGATCCTTCCTTTCGGTACCCGCGCCGCCCGCGACGACATCCTTCGAAGTCGCGTCGAGAATCCAGTTCGCGAGGTTATCCGACGTCAGCGGCCCGGTCGCGATCAGGGTAATTCCGTCGTCGAAAGGTTTCGTCACTTCGCCCGCATGACGAATGATCCGCGGGTGCGCAGCGATTTTTCTCGTCACGAATTCGGCGAAGACGTCGCGATCGACGGCGAGCGCTTCGCCGGCGGGAACGCGCGCGACTTCGGCGCCCTGGAGTGCGAGCGACCCCATTTCGAGCATCTCGGCTTTCATCATTCCGGGAGCCGAGTTCGGATTCGTCGTTTTAAACGAGTTCGAACAAACGAGTTCGGCGCAGCGATCGGTCTTATGCGCTTCGGTCATGCGCAGAGGGCGCATCTCGTGGAGATGGATTTCGAGGTCGTTCTCCTCGGCCGCGCGGGCCAGGAACCAGGCGGCTTCGCTTCCCGCCAATCCGCTGCCGACGATGTGGATCTTCTTCATGGGGCTAGGTCATAGCCGGGTCGGGCGTGCTATTCTAGGGAAAGGTATGGCCCAGCCCGCTACGATCGTCGACGCCATCGCGAAGTATCTCGAAGTGCTTGAAATCCAAAGGAAAGTTTCAAGCCATACGCTCCGTGCGTACCGCTCTGATCTGGAAGAGTGGTCGAACGATCTCCATTCGCTCGGATTCGCCGATCTCGCGCGCCTGGATCGGGAACTGAAGCCCCTCCATCTCCGGTCCTATCTCGCGAAACGTTCGGAGGGACGCGAGAAAACGACGCTTTGTCGGAAGCTCTCCACGATTCGCGGTTTCCTTCGCTACGGACGCGGCGAAGGGTGGCTCACTCGTGATCTCGGTCTTCTCGTTCCGAGTCCGAAGACCAAGAAAAAAATTCCGCGCTTTCTGCGGATCGAAGAGACGAGCGAACTGATCGACGCGCCGGATTCCACGACGATCCTCGGACGTCGTGATCGCGCGCTTTTCGAGCTGATTTACGGTTCCGGCTTGCGGGTCAGCGAGGCGGTAGGTCTGGATCGGGCGGATGTCGATGCGAACTCCGGATGGGTTCGCGTCCTCGGCAAAGGCGAGAAAGAGCGAATCATTCCGGTGACGGGGTCCGCGCTCGCGGCGCTCGCGGAGATGATCTCCGATGCGCCGGCCCGGGGAAAAGATTCGCCGCTCTTCGTGAATTTCCGCGGCACGCGACTTACGACTCGGAGCGTGGCCCGCGTGCTCGCGCGTCACCTCGTGCGGATCGGGGCGACGCGGATGATTTCGCCCCACGGGCTGCGCCATTCTTTCGCCACACATCTTCTCGCGGCGGGCGCCGATCTGCGGGGTATCCAGGAGCTTCTGGGACATGCCCAGCTCGCGACCACCGAGCGTTATACCCATGTCGATCTCGGAGGTCTGGTGGACGAGTACCGGCAGGCCCATCCCCTGACCAAACGACGTTAATTCGAGATTAAAGACCGAAAAATCGCTGATTGAGAAGTCCGCCTCCGTTCGATACCCTGTCTTCCACCTCATGGATTTTCTCGTCGACTTCCTTCTGAACTTCTACGGTCCCACCCCGTACCTCCTGGTGTTCGGAATCCTCCTGCTCTGCGGTTTTGGACTCCCGATTCCCGAAGACGTCACCCTCTTCGCCGGAGGATTGCTCGCGTATTACGGAGTTTGTGATCTTTGGTTGATGATCGTAGTCGGATTTTTCGGCGTGATGATCGGCGACTCCACGATGTGGTTTCTCGGGCATAAGTACGGTCGTCGACTGATGCAAAAGTCTCTCTTTCGCCGACTGCTGCCCGAGGAGCGCATCATCCTCGCTTCGAAAAAGTTGAACGAGAAGGGAGCCAAGCGCCTGCTCTTCGCCGCCCGGTTCATGCCGGGTTTGCGCGCTCCGATCTTTTTCACTTCGGGACTTCTCCATGTCCCTTTCTGGCGCTTCTTCGTCATGGACGGTCTCGCGGCGCTGCTCAGCGTTCCCGCGATCGTCGGTGCGGTCTATTATTTCGGCGACGAGCTGGATCTCGTCGTCCGCTGGATCAAGAAAATCGAGCACGGAATCCTTTCCGTGATTCTCCTGATCCTTCTATTCGTGGCCTTTAAATGGTGGCGCTCGCACCGGCGCGCCGTTCCGGAGAATTCATCCGCATGAAGACGAAAAAATTTCCACGGTTTAAGCTCGGAGTCCTTTTGGTCGCGATCGCTCTCCTGGGAGACGTCGGCTGCGTTTCGAAAACGCGCAATGGCGAGGAAAACGCTGCCGCGCCGAAATCCGCGGCGACGCCCGCCCCCCAGGACTATTCCTCCCTGATCCCCGATCTCTGCGCGAAACTCGACGCCTCGATCGCCAAGTACAAATGGAACCTGAAAACCTGCGAAGGCATTCGCTGGAAGGCGGAGCGCCTCTCGGAAGAGGGGCGACCGCTGATTTACGCGGAATTCGGAGAGCCCAAGAGTCCGAATAAAACGCTGATCCTTTCGATGGTGCATCCCGACGAAGTCACCCCGCTCTACCTCGGGTTCAAACTCGCGCATTATCTTCGCGAGCGTGAACTCGAGCTGAAGGATGCCCATGTGATCATCGCTCCGTTCGTGAATCCGGACGGCCACTTCCGGGCGAAGCCCATTCGGATGAATTCGCGTGGCGTCGATCTGAACCGGAATTTCGATACGCCGCTCTGGCGCGAGCAGGCGCTGAAGGCGTGGAATACGAAGCTAGGCAAGAACCCGCGGCGTTTTCCCGGGAATGAGCCGAGTTCGGAGGCGGAAACGAAATTTCAGGTAGAACTTCTGGGGCGTTACAAGCCGACGAAAGTTCTTTCGGTGCACGCGCCTCTGAATGTGACCGATTACGACGGCCCTTCGAGCCTCACGCTGGACCGCTTTCCGCGGGAGTATGTACGGGCGTGCTACCGACTGCGCGGGCGTCTGCGCGCGAAGCACACCGGGTTTTTCCCGGGCTCACTGGGGAACTACGCGGGGATCGAACTCGGGATTCCGACGATCACGCTCGAGCTGCCGTCGGCGAATCCGAAACTCGCCGAAAAATTTTGGCAGAAATTCCGGCCGGGGATCCATTCGATGGTGCAGTTTAAGATCGGCGCCGGGGAAAAATCCTGAGTTCCCTCGATCTTATGGGTCGGCCCGGGTCTCGATCGTAGGCGCGAGCGCCTGCTTGCCTTCGTGATAGAGGTAGATTCCAGAGGCGAGCGCGAGCGCGGCCGCGATCCAGACGGCGAGATTCGAGCGAAACCGCGCGGCAAGGGGAGTCCGCGATTCCGCATCGGATGGTTTCGCCGCGTCGGCGAAAAATATGTCTTCGGACGCCTGTGCTTCCTCGATCGCGAAGGCGCGGACGGCTTCCTCGACGTTGCCCACGAGAAACGCGGGCGGCACGGGCATCTTTCGCGAAGGCGTCTCCGCTGGCAGGTCTTCCTGGATCCGAATGGTGGCTTGCACGAAGGGCGGGGGAGTCGCGCGCGCGGTCTCGGTCGCAGCCGCGGTCGATTCAGCGACTTTCATCGGCGGCGGCATTGGCGCGCTCAGGATGCGTCCGTCGACGTTCACTTCGTTCGGCGGAGCGCCCATCTGGCGGAGCGGAGGCGCGGCGTCCGAAGAGGAAAGGATCGCGGCGTTTGCGCGCGTCGTTTCCATGTCGCGCGTCGCCTGTTGGATCTGGGCCTGCAGCGACTGCACCTGGAGATTCTGGGCTTCGATGGACTGCTGGAGCGCGCGGGATTGTTTCAGCTCCTTCTGGAGACGGATCTCCGTCTCCAGCTGCGCCTCTTCGTCCATGCGGCGAGCTTTCACATAGTCGGCGAGGACCGCGCTCCGATGGATCAGAGCCATGCCGTTGCAGCGCGCGCAGCGGACGTACGCTTTCGTCGTCGACTCGAAGTCGATTCCCGCGGTGACGAGTTCTTCGCAATGGGGGCAGTTCCAGCGCATTTCCGTATCCGTCCTCATCTCTAAGAATCGAGGATCGAACGGAAGCGAACAATAGGTAGGAAGTACCCAGTCCAGGGAAGTCCGAGTGGGCAAAATCCTCCCTCCATTTCGGGGCGGCGTATACCGAGAAGAATTCAGCATGGACGCGTTTAAGAACTTATTGCATTCCCGCCTCAGAAATCAGCTCAGCAATCTTCTGCTCTTCGGGAGCATGATCGGACTGACCGGCGCTGGCTTGGCCGCGGGGACGATTTTGGGCGTGATGCTCGCGGGCCGGACCGGGATTCACTCGCTTCCCCCCATTTTTCAGCTCGTGACGGTCCTCGGGTGCACGATCGCGGGTTTCGCCCTCGGAGTCATGGCCAGCGTCGGGATGAGCCCTCTGGTGCTTCGTTACGCATTCTTCGCCCAGAAAATCGGGGAGTGGCACGGAGTGGCCGTTTATTCCGCGGGCGACGAAGATTTGCCGGGGCGTCTTCCGAACGTTTTCGTCGCCGGATTCGGATTCGGCCGCGGTCCGTTTCGTCCGGCCATCTTCGCCGCCGAAGGCGCGCTCCGCATTCTTTCTCGGGAAGCGCTCGAAGCGGTCTTCGCGCATGAACTTTCCCACCTGACCTGCCAGCACCTGACGAAACGGATGGTGAAGGCGATCGGAGTTTTTCTCCTCGCTTCGCTGCTGACTTCGTTGACGCTGATCGGTCTGCACTGGAGAGGTTATGCCGAAATCGGCGGCTTTTTTTCGATCATCAGCGGGATCTTGCCCGCGGTCCTCACCTGGATGGCGATCAGTCAGATGAGCTGGCGGCAGGAGTTCGAAGCGGATGAGAACGCGGTTCGCCAATTCGGTGTCTCGTCCGAAGCGCTCCTCTTCGCTCTCATCTCGCTGCAGAAGGCGATCGGCGGAGCGACGCATCCGCTCGTTACCGCGCGGATGGAAGCGCTCCGCGATCAGATTCGCCGCAAGGAGGCGACCGCCCGCAGCGAGCCTGTCCGATCGACGCCTCCGCTTGCCGGCGATCGCGCGGCTTGACCCTTCCCCCCGGATTTACCTGTGATACAGACGAAGGAAGACTATGGGAAATCCCCCTCTTTCTTCCACTTCGCGAATCGATACGCTCATCCAGGACATGCGGTCGGGAAAACGCCTCGCGATCGCGCGGCTGATTTCGAAGGTCGAGAACCGGGACGCGGATCTGCATGAAGTGATGAAGCGGATTTATGCTTTTTCCGGGCGGGCCCAGATCTGGGGAATTACCGGGCCCCCGGGCGCGGGAAAATCCACGATGGTGGATCGGCTGGCAGTCGCCCTGCGGGCGAAGCAGCTGAAGGTGGCGATCGTCGCCGTCGATCCTTCTTCTCCGTTCACGGGAGGCGCGATCCTCGGGGATCGTATCCGAATGCAGGGCCATACGGCGGATAGCGGCGTATTTATCCGCTCGCTCGGGACGCGCGGAAAACATGGCGGACTTTCTCATGCGACGAAAGAGGTCGTGCTGGTGCTCGATGCCGCCGGATTCGACGTGGTGCTCGTGGAAACCGCCGGGGTCGGTCAGACCGAACTCGAGATTCTCAAGCTCGCCCAGACGGTCGTCGTCACCCTCGTTCCCGAGAGTGGCGATTCGATCCAGGTCATGAAGGCCGGGCTGATGGAGATCGCGGACGTATTCGCCGTGAATAAGGCCGATCGGCCGGAGGCGGACAAGCTCGTGAAGGAGCTGATTACGATGGTCGGGATGAACGATCATGACGAAGCGACATGGATGATTCCGGTCCAGAAGACCGAGGCGATCCGGGACGTGGGGATTTCTGACCTAGTCGCCGCGATCGAAAGCCACCAAGCTTGGCTGACGAAAACGGGCACCCGCGACGAGAAGGGGCGGCGTTTCCTCAAGGAGGAGGTCCAGGATATTCTCGTAGAACGGCTCGAACGCACCCTGGCCGGCGCATTCGAGACCTCTTCCGGCAAAGAGCTGCTGGAGAAACTTTTACGTCGAGAAATTGACCCCTATTCAGCGGCCGACCTGATTTCGGGGGTTTAAGCTGATTTTTTCGCTCAAGCATCGAAGATTCTTAAGGCTTGAAGCGAAATTATATTTATCTGTGTGATGGTTCGTTTCAATTTTATGGACAGTCATTTCATAGAGATAACGCATCGCGTTGTAAATTTCGCGATCCGCCATTAATCCCGACTAATTTTGTCTAAAGAAGACCGTGTAGTTGACCGAAATGCTCTGTAATCGAAGGGCTCTTGTGAAATGGTTTCACAGGGCCGGTTCGCCGCAGGGGTACAGCAAACACCTGCTCACAATTCGTGCACGATACTTCCGAATTCGATTTTCGGGGGGGATGGAGTGGTCCGTCCTCTCGGGTCGAGATCGAGGAGAGCGTGCGTCCGGGTGTAGTCCGTAGGAGGTAGGTAGGTATGGGTTTAAGAATTAATACGAACGTTCAGTCTCTCGCAGCTCAACGCTCTTTGGGGGTGAATTCGACCTCCCAGAAGGCGAGCTTGGAAAAGTTGTCTTCCGGTTCGCGTATCGTCCGCGCAGCAGATGATGCTGCCGGTCTCGCGATCTCCGAAAAGATGAAGTCGCACATTCGCTCCCTTGCGCAGGACATGCGCAACGCGAGCGACGGGATCTCGATGATCCAAACCGCGGAAGGCGCGATGAACGAGACGGGCAACATCCTGACTCGTTTCCGTGAGCTTTCGATCCAGGCGGCTTCGGACACCATCGGTGATGTCGAGCGGGGCTTTATCGATAAGGAAGTGCAGCAGCTCGGCCAGGAAATCAACCGGATTGCGATGTCGACCGAATACAACGGTCGTAAGCTTCTCGCGGGCGAAGGCGAACTGCTCGAGATCCAAGTCGGACTGAAGAACGACGCGGTTCTCGATCGTTTTACCTACGACACCCAGAAGGCCAACACCACCGGCGATGCGCTGGGAGTGGCTGGTCTTACCGTGAAGACGAAGCAGGACGCGCAGAACAACCTCGAGAAAATCGACGGTGCGATCACGAAGCTCTCGGAGAACCGCGCCGACATGGGTGCTCTCCAGAATCGTCTCCAATCCTCGATTGCGAACATGCAGATCTACAACGAGAACCTCTCGGCTGCGAACAGCCGGATTCGCGATGTGGATATGGCTTCGGAAACCGCTGAGCTCACGAAGCATAACATCCTCACCCAAGCAACGACGTCGGTCCTCGGTCAAGCGAACCAGAACGCGCTGGTTGCGCTGAAGCTCATCGGATAACTCCGATAGGTGACAGCACGACTCTCGTAATGCCGAAGTCCGTTGCGACGAAGGTGTCGGGATTCCCGTCACCTCCTGGCCAACCGCCAAACTCGAACGAAGTCCCTCGTTTGGCGTGAAAAGGCGACAGTATCCACCGGAAGGAGAGACCTCGGGCTACGAGGTCTCTCCTTCTCTATTACTATGGGTACTATGGGCCCCGAAACCCATGAAATAGTTAAACGCACATTAACAATATTACTTAATAAACTTAATGAGTTACAATTAACTGTTAAGTTAAAAAAGAATATTTAATGCTAAGCGTCATTTTTCCGATATGCTGTTATCAGGCAAGAGTGGGAAGAGAGATCAACCCCTTCGAACCCGAACTACGGCGGAGGCTGTCCCTCGTAGAACAAATATACGAACCCCGGACCTACCCACCAAAGTAGTACGTCGGGCGGAGGAACGTATCATGGGCTTAAGAATCAACACCAACATCGGTGCAATGGCATCGGCGCGCGCTCTACAGAACTCATCCAACGAACAAGCAAAAAGCTATCAACGACTGGCATCCGGTAGCCGCATCACCCAGGCGGGTGACGACGCGGCCGGTTTGGCGGTCAGTGAAAAGTTGAAAGCGCAGATCCGATCTTTAGGACAGGCGGAAAGAAACGCGAATGACGGTGTCTCTTTCGTGCAAGTCGCCGAAGGCGGACTGAACGAGATCGGGAACATGCTGGTCCGGATGCGTGAACTCGCGATCCAGGCGGCATCCGATACCATCGGCGATACGGAACGCGGTTTCGTCGATAAGGAAATCCAGCAGCTGAAGAGCGAAGTGGACCGCATCTCGAACGTCACGACGTTCAACGGGACACCGCTTCTGAACGGTGAAGCGAAGAGCGAGCTGAGTTTCCACGTCGGAGCGTCTAAGGGCGATGCGATCGCTTTCGTGCCCGAGAAGTTCAACGTGAAAACGTCGAATCTCGGAATCGATGGACTCGATTATCGATCCGCGGACGGAGCGCGCGATGCGCTCGATACGGTCGATAATGCCATCAACATGGTTTCGGGTTCCCGCGCCGAACTCGGTGCGCACCAGAACAAGTTGCAGGCGACGATTTCTAACCTGGCGATCCAGAAGGAGAACTATTCGGCCGCGAACAGCCGAATCCGGGATACCGACGTCGCGCAGGAAAGCTCCAAACTCATCAGCGGAAATATCCTCCAATCAGCCGGAGTTTCGGTCTTGGCCCAGGCGAATGCCGCCCCCCAAGCCGCGCTCCGACTCCTCGGATAGACGAAGTCGTCCGGGAATACCGAGTGTGCGCCCGAACTTCGGGGTAATAGTGCCGCGAGGTTCACAATTCGAAAGCCCAAGCCCCCGGGACCAGAGCGCGGTTCCGGGGGTCTTTTTTTTCTAACTCCCGCGATACCCCTTCAGTAATTTCGAAACCGCGCCGATAGGGTCGGTAAGGGAGTGGTGTACATGCAAAAAAAGTTCATGTCGGTGTTGGTCGTCGGATTCGTTTTTGGGCTCGGTCTCGCCGCATGCGCGACTCCGAATTCCGGCCGCGACGTCGCTTCCGAAACGAGCCCCCGCTATAGCAGTTCGCAGGGTTCGAAAGACCAGAAGCCCGCGTGTAAAGCCGGAGAAGAGCGAAACGCGAACGGCGACTGCGAGCGGCCTTTCAACTTCGACCGCCCCTTCAGACGCGGTGGCCGTTAAAGCTCGGCGTACTTTGGTATCTTCGCAATCCCCGGCGAAAGAGAATCCATCCCCCCAACGCGAGGAAACCCGCGGCCGCGCACTCCGCGGCTAAAATCTCGAGGTCCGGCGCGAGGAGAAAGCGCGAGGGAATCACTCCGATCGCCGTGAGAGGCGCGAAGAGTACGAGCCATTTCAGCGGATCCCCCAGGGAGTCGAAGACGGGATAGCTGTTGAAGCTGATCACCATCATCATCACCGGGCTCCAGATCTTGTCCGCCCGGCGCGCCCAGAAGGCGATGCTTCCGACGGCGATGAAAATTCCGGCGAAAGCGAGCGAAGCGAAGCCGATCATCAGTAGCCCATGGACGAAGAATAACGCTCCGAACTTCCACGCGGCGAGAAATGCGATTCCGACCACGCCCATGATCAGATCGCCCCATGCCGGAAGGTAAGAGTTCGCGATCGAGGAAACGGCGAGCGGTCCGCGCGGCGTGAGGAGCGCCGTATCGAGCGCGCCCGATTCGATCTGCTGATGGAGATCCGTCCATCCGCCGAGAAAAATGTGGATCACTCCCCATCCGCTCATATTCACGAGCGTCATGCAGGCGTACGCGTAGCTGTCGTCGGACAGCTCCGGACGGCCGGCAAAGAGCATCGCCCAAATCGTTCCGAGGGCGAGGCAGTTGTTCACGATCATGCCGAGGATTCCGCTCCAGAAGTTCGACCGGCTCGACCAGTGCGCGCGAAAGTGAGCGAGCGATGCGACGAACCAGAGGCGCAGCTTCATCATCCGCCCCACGCTTGAAAATTCCGCTTTCCGTAACGGAAGGCGACGCGGACCAACGCATAGAGGGCGAGGTTAATCGCGGCGAATCGGAGGGCCCACTCGCTAGGGCTCATTCGGTAAAATTCGCCGCGTAAAGCGAAGTAGGCCGGCTGGAAAAAGAGATCGGATCCGGGGAGGCGCAGGAAAAGCGAGCGGAGGGGTTCACCGAAGTCGGAAAGCGGCGCAAAGACCCCGCCGAAGGCGAGGAAGAGTTTGCTGAACGGAAGGATGAAGTAGTCCGTTTGCGGAAAGGAAAGCCGGAGCGAAGTCAGGAAGGTGCTGAGAAGCGCCTGGGGGAGCGCGAGCAGGAGCAGGAAAATCGCCACTCGGCCGAGATAGGCGGCAATATTCGTTTCGAATCCGACGCCGGCGATGATCAGGATGGGGAGCATCGCCAGCAGCGTCGCGAGATAGGCGAGTCGACCGCCGAGGGCCGTACCGATATTTCCGCAGACTTCGCGACCGAGCCAGGAACGAGGTTTCGCGAGGAAGACCGCGAAGTCTTCCATCCCGCCGACGATGAGCTTCCCGCGCAGGAAAGTCATGAAGAGGGCCTCGGTCGTTCCGATATAGAGGATGATCTCCCCTTTCGTGAACGTGCTCGTCGGCGCGAGGAATCGCTCCCAAACTTCGGTCAGCAGCAGAACGAAAAACGCGAAGAGGGCGTAACCGGCAAGGCTCGATCGAAGGTCCGTCCAGGGTTCGCGGAAACGGAACCGCGCCAGGCGAAGGTAGTAGGCGTAGTCCACGAACCGGAGGCCGGGCGAATCCGAAATCATCGCGCGCCCTTTTCGTAATATTTTCGGATGACTTCCTCGAGTTCGATCGGGCCGATCTGGAGGTCGGCGACTTGCGTGCCGAAGGTCGAGGAGACCCAGCCGAAAACATCGGAAAGCGCCATGCTCGCGGGGTCGAATTCGAGTCCGAGTTCGAACTCGCTTTGGGAAGCGGTGCGCGCGAAAGCCGCCGGGAGTTCGAGATCCGCATGCACCGGTTCCGCAAGCGTCAGACGAATCCGTCGGCGATCGCCGAAGGCTCGGCGAGTTTCCTGGAGCCGCCCGTCGAAAGCGATTTTCCCGTGGTTGATGAGGATGCACCTTTCGCATAGCGCTTCGACGTCGCTCAGATCGTGCGAGGTCAGAAGGAGGGTCGTGTTTTCCTCGCGACGCCAAGTCCGGAGGCTTTCTCGGAGCTGCAGCTTCGCCACGACGTCGAGTCCGATCGTCGGTTCGTCGAGCAGGATAACCTTTGGCCGATGAACGAGACTCGCGACGAGCTCGCAGCGCATCCGTTCGCCGAGCGAAAGTTCACGGACCCGGCGATCCAGTAAATGGGTCGCGCCGAACGTGGCGGCGAGTTTCGGAATCCGGTCGCGCGCTTCGGTACGCGAGACGAAGTAGGTCTCCGCCTGGAGGTCGAGACATTCCCGAACGCGCATGTGGAAATAGAGTTGCGAGCGCGCACCGAAAACCAAACCGAGCGAGCGATTGGC
Organism: uncultured Bacteriovoracaceae bacterium; assembly: GCA_964536965.1. GTDB lineage: Bacteria > Bdellovibrionota > UBA1018 > UBA1018 > UBA1018 > JACMQW01. Next base: position 56,402 of record CAZIAL010000001.1, read on the forward strand.
ATCGCGCGTACCCGCGGGATGTCCCAGGATGGCGGCGCGGCCGGAATCGGGGACGAGAATTCCGCAGAGGAGCTTGATCGTCGTGCTTTTTCCCGCTCCGTTCGGCCCGAGAAATGCGACGGACTCGCCCGCATCGATCGCGAAGCTGAGCGTTTCCACGGCGGGCGGGAGTTCGGGGCGGAATCGCTTGGTCAGGTTTTCGGTGGAGATGGCGACGGTCATCAGGCCCGAATCTGTCGAAGTTTTGGACAGATGTCGAGACCTTCGACTGTAACTAATTGAAATAATTCGATTTTTATGTTGATCGCACCGCGATGCGTCGTTACTCTTAAGGGATGAGTGAGAGAGAGATGCGTAGAAAGTGGTTCACCATGGGTGTGGCAATCAGCCTGTCGGCCGCGACGTTCGCGAAGCCGATGTCGGCGAAAATGGATGAGCCCTGGCCGACGGATGAGAATCCGCAGCTGGTCGCGCCGATGAATTATAAACTTCCTTCCGACCTTTCGGTCGTGCGCAAACGCGCAAAGCGGGTGAAGCAGATTCCTTGGACGGGATCGTACTATCCATCGTCCACCGGCAGCACGGCGGTTCACTGGAGAAAATACGAGGACGCCTCGGGCTGGCCGTCTGGACTCGGGTCTCCGGCATTCGATGATCGTTTCTATACGATCGAGGAACTGGCCGCGATGGAACCCAAGCAAGCCGAGAAGATCATTCGCGCACTTCCGTCTGTCCAGAAACTCGATCTTCTCGCGGGCAATGCATACGCGGGATCTCCGAAATTTTACCGCAATACCCGCATGGTCCAGAGCTGGGCGGAGGCCGCGATTCGTATCGCTCCCCACCAGATGGACTTCCATGGCCTTTGCGGCGGTTTCTCCGCCGCCTCGATTTATCTGCCCGAACCGCAGGAATACCTCATCCCGCTGGAATACCGTCTGGGCGATGGGACGACCGGGACGCTTCCTCTATCCTTCGGGTCCTCGGATTTTAAGGCGAACGCGAGCTACTTCTACGCGCGCAAGACATGGAATTTCGATCCGAAGCTCTATAGCGGCCAGATCGGAAATCGCTCCGGCGCGCTGAATGCCGGCTCATTTCATGTTCTCCTGATGACTCTGGTCGGAGACCGCGGGGAGAGTTTCGGCGTCGATACGGCGGTCGGTGAGCCCGTATGGAATTATCCAGTCGTGGGTTTTCGGACCACGGTCCATCCGGAGCGCGCGATTTCCGTGCGTGGCGTCTCACCCCATGCGGTGAAGGAAGTCGAAGTGGTGACCGAGGTGGAATACATGGGGACGTCGGACCCGACGGGTTACGCACAGGGTGCCCTCTCGGATCGCAACGTGATCACGATGCGATATCATTACCTTCTCGAGCTAAATGACCGGCACGAAGTGCTCGGCGGGACCTGGCTCGCGGACAGTGCCCAGGTCGATTTCGCATGGAAACTCCAGGGACCGATCCCGATGGACGGCGATCCGGAATTTTCCGACTACGCGAAGATGATGCCTTACTGGGTCGCCCAGCCTCGCGAATAGACTCCTCTCCAGCGCGCCTAGTTCTTTCTAGGCGCCAGCCGATTGGCGCTTTCTCGCTCAGGATTTCGCTGCCAAAGACCGAGAAGTCTTTGGGAGGGTCTGTCGACCCATGAAGATCGTTTCGAATTCACCCATCTTTGCCGCCTTCGATCGCGTCCGTGCCGCGGATGCGTCCGGCGACGCGCTGAAACGCGATGGCCAAAGCCCGGGTCAGGATACGAACCGGAACTCCGATGATTCCGCCCCCGATCCCGAGGCGGAAGCGAAAGTATTCGCCGCGACGCTTGAGCTCGCGAACGATGACGGAATCACCGCTCACGGACTCATCCCCGAAGTGCAGGGGACTGGCCCCGGTCTACGCGTCACGCTGAAGGATGGCCGAGGCGCCGTCGTTCGGCAGTTCACGGGCGAAGAGTTCCTCCGGCTCCGCGAAGCCGCCACCGGCAATCGTGGGAAGCTGCTCGATAAAAAGCTTTAGCTCTCGTAGACTCTACTCACGATGAAGCTGATCGTGATTTCCGACATCCATATCTTCGGACCGGACGACCCGCTCTATACGTCGCTGCTCGAGCTGATGCGATCGGAAACGCTTCCGGGAGACCACCTGGTCCTCGCCGGCGACATCTTCGATTTCTTCGTTGGTAAGCAGCCGGCGATGATCCGCAGGTATTCCGCATTTTTCAGCGAGCTGCGTGCCCTCGGACGGCGCGAAGTGGCCGTCACCTATATCGAAGGCAACCACGACTTCCACCTCTGCGGGACGTTTTCCGATATGGTGCACGTCGAAGTCGTCCCCGCCGAAAAGGACATCCGGATCGGGGATCGGCGCGTTTACGTCGCGCACGGGGACCTCGTCGATCGCGAGGACCGAGGCTATCTCGCGCTTCGAAAGTTCTTCCGCAGTGGATTCACTCGGATCGCGGCGACGGCGCTTCCCGAGCGGATCGTCGACTGGATCGGTGCGCGGTCCGCGGAGGCCTCGCGGGGAGCGAATCCACGGCTCCCGGAAGAGCGGGGACTCGAGTCCCGCGACCGCCTGCGCGGACTCTATCGGGAATTCGCGCGCGGGAAGGTCCGGGAGGGGTTCGATGCCGTCGTCATGGGACATTGCCATGACCTCGACGGCGAAGAGATCGTGGAATCCGGTCGCCGAGGATCCTACCTCAACGTCGGCTTTCCTAGGCGCCACCACGCGTATGTGGTTTATGCGGACGGAAAACTCGAGCGGCGAGCCCTGCGCCGATTCGACAACTGAAGTGTCGGGCGCTAAATTTCTGACTCCCGGATCTCTGGTTTCGTCTCAGGTCGGGGAAGATACCGACCGATCTAACCAGGGATGAGCCTCGTCAGACCTGCGACTTGTAAGATTGGGTGGTTGTTCCTCGTGGCCTTCGGCATCTCCGATGCCGGGGCGGCCTCGAGGAAGATTCCGTGCACGGACACGCTCACCCACCAGTCGGAGGTGAATCATATCGCTTCCATTCGGGACGACCTCGAAGACAGCGTGGAGTTCCGGAAGTCCCGCGGAGCGGCCGCCGATGCGGTGGAGAAGGCCCTCGAGAGCGCCCTGCGCGAGGCGAAAATCGAACCGTCGATGAAGATCGGCATCCAAGACGTGCGGGTACTGATCGACAACGCGATTTTCGACGAAGCACTCGCGCGCGCGATGAAGGTCGCAAATCTGAAGGAATCCGAGACGATCCAGGCCTTTCAAGCCCGGCTCGGAGTCGTGAGTCTGGAAGAGCAGCTCGCCTTCGGCGAGCTGGTCGTGCGCCAATACCGAAAGCTGATGGACGATGCCTTCGAGTGGATCGATAAGGAGCGTTTCGCCGACGTAGCCGCGCGATGGAATCTCGACGAAGAATCCGCATATGCGCTGATGGGTCGCTGGCAGCTGATCGAGAATACGAAAGCGGCGGAGATCTATCTCGGCGCGATGGTCTGGTCGAAAACCGTCTCGGCCGATACGATCCTGGAAACCATGGACTCGATGCGGAAAATCCCGGGCGGCCAAAATCTGACCGATATCGAGGAAGTGATGATCTCGCGGATTCGGAAGCCGTTTACCGACGCGCAGCTGGCTCGAAATGTCGGCCCCTTTACCGACGCGGAGTTCGCGAAACGACTGCGGCGATGGAATGTCGTCGGCTGGCTTCGGCGCCGCCTTTTCGCGTTAAGAAACCCGAAAGAGTCCGCATTCCTGACCTTTATGGGGGGCGGAACGCTCGTGGCGTTGGCGGCGCTGAGTAAGGACGCCACGTTCATGCTTTCGCTCGGAACGGCGGCGACCGGTCTGATCGGCTTAGCTCCGGTGATCGAGCATCTGACCAAGGGAGTGAGTCGTCTGCAGCGAACTCCGGCTTATCTCGAAATATTCACCATCGGTCAGCTGAATGAGCTGAAGCGATGGGTGAAAGAAAATCCTGCGAAGTCCACCGAGGTCGGTTTCGAAAATCTGCTTCCGGCCATCGAAGACCGAATCGAGCATCTTCGAAAGATTCGCTACGCAGTTCCGAGCGCGAACTAGTCTCGCGTAAAAGAGCAAGACCACGACCACGACTCTAGTGGAGCCAGCGAATTCCGAATTTCGTTCCGATGAAGAGTCCGTTCGTATTCATGATCAGGAACTGGTTGCCGTTGACCATGGTTTCCGTCGTGGCCGAGGAAATCGGCCCGTCGGCTTCACGATGATCTCGAATCCCGATCCAGTAATCTTTCGCAGCGTTCCCGATCATCGAGTCGGAAACTCCCGTCGCGAGGTTGATCCGGCGAAGAAAGGTTCCGCCGTGGTCGAGGACGCCGACGCGGTCATCGGCCAGACTTCGTTCACCGGCGGAGTTTGCCGTGCCATCGCCCAAAACGCGATCTGCAACGCGCGTGGCATCGGCACGCTCGATGGCGGCCGGTTTTACGTCGCTGATGGAGAGTATAACCGCGTGCTGATCTGGAATACTCCGCCAACGGCGGACGGGGATCTTCCCGACCTCGTGCTCGGGCAACCGGATTTCACGACGGGGACCGCAAATACGGGTGGAATCTCGGCGAACACTTTTTCACTTCCCGTCGATGTCGCCTATCTCGGTGGAAAATTCATCGTCACCGATTATAATAACCACCGCGTCCTGGTGTGGAATTCGCTCCCGACCACGAACGGTCAAGCGGCCGACGCGGTCATCGGTCAGCCCAGTTTCACCTCGGCCACGGCGAACGCCGGAGGTACGGCAACACGGGACGTATCGAGTGGACCGCTGGGCGGAATTCTCATCGGTGATGACATCCTCGTTTACACGGACGAAAACCACCGCGTGCTTTCGCGTAAACTCTGACCGTCATCGCTTCGTTTGGTCGGCCCGAACCACGCGCGACCGCTTGCTCCGTTCGTTTACGTCCGTCTTCATGACCAACCGGATCGGTGATCCGCGGGGTAAACGGCTTTGGCTTGAAGATATAGAGATGGTGCCCGGGACTGGACTCGAACCAGCATGCTGTTAGGCGCTCGCCCCTGAAACGAGTGTGTCTACCAATTCCACCACCCGGGCACATCGGAGTGAGTTCTTCGTGTAACGAAGGATGAGATCGCCTGTCAATTCCGCACTTTATTCGTCACCTGACTAAAAGTTCGACAGTTTCAGCTTCGCCCGTGGTTTGAGCGGGTGAGGTAACTCCCGAATATATTTAGCATCTACGAACACGCCCTGACATGACTATGTGTGGCATAAATTCCGCATAAGGGGGCTCGGGCATCTTTTTATGCCCTTGGAGAATTTATGAAACGGATGAATACGTTCGGAATCTGCGTTTTGAGTGTGATGGCGATTGCCCTGACCGGATGCGGGAAGAAAAAAGGCAATGCAGCGGCGCCGCAGCCCCAGCACCCAAACCAGCAGTGGCAGCAGCAAAATCCAAACTGGCAGAACCAACAGGTGAACCAGCCTTACCAGTGCCAAGCCGGTTTCATCCAGCTTCGCAACTCGTTCGGAAGCGCGCAGTGCTATCAGACGACGGATCTGAACCAAGCCTGCGCCCAGGCCGGCGGATATCTCGCGCAGGGAAATCTCTGCCGTCGTGAACGCCAGATCCAGGGCTCGCTGAGCGGCACGTTCCGGAACCGGAACGGCCATTATCCTGCGAATATTCCGCTCCGCGCGAATCTGTATCCAGGCGAAGCGTTTAAGCTCTACGGTAACGTCGATGCCCTTTCGAACGACGCTTACGACTGGAGCGCCCAGCTCGTGCAGAACGGCGCGGTTCTCGGCTCCGCCTCGAGCGGTGGCTTTGCGTCTTCGAGTGGAAACAATCTCGTGATCGTATCGATGGGTACGGGCGCGGGAGTGTACGGAAACCCATACGGCAGTCAGTTTCCGCAGCAGTATCCCCAACAGTACCCGAACCAGGTTCCTCCGAACGTGCAGTGCGTTCAGGCGCCTTGTCCGGGAAATGTTTGGCCGCAGCAGAATCAGTGGCAGCAGCCGTCCATGTATTCGATGGCCGTGCCGACCCAGTTCTCCCTCCAACTCCTTTTCGAAGGAAAGGTGAAGCTCAAGCTTTACGGAGCGGCGATCTCCTGCGAAGACGGACGTGGAAACAGCTACCCTTGCCAATAAGTTTCGGCTAGCCTTGTCCCTAGCGGATGAAGCGAGACGAAAAACGCGGCAAGCGACCTGAGAAGAAGTTCCAGCCCGGTCACCCGAAAAAAAAATCGGACGAAGCCTCGCGAGAATCCCGCGGGGCTTTCGTCTTTACGGATCGCTCGGGAAAGCAACATGCGCTTCCCGGCGGCCGCGCCGCCGCGCCGGGTAGACCCTCGGCCGAATCCGCCGAGCCGCCTCGCGGTCCGAAACCCCATTCTCGATTCGATCGCGGTGGCGCGCGAGACGAGCGCGGACCCGCGCCGAGCCGAGGACCACGCCCGGGTGGGCCGCGTCCCGAGAGAGGGCCGAGGCCCGATCGCGCATCCCCCGAGGATCGGGCGCATCGCGAAGATCGCAAATGGGAGAAACCGGGTAAAAAGAAAAGATTCGGCGCACCCGGCGCCAAGCCATCGGTCGAACGCGAAGAACGCGGCGGTCGCGGTGGACGGGGAGGCGGAGGCGGACGCCGCGGTTCCCGGTTCGACGCGAAGAAAAAGGGCGGACGCTCCTTCGGTTCGGACGTCGCGCGCGATCTGACGGGGAGTTTTAAACTGAAGGCCCGGATCGATAAGAACCGGAAGGGATTCGGATTCCTCCAGTTCGAGAACCGAGAATACGAAGACGCTTTTCTCAACCCCTATGAAGCGGAGAAATTTTTCCACGGAGATCGTGTCGAAGCGACGATCACCGAGGACGGGGAAGTCGTCGAAGTCCATGTGATCGAGCATCGCTTCCGTGAACTCGTCGGACGCTTCTTCCCGGCGGGCAAATCCGGGATCGTCGTTTACGAACGAAAGCGCGCGCGCGAGGAGCTCCCGGTCGTGGGCGATCGCAAGGGCGCGAAAGCGAACGAATGGGTTCGCGCGAAAGTTTTCTACGCCGAGGAAGGCGACGAGGACCAAGGAAATCGCGCGGGAGTGACCTGCGAAATCCTCGAAGTTTATGGCGAAGAGTTGCCCGCTCGCGCGGATATCCAGATGATCTCGGCGGAATACAATCTCGTCGAAGAGCATTCACCCGAAGCGGTCGCCGAGGCCGAAGGTTTCGTCCTGGATCTCGAAGATCCCCACCGGACGGATCTACGGCATGTCCCGTTCATCACGATCGACGGCGAGACGGCGCGGGATTTCGACGATGCCGTTTTCGTCGAGCGCGTGGCGGGGGGCGGATTCCGACTCTGGGTCGCCATCGCCGATGTTTCTCACTATGTGCGCGAAGATACGGTTCTGAACGACGAAGCTTATTCACGGGGTACTTCGGTCTACTTTCCCGAGCGCGCCTTTCACATGTTGCCCCGGGCGCTTTCCGAAAATCTTTGTTCGCTCCGTCCGGACGGTCCGCGACTGACGATGACGGCGAAGATCGACTTCGATAAGTCGGGCAAGAAACTTTCGGTCGAGGTGATGAACTCCCTCATCCAGAGTCGTCGTCGCGCGACCTATAACGAGATCCAGGCCGAAGCGGACGCGCATCAGGGGGATGCCGGCTGGGAATTTCGCGCGCACTTCGATCTTTATGCGCTCCTGCGCCGACTCCGAAACGAGCGAGGATCGATCGATTTCGATCTGCCCGAGGCCGAAGTGCGGGTCGAGCCTACCGGCGAACCGATTTCGATCAAGAATCGACCCCGTCTGGACGCGCATCGGCTGATCGAAGAATTCATGATCGCCGCGAACGAGTCGGTGACCGAGTGGGCGCTCGAAAGAAAGTGGCCTTTTGTCTTTCGCATTCACGAAGAACCGGCGAAGGCCGCGATCGCCCGTTTCCAGGAGCTCTGCACGCACCATGGCGTCTCGTTCATGCTGAAACAGAAGAATCTGGCCGAGGCGCTGAACGAGGTCGTGAAGTCCCTCGAGGGGAATCCGGCCCAGACCCTTCTGAATATGGCGCTGCTGCGGTCGATGGCCCAGGCCCAGTACAGCTCGCTGCACGGAGAGCATTTCGGGCTGGCGTCGAGGGCCTATACCCATTTCACTTCCCCGATCCGCCGTTATCCCGATCTGGTCGTTCACCGCATGCTGAAACTCGCCCTCCAAATCGAGCGCGAAAAACGAAAACTTTCCGACGAAGAACGCGAGACCATCGAGGCGAAACTCGCCGAGATCACCGAGCACTGCAGTTACCGTGAGCGGATCGCTTCGGACGCGGAGCGAGAGTCCATTAAACTGAAACAGACACGCATCATGCTTCCGGAGCTCGGCAAAGAGTTCGACGCCAAGATCATGGGCATGACCGAAAACGGAATGTTCGCGGGTCTCGAGGATCCATTCGTCGAAGGCTTCATCGCGCAGGAAGCGATGCTCGATGATCACTATACTTACAACGAAGATAAGCAGGTCTTCGTCGGTCGCCGTTCGAAGAAGAGTTTCAAGATCGGGGATCCGATTCGCATCCGCGTCGATCGGGTGGATCTCGATCTGCGCCGCGTCGATTTCTCGCTCCTGGAAAATATTGCCCAGTCCGCCGACGAAATATAGACGTCGTTGCCGGTTGATTCGGCGCGAATCCGTGAGATTCTAAAGGACTAGGAGCTCCTTTTACCCATGCAGTGGCTACGCCGCGGAAGACAGTTGGGGTTGGCCGTTCGAAATGCGGGACGCTTGCGCGAGATCCTGGGCGTTTTCGCGCGCCACGGTTTCACCGACGTCGCGGTTCGCATGGGGCTCGAACGCTTCGTCCCTTCGCGGATGAGTACGCTGATCGAAGAAGCCGGGGAGCAGCCCTCCGAGGTGCGTCTCCGTCTCGCGTTCGAGCAGCTGGGTCCGACCTTCATCAAACTGGGCCAGGTCTTGGCGGCGCGGCCCGATCTCGTTCCGGAACATTTCGTCGAGGAGTTGAAGAAACTCCAGGACAACGTCGTCACCTTGCCGTTCGAGGTGGTGCGGGAGGCCGTCGAGCGCGAACTCGGGCGTCCCCTGACGGAGGCATTCACTTCCTTCGAGGAAAAACCGATCGCGGCGGCGAGTATCGCGCAGGTTCATGGCGCTGTTTTGCCAACGGGCGAGCCCGTCGTCCTGAAGATCCAGCGCCCGGGCATCGAACAGCTGATCAATCAGGATGTCTCGCTCCTCGAATTCTTGGCGAAGCTGATGGAGCGTTACGTTCCCGAATCGCGGATCTTCAGCCCGACCATCATCGTCGATGAATTCTTCCGCACGCTGAAGCTCGAACTCGACTTCAACATCGAGGCGAACAATATCGCTCGAATCACGGAGAACCTGAAAGAGTTCGCCGATATCCGCATCCCGAAGGTCTACCGAGAGCGGTCGACCAAGCGGATTCTGACGCTCGAGCGGTTCTACGGAATTCCGCTGACAAACCTCGAAGAGGTGAGGCGGAAGGGCTACGATCTGAAGCGCCTGAACGAGATCGGCGCGCGCGGATTCTTCAAATCCGTTGTCCGTGACGGGATTTTTCACGGCGATTTGCACGGAGGCAATCTCTTCGTGCTCAAGGACGGGAAACTCGGACTCATCGACTTCGGAATCGTGGGTCGCCTTTCCAGGCGGTCCCGCGGTCAGCTTTCCAGCATGGTCCTGGCGATCATGACCGAAGACTTCGAGGCGCTCTGCTACCAATATGCCGAACTGGGATCCGCCGGCCCTTCGGTGGATTTCGAGGGTTTCCAGCGGGAAGTTCGCAACGTTCTTTCTCCTTACCTCGGTCTGAAGGCGAAGGATCTGAACTCCGGACAGGTGCTAATCGAAGCGACGAAGATCGCGACGAAGTACCAGATCCGCGTTCCCGGCGACTGGATGCTCGTCTTCAAGGCCCTGTTCACCGTGGAGGGCCTGGGTCGTGCGATGGATCCTGACTTCGACATGATCGCGCTGGGGCGTGAACTCATGGTCGACCTCGTGAAAGAACAGTACTCTCCGGAGAACTTCGCGAAGGATGCGACCTGGGTCGCGAAGGATCTGATGGCGCTCGCCCTGGTGCTCCCGCGGCAGATCCGCTGGATGTTCCGCAAGTTCAACGCGGACGGATTCGCCTTCGAACTGAAAATTCCCCAGCTTGAGGGCATCGAGATGCGAATGGCGAAGTCCGCCCGCAAAACGAGTCTTTCGATTCTCGCCGCTGGGTTCGCGATCGCCGGCGCGCTTTCCCTGCACGCCCCCGACACCATTCACCGCTTCCGGGACTATCCGGTGCCCGCGATCGTTTTTTTCGTGCTGGCCCTCTTCACCTGGCTGCGCGCTTAAACCGAACCGCTTTGTTTCGTGCGGACTTTGACGCTCTCGCCTTGGATCGCGACGTGGACGTCAATCGGTCGACAACAGACTTCGCAATCATAGACGAAATCCTGTGACTCTCCCTCGGAGGCGTCGATGGTCATCTCAAAATATTCCCAACAATACGGGCATTGGATGCGTTTTTCGTCGAGCATGGCGATTATTGCCGATTGTTCCGCTAAGCCCTCGGTTTGACAATCAAAAGGTGTCGGGAATTCTAACGAGTGGTGGAACGGTATGAGAAAATTATTGGGCGGTATTCTGGCAATCGTCGCGGCGCTCTTCTTGGGACTGGCGTACACGCAGCTCGCGGTCGCAGACGACAATGATAAGGCCTGTCGGGACGAGCTGACGAAGCGCATTCTCGAACTCGTCGAGTCGGACGAATCGGACATCCTGCAGAAACAGTTCGAACTCACCACTCTGAAACTCGCCGAGGTGACGGTCGAGTCTGGATCGACGACGCTGGAAGACTATTTTCGCACGCAAGAAAAGGTGATCGACAAGCTCGACGAAGCGGACGTCCAGGCAAAACTTGTGAGCCTGTACCGGAAGTACGGCGAGACCGAGGATCAGACGGAAGTCATCGAACGATACGAGGCGAGCAAGAAGCTGGCACGCAAAGGGAAGTACTGGCGCCCGTCCACCCGGTTCAAGAATCAGGACGTTTCCGCCTTCGCGTATGCCCATACTTTTCTCCACCAAGCGCAGAGTCCTTTCCGCGCGGAAGACGTCGCGATTCTCTGGCTCCAAGCCGAAATCTCCGAGGCGGTGACGGAGAAGGCCGGCCGCGGTTCCGCAGTCGCCAATATGACCGAAGTATCGACGCTCGTCGCGCGCCTCGGCGGCGCCATCTCCGGTGTGGCCGGAAAAGATCTGGACGTGCTCAAGGTCGCGAAGAAAGACACCGAGGCCCAGCTCGGCGCCGCGTTCGATAAGGTCGTCGACCGGTTTCGTGAGCAGCTCGCGAAGGTTTGCCCAGAGTTGAACAAGGACGGCAAAGTCTGCGCCGACTGTAAGATTTCGGAAGAGACGAAAATCGGTGCGCTCGGCGAAGCCATCCATAAGGTCCAGGAAAAGCTTCGAATCGAGACCGGTGCGAAAGACGCCAAGGTGGAGAAAGTCATCGCGGAGATGCAGGCCAAGGGCTACGAAGTGAAGCTCGAAGGACAGCCCGAGAACCCGGGCGAGCAGAAAGTGAGTCCCGAGTTTCTGAAAATGATGGATCAACATTTCGCGGAATTCGCCGCGGAGATGAAGAAGCCGCTCGAATTCAAGCCCTTCACCTTGGGATACCAGCCGAGGAAGAATCTGTTTGGACTGACGTCGAATATCACGATCGGTGGAAAGTCGACCGCGGGTGGAGCCTCGGCACTCGCCGATCCGATTCCGGAAGCGAAGCCGGTGACGGATACCATCCCGCAGTCGAAGGTGCTCGCCGACTCCATACCCCAGAAGAAGGGAACCGATTCGATTCCGCAGTCGAAGGTGCTCGCCGACTCCATACCCCAGAAGAAGGGAACCGATTCGATTCCGCAGTCGAAGGTGCTCGCCGATACCATTCCTCCGAAGAAGACCCCGTTCACTTACGGTGTGACGGCCCAGGACACGGCCCTGAATAAGTACGGTACCCTGTTCTGGAACAACGATTTTTCTTACTCCACGCCAACCTCCGATACGACGAAGACTAAAATAGCGTCCGATACGCTTCGAACCAAAACGGCGTCCGATACGATTCCTACGCGAAAGTTGGCGGACGAAGTGCCCCAGGTCTTTTACGATAGACCGATGCCTTACATGGACTACGAAGGCTGTTCGGTCCATTGGCTCGGAGTGGAGAACGGCGACAAGGCGTCGATCCGTTTCGAGATCCGCCACGAAAAGAGCGGAACCGTATACTGTAGCGGCAAAGTGAACATGCCGGGACCGGACGATAAGAATCCGAGCCAGACCCTGGCCTTTCGCTTTCTCGAACTCTGCGATTACACGAAGACCGCGCTCCTCACGAAGGAATCCTGCAAGGCGGCCGAGGCGCCGACGAAGTGACCTGCCTGATCACCGGAGCGAGTAGCGGCATCGGCGAAGCCACGGCCTTGCGGTATGCCGCCGAGGGAAGGCCGCTCGTCCTCTGGGCGCGCCGAAGGGAGAAGCTCGAGAGTCTCGCGCAACGGTGTCGTGAGAAAGGTTCTCCTTCCGCGGAAATCGCCGCGCTCGACGTCCGCGACCGGACGGCGATCTCGCAGGAACTCGCCGCGAATCCGAAACGTTATGCGGAAATCACGATCCTCGTGAACAACGCCGGCCTGGCGAGAGGAATGTCGCCGTTCCAGGACGCCCTAGCGTCCGAGTTCGACGAGATGATCGATACGAATATCAAAGGATTTCTAAACGTGACCCAGGCGATCCTGCCGGGGATGCTGTCGCGAAATCGCGGACACCTCGTCCATCTCGGCTCGGTCGCTGGCCGGTGGATTTATCCCAAGGGACACGTCTACTGCGCTTCGAAGGCCGCGATCGCCGCGCTCACGCAGGGGATTCGTCTTGACCTGAATGGTACCGCGATTCGCGTGACAGAGATCGCACCCGGAATGGTCGAAACGGATTTTAATACCGTTCGGCTCGATGCCGAGCGGGCGAAAGCCATTTATCGAGGGATGACGCCGCTCATCGCCGACGATATCGCCGATGCGATCGTATGGGCGACGAGTCGACCGCCGCATGTGAACATCCAGGAGATGGTGATTTATCCCGTCGATCAGGCAAGCCCGACGGTCGTTTCTCGGCATACGAACCCATAGGCAGTACGCGAAAAAAGCGTTAGAACCAGAGTCCCATGATCCTTTCGTTACGAGCCATCAGATCCATGCGCGCCTTTGTTTTCGGCTGTCTTCTCATTTCCGCTCCCGTTCGCGCGGACTGGGAAGCCCGTTTCACAGCGACCTCCTCGACCAAGGAGTTTCCCCAGATCGTCGGAAAATTTTATTCGAAAGTGGACCGCTTCCGGCTCGACTCGCCTTATCCGTTCGAGATGTCGGTTTACGCCCGCTCGGGATCGAACCGCGTTTATGCCGCCGTCCATTCCTTTCGCATTCGACTGAGCTCGAGCCTGAAAAAGTTCACGGGCCAGATCCCGGGCTGCCTTTCGAGGAAATTTTCCGACTGCATCTCCACTCTGCGCTTAAAACGCATCGGCGAGGAGAAGTGTCCGGACGGAAAGAAGCCTTACGTTTGCGAGATCTTCGAAGGCAAACCCACCGCGAAGGAAATCAAGAAGATCAAGCTCTGGCACCTGAAGGGGGAGACCGAGCCGGTCCTCGCCCGAAGTATCGTTACGAAAGCGGATGGATCGGAGATTCGCACCGAGTTCTCGCAAATCTCGCGTAAGTCACGGCCGGACGCCCATTTCGTCATTCCGCCGAGCTATAAGGACGCAGGTTCGATCGAGAGGTTCTTCGGAGATCTAAAAGGCAAAGACGAATGATTTACCGGACGCGAATTTCACCCGTGGAATTTCCGCGTCCGGGAGTGGGCGACCCGATTCGCCTGGAAATCGAAGAGCTTGTCAGCCTCGAAGAAACGATCGACGAACTTTTCGCGGAACTCGATCGCTCGGGGAATCCGAATCTCCTCGAGGAGCTTTCGCCTTATTTCGGCTGCATATGGCCCTCGGCGATGGGATTGTCCGGGTACCTGATGGATCAGGACGTCGAGAAGGACGGCGCGCAGTCCATTCTCGAGGTGGGGTGCGGTCTCGCCGTCCCTTCGATTCTCCTCGCGAAGACCGTCCGGCTTTCGAGAATCGTCGCGACGGATTTCCATCCCGAGGTTCCGGCTTTCTTCGCGCGAAATGTCGCCCGAAACGTCGTTCCGGAGGGAAGGCTCAGCTACCGATCGCTCGACTGGCGCGATCCGGCTGCCGATCTCGGCCGGTCCTCGCTGGTGATCGGTTCGGATGTGCTTTACGAAAAATCCCATCCGGGCGATCTCGCGGACGCCCTCGTTCGAGTCACGAAGCCCTCGGGTCGGATCATCATCGCCGATCCCGCCCGTCCTTACCTCCAGTCGTTCGTTGACGAGATGAAGGCGCGGGGTTTTGGGACCGAACCGCAAGTCGTCGAAACGCCGACGCGAGGAATCGTCATCCTCGACTTCGCGCGAATCTAGGACTTGCCTTAGTTCGCTTGGGTGTATCCTTCGGCGCGAGCGACGGCTTTCGATGCGAAGAATACGCGGTCGCAAAGAGGCACCTGCTCATACTCCTCGGGATTCACGAATTTCTTCGTGCGGTTGTTTCCGACGAATTTCGAAAGCGGGCGCCCCTGCTTTTCGGAACGGAAGAGAAACGGGAGCTGGGGAAGCGGGCGCGCGGGATCGAAAGCCCCGAGGCCCTTATCCATCGCCTCGCGACACGCGTGGCGGAATGCCGGGTCGGTGTCACAGTCCGTTTCGCCGTCGCAGAAGACATAGAGAATGCCCCATCCGGAGACGGCCATCTCGTAGTTCACGTTCGTGCCGCCCTTGTAGACGATTCCGAGCGTGCGGCCGTAACCGTCGATGCCGTAATCGTCGACCTCCACTTTATCGCCGGGTTCGACGATCGCCTTCAGTTCGGCATAGGCTTCATCGCCCCAGTACCCCTGGGAGTGCGGCCCGCCCTTGCCGGGGAGCTTCGTCTCAGGCGTATCGATGACCATCATGCGGATGTTCAGATCTTTCTCGCCGGTCGTCGCGCCCTGGGGCTGAAACTTAATCGTATCTCCGTCGACGACCTTCATCACCGTCCCCTTCAGAGTGCGGAGAGGACGGGCGGCTTCGGCGGTTCCGTGAAAGGAAAAGGCAGCGAAGAGAATCGCCGTCGTCGTCCAAACCGAGTTCGAAATCTTTTTGATGCTTTGCATTCCGGATTCCCCCGGGGAATGATCCCCAATCCAAATACTTCTGCTGCGATTAACGTATGAGAGCCCTAACTGGGTGTCTAGCCGTCAATTATTAGACTCCGGTTAGGAAAAGATCGACTTATAGCGTTAAGTCTTTGGAATATCAGGGGTTCATGGTGCGGTGGGTAAATAAAATGGCCCTAGAAGGTACGGTTATAACCGTCGTCTAGGGCCAAAAGCCGAGAAAAATTATAGACGCAGGGCGTTAATTTGGCTCTTTGCGTTGTGGTTTGTAGCCGCCCGCTTTCGCTACGGCTTCGGAAGTAAAGAAGACCCGATTGCAGAGAGGGATCTTTTTCCAGTGCTGCGGACCGACGTAAGTCTTAGTCCTCATATCGCCCACGAATTTCGAAAGGGGGCGGCGCTGCTTCTCAGAGCGGAAAATAAAGGGAAGCTGGGGAAGCGGCTTGCGAGGGTTAAAGTTGCCGCGGCCGTCCTTCATCGCGTCCTCGCATGCACGGATATAGGCCTTGTCCGTGCGGCAGTCCTGTTTGCCGTCGCAGATAATATAGAGGACGCCCCAGCCCGAGGCGGTCATCTCGAAGTTCACATCCATCGCGCCTTTATAGACCCGACCGAGCATCCGGTCGTTCGAATCGACACCGTAGTCATCGACTTCGACGTCGTCGCCGACCTCGAGCATGCTCTGGAGTTCTTTCCAGGCGGTGTCGCCCCAGTATCCCTGGGAGTAGACGCCTCCGGGGGCCGGGAGCTTCGTTTCTGGCGTATCGATCGTAATCATGCGGACTCGGATCGCCGGAGCGCCTTTTCGAGCGTTGTGCGGAACGAAGTGCACGGTGTCGCCGTCCACTACTTTCGTAATCTTTCCTTTCAGCGTGCGCACCGGTTGCGCGGCGTCGACAGGTGAAGAAACGAAGAGCGCGGCCGAGGCCGCGACGGACAGGACTAGAT
This sequence comes from uncultured Bacteriovoracaceae bacterium, assembly GCA_964536965.1. Taxonomy (GTDB): domain Bacteria; phylum Bdellovibrionota; class UBA1018; order UBA1018; family UBA1018; genus JACMQW01. The sequence goes on from CAZIAL010000001.1 coordinate 72,655, forward strand.
TGAGCATCTTTTGCATTTACGTTCCCCTTGGGCTTGCGCCCTTCCTCGTACTGCTTAGACGTTGATTCCAAGAGGGTATGGATCTTCATGCGAAGTGTCCAGGCGTCAAATTTCAAGCTCTCGTTAGGAAGCATTGGCGCGACGTTTCCGTTAGGTGCAGCGCGCATAGAGTCAAGACGGTTAAAATGAAAAGGACCGGGAACCTTACAGTTCCCGGTCCTCAAAAGTCCTCCTGCCTGAGATTTCTCGAGGAAGGGGACATGACCTGGATCGGAGCGACGACACGCAAAGTCCGCGCTCAACGACAGCTATAGAAATAGGCTACATACTTCGCTGACGTTTCTCAACCGCCAGGGCCGCTTCTTTTACAGTTTCTGAAAGCGTCGGATGCGCATGACACGTCCGAGCGATATCCTCGCTCGATCCACCGAACTCGATGACCGAAACGATTTCCGGCAATAGATCCGACGCACGGGGTCCAACGATGTGCGCGCCCAGGACCTTGTCGGTTTTTTTGTCGGCGATGATCTTCACGAAGCCTTCGACTTCGTCCATCGTCTTCGCCCGACCGTTTGCGATGAACGGAAAAACGCCGACGTTGTACTCGACGCCCGAGGCCTTCACTTCCTCTTCGGTGTAACCCACCGTGGCAAGTTCCGGCCAGGTGTAGACGACGTTGGGAATGGCTTCGTAGTTTACATGTCCGGGTTGGCCCGCCATGAGCTCGACCGCGGCGACGCCTTCTTCTTCGGCTTTATGCGCGAGCATCGGCCCGTCGACGATATCGCCCACGGCCCAGATTCCGGGCACGCCCGTCTCGAAGTGATCGTTGATACTAATGCGTCCGGCTTTATCCGGCGCGATGCCGACGGACTCGAGACCGAGACCCGCGGTATAGGGACGCCGCCCCGTGGAGACGAGAATCACATCGCCCTCGATCTCAACCTTTGCCCCGCCGTTCGCCATGTCTTCGGCCTCGACGATCATTTTCTCGCCGGCGCCGGGCTTCGCTCCCAGACACTTGTGCGAGAGCTTAAATTCCATGCCTTGTTTCGAAAGGGCCTTCGTCAGCTCCTGGCCCGCCTGGCGATCCGTTCCGGGAACGAGACGATCCTGGAATTCGATGATCGTGACCTTCGCGCCGAGACGGGACCAGACGGATCCCATTTCGAGACCGATCACTCCGCCCCCGATGACGATCAGATGCTCGGGGACCTGGCGGAGCTCGAGCGCTTCGGTCGAGGAGACGACTTTCTTTCCGTCGAACTTTAAAAAGGGAAGTTCCGAAGGCTCGGAACCCGTGGCGAGCAGAATTTTCGGCGCGCGAATTTTCTGCGGGCCGGTGTCCAGAGTCACTTCGACGATCTTGTCCGCGCCTTCGGTCCCGACGAGCTTACCGAAGCCATTCAGATGGGTGATCCCGTGCTTTTTAAAGAGGCCGGCGATTCCGTTCGTCAGCTGGCGTACGACGGCGTCCTTCCGCTTCATCATCGCCTCGAGATCCAGGCGAATATCGCTCACCACGATGCCATGCTTCGCGAACTTCGTGCGCGCCTGGTGGTAATGCTCGCTCGATTCGAGCAGCGCCTTCGAAGGGATGCAGCCCACGTTCAGGCAGGTGCCGCCGAGGGTTTTTCGTTTCTCGATACACGCCGTTTTCAGGCCCAGCTGGGCGGCGCGAATCGCGGCGGTGTACCCGGCGGGTCCACCCCCAATGACAATGAGATCAAAATCGGCCATTTTTATTCCTTAAGCGAACGGAGGACGAGTTAATTCAGCGAGAATCCCAGCTTTTCCGGATTCTCGAGGTGATCCTTCAGCGTCACGAGCCAGGTCACGGCGCCCTTTCCGTCGATCAGGCGGTGGTCGTAAGAAAGCGCGACGTACATCATCGGGCGAATCTCGACCTTGCCGTTCACGGCGATCGGGCGATCCATGATCTTGTGCATGCCGAGAATTCCCGACTGCGGCGGATTCAGGATCGGCGTCGACATCAGCGAACCGTACGTTCCACCGTTCGAGATGGTGAACGTCCCGCCCGTCAGATCGGCCATCGTGAGTTTTCCGTCGCGACCCTTGATCGCGAATTCGGCGATCTTCTTCTCGAGCTCCACGAACGACATCTTGTCCGCGCCGCGAATGACGGGGACGACGAGACCTCGTTCGGTCCCCACCGCGATGCCGACGTCGTAGTAGTCGTGGTAAACGGTGTCGCGGCCGTCGATCGTCGCATTCACTTCCGGAATCGCTTTCAGGGCCGCGATCGAAGCTTTCGTGAAGAAGGACATGAACGAGAGGTTCACGCCGTTCTTCGCCTTGAAGGCGTCTTTCTGCTCAGAGCGGAGTTTCATCACGGCCGACATGTCGACTTCGTTAAAGGTCGTGAGAATCGCCGCCGTGTGCTGGGCCTGGACGAGGCGCTCGGCGATCTTCGAACGGAGCATGGACATCGGAACGCGGCGATCTCCCGGTTTATCGGTAGCCGGCATTTTCAGCGCCGGAGCGGCAGGTGCCGCCGGGGCGGGGGTCGTGGCCGGAGCGGGAGTCGCGGCCGGAGCGGCGTAGCTCGGAGCGCCCGCCGCGACCGTACCGAAGCTCGGAGCGGAAGGAGCGGCGCCGAGGACGTCGCCTTTGGTGACTCGTCCATCCTTTCCCGTGCCGGCGATCGCGGCCGGATTCACGCCGGTGCTCGCGGCCGCGCGGCGAACCGCGGGAGAGAGTCCGGGACCCTGAGTCGACGGAGCGTGCGCCGACATCGGCGGCGGAGGAGCCATGGACGCGGTGGCCGAGGCCATCGACGGCGGTCCGGACGGCGGCGGAGAAGATGGAAGCGGAGGCGGCGCAAAGGACGGCGGCGCGCTCGGCGGCAACGAAGGAGGGGCCATCGATGGGGGTGCGGACGGTGGCGCAGAGGGCGGCGCGGAAACCGGAGGAGCCATGGTCGGCGCGGCGCCCGGAACGGGAGGCATCGCCGGCGGAGCTTTCGGGGCGCCCGGAACCGGGGGCATGGCCATCGCCGGCGCGCCGGCCGTGGCGGGAATCGCATCGTCGATGAAACCGATGACTTCTCCGATCGGAATCCGTTCGCCGGCCTGTTTCACGATCTGGAGCGTCCCTGGATGTTCGGCGACGATCTCGACCGTGGCTTTATCGGATTCGATCTCGAGAAGCATGTCCCCGGGCTTCACGGCGTCGCCGTGGTTCTTCGCCCATTTCAGGATGCTCACTTCGGTAATGGACTCTCCGACGCTCGGGGCGACGACGTTATTTCTCATGACTAAGACCCTTTCTCGTTCGTGAACTGGAATAACTAGGCGAACGCTTTCTCGAGGAAAGCCTTCAATTCAATCTCGTGCAACTTCATCGAACCGACCGCCGGCGCAGCGCCCACGTCGCGTCCGACGTAACGGATCTTGCGGCCTCCGACCTCCGACGCGAATTCGCCAATGCCCCCCGACCACATTCCGTGGACGAAAGACCAGCCGCCCATGTTTCGCGGTTCTTCCTGCGTCCAGACGATTTCGGCATTCGGATAACGGCCGAGGATCTGGGCGAGTTTCCAGGCGGGAAACGGATAGATCTGTTCAAGCCTCACGATTGCGATGTCCGCGCGCTTCTGTTCGGCGCGGCGGGCGACGAGATCGTAGTAGACCTTGCCGCTGCAGAGGAGGACGCGCTTCACGCTCGGAACGGTGATCTCCGGAGTGCCCGCGGCCTGCGATGGATCGTCGAGGACCTCGCAGAACTCTCCGGTCGAGAGGTCCTCGAGCGTCGAGACGGCCATCGGGTGGCGAAGCAAGGATTTCGGCGACATGATCACGAGCGGCTTCCGGAAATCCCACTTCAGCTGGCGGCGTAGGGCGTGGAAAATCTGCGCGGGAGTCGTCAGGTTCGCGACGATCAGGTTGTTTCGTCCCGCGAGCTGGAGGAATCGCTCGAGGCGCGCGCTCGAATGCTCCGGTCCCTGGCCTTCGTACCCATGCGGAAGCAGCATCACGAGGCCGCTCATGCGCTGCCACTTCGATTCGGAGCTCGAGATGAACTGGTCGATGATGACCTGGGCGCCGTTTCCGAAATCGCCGAACTGGGCTTCCCACAGCACGAGCGTATGCGGAGCGCCGAGCGAGTAGCCGTGTTCGAACCCGAGAACGCCGGTCTCCGAGAGGTGCGAGTTATGCACCATGAACGGAGCCTGGCCTTCGCGAAGATGGTTCAGCAGGCAGAGCTGTTTTCCCGTCTCCGTATCGTTCAGGACTGAATGGCGATGGGTGAACGTTCCGCGTTCCGCGTCCTGTCCGGAGAGGCGAACCGGATGGCCCTCGATCACGAGCGACCCGTAGGCCAGCGACTCGGCATTTCCCCAGTCGAGACCTTTACCCTCGGTCACCGCCTTCAGTCGGCCTTCGAGGAAACGTCCGAGTTTCGGGTGGAGGTGAAAATCGGCGGGCACGGTATTCAGCTTTTTCGCGATTTCCTGGAGCGTCGCCGCGTCGACCGAAGTTTTCACGGGTTTGAAAAGGTCTTCGTCCGTCGGGATCCTAAATCCCTTCCAGTCGCCGCCGAAGACCGAGACGTAAGGCATCGGCTTCTCGGCGCGCGTCTTGGTCTGGGCGGCGGTGAGTTTCGCCATGATGTCTTCGACGACCTTCGCCGACGCTTCCGCGGTCTGCACGCCGTTCTGCGCGAGGCGATTCGCGTAGATTTCACGCGTCGAGGGATGGGTTTTAATTTTCGCGTACATCGTCGGCTGCGTGAACGAAGGTTCGTCGCCTTCGTTATGTCCGTGCTTCCGGTAACAAATCAGATCGACGAAGACGTCTTTCTTGAATTTCTGGCGGAACTCGGTCGCGAGCCGCGCCACATGCCAGACCGCTTCGGGATCGTCACCGTTCACATGGAAGATCGGCGTCTCCAGCATCATCGCGAGATCGGTCGCGAAACGCGTGGAGCGGGCATCCTTCACCGAGGTCGTGAAGCCGACCTGGTTGTTGATCACGATGTGGAGCGTGCCCCCCGTCGCATACCCTTCGAGGCGAGACAGGTTCAGAACTTCGTAGCAGACGCCTTGGCCCGCGAGCGCCGCGTCGCCGTGGATCACGATCGGCACGACGCCGGTTCGTTCCTTGTCGCCGCTTTTCTGCTGCTGCGCCCGCGCGAGTCCTTCGACCACGGCGCCGACGAATTCCAGATGGGAAGGGTTGCTGGCGAGCGAGAGATGGACCGCATGGCCTTTGCTCGTCGTGATGTCGGTCGAGTATCCCTTGTGGTATTTCACGTCGCCTTCGCCGCGCGAGTAATCCGAGGGGTAGTTGCCCTCGAACTCCGTGAAAATATATTCAGGCTTCTTTCCGAAGACGTTCGTGAGGACGTTCAGCCGTCCGCGATGGGCCATGCCCATGACGACGTATTTTCCGCCGAACTCACCCGCGGTTTCGATCATGCAGTCGAGCATCGGAATGACGCTTTCGCCGCCCTCGACGGAGAATCGCTTTTGCGCGACATAGCGGGTGTGCAGGAAACGTTCGAACGTCTCCGCATCGGAGAGGCGCTTGTAAATCAGCTTCTTCATCTCCGGATCGAGATTCGTGCGATTCCGCGTCGTCTCCATCCGGGACTGGATCCAGTCGCGCTCTTCCGGATTCTGGATGTGGATGAACTCGACGCCGATCGTGGAGCAGTAGGTTTCCTTCAGGTTCGCGATGATATCGCTCAGCTTCGCGGTCCCCATTCCGAGGAGTTTTCCGGCATTAAAACTTTTTTCGAGATCGTTCGTGGTCAGACCGAAACGCGCGAGATCCAAGAAGGGATGGGACGCGGGAGGCGCTTCGAGCGGGTTGATGTTCGCGATGTTGATTCCGCTTTCCCGATACGCCTGGATCAGCTTCGCCACTTTTCCTTCGCCCTCGAGCTGCTCGACGGAAAGCGCGGCGAGTCCCGGAGCTTGTCCCGCGGTGGCGCCGGCGCCGGTAGCGGGAATCGCATAGGTCACGCCGCCGCCGAAGTTTTCGGCGCCGAATTCGATGCCTTCGAAAAAGAATCGCCAGGATTCCTCCACGGAATCGGGATTGGCGAGGTAGCGCTGATAAATTTCGTCGATGTAGTCGGCGTTCACGCTCTTCAGATAACTATGGCGAAGGAGCGGATTCGGGGTCGGGGACGGATTCTTTTCCAAGTGCGAAACTCCGGTTTCGAAGGATGAATTTCTTCAGGTGAGATAACTCCGATTCTATTATAATTCACCGTGATTTCGGGGAAATTCACCGAGACTTTCTGCGAACTTCTCCGCCCCGCGAACTCGGCAAATCTCACCGAGTTATTTTAATGCTTCGCTTAAAACGCGGCCCTCGGAGAGCGTCGGCGGAACGATGCCCAGGAGGAACGAGAGCGTCGGCGCGAGATCGACGACTTTCGCGGAATGCGCATAGCGTCCAGGTTTGAAGCTGCGGCCCGTCAGAACCAAGGGAACGTAGCGGTCGTAGCTGTAGGCGGTCATGTGCGTCACATGATCCAGGATGCCGATCCATCCGGCGCGCGGAATGACGAGCACATCACCGCTTCGACCCGGAAAGTAGCTCAGGGCCGCTCGACGTCCGATCTCACCAGGTGGGAGTCGGCGCAGGAGCATATCGTTCGCAGTGATGACGTGGGCGACCCCTTCCACGGCGGCCAAATGATTCCGCAGAATCTCTTCGGCTTCGACGCGCGCCTTTTCACCCTTGGCCTCGAGTGCGGGGTGGTTCAGATAAAAAGCGAAGTCTTCGACGAGCGGCACCCACGACTGTCCTTTCGGCGCGCTCCCGAAACGTTTCGTCAGCTTGGCGTTCAGCTCCGTCGCCAGCTGAGTTTCGTCGATCCGGCCGCTCGGAATCTTATGGTGCGCCAGGTACTCGGGGTTATGTCCGCCGCCGTGGTCGGCCGTCAGGGCCACGAGCGTATTCGCCAGCCCGACCCGACGGTCGATCGCCCGCAGAAGTTTCGCGATCTCACGGTCCTCGGCGACCGTGATTTCCTCCATTTCCTTCGAATTCGGCCCGAAACCATGGGCGAGGTAATCGTGGGTGGAAAGCGAGAGGAGCAGGAAATCGGTCCCTTTTCCGGAACCCAAAGCCATTTTTTCAATCGCCCGTTCCGCGATTCTTTCCGTGATCTCGACGCCGTACGGGGAGTACAGGGACCGACGTTTCCCTTTCACCATCGCGTGTGGAAAGCGCGGCTCCATGCCCCAGAGATATTTCGCGTCCGGAACGAACGGATCGTCGGCGTACCCGGTCGCTTTTTTCTCGGGTATCCAGTCGAACTTTTGCCCGGATTCGCGCTCGAGTTCGGCATTCATTTCCTCGACCCAGCTCGGCAGTTTGCCGTCGGCGAAATAACGCTGGGACGACATCCAGCGGAAACGGTCGGGGTCGTGCCAGAGGACGACGTCGGGACGGTGACCGCCCATGAAAATCGCGGAACGATCTTTCAGGGAGATGGAGACGACTTTTCCCGGGAGGCCTGCATTTTTCCACTCATCGCTGACGGTGGTGCCGAGCATATTTTTCGGCGAGGTGCCGGCGAAGAGTTTCTTCGGATCGCCGCCGATTCCCGGCACGGAGGCATCGGCCGCGCAGTAGACGCGCGCTTGTTTTTTTTGGTCGAACCAGAAGTTCAGCGGGATCCCGTTCGTGTAGGGGTGCGCGCCGGTCATCGCCGCTGCGTGGCCGGGTCCGGTCATGCACTGGATCGTGTCGTGTTCAGCCAGGGGATAGAAGGCGCCCCGCTCGGTGAGGTAACGAAAACCTCCGACTCCGCCCGGTCCCTTCGCAGGAAGGAATCGGGAGTGGAATCGGGTCAGATAGTCGGGTCGAAACTGATCAATCACGAGCAGCACGACGAGCTTTGGCGCGGCTGGTTTCGGCGCCGCAGGTGCGGCGAGAGATAATGCGCTGTTCCACAAACCGAAGACAAGAAGCAGTGCGTAAGAGAAAACGCGATGCAGCATATTCAATGAGCTCCTCCTGGTGCGGGTCTCGCGACATTACGCGCGCTCGGAGAAAAAAAACAACAGAACGTCATCAAGTAAATCGGACCAATTCCGACAGGTATTACATCCACAGTAGTTGAGTGAATAAGTTTTGTATCAAACCTAAAGGTGGTTCGTATGATGAGCATGAAGAAAATGATGATGGTTGCGGCGATCGCCGTCTCGGCAACGGGCATGAGCGGCTGCGGCATGGGTAAAAAATTAGTGAAGTCCCTCCAGTTCGCCGCGGGCGACGAGAACGGGCACCTGCTCGCGGGTTTCGACGCGAAGGTCGAAATGGGCATGGGCGCACTGCCGGATGTGAAGCTTCCGATCTATGACCCGAAAAATCCGGCGAAATTCCTCGGATACGTCGAGACGCTTTACGACGGAACGATCTCCGTTCGTATCGACGTGACTTCGGCCGCGAAGGTCCGCGTGACCGATGGAACGAAACTCCCGAACGGCCGCGAAATCCCGGTCGCGCTGCCTCCGGAAGTCGTGCCGATCGCCATTCCGGTGATCAATTCGAGTTCGAAAGTCTATCTCGCGGTCGGGGCCCAGAACATCATGGCCGGCGTGGCGGTGACCCTGCTCGCCGACACTTCGACCGGGAATTCGGAATGGCTCCGCATTCTGCGCAGCCTCCCGACGAATATCTTCTATCCGTACCAAATCGACGCGAACCTGAAGGGCGCGGCCGGTTTGTTCACGGGTGAAAAAGTCGGAGTCGGCGTATTCGCGGTGAAGGGACTTTCGAAACCCGAGAAAGACCTCGTCTTCGAAGACGTGACCTTCGCTTCGACCGATTTCGCCGCTTCCCGCCTCGCCGCTCGCCAGGGCTATCGCCCGGCCGCCGCGGCGGCGGCCCCGCGGACGGAGTTCTTCGGCGTGAAGACCCAGTATCCGGTGGGCTCGAAGATGAACAAGATCCAACGTGCATTGGGTAAAGTCCGGGATACGCGCCTCGACTAGTCCGGTTTGCACCCTCAAACGGAGAAAGGCCCGGTCGTTTCGACCGGGCCTTTTGTCATTTTCCCGGAGCCCACATCGAGTGGACGCCGACTATTTCTTCTTCGGAACTTCCGGAACCCAGGCGGCCGGCGACTTCCGCGCCCGCCCCCACCAGTTCTTCAGGTCTTCTTTCGCTTTCGGCGGAGGGCGAACGACCGGAGTCTTTTTCGCTTCGAGCTCTTCGAGGAGCGCGTTCGCGCGTTTCTCATCCGCGTCGCTCCCGCGTTGCCACTCGAGGCCGTAGCGATGCCCGGTTCCGTCCGGTCGCCCGTAAACCACGGTCGCCCGCATGAGAATCGTGGCGCCCTGGTGATCGAAGGTGATGAGCGTCGTTTCGCCGGTTTCGAAAAGCTTGGTCTCCGTCTGCACGCCGGCGCCGCCGGTGGACAGATCCAGGATCGTGCACGGCTTCGCATGTCCGTCGTCCTTCGAAATCTGACCGGGCAGATTCACCGTGTAGCGAGGGGGGGTTTCCCACCAGCGCAGGCGCGGATTCATGAACACGGCGCGGACGTTCGGAAGGAGCATGTAGAAAATCAGCGCGAGGTTGGTGCTGGTCACGCCGATCAGAATCGGCAGCGAAATCACGTCGCGAGCGATCTTCCATTCCTGGATATTCAGGTAAACCGAGAACGCGGCGAGCGCGATGACGACGAAGTATCCGAATCGTTTCGCGAAGAAGATGAAGGTCCCCTGGAGAACCGGCAGCGCGTAGAATTCGAGCAAGTCGAGCGGCGGCGAGTATTTCCAGATGGCGTTGGCCATCTCGATAAAGCCGACTTTGTTCACATAGGCCGAGATCGCGATACTGCCGAGCGGGCCGAAAATTTGGAGGATCGCCAGAAACACGAGAGGCCAAGGACGTCTTTGCATAATGTTTAGGATAAAGGGGTCCGGCCCGTTTTCAATGGATAAGAGTTTCTATCTTTCGCGTCCGCGCTTTCGCCAATCTCGTGACGTCGCCGGATCGAAGGAAGGACGGAACTATCGGCGGGACTTCTTCTGTCCCTTGCGGGCCTTCAGAAGTTCGAGCGCCTGTTCCAGCGAAACGGAATCGGGAGCCTGGTCCTTCGGAATCGAGGCGCTCGTCGACTTGTGTTTCACATAAGGGCCGAACTTGCCTTCCAGAAGCTGGATCGGCTTCTGGTCCTCCGGATGGAGGCCCAGTTCCTTCAGGATCTTCGAGGAGGCGCGGCCCTGCTTCGGCTGGGAAAGAAGTTCCATCGCCCGGTCGAAAGTGACCGTATAAACGTTATCTTCTTTCTTCAGCGAGCGGTAATCAGTGCCCATCTGGACGTACGGACCAAAGCGGCCGTTGTTCGCCAGGACCGGGAGTTTCGTTTCCGGGTGGGTTCCGAGCTCTTTCGGGAGCGAGAGCCACTGGAGGGCTTGGTCGAGGGTGACGGCGCGCGGATCGACGCCCTTCGGAACCGAAGCGCGGCGGGGCTTCGGGAGCGCTTTCATGCGCTCCTTCATTTTCTTTCGATCGGTCGTCTTCTGATCTTCGGGGAGCTCCGGAGTTTCGCCAAGCTGCACATACGGCCCGAATCTTCCGGTCAGACAGTAGATCGACATCCCCGATTTCGGATCGGTGCCGATCGACTGTGGACCCTGGGCGGAAATCGCGATGATCTCGGCGATTTTGTCTTCGGTGAGATCCGCCGGAGCGATGTCTTCCGGAATCGACGCGTGGATTTCTTCCTCGCCCGCGGCCTTGCCCGGCTGGATGACGTAAGCGCCGTAGCGGCCGATCTTTACGTCCACTCCGTGGAGGTGCGGGAGATCGAGGGTGCGCGACTCACCCGGGTCGATCTTTTTGTCCTTGGCCGCGATCTGCGCCTTGAGTCCGTCTTTTCCGAGGAAAAAGGCCTTTAAGTAAGGAAGCGATTCCTTGGTCCCTTCGGCGATTTCGTCGAGGGAGCGTTCCATCTCGGACGTGAAATTCGCGTCGACGAGCTGGTTGAAGTGTTTCACGAGGAGCTGCGTGACGGCGATTCCGGTGAACGAAGGCACGAGGGCGTTCCCGTTCTTCCGGACGTAGTCGCGTTCGATCAGCGTCGAGATGATGGATGCGTAAGTCGAAGGACGGCCGATGCCGGCCTTTTCGAGTTCGCGGACGATCGAGGCTTCCGTGAAGCGCGCTGGCGGCTGGGTCTCGTGCTCGAGACTTTCCACGGTGACGAGTTTCAGCACGTCGCCTTCCTTCATCGGAGGCAGGATGGTTTCCTTGTCGGCGAGCGCCGCCGACGGGTCATCGGAGCCTTCGACGTATGCGCGGAGAAAACCGGGAAAGAGGATGGTCGAGCCGGAGGCGTTGAAAATCGCGTCTGCCGTTTCGATCTTCGCGGTGACGGATTTTTTCTGCGCATCGACCATCTGGCAGGCCACGGTGCGCATCCAGATGAGTTCGTATAGATCGCGCGCCTTCCCGGAAAGGCCGGTCTTGTCCGGGTGGACGAATTCGGAGCCGGCGGGACGAATGGCTTCGTGAGCTTCCTGTGCCCCTTTATCCTTCGACGTGTAAACGCGCGGAGCCTCGGGCAGGTATTTTTCACCGTAGAGCTCTTTGACGGCGTCGCGTGCCGCCTGGATCGCCTGCTTCGAAAGCGATGGCGAATCGGTACGCATGTAGGTGATGAGACCTTCCTCGTAAAGCTGCTGCGCGAGGCGCATGGTTTCGCGGGAAGAAAGTCCGAGTTTTCGGTTTCCCTCCTGCTGGAGCGTCGAAGTGATGAACGGCGGCGAGGGGCGCGAAGCCACGGGACGTTCTTCGATCCCGATGACTTTCCAGTCGCCCTTTTGCACCCGCGCGAGCAGCGCCGCGGATTCCTTTCCGTCGAGCAGGACGACGTCCTTGCCGCCGACGATCGTGCCGGTCGTCTCGTCGAAGTCTTTCGAGGTCGCGATGCGTTTGCCGCCAACGGAATAGAGTTTCGCGTCGAACGCTTCCTTCTCCGGCGCCTTCGACTTTCCTTCGGCGAGCGTCGCCTGGAGATCCCAGTAGCGTGCGCGCTTGAAAGCGATCCGCTCGCGTTCCCGGTCCACGATCATGCGGAGCGCGGAAGACTGCACGCGTCCGGCGGAGAGGCCGAAGGCGATCTTTTTCCAAATGAGCGGAGAGACGGTGTAGCCCACGAGCCGATCGAGGATCCGGCGAGTCTCCTGAGCGCGCACGAGCCGCTGATCGATGTCGCGGGTCTCCGAAAGCGCATGTTCGATCGCGGACTTCGTGATCTCGTGGAACACCATTCGTTTCACGGGAACTTTCGGTTTCAGCAGCTCCACGAGGTGCCAGGAAATGCTCTCTCCCTCCCGGTCTTCATCGGTTGCGAGGTAGAGCGTATCGACCTGCTTCAGCTTCGCGCGAAGATCGGAGATGACCTTGAATTTCCCTTTAGGGACGACGTAGAGCGGCTCGAAGTCCTTTTCGACGTTCACGCCGATCTTCGTCCACTCTTCTTCTTTAATGTCTTTCGGGATGTCGGCCGCGGACTGCGGGAGGTCGCGCACATGACCCACGCTGGCCTCGACGATGAAATTTTTCGGCAGGAACTTCCGGATGGTTTTCGCCTTCGTCGGGGACTCGACGATGACGAGCGCGGACCCGTCGCCCGGAGCTTTGGATCGGCTCTTGGCTTTCGGGGAGGCTTTCGCAGCCGCTGCGGCGGGCTTGGAGGATGGGGTTTTGGTTTCCGGGGTCGCCATTGACCCCATTATAAAAGAGGAGGAGGTAGGTCGAGTAAAGCGGAATATAATCGTCAGACTTTTCGCGGGGAAAGAAAACGATCGAGTTCAGTCCGCAGCGGAGCGGATCTCGAGGTCGACCAAATGATTTTTCATCTCGGATAAGGCCCGGCCGATTTCTTCGAGATCCTGCGATTTCGCGGCTGTTTCGAGGTTTTTCGCCAGTACGCTGAGTTCTTCGAAACCATAGCCGCCCGCGGTCCCCTTTGTTTTGTGGCAAAGCTTCGCGATCGCATCGAGATCTTTACGGGTCAGCGCGTCTTTCAGCGTGTCGAGATCCCGAATCCGGTTCTGGAGGTACGTCGGCGCAAGTTCGAAGAGCTCCGCGGGGATGGTGATGACCGTGTGACCCATCTCTTCGTTTTGCGGGGCAAACGAAAATCCCGCAATGCAGATTATTCTAAGCCTTCGCGCGCGCGATGACCGTCTGGAGCACGCGCTCCCGTTCATTCACGGGATCGATGGTTTCGGCGTACGCGGGGAAGTCGGCGCGATCGCTGAGGTAAGCCACCGCGACTTGGTTTTCGGGGCATATATCGAGACAGCTACTGACCACGACGCGGCTGGTTCCCCAGAGCGAGCGCGTGATCAGTTCCTTCTTGAGCCAGTCCTTGAGTTCGCCGGTGGGGTTAGGGCCCCCCGCCGAATCGGCGATCTTTTTTCCGCACTTATCGCAAACAAGGACGAGGTTTTCGCTCCAGCGAGGTTTCATGGGCCCAGATAAACATAATGACGCGATGGATCATGAAACAAAAACACTATTTCATCCGGCATATGCGTCAGATTAAATAATAATTACTTCGGCAATCTTGATGCGAAACTTCCCCGCGCCATTTTGATGAGAATAAAAATCAAACAGTTCCCGCGCGGTTAGCACAGAGCGTATTTATGAACTGCTACCATTGAGTGCTTCAATTGTTTAAAAGATTTATAAATTGTTTAAACTCTTCGGCTTCCGCGTCAAAAACAAAATCTATAATTCGCGCCTGTTTTCAACGACTTTAGGATGAGCAAGATGCGAAACGAATCGCGTCCGAGTTCCCAAGGAAAAGCAGAATGGAATCAGCCAACGCGCCGTTACCGAACCCATCCGAAGATTATTCGGCGGGTAATACCAAAGTCGTTCGACGCCAGAGCGCCAAACCACGGCTCCTGGTCGTCGATGACGAACCGGAAATTCGCGAAATCATTCGGGAAGTCGTGGAAGAGCACTTCGAAGTGATCGAGGCCAAAAATGGCAAGGACGCAGTGGATCTCGCGGCACGCACGCTTCCCGATATCATTCTGATGGATGTGATGATGCCGGAAATGGATGGAATCGCCGCCACCGAGAGTATTCGCGGGATGCTGACGACTCGACATATTCCGATCCTGATGCTGACCGCTGCCAATACGAAAGATTACCGGATCCGTGCGTTCGATTTTGGCGCCGATCAGTTCATCGGCAAGCCTTTCGACTTCGAGGAGCTGACCGTGCGTTTGCTCTCGGTGTATAAACGCGCGCGTCAGATGAACCATCCGGCGACAAAGGAAGTTCGCTTTCTCAACCTGGAGCTGAACCTGGATGCCAAGGAAGTGCGCCTGGACGGGAATCGGGTGGAGCTGAGTCCGGTCGAGTTCGACATCGTGAAGCTCCTCGTGCTGAATCGCGAAACTTTGGTGACGCGGACCCAGATCATCGAAGAAGTGTGGAAGACGAAGGAAGCTCCCGATCGCGTGATGGATGCGCATATCGTCTCTATCCGTAAGAAAATTTCGAGTTTCCGCGGCGCCGTGAAAACGGTCTACGGATCCGGCTACATCCTTCGCGGCGAATAGTCGGCGAACTGGAACTCGGCGAATTCCTCGATCCGGGCTTCGATGCGATCGCGATGCTCGCGTTTCTTCGAAATGCCTTTCTCCCAGTGCCAGGACCGTCGAAGGATCCGGCGACTTTCCCGATCGGCTTTCAAGTCGACGCGCGCGACTAGATTTTCGCCGGCTAAGACCGGGAGCGAGAAGTAACCGAATTTCCGTTTCTCGGCCGGAAGGTAACATTCGATTCCATAGTCGAAGTCGAAGAATCCGCGAAGCCTCTTTCGCTGGATCACCAGCGGATCGAACGGCGAGAGAATCGAAATCCGTTCCGGATCGACGGGAACGAGGCGGGCGACCGCCTCCCAGTCGTCGGGCCGAATCCATCCTTCGGAAACGACGCCGGGTACCTCCGCGCGCAGGATGCGTCCCGCGCGCAGACGACGGCCGATTTCGGCGCTGACGGCGGCTCGCTGCTCGCTCTCGAGGTAGGTCGCCGATTCGAGCGTGACCACTCCTTGCACGTTGAGCGCCCGATCGAGTCGATAGGCCGCCTCTTCGCGGAGCGATACCGGAGCGGGTCGGATCGCCCAGCCGAAGTGGCGCTCGATTTTTTCGTAATGTTTCGTCATTCCTTCGCGACGACTGACCGCCAGCCGACCGCTGTAAAAGAGGTGCTCGAGCGCGCGTTTGGAAGGTTTTCGGCTAGCCCACTCGTGGTCTTTCTCGCGTTTTTCCTCCTCGATCTGACGAATCGAAAGCGGACCCTCACGCGTGATGCGCGCGAGCAATGCACGTTTCTGCGCCGAGGTGACCTCCGAGAACCAGCGCGAAGGCCGGAGTTCGTGTGCACGCATCGCGCGGACGAAGAAGCGGAAATCGGAGGTGGGGATGAACGAGAGCGCATGGGTCCAGTACTCGAAGACCTCTTTCGTATCGGACTGGAGCCGGTGCAGATCGGCCGGGCGGTAAGAAGAGTCGCGCGACCAGAGGATATGGTGGTGCGCTCGTTCGATGACATGGATCGTGTCGATCTGCGCATAGCCGAGGCGACGAAGGGTCGCGAGCGCGCCCGGAGCTCCTCTTCCGAAAGCGGCGTCGCGGTCGAGACCGAGACGATGGATCCAAAGTCGTCGCGCGAGGTCGCGGGAGAGGGAGACGGAGGTGGCCGTGATCGCGCTGCGCACTTTCCTCACGCGAGCGCTCCTCCCGCCCGGGCGCCCATGGAAACCGCAGCTTGGATGAGAAATCCCCCGGTCGGCGCATGCCAGGCCAGCATCTCGCCGACGCAGGCGATTCCCGGAAATTTCCCGAGTTCGAGATTCTCCGAGACCTCGCCGAGCGCGACGCCTCCGCGCGACGAGATGGCTTCGGCCAGCGGCCGTGCCTTCCCGAAGGTGATCGGAAATCGTTTTATTTTTTCCGCGAGCGCGGCGGTAGTGGCGCGCTCGCGTTCGGATAAGTGATGGAAGAGGAGGGCGAGACTCGCCTCTCCGAGCGCCAGCTTCTGTTTCGCCCGCCGGAGCGGCGCGCGGTTCTCGCGAACCGAATCGAGTCGTTCGCGTACCGCGTCTTCGGTCAGATCCGGTTTCAGGTCCAGGTAGGCCGTCCCGGGTGTGCCCAGGAAGTAAACCGGCGTCCCTTCCAGTCCATACTTCGTCACCACGAGTTCTCCGCCCTTCTTTCCGCGGGAAGTTTCGAGGACGATCTTTTTCAGAGGTTTGCCTTCCGCTTCGGCGAGAAATTCCGGCGACCAAGCGACCTCGTATCCGCAGTTCGCCGGCGAGAAAGGAATGACTTCGATTCCCTTCCGGCGGAAAAGCTCGGGCCAGCGCGGGAGCTCCTCCTCCCAGCTGCCGCCGCCCAGGGCGAAGACGACCCGATCGAACTCCTCGGATTCGCCCGAGAAGGAGAGACGGATCGTTTCGTCAGCCTGCCGGGCGAAATCGGTCAGTTCCGATCGGGTCCGGAATACCGCTCCCTGCGATTCGAGACGCTGGGTCCACCGCCGAAGCAGATTGGAGGCCTTCATTTCGCGAACGAAGTAACGCTCGGAGCTGCCCACGAATGTCTCCAGGTCGAGCTCCTTTTCGATGAACGAGATCCACTCGGCGGTGCCGAAGTCACGCAAGAGGCGCGCCCAAAATTTTTCGTCCCACCCTTCGTAATGGCGCGCGAATTCCGCCGGAGCGAGCCGGTGGGAAATATTCAGGCCCGAACTTCCGGCGACGAGAAGCTTGCGTCCCAGTCCCGCGCGGCGTTCGAAGACGGTGACTCGGTTTCCGGTGCCCTGGAGCGCGCGGGACGCGGCCATGAGCCCGGCGGGGCCCGATCCGACGACGGCGATCCTCATCACTTCTCCCGGGCTTTTTCGAGGGGGAGCGCCATTTTGCGGTAGAGTTCGCGAAAGAATCGATCCCGAATCCGGTCTGCCCGGGCGACGACGCAGATTTCGTCGAAAATTCTCGGAGCTTTCGCGTACTCCACCAGGCGTATGGCGGGGCCGCCGAGGTGGGCCACGCGGGTCGGGAGAATCCCGAAGCCGTTTTTTTCAACCGTCATTTGCCGGACCACTTCGAGACTGTCGCAGGCCACGAAACGGAGTTTAGCGATTTTCTCTCGGCGCGTTTCTTTCAGGAGCGATCGGGTCTGCCGCAAGTTCGGATCGCCGAAGAGGAGGTCCGATTTCGTGCCGGGCGCCCCGAAAATAGTGACGACGTCCTCTCCGATTTTCTTGATGACGAGATCGGGATGTGGAATCGGATTCACGACCCAGCCCAGGTCGATATCGCGATCCACGATTCGGTCGCGGATCGCGCGCGATAGGCCCGTGAGATACTCCGGCTCGACCGAAAACCCCTCCTGCGTGAGGGTGCGGAGGAAATCCCCGAGAAGATAGGCGCCTACCGACGGGTGGAAACCGATGCGCGCGCGCGGGATCCTTTCCGGAGCGCGACCTTCGCGAATGTCGCTCCACCCCCGGAGGGTTGTTTCGCAGTATTCGCGAAAACGTATTCCCGCCTCGGTCAGGGAGAAATTCTTTCTCTCGCGCTCGATCAGGCGGGTGTCGAGAAGGTTCTCCAGCCGCTTTAGTCCGGCGGAGATCGCCGGCTGCGAAGTGTGCCGAAGTCGAGCCGCTTTCGTGAGCGAACCGGTCTGGCAAATGGCGAGATAAAGATCGAGATCGCCGAGCGTCGGCTTCCGGTGGTTCATAACCAAGGTCGTATCTATAATCGACCTCGATCCGGTTTCAATTCATTTCGCGTTTCGCCCCGGCTTGGATATAGATCGGGCATGAAATTCCTCGTTTTCGGCGCTTCTCTCCGTAAAGACTCCCTGAACCGTCGGCTGGCGCGCGTCGCCGGGAAGCGGCTGATGGAGTCCGAAACCGCTGCGGGTCGCGCGGTCGCGATCGACCAGGCCGAGTTCCGTGAGTTCCCCATGCCAGTCTTCGACGAAGATCTCGAGACGTCCGCAGGGTCGCCGGCCGGAGCGGATGCGCTCATCGCGAGAATAGCCGCGGCGGACGCGATCATCCTGTCGTCCCCCGAATATAACGGCAGTATCCCCGGTCCGCTGAAGAACGCGATCGACTGGGTTTCGCGCGCCGAACCCGTACCTCTGGTCGGGAAGCCGCTCCTCATTCTGGCCGCTTCGCCGGGTGTGCTCGGAGGAACGCGGGGGTTGTGGCATACGCGCGTTCCCTTCGAGGTGATCGGCGCATGCGTTTATCCCGAGATGTTTTCGCTGCCGAGAGCGCACGAAGCGCTGGTGAACGACGAAACGCTCGCGGACCCGAAACTCCAGGCGCGGCTGGATAAACTGCTCACGAATTTTTCCGCGTACGCGCGGAAGCTCACGAAGGCTTAGGCCGCTTCCTGCCCGTATTTGCTCTGGAGAATCGCCTTTGCGAAGGTCGTCAGCAGCTTCTTGTCGTAGCGGCCTTCGTCGGCCATCATATGGGCGAGCGCCTGCGGCTTCGAGTAGAAATGTCCATCTTCCATGCCCAGGGTGAGCTCGCTGATGGAATCTCCGATCGCGAGAATTCGCGCGAGGCTGAAAATGGACGGCCCTTTCACTTCATGCGGGTAGCCTTTTCCATCCACGCGTTCCTTATGCTGGAGGATGCAGGTCCGGATCTCCTCGTCCGCGAACGGCAGGGGATCCTTAAACGTCTCGAGGCTGAGCGCAGGATGACTGCGGAACTCCACGATTTCTTCAATCGACTTATTCTGGAACGAGAGGCGGCGCTCCTCGGGCAGCGAGAGTCTGCCGATGTCGTGGAAGAAGGACGCGAAAAGCAGGATTTTCAGGCTCCGCTCCGAGGTCATCCCGTTAATCTTGGCGACGATATAGGTATAAATCGAAGTTTGGATCGAATGCTTCAGGAAGGCGTCGTCCCGCGGGCAGACTTCGAGAAGGATATGCAGGGTTTCGAGGAAGTCGCGGTCCGACTGGAGGCTTTGTTTGATCGCTTCGAAGGTGCGCGCGACGTTCAGCTGGGTCGGTGCGCCCATGCTGAAGGCTTCGAAGAGGGACTGTTCCATGACCGCGAGAAAAGCTTTTTTGCGAACTTCGAAAGGAGCCGCGGCATTCGTGAGGGTCAGGAAAGGTGAGCGTGCCAGGTGCTCGTTCAGCCGTGGAAAATCTTCGAGCAGGATATAGAAATGTTTTACGCCCTTCGCCTCGTAGCCGGACAGCCGCGCGAAATCGAGACCCGTCGTTCGATCGAATGCCTTCAGATATTTTCCGGTCGGCATGAGCAGGTACAAATCGAATTGAAGATCCTTGAAACAGTCTTTCAAGGAGCTCAGCGTGACGGCTTGATAAAGTTCGTCGTTCGACATCTCCCAACCTTATCGGTCGGTTGCTGGGAAAATCTGTAGGTATTTAGTAAGCTCTCGGCGCGATTCATAACCGATTCGGTATCCACGTTATAAAGACGAGCTCCCTTACGCGGGCGCGGCGATGGGGTATCCCTGGGTCCAACGGAGGACGGAGTATGAGCGACGGAAAAATGACGGTGAGTGGGGATGGAGCGAACGTGGAGCGGAGAAAGTTCCTGCACTGGGGGGTCCTGGCGGGCGGAATGGTCGGCGCGGGCCTCGTGGGAAAGGCTTTCGGAAATATTTGCGGGATCACGCCGGCCCAGACCGAAGGCCCATTTTATCCCGAGCCGGGTATCACTCGGGCGAACGACCTTACGGTGGTTCGCGGAAGCGCAGGGCGCGCGAAAGGACAGGTCGTTTACATTGAGGGCCGGGTCCTCGACGCCGACTGCCGTCCGGTCGAAGGAGTGGACGTCGAGATCTGGCAGGCCTGCGAAAGCGGCAGGTACAACCACTCCCGCGATCCGAATCGCGCGGATCTCGATCCCAACTTCGGTTACTGGGGAGAGACTCTGACCGACGCCGCAGGCGAATATCGATTCAAAACCATCATCCCGGGCGCCTATCCAGCGGACGGCAGCTGGACACGACCCCCGCATATTCACTTTCGAGTCGCGAAAGTCGGCTATCGAGAGCTCGTTACCCAGATGTACTTCGACGGCGAAGCGCTGAACGATCGCGATCTCATTCTGCAGGACCTCTCTCCGGAAGAACGCCGCCAAGTCGTCGTGGATTTTCGTCCGTCGCCCTCGCATCTCGAACCAGGCAGCCTGCTTGGAACCTTCGAGATCACGATCCAGTCGATCCGTGGACGTTAAGGATTTTTGTTCGGAGGCATCGAGAAGTCGCAGAGAAGATTGCGGACTCCCGGCAGAATGCGTTGCGCCAGCCGGCGGGACGCCCTATGCTGTTGGAAATGGAATGGATTCTCACTCGGCTGAAAGATCGTCGTTTTCTTACGCTTCTCACCGCGGCGGCCGTCGCGATCACCATCCTCATCGACCAAGCGCTGAAGGGTTGGTCGGCGAACTTGGAAGCTCCGGTGGAGTTCCTGGGGCTGGTTTTCTTTCCGTTCGGGAATAGCGGAATTTTCGGCGGATACCTCGCGGATCTCGATCCGTGGATCATCCGCATTTTCTTCAGCGTCCTTTTCGGGTTTCTCTGCCTTGGCGGCGCGCTGCTGATCCATTTTCTCCGAAATCAGGAAACCCCGATCCTGAAGTCGGGACTCGTGATCTATCTCGCCGGCGTTTTCGGAAACGTCTGGGATCGGATGACGACGGGAACGGTCGTGGACTATATCGTTCTGCCGATTCCCGGGATCGACGAGATGGCGTTCAACTTCGCCGATGGAGTGGTCGGAGTGGGGTTCATTCTCGTTCTGATCGCGATCTTTCGCGAGGCCGAGTCGATCTGGTACACGGAAAACCAGCGGCAAGGTTACTGGATCGAGCCGCGGTTCCAGAAGAGCTTCGGTCTTTTGGTAGCGCTCGTCGGATTCGCGCATTTTTTCGTGATCGCGCTCTATTCGTTCGTCTTCCTGAAGGTGTTCGTATCGGGAGACGGCGGTGGTCTCTCGTCCGAGCGGATCATACGCGACTATCTCTTCGGACTCTGCGTGATCGAGGGCGCGGGACTGGTGCTCACGGTCGCGACGAGCATCGTATTCTCCCATCGGATGGTGGGCCCACTATTCGCCCTCGAGAATCATGTGGAGCTCCTGGGCGCGCGCGCTCCGGGAGAGAAGATTTTTCCGTTCCGTGTCCGGCGATCGGACTACTTCCGTACCGTCCTGGAATCGATCGTCGCGAAAATCGAGAAACTTCAGAAGCCGGTGGAGTAACTGACCCCGACCGCATGGTCGTCTGATTTATCGTAGTTCACGCTGACTCCGGTCGCGATTTCTTTTCGGACGGAGAGCATGACGTTGCCGCCGTTCTCCGAATCATAGGTGCTTCCCGCGGAAGCGCCCAGATCTTGGCTGCTCCAGCCTACATAGGCGCGCGCGAGCGTCGAACCTTGCATCATCGTACGGGTTTCGAGCGCCATGCGCGGGCTGACCCGGTACCGAATCATTTTTCCGGTGTAGGCCGCCGCCACCACTCCGACGACCATCGCGGGTGAGCGGTTTCTTTTCAGCTTCTCCCATTCGACGACGTCTTTGGCTTCGTTCACCAGCTCTTTGCGAAATGCGCCGGTATGGTAGCCCTGCCATTCGCGGAGGGCATTCGAGGCCATCCGGGAAAACTCGCGATGATAGTGGGCTTCGCCGGCGCCATCCATCAGTCCGTAGTTCTTGCGATGATCGTATTCCGCGGTCAATCGCAGATAGCCTTCCATGCTGCCCCAGCGTTCGCGTCCGCCGAAAAGCGCCCGATTCCAGACCCCTTCGGGCCCGGAGTAGCGCAGGTCGGACAAGTAGCTCGATAGGTGGTTCGTGGGTCCGAGCACCCGCGTCCCGTTCAAGTAGATCGAGGTCACGACCAGAAGCAGGAGGATGGCGGAAATTTGACGAAATGACTTGCGCATTACTCACAATGTTAACCCGCTGGCTGCGGCTCCGTAATGTGTCGAGAAAGACATGGTCGAAATGCCCGGCTGTCATCCTATTGGCGGATTTGGCTTGATTTAAGGGGTTTTTCTCGTGGTTTCTGGCTTCCGGTTTGAAGGTTAAAGAAGTTAAACTTTTGGAGGTGAAGAATTCAGGCCACGCCAACCCATCTCCTCGCGAAATTTCCTGGGACGAACTCGACTCGGTCGGACTTCTGATCGAAGGATCGAACTTCACCTCGCGCGTTCCGATCGACGGCGGCGACGAGCCGATGCAGATCGTGCAGATTTCGGAGACGGGAATCTGGGTGGATATGCCGGCGCAAAGTTGCTCGGTGGGCCACACGCTCGAACTGCGTATTTTCGCCCAGTATCGAAAGAAGACGCCCGACCTGACGGAAATCGAACCGATCACCGTGACCGGCGTCGTGGACAACGTGGTTTCGGAAAGCGTGCGACGGATGTGCATCGCGCTCAGCTTTCGCCAGTTCGCCCCGGATCAGTGGCAGAAGTTGCTCTCGGTTTTCGCGGATAAACAAGACAGCATCAACCGGCTGATCCAGAGGACGCGCCGATGACGATTCGCAGAGCGAGCGCCCGCCCGGCGGACGCCATGAATTTCAGTCCGCAGGAACTGGCGGCCTACCTCGAACATCGGAAGGTCATGGTCGTCGACGCCGGAGCCTATACCGGACGAAGTCTGCAGCGGATTCTGGTCGAACTCGGAATGTCCGAATCGAATATCCAGGTCTGCCGTGATTTCGACGAGGCCAATCTGGAGATCGCCGTACGACGACCGCAGATTCTCTTCGTCGATTTCGACATGGGAGGCCAGCGAGGGCTCGAGCTCGTCGAAACGCACGAAGCGCAGTTCGGGAACCGCCTCGAAATCGCCTCGATCGTCATGAATTCGCATCCGACTTCCGCGAGCGTCGGAATGATTACGGAGTCGAACGTCGATGCGGTTCTGATCAAGCCGATCACGCATGCGACGGCGAAGTCCGCGTTGCTCCACGCGCTCGCGAACAAGGTGAAGCCTTCTCCGTACTGGAGCACTCTCGAACGCGGCAAGGAGCACCTGAACCGCAAGGAGCTCGAAGAGGCGATGCGGCTTTTCGAGGAAGCGAAGAGTTTCGATCCCGCTCCCACCCTGTCTTTCTATTATCTCGGCGTCACTCGGCAGAAGCAGAAGCTATATCCCGAAGCCGGCACCGAGTTCGGCCGCGGACTCGACCTGGATCCGAAGAACTACCGCTGCTTGAACGGTTTTTTCGATCTGCGGATGGAGTGCTCGGAATTCGAAGAGGCTTACGAACTGGCCCAGCGGCTCCACGCGTCTTATCCGGTGAACGCCCGCCGCCTGCAGGAGTTCGTCCGACTCTCGGTGCTGGTGCGAAAATACGAAGATATCGTGGACTATGTGAAAGTCTACGAAGGGCTCGAAAATCCGGATGCTTCCACGCAGCGAGCGGTGATCGCGGCCCTCCTGGTCGCGGCGAAAGCGGTCGCCGACCGAGGCGATCGCGTTCTCGCGCGAGCGGTTCTTAAGAAGGCTTCGCAAATTTCGCTCCGAACCGAAGTTCTCCGCGGCGAAACGTTCCGGTACTTTCTGGAGGCGGGAGACGTCGAGGGCGGCCAAAATTTCTACGATTCGCTTCCGGGTCCGGTTCGTTTCCAGCCGGAAATCGAGAATCTCTATCTCGAAATGGTCCACATGGCCGGCAATTCGACCGAGACCATCCAGTTCGGCTCCCAGCTGATCCGCGCGGGGAAATCGAGTCCGCGGGTCCATGAGCTCGTGATTCTTCACTCGCGGAAGATGGGACGGCCCGACACCGTCATCGGTCGTCTCATCGACGAGGCGGAAAACCTCTACCCGAAGGTCGCCTGGCGCGAGATCACTCCCACGCCGAAGACCTCCAAGAAGTGAATCAGCCTCGCGCGGCCAGCTCCGCGGGAGTTCCTTCCCAGACGACTCTCCCCCCGGACATCTCGACGACCCGGTCGTAATCGCCGAGCGAGTCCAGTCGGTGGGCGACCGTGACGAGGGTCTTTCCGGCGAACGCCCGGCGCAGGACTTGGCTGACCCGGTAATCCGTTTCGGGATCGAGTCCGCTCGTCGGCTCGTCCATCAGCACGATTTTCTTTCCCGAAGCCAGGACGCGCGCGAGACAGATGAGCTGCCGTTCGCCCAAGGATAGATTTGTTCCGCCTTCGGCCACCGCGAAATCGAGTGATTTCTGGAGGCCGACCGCACGGAGGGATTCTTCGAGCGGCGGGTCCTCAGCCGTGCCCGTGCGATCCAGATTCGAGCGGAGCGTGCCTTCGAAAAGATAGGGAAACTGCGGGACGACGCCGAATTCCCGGCGGAGAGAGCGCAGCTCCCGACCGAACACGGACTCCCCATCCAGCAGGATTTCTCCTTCGCGGAGGTAGACCATGCGAAGGAGCGCCTGGATGACGCTGGTTTTTCCGGAGCCCGTACGTCCGATCAGGGCGGTTTTCTGTCCCGCGGGAAAGCGGACGGAGAGGCGGTCGAGGATGAGCGGAGTGTCCTTGCGGTAGGACATGGAATAGTTCCGAAACTCGATCTCGGGCGCGCGTCCGAGGGAAAGCAGCGGTGCGGACGCCGCGTCCGGGGCCGGCGGCGCGTTCTCTTCGGAACTTTCCTCGGGCAGGTCCACGAAGTCATAAACCCGGCGAATATGGGGAGCGGAACGCGAGATGAGTCCGGACGCGAAGTCGAGCCAACCGATACTCGAAGTCGTTCCGAAGAGCGCCGAGATCATCACGCCCGCCAGGGGCGCATCGATCTCGCCCCGCGCGAGGGCGTGGACGACGAAGATCAGGACGCCGAACGAGAAAGTCTCTGCGGAACTGCGCATCCAAAAGCTCGCCCAAGTCTCGATCTGGTTCGTCAGCGCGGACGCGCGGATGTAGTGGGAGAAGCTGCCGGCGAGCCGCTGCAGAAGCCGGGCGGATTTTCCGTAGAGAAGATAGACCTCGAGGCCCTCGATCAGATCCGTCTGTCGCGCGATGACCTGACTGGTACCGACCGCGGAAAACGTCCGGGAATGATCGATCATCCCCGAGCGGTGATACTGGATGTAGAAGAAGAGGACGAGTAAAGGCAGGATCAGGGTCGCGGCCAGCGGACTGGCGAGATAGGCGACGCCGGCGACCGCGAAGATTTCGACCATCGCATTCAGGAAATCGCCGACGAAAATGACCGCCGTACTCCGTACTTCATCATAGTCCCGGATCAGTCGGTTGATCAACCGGCCGGACGGGTTCTCGTCGAAGAACGTCGTCCGCGTGCGTCCGAGCGCCCGGACCATGCGGCCATGGATTCCGAGCGTTGCCCACATCCCGCTCGTCTCGAATAGAGCCCAGGCGGCGATCCGAAAGAAAATGGCGAGTCCGAGAATCACGCCAACGCCCGTCAACGAGAAAGGGAGCTCCGACGCGAGTCGATCCAAGCCGGGCGGGAGGCGGAATTCGCCCTCTCCCGCCGCGAATTTTCCGGAGTACCACCTGAAAAAAGACGGCGCGACGGACGCGAGCACGATCGTCAGGAGCGAGAGAGGGAGAATCCTCAGAAAGATCGGCAGATCCGCGAAGAGACGCAGATTCAGTCGAAGTACTCCTTGGTGGCGGCTTCTCGCTGAACTTTTTTCTTCGGAGACGAAGGTCGCTTCGCTCATCGGCGTTCTCCGTAAGCCCGGAGAATTCGATTCAGATGGGAATCCGCCCGGGCGATCAGTCCCGAGTAGGTTCCGGCCTCGACGACGGCCCCGTCCTTCAGGACGATTACGCGGTCGACAGATCGGAGCTCCCGCGTTCGATGGGTGACGAGGATGACCCCGCCCTCCCGTTCGGTGAGTCGACGTACGAGTCGCGCTTCGGTTTTTCCGTCCACCGCGCTGAGCGTATCGTCGAGCACGAGGTTGGGCCTTTCCGAATAGATCGCCCGCGCAAGGTTCAGCCGCTGGCGTTGGCCACCGCTCAGGTTTACGCCCGATTCGCCGATTTCCTGGTCGAGACCCTTGGGAAAGGAGGCCAAGTCGGCCTCGAGCTCGGCGAAATAAGCCGCTTCGACGATTCTGGATTCTATTTCCTCGTCGCTGAGCGAGATGTTTCTTCGAAAGAGATCGTGCGCGACGAACGGCTCCTGGGGAACGAAGGCGAGCGTATTCCGTAGGTGATCGTAGGTCTCCGTTTCCCAGAGGGAGGCGCGGCCGCCCGCTTCATCTTCGACCCAGACTCTGCCCTCGGTGGGGGGGAATTCGCCGCAGACGAGCTTGAGTAGCGTGCTTTTTCCGCTCCCTACCTCGCCCAGAACGGCGATCTTCTCCGAAAGATCGAATTCGACGTTCAGGTCGCGGAGCGCGGTCGTGCCGTCCGGGTAGGTATAGGTCACGTTTTCGAATCGGACGCGCCGTACTTTTCCCATGGGCGCGCGGAGTGAGGACGGAAAGAGAAGTGCCCGCCGTTCTTCCGCACGCATGAAGTTCGCGATTCGATTCATCGACGGTACGGCGATGCCATAGAGCCGAATCGTATTCGGAAGGTGCGTCAGGTATCCGGCGAGAAAGGTCAGAAGCCAGAGCGAACCGAAAAATCCGGTCAGATCCAGAGCGGGGGTGATGAAGGCGGAAGAGACCAGTACGGCGGCGGCGGCGACCATCCACCACGAGGAGCTGAGCCCGAAAATCAGGCAGGCCATGAAATGTTGCCAGACCGACGGCCGCATGTAAGCGCGAAGCTGTTTCGAGATGTCGCTTTCGAACCGCGATTCCCAGGAAAGGTAGCGAACAAGCCGGATGTTCGAAACCCATTCGCCCACGAGGCTGGTCAGCCGGTCGAGCTCGCTCTGGCTGCGGTTCTGGAAATGGCTGCTGATTCGATTCAGGCCGAGACTCATGGGTAAGAGCGAGAACATCGCGATGATCCCGATGATGCCGGCCCATCCCGTGAACTGGATGATGAGGGGAGTGATGACGATCATCGCCGCGAAAGTGGGCACCAGATTTCGCACGGCATTGTCGAGGAAAGTGCCCACGTTTTTCACGTCCGAGGTGATCAGGACCTTTAAGTTTCCGGCCGAATGGGCGCTGGCGGCGCGTGGACTGAGCCGCACGAGCTTCTGCGCGACGAGGCCCGCGAGATGCGCTTCGCCACCCAGCCCCACCCAGGATCGGAGTCGCTCGCTATGGAGCCTCCCCGCCTGCGAAAGGATGTTCATTCCGAAATACGCCCCCGCGAAAAGAAGTCCGCGCCGGAGATCGGTTCCGCTTTTCAGGATCTCCATTCCGGCCAACGTCGCGCATGCCGCGGAAACCGACGCGAGGAGGGCCGCGCCCGCGGTCCGGAGGAGGAGCGGACGGGTCACCCGGAGAGAGGAACTCCAGAGTTTTCCGACCGAAAGGCCGCGGGTGTCGAAATCGGTTCGCTCGAGGGTCGCGATGCAGTTCTCGACGATTTCCGGAACCGCGATGGGCGGAAGTGTCTTCTCCCGGAGCAGCGCGATTCGCTGGCGGGAAAAGGAAGGCCAAAATCGGAGAACGAACATGGCGTCGCCCTAAGTAAGGAAGTCGTTTACTGGAGACTCGTCGGAATGCGAAACGCCGCGACCCGGTCCTCTCCCATCACGGGCACGAGCAAGGTTCGCGTGGCGGAGACATATCCGATGTCGGCGGTGTTTTTAAGCCCCTCGAGGATCGTATGGCAGCGGCCTTCCTTCGAGACATGGAAAACTTTTCCCGCCATCCAGTCCGAGACGAAAACGCCGCCCTTGTCGTCGACTTCGATTCCGTCGAGGTTTCCGAGCGTCGCTTCGTTCCACGGTTTCACATGTTTCGCCGGCAGATCCATCTCGAGAATCCGTCCGGGTCGGTCGGTCGAAAAATCGCCCTTCATTCCGGGGCCCCAGCCCGCGATGAGAAATTTTCCAGTGTCGAGCGCCACGAGGCCGTTCGGATGCTCGAGCTGGGCTCCCTCGACGGCGGCGCCGCGGACCGTGCCGTTTTTATCGTATTTAGAATCACCCTTGCAGATGGTGTGGATTTTTCCAGTCGCCATATCCGAGATCGCCATGCAAAGCGCACCCGCGACTTCGATGTCATTCAGAAATTTCGCGCCTTCGACCGTATAGGTCTGAACTCGCTGGCCGGTTCGAATATCGAAAACGATCACGCGATCGATGTCGGTGACCCAGAGAAACGGCCCGTTCAGTCGCATTCCTTTCGGCGCGTGCAGACCACGAACCCACTGGGGTCGACTGATTTTTCCACTCAGGCCGACTTTGGAGATCCAGCCTTTCCCATCTTTTCCGTCCGGTGCGCCGGCCACGTTCGAGACGAAGTAGGTCTTCGAACCTGCATCGTAGACGACGCTCTCGGGCGCGGAAAATCCGGCGGTGCTCCAGAGCGGTACGGGTGCCAGATCCGCGGGAGCCTTCGGACAGTTCATCGCCGGCAGTCCCGGCTGGACCGCCACCTGTGGAGACGGAGTGGAGCATGCGGTAAGGACCAGGGCGACGGATGCGACGATGAATTTGGGCATGCCTCATCATGGGACGTTCGCTTTCGCGGATCAAGTCAAACCCCGACGAAAATCTATTCCCAGCGCGGCAAATTTTCCTCGCCGTAGGCCTGGGCGGCGGTCGCTCGATACGCGTCGAACTCGGTCTTTCGGTTCTGGGCCCGATGGAGTTTCAAGCGGAGAATCGCGAAACCGATCGGAAGCCGCGCGCCCGGCGCCGTGCGGGCGATGAAATCAAGTTGGCGATCCGCGTCCGCGAGCCGATTTTGCACGGCGTAGAAATGGGCGAGCATGAACGACGGCCGAAGGGTTTTCCGATACGGGTCCGCCAGCGCCAGCCTCTCGGCGATTTTGAGTTCCGCTTCGAACTTCGGCCAGTCCCGCTGTTCATTATAGTGCTGGGCCATCTGCATATGAAGGGCCTGGGACTCGGGATAGCGGTCGATCGAGTGCGCAATCAGGCGTTCTTTGTCCGCCCAGAGTTTCTGCTGACCTAGGTTCAGGACAGCGAATATCAGGATGAGGGACGCGCCAATAGGAACCCGATAGCGGAGCTTGCCCGATCGACCGAGCGCGAATTCGAGCGAAAGTGCCATCGCCGCGAAAACGGAAACATTAGCCTGGTACAGTCGATATTCGGCGAACGGGTTGATCATCTGCACGAGCGAATTCGTCGGTGCCAGCGTCAGCAGGTAGAACCCGATAAAAAAGGCGGTCGCGGGATAGGATCGGAATTTTCTCGCTCCGAGGATCACGGCGGCGAAGACGACGGAGAGACCAAGAATGCCCAGAATCGGAACGGCGCCGGCGAAAACCGGGTGCTCGTGGATCAAGCTCTGGTGCGCGGGACTGAAAACGAGCCAGAGATGAAGCAGGAAATAGTACCCCTGCGTGACGAGATACGGAAGATAGGGATAGAGATCGAACCCGGTGGTTCCTTCATACATCGAAACCGGGTCGCGGAGCAGCCACTGGAGGGGGAAAATTAGGAGCATGACGAAGAGGCCCGCGAGGATCGGCTTGGCTCCGATCTCGCGAATCCTTTTTCCGCCGAACGTAATCTCGTGGAGGAAGAGGAATATCGGAATGAGGACACAGCTTTCTTTGGCGAGCAGCGAGAGCGCGGCGAGCGGCAAAGCCCATCGTCGGGTCCGGGGCCGGGGCGAAGCGAGCAGGGCGAGGCACCCGAAAGTGAAGAGCGCCTGGAAGATCGAAACTCGTCCCATGACATAGGCGACCGTCCCGGCCTGGAGGGGATGCACGGCGAAGAGTCCAGTGATGAGAAAAATCGCCAATGGAGCGTGGCCGAGGACTCGCCGGAGATAGATGAAGAGCAGGGCACAGGTCGCCAGGTGCAGGGCGGTGTTCGTGAGGTGGAAGCTCCAGGGGGCGGGGCCGGAGATGGCCCAGTCGATGGCGAAGGACAAATTCAGTATCGCGCGGATCTGGCGGAGACCGCTCAAGATCACGTCCCGGAAGTTTCCGAGGTCGTGAAGCCGGGTATTCAGCACGATCTGATCGGTGTCATCGTAAACGAACGCGCCCTGGAAGCTGACCGAATAAAGCGCGAGCGTGAGCAGCGCGATTCCGGCGAAGACCCGCCAAGGATGATTCGTCAGCGTCGGCGGAAGGGCGCGGTTCATCGGCTGCGGATCCCTTGGCCCGCGCGAATTCGGAAGAGGCCGATGACCGCCATTTTTAGCAGGATCCAGCCATGGCGGAAACGCAGGATATTCGTCGAGCCGTAGGTTCGCGCCCGATAGCGCACGGGCAGGTTAATGATTCCGAGGCCGAGCGTCGAGGCGGCGAACAAGAGTTCGAAATCGCCGAAGGGATCGAAATCGCCGAAATCCTCGTTCCAGGCCCACACGCGGTTCCAGTCGTGACGGGCGAGGAGTTTCGTTCCGCAAAGGGTATCGCTCAGCCGGGTTTCGAGAACGGCACTCAGCGCTTTCGAAAAAAAGACGTTCCCCAGGAGATTCAGGAATTTCATCTCCTGCCCCTCGATCGGATAGACGAGGCGGCTTCCATTCACGAAGTCGGCCTTTCCGGCTCGGTAAGCGTCGTAGTATCGGGTTAGAAGCTCCGGCGGCATGGTGAGATCCGCGTCCAGGATCACGGTCAGTTCGTGCGAGGCCTTTTTCACGCCGAGCTGGACGGCATCGTTCTTTCCGTGACCGGTTTGCCGGAAAGCGTGGATTTTCATCCCGGGTCGGCCCCGCGCGACGGCTTTCTCGATTTCCGTCCAGGTTTCATCCTGCGAGTGCCCCTCGACGAAAATCAGTTCGGTCGTCGCACCGTGGAAGTCGGGGAGCCGCTCGAGGGCGCCGCGAATGTTCCCGGCCTCGTTGCGAGCGGGAATGATCACGGAAACGGACGGGAGCGCGGTCTCGGAGATTTTCGGACGCAGCACGAGCACCGTCGCGAGGGAGGTCCAGCGCAGGACGGGAAAAATCGGGGCGATGAAATTCAGAAAGGTCCCGACCCCGAGAATCCTCGCGGGTACATAAGTCACCGGCCGCATCCGGACGATCTCGAAGTCGGCGAGTTCCGCGATATTCTCGAGATCCGCCCGAGTCAGGAAGACTTCGGGAAGCGCGCCTCGGCGCAGCCCGAGACTGTTGGCGACCGCGTAGGGCCAGCGAAGATAGGAGTTGTAAGCGACGACGATCACGCGGCTCGTGCGGGAGAGTTTCTCCCGGATGGAACGAAGAAGCCCTTCGATGTCGAGGTTCTCGTTCAGAACGCCGTTCATCAGAACGACGGAGCGACGTTCCCGCTCCGATCGGAAATCCGGAATTTCGGAGACCTCGGAAATCAGGCGCTTCTCCGGGCAGTCGATCGCCTCGAGGAGACCGCCGTCTTCCTGGGGTAGGGGGAGGCACTGGACGACGCGATCGTAGTACCTGGTCAGGCGCGAAATTTCGGTGGCGATCTCGGCGACGAGATGTTTTCGAAAGGATCCACGATTCATGGATTCGCCTCCAGCAGCACGTTGGTCGAACTTCCGACCGGAACCAGGGCCCGGATCCGCTCCGGATCGAGCGCGATCGCGCGACCGGAAGGTATCGCGCTCGCGCGGTACCCATGATTTCGCAGGAGATCGACGAGCGCTTCGAAGCCCTCTCCGACTTCCGTGGCCAGGTAAGGCGCGAACTCCAGGATCAGTTTCGGACGAAATCTTCGTAGCGTGCGCTCAGCTCCGCTCAAGACCGAGAACTCGTAACCGTCGACGTCGATCTTGATCCAGTCCACGCGGGTAAGCGCGTTCCTCTCGACGTAGCTGTCCAGAGTTTCCGACCGCGCGCCCTGGGTCGAGACGCTTCGGCCGCCGTGTTCCGGATGGAGCGCGGGATCCGCGACCAGTGGCCAGCTGGCGCAAAGGTCGTTCGCGGCCGCATCTCCCGCCCGAGCGACGAGAAAGAGCTGTTCGGCCACGACCCGCGCCGAGAGTTCGGGATTCAGTCGCAGGTTCTCCTGCAACTTCGCGAAGCCGAATTCCGTCGGTTCGAAGGCGTGCACGCGGCCCGATTCGTTTACGCAGCGGGCGAAAGGGAGGGTATGGGCGCCGACGTTCGCACCGATGTCGAGAACGACGTCCCCGGGCTGGATTCGCGATGTGTAGAGCGCGACCGTGCGGGGCTCGAAGGATCCGAAGAGGTAGATTGAGAAGTCGATTCCCTCGCGAAGATCGAGGTGCCACCGAATGCCGCCGCGCTCTGCGATCGTCTCGTCGGACCGGCCCACGAATCCGCGCAGGCGCGATATCCCGCGGTAAGCAATTCCGGCGAGCGCGATTTTATGCTTCGTTTTCATCGGGTTTCCATCGAAAGGTGAGAAAACCTTCTAATGGAACGCCCGGGGCGTCAAGGCTTGTGCAGGAAGCGGAACGGTCCCGATGCGGAGCGACCCTGGGATCGCTGGATGGCGTCGAGTTCCTTTAGGAACTCATAGTAGCTCAACCCATAACCGGTCGCCCGACGGTGGGTCTTTTCCTTTTCCGCGAGAATCGACTCGAGTTCCTCGACGACGTCGTCGAGCATGAAGTTCAGCACGATCGTATCCTGGGTCATGTACGTCGGCATCCGGTCTTCGATGAAGCCGAGATTCCGAAGCGCGCGGGCGAGGCCGCCCTTGACCTGGAGCCAGGCGTTCGAATCGAATTCGTAGCCTTCGTTTTCCATCCACGCGTAAATCGAGGTCAGAATCGCATCCTTCTTCCAAACGGTCGGGAGCTTCGCGAAATCGCGCCATTCGGCGATCATCGTGAACCGCGGATCGATTTCCATATCGGCCGGGATAAAGGACTGGACCTCGGAGATTCCCAGGCGTTCCATCAGATCGCGATTTTTCATCGTGAGATGCGACGCGAACGCGGGAACCATCACGGTTCCTCGGGAAGCGACTTCGAAGCCCTCGCGGGCGACTTCCGAGCAGAAGAGCCGTTCATGGTCATGCATGTTGAACGCGAAATCGTACTTTATCCGGTTATCGGCATCGAAGCGTTTCTTCACGCGCTGGTAAATATGCGCCGCCGCCCGGTGAGCGAGATCGGCATCGGCATGGCGAAAGACGAGCGTGCGAGCCTTTCCGTCCGCGAGCCACTCCTCCATCGGTGCAATGACGGAACCGAACTCGATATGGGCTTCGATCGTATAGGCCTTTTTCGAACGGGGATCGACGTAGACCATCGCGAGATGGCTGAACTGGGTATCTTCGTCTCCCATCCGGGCGATCAGCGCGCTGGTATTCGCGTTTCCGCGGCTGAGCAGGACGTCTCCCGACCGAACTTCGTGCGCGGAGGTAAGCCGGGGATTCACGAGCGTGCTCGGCGGCAGGTAGGAAGGTGGCGCCACGGTGCCGGATTTCGGGAACTGGACGATCGGCGCGGGAAAAAAGTGAGGCTGATAGACCCGGAGGTTGTCCAGGCGGACGGCATTCGGATCATAACGTCGCTCGGGACGAATCAGGAAGGGCGCGCCGGTACCCTGGGCGTCGGCATATCCGATGGATCCGACGAAATCCTCGACTCCACGCAGATGGCGGAACGCGCGGCGGATCCGGATGGCGCAGGTTTCGGAGAGCTGACGATTCGCGGAGAGCGATTTCATCTGTTCGTGTAGATCGACTCGGCTCGCGAAAAGGAAACGAAGTGCTTCTTCCGCGTGAGCGGCGACGTCGTCTTTGGCGAAGCGGCGGGGATTCAGTCCCTTCACGGCTTCGATCACAGCGTCGAGTCGAACGACACAGTCGGAGGCTGAAATCGGATTTTGCGTAAATGCGGAGGTGAGTCCCTGCAACGAACTCATCAGCGGGGAGGAGGAGGAGGAGACCATGGAAGGGACGCGATCGACGGAAGGCGACCGCAAAAAGATCGCGCAAGTCGCGACGGTAAGAATGGCGGCCCCACCGACCTTCATCCAACGAGTCTTCATCCGTCCCCATATCGCAAGGCTTATGCCCGGTACTCTCCCTCTAGAAACAAGAGGTTAGCGGATGATTTGGCCCTCGGACTGTCGAAATCCTGGGGATTCGCCTAATCCTTAGCCAGCGGAATTTATTAAAAAAAACTCCATTGACCTTCCCATCGTGGGAAGGTCGATACTGGTTTCAGTCAAAGGAAAAAATCTATGAATCCCGCCCCTCATCACGCTTCCCATCCCGAACGAAACTTCAGCATCGATGGTATGACCTGCGCCTCCTGCGTCCGTCATGTCGAGAAGGCATTGAAAAAAGTCGAGGGGGTCGATGAAGCCGTCGTGAACCTCGCTACGGAGCAGGCGAGCGTTCGCGCGACCTCCCGGGTACCGAGCGCGCGAATCATCGAGGCCGTGCGCGCGGCGGGATACGAAGCGAAGGAACTCTTACCGGACCATCACGACCATGCGACCCATCTCGAAGACCCGAGTCGAAATCCTCTATGGAAAGTGCTCCTTGCGGCGGCCCTCTCCGCTCCGCTCGTCCTTCCGATGCTCGTCATGCCGCTCGGCTATCATTGGATGCCGGCCGGTTGGCTGCAGTTCGTCCTCGCGTCCGTCGTGCAGTTCTATCTCGGCGCGCGATTCTATCGCGCGAGCTTCCGGTCGCTCCGGGGCGGTTCCGCGAACATGGATCTTCTGGTCGCCATGGGAACGACCGCGGCCTATGGGTTGAGCGTCGCGTTTCTCCTGGGCTTGGGCGGTGGCGCGGAAGCGCATCTCTATTTCGAAAGTTCATCCGTCGTCATCACTTTGGTGCTGCTCGGCAAGTGGATGGAGTCCCGCGCGAAAAAACAAACCACTTCGGCGATCCGTGCGCTCCAGTCGCTCCGCCCGGATCGCGCGCGAGTTCTCCGCGGAGATCGCGAGGAAGAGATCGATACCGCCGCCGTTCGCGTCGAGGATCGGGTGGTCGTGCGGCCGGGTGAGCGCATTCCGGTCGATGGCGTGATCGAAAGGGGAGAGACGCATGTCGATGAGTCGCTGATCACCGGCGAGAGTCTGCCGGTTTCGCGCGGTGCCGGGGAAGAAGTGACGGGTGGCTCGATGAATGGCGAAGGGCAGATCGTTCTCCGAACGACCGCGGTGGGCGCGGAAAGCGTCCTCGCGCGGATCGTCCGCCTGGTGGAAAATGCGCAAGCGGCGAAGCCTCCGATCCAGAGACTCGTCGATCGAGTCAGCGAAATCTTCATCCCCGCGGTGCTCGGCGTGGCCGTCTTGACGGCGGTCGGGTGGGGGCTGGCGACTGGAGACTGGACTCGCGCGATCGTGAACGCGATTGCGGTTCTCGTCATCGCTTGCCCGTGCGCGCTAGGGCTCGCTACGCCGACGGCGATCATGGTGGGGACGGGAGTCGCCGCCCGTTACGGAATTCTCATCAAGGATGCGGAAGCGCTCGAAATCGCCCATGCGGTGGAAATCGTCGCGTTCGACAAGACGGGAACCCTGACCGAGGGAAGACCCGAGGTCACGGAAGTTCACGCCGCACGCGGATCGGAAACCGAGATGATCGGAATCGCGGCCGCGATTCAGCAGGGAAGCGAGCATGCCTTGGCGAAGGCGGTGCTTCGACAGGCGAGCGCGCGCGGAGTCCGCGTGCCTTCGGCCTCGGGGACGCAGTCCATCGCTGGCAAAGGAGCGAAGACCCGTATCGGAGATACGGAGTACTTGCTCGGCAATCGCCGACTCATGCGTGAACTCGGAGTCGAAACGGGCCTCCTCGAATCGACGGCGGACGCGCTCGAAAAGAACGGCCGCACCGTTTCCTGGCTGGCGGATGGAAATCGAAGTCTCCATGGAATTTTCGCGTTTCGCGACGCCGTGAAGGCCTCTTCGGCGGACGCGATTCGAGAGCTGAAACGGCTTGGCATCCGGACGGTCATGCTGACGGGGGATAACTCGGGCAGTGCGAACGCGGTCGCCCGCGAACTCGGAATCGACGAGGTGCTCGCCGATATCCTTCCGCAGGACAAGGCCGATGCCGTCGCGCGACTTCGGGCGGGCGGAAAGGTGGCGATGGTGGGCGACGGGGTGAACGATGCGCCGGCGATCGCGGCCGCGGACGTCGGCGTCGCGATGTCGACCGGAACGGACGTCGCGATGCACGCGGCCGGGATCACCCTCATGCGTGGGGATCCGCTCCTCGTTCCCGATGCCATGGCGATTTCGCGCCGGACCTACGCGAAAATTCGGCAAAACCTCTTTTGGGCCTTCGCATACAATATCGTGGGGATTCCGCTGGCCGCGTTCGGATACCTCGATCCGATGATCGCGGGAGCGGCGATGGCCTTCAGCAGCGTCAGCGTGGTCTCGAACTCGGTCTTTCTGAAGCGGTGGAAGCCGGTGCGCGAAGGAAAAAGCGGAGGAACAAAAGGATGAAGAGCGTAAACATCGGTCAGGCCGCCAAGTCGAGCGGGGTCAGCGCGAAGATGATTCGTCATTACGAAGAAATCGGGCTCATGCCGAAACCCCGCCGGTCCGAGGGGGGCTACCGCGAGTACGATCCGGATGCCGTGCATCTGCTTCGATTCATTCGCCGATCGCGTGATCTCGGATTCTCCATGAAGGAAACCAAGCAACTTCTCGGACTCTGGAGAAATCGGGCGCGGAGCAGTTCCGAGGTGAAGCGCCTGGCGCAGGCCCATATCCGCGATCTCGAGAACAAAATCGAAGAACTCCGCGCAATGGCCAACGCGCTGAAGAAGCTGGCCCGGGACTGCCAAGGCGATCAGCGGCCGGACTGCCCGATCCTCGCGGATCTCGCGCACGCTTTTCCTTGAGTGTTACTAGGGAGAGCGAGGCTCAAGCACGGAGCGGGAATCAGGATGGGCGCACCCGTTCGGTCCAGAAGCCCGGGTCCGCTCTGATCTTCTCCCCCGCCGTAATACTTCTTGTATCGACGACCGGCTTCGCGCCGGACGAGATTCTCGAAGTAAGACGCGCGGATTTCCGTGACTTCGGTCGACTGGATCTCCTCGCTCCAGACGAAGCGGCGATCGAGCAGTCCGCGAACCCCGTCGTAGGCATGGTACATCTCGTGGGCGAGAATGACGAATGCGGGCGTGGGACGCGCGACACCGTCGTCTTCCACCGAGAGGTACTCGCCATGGGGATCGAAATAAACGTATCCCCCCGAGCCGATCGCATCGAGCGGATAATCGACGTAGTCGGGAAATCGTCGAGTGACGAAGGTTTGGATCGCCTGGCTTCTTCGCATTCCCGTGTAAGTCTTGCGACCGGGGATCGTCGCGGCGAAACTGTTCCGGCCCGGCTCGATGAAAAGCGTTTCGGGCGAAGATTCGAGCTGGCGAAGGAGCGTGCGTCCCGTCTCGAGCGACTCCAGGATCGCGAGTGCGGCGGCGGTCTGCTGATAGAATCGATCCTTACCGAGCTCCGCCACGGTTCCGTCTTCGTCGAACCACTGTCCATCGCGGTAAATAAAGGAGGGCGAATCGCGTTTCAGTCTCGCGCGGAGCGAGTTCCTTCGGGGATTCGATTTTATCAGCGGCGTAAAAATCTCGAATTCGCGGATCGTATCGCAGACGAAGCGATCGAGGAACAGGGCGTCGGCCCCGATGCGCTCGCGCAGCTGCGCTTCCGTCCAGTCCTTAAAGTCCGAATTTTCGGGCTGGTAGAGCTCATAGGCGGGCGGCGGGATGTTCGCTTGAGAAGGCGGAGGGCATCCGAAAGGCAGAGCGGCCAAAATAAGAGCGATCCCGGCCCGGGACCTCGAACGACGCACTTCCATGTTTTCCTCGCTGCAGATCCATTCTTAGATCCGGTTCGGAAATCGTGTCGCTCGGCCCGCACTCTGTCAAGATGACGGGAATTTAATCACCTCCCGGTCTTGCCCGCGGACAGTGCCTATGGAAAGAAGAAGGGGTGAAATCGAATCTTTTCCTCGTAGGGTTTTTCCTGGGATTCGGGATCGCGTCCGCCCATGCCGCCGACGCCGGCTCCGACTCGGACAAGTCCTGGTACGATCGCCTGAGTCTAAAGGGCTACGCGCAAGTTCGTTATAACCGCCTGCTCGAAACGAACTCCGATCTCGTCTGCGACCTCTGCGATAAATCGCTCGGCGAAGACCAGAACTTTTTCGTTCGCCGGGCGCGAATCACTTTGAGTGGGAACGTCCATGAGCGGTTGTTCATCTATATCCAGCCGGACCTCGCCTCGAATGCCTCGGATACGAGCCAGCATTTCTTGCAGATTCGTGACCTTTACGCCGACCTGTCCATTCTCGCCGACGATACGCTGCGGATTCGCGTCGGGCAGAGTAAGGTTCCATTCGGCTGGGAAAATCTGCAGTCGAGTTCGAATCGTCTAGCGCTCGATCGCAGTGATCCCATCAACTCCGGAGCGCCGAACGAACGGGATCTCGGGGCGTTTGTTTACTGGGCGCCGACGGAAATTCGCGCGAGGTTGAAAGATCTGCAAAATCCGTATCTTAAAGGCACGGGCGATTATGGAATTCTCGGATTCGGCGCTTATAACGGTCAGACCGCCAATCGTCCGGAGCAAAACGATAATCTCCACCTCGTCGCGCGCGCGACCTATCCGTTTCGACTCGCGAACGGCCAGTACTTCGAGGCCTCCGTCCAGGGGTATACCGGTCTCTTTACGATCGCGGGCAGGGCATTTCGCGACGAGCGAGCGGCGGCGACTTTTGTTTGGTACCCGCAGCCGTTCGGGTTTCAGATCGAGGCGAACACCGGCGTCGGACCCGAATACCAGGGGAATGCCGGGGCGATCGAACGTCGCGAGGTTCGGGGCGGATACGCGCAGGTGATGATGAATGCGTTCGAGCCGGATGAGACTCGGCTGATCGGTTACGCGCGCGCGCAGTTTTATCGTGGAGGCAAGAAGACGGAACCGGATTCGCGCGCTCACCTCGTTCGCGAACTCGAGATCGGGGGCGAATGGGCGCCTTTCGCGGCATTCGAACTGACGGCGGCTTACGCGATTTCCGCGCGCCGTACGAATGATTCGGCGGATGGGCACGCCGACCAGCGGGGAAATCGGTTGCGGTTGCAGGCGCAATTTAATTATTGAGGGGAGAGTTTTTACTTTTCCGTCCCACCCGATTTAGAGTGAGGGTATGAAAGTGATCGTTAGGAGAGTCATCGGCCGCCTCGCCGCACTGCTGGCGCTGTTTGCGCTTATGCCCGGAGGCGCTCTGGCCATGGAGAGTAACCACGGCGTCTGGACCGGACTTTTTTTACAGGGCGCGGTCTCCCCGAGCTGGGGCTGGACGCTCGAGAATCAGCTGCGTCTCCATGAAGGATGGGCGTCCAGTGGCGGCCAACCGAACGGCCTGGAAACGCGGGCGAACCGATGGCTCCTTCGGCCTTCGTTGCGATGGATGCCTCGGGAGCATCCTCGTTTACAGCTTTCGATCGGATGGGGTTGGACGCCGAATCTTTCTCCGACCCGCGACGAGCATCGGCTCTGGGAACAAGCCCAGTTCCAAGGCGGGGACGCGAACGAAGGATGGGCATGGCAAGGTCGCATTCGGCTCGAGCAAAGGCACATCGAAGCGACTCGGGGATTGCAGCATCGCGTGCGTGCGTATGGGCGCGCGAGTCGGATGATGGGCGACACGAAGTTCTATGGCGTGACGGCTTGGTCGGAATTGTTTTGGAACCTGAATGCCAAGGCGAATGGTCCCGCGCGTGGACTGGACCAGACGCGGATTTTCGTGGGGCCCACGGCGCAGATCGCGCCTTCGGCGCGAGTGGAAATGGGTTATCTGAACGTCTACTATCCGCGGGGGAGTGCGCGGGATTCGTTGATGAGTCATGTGCTCGGAACGTACATGACGCTGGATCTTCCGTAAGGGGGATGGCCAGGATTGCCTTGGGCTCCTGCCCTCGACCACAGCCCCCAGAAAATAAAAAAAGCCCGCTCCCGGAGGAGCAGGCTTTTTTTATTTCATGGAGCCGATGGCCAGGATTGAACTGGCGACCTACGCTTTACGAAAGCGTTGCTCTAGCTTCTTACAATGTCGTTGTAGCCCAATCGCGCCAAGGACACAACGTCGTGGCGCTGAACTGGTGCGTTGTTAGGTGTTCTCCGGGGGGGCCAGCGTTGCCGGTTTACGGCGTTGACGCTCTGTTTCCCCTCGAACCGCTAAAGGCGTTTCTCGGGAGTCGAAGGGGGAATGGCTCGTCTTGGACTTCGACGGTGCTCAGTCCGCTGGCTGCCGGGGAGGTACGAAGGACGAGTAGAGGTATGACTGTCCGGCTCGGCTTTAATCGCCGATCCTCACCGTGTTGGGTCCCGTCTTAAAATATAAAACCCATCATTTAGACAAAGCTCCGCCCATCTGTACCGACTCTCATTCAAGAGAACCGATCAGTGGGGAAGCAACGCAGGTTACTTCTGTGATTTCGCCTGCGAAGGTGACGGGTATTGCACCGTATTTTATCTAGACTTCGCTGTCGTCGTTACGTCGTCCGTTCAGCGTTCACAATCTCGACTTTCGGCTGGTGCGCTTATGATCCGCTCGCATCCAGTGGGGTCGGCTCCCTCTGTCCCATCTTGAATTTGGTTTTTACCCAAACTCGCATCGTACTCTTCAATGGATTTTTTAACCGTTCGAGAATGCAGTCCGTTCGCTTTAAAGAGGTCCTCCCTGGTCCTCGGATACAAATCGCAAAAGAGAATAGTTCCTAATTTAACGGTACGGATTTTCCACAACCAGTGTCAACACACACTGTGTATTATATATTTTCGAGTACGCCTTCCATTACCCCAGCTAGCTTTAGGTCGCGCTCGAACCGGTCTACCTTCTCGCCGCCTGAACCAATCAATCCGTACTTGTAACCGACGTTAAAGATCCAGAGCGGGTTATTGATGTTCCAGATAACCTTTACGGCCATTCCCTTCTCGTTCGAGTAATGAGTGTCTACTCGATCGCCCTTAGCGAATTTAGGCGGCGGAAGTAACTGGCCCAATCGGTAACTTAAATCGTCACCAAGCAAGGCGTGTTCTTCCAGAATCACGCGATTTCTGCGCGTCTGACACCAGACGATCCCCCCTGCATAGGCAGACAGTTCAATGTAAGGGGCGTGTTTCGATACCTCAGGGTTCGAGTGGGTGTGTACCGCTGCAACGAAATCGGCAAAGCCGCGTCTTTCGTTGTTCGTGCCGTATTTCTGGAAGAACTCTCGTGTTCGCTTACCCGCATGACTTCGTCTACCCGCTTCGAGGCATTTAAGAACCGACTGGATGGCTCGCTTGAGAGCGGCTTGTCGCTGTATTTCGGTGATTGGTCCGGTTTTCATTTATTTTACTCCTACGGTTTTGGTTTCGAGGCTGAGAAAGGGCTCGGCAACAAGGATGTCGCCACGATCGGTCTGCACTCGATAGACGTTCGATCGCGTTAAGTTCTCGCGGCTCCCGGCTCCTAGGCACCACCGGACCACGCCAGATTCTCCGGTCGGCGTATGCGTGACCTTGGAACCTTTAATGAAGGCAGGGGCTCCGTGGGATGCGCCGAGTTCAGTTAAATGTTTTGCTAGAGCTATCCGCCGTCTCTCCTCGTAGTCGATGCAGCCCAGGTTCGCGGCGGTAAGAATCTTCTTCGAAAGCTTGGCGAAGAGTTTCGGATGCGTGGGCCGTAATGCCTTTTCGATCGTTCGCGTGTGAATGCGGCGTCCGTCGGGGCCGTGTGCCGCGAAAAATTCGCGTAACCGCTTGAGGGCGTCTCCCGATTTCGCTCTGGCGAATAGGTCCGCGATTGCTAAGAGTTGGTCGTCTATTTTCATTTCTTCCCCCTCCTAGGAATGTCTTTAAGGCCCGCTGCCTTAAGTTTCTTTCTTATCGAGTTTATTTGCGCGTTCACGGTGCTAGTTGGCATCCCAAGGTCTTCTGCGATGGTCGTTCCGCTAAGGCCGACGAAGTATCTATCTCTCAGAAGGCCGTACTCGATTTCCGAAAGATCATACGGGGCTAGGAATTCCCGAAAGTCATCCTCGTCGAAAGTTTCGTTAGAGTAATAGGGTTGCGACGCACGGAGTGCTTCGTCCCAGGTCGCACGAGTCGGATGGTTCCGGTGAGAGTCACCGAAGAGCTTAGTCTCCAAGTGGACGCATATCGTAAGCTGGGTATCGACCGAACAGGTGGCGACATCACAACCCCAGGCCGGGGGGGATTCGGGTTTCCCGCCGGGTGCGCCTTTCACAACTCACCGTCGGAATAGTCATCATTCTCTTTGCTTCGGTAGGGTGTCGCATCAGCCATGCGCTCGCGAAGCTGTTTTGCATTGTTCTTTACCCGTTCTCTCCTGGATTGGTTCTGGTTCGTGTACGGCTCCATGAAGCGGACATAGGAGTCGGGGTCATTTTTGAAATGCATTCTCCCGATGTCGAAAGCGGGGGTATAAAAATTCTCTTTACGGATGTCCGCCACCAGTTCATCGAGCGGGATAACTTTGGACCTGCGCGGGTGTGGGGCCGTCCCGATGGCATCCAGAAGCTCCCCCTGGGCGATAAACCTCTTCGCCCGCCTTACTGGGAACATTCGATGCGATTCGATGCACCGGAGCTGCCCCTCGGCCTCTAGGCGGTCGAGTCGTCGTGAGAGCGTCGGCTGACTCGATCCGATGAGGGTGGCGAAGTACCTTTGCGGCAGGTCGAAACCATCGTTAAGAGCGTCGATACAGATTAGCGTTCGGATTAGGTTCTCGCTGGCGGGGTCAGTATCGGCGAAGGACTTAAGCGTGGGCCATTGGTCCATACTTCCGGGATACTGTTCGTAGGACGGCCTAGAATTGCGAATGCCGTAGTCTTCGTGAATACAATGTTCAGTATTGTTGTCCCCCAGGTACAAATCCTCATGCTCAATGCACGCTTCAAAAGGGATACAAGCCCGTAGCTCTGTGGATAGGAGGCTAGAACTATCCTTGGTCAGATAGCACTGGCGTAGAGAAGTAGGGATCTTATCGATAGATGGGAAGAGTTCTGGTCCCAGGATGCTTTTAAGAGATGCAAGGGCAGTCTCCGTGTTCATGCGCATACCCAAGGGTTTCCACACAACGAAGATTGCCTTCACTTTGCCGCGAGGGGATTCCAGCACTACAGCCCGCTTTCCGAAGCGATACTTAAGTTCCTCTCTTAGAGCTGCGAAGTCCGCGAATCCTGGGGGTAGTTTGTCAAAGTCCGCTGCAAGCGCGTCTTGGTCACTGTCGCTGTTCCAAAGCCCTAACAGAGCGAGCTTCTTTTTTACGTCCTCGGAAACAGGAACCGAAGCTGCGAGATCGAGGGCTCTTTGAAGCTCGGGGGAGTCGGCATGGCGATCCCATTTGAATTGGTCGCCCTTGTCCCTAAAGAACCGGGTGTAACAACGGAACCTAAGAATCCCCCTGTTGGGCAAAAGATATAGGGACACAGCCGAGTTAACGGCTGGTTTCAACTTCAACATTTACTACTCCTTGTTTTTGTTTCTTAGAGCCGCGCTACTCCGTGTGCTCTTGCGATGGGTGAGAGAACGAAAGCTGGATGCTGGTCTAGGGGCTTCGCCTACGACCCTGTAAATGCATTCACTTTGTTTCCCTATATACATAGTGTGGTGCGTTATGGGTTAAAGTCAAGACGTGTGGATGTATTATTTTTTTAAAAAGCAAGAAAATAATTTGTCGATTAACCATTTGAATTTGATAAGCAATTTTCACTGAAGGTAAAAATATTACCAAAAGTTAACAATATATGTCACCGGAGGAAGGAGGTTTTTAGGTTAGTAGTCGGTCGCTCGGTGGCGTCCGAATTTCGAATATGTCTGAGTGTTTCCGCAGGAATGAGTTCATTCGCTAGCAGCAAGAGCAGCCTCTAGACGAGGCTGGTTTTCTCGCCTCGAAAGTTAGAGCGAAGGCGTGAAGAAAAAGATGGTCCAAAAGAAATTGCGGGCGGGACCGTACCGGCTCGTGGATATTCAAATCTTGAATTGGCGAAAGCGCCGTAAGCGCGAAGCTGCGAAAGCCGCGCTACTCGAATTCGAAAAGCAATCTTCTGTTCTCGCTGCCCCTAATGCGTTCGAGGATGCCCCAGGATCAACGATCGTCCCTTCGAGCGAGCCCAACGAATAAGTACATAAAGACTGTGTATAAACAAAATGCGGAAGTGTCGCATATAAGAGAGCGATATTCCGAAGCAATTCATAGTCATTTATAGGCGTTTTTAGTCGATTTGTTATGCGGCTAAGCAGTTCGAGAAGAACTCAATTCTGCGAGAGCATTAGGGAAAATAACTAAATTTTTATTATGCAGAACCAGGGCAAAAACTTAGCAAGACATGTGCGTACTTCTTCCCCGCTTAACCCCGCTATCCGAGCCGAAGGTCCGACGGGGCCGCTTGGACTTATCTGCCAGCATTTCCGCTGCGGATTCGTAACGCACGGTTCGAACGTCCTCGTCGATGTTCCTGAGGAGCATCTCTTAATCGCCGATGTTTGGGTACGCCGCGAACGCAGGGGGCAGGGGCTGGCCCGAGGCATGATTGAGCGTGTGATTGAAGCCGCCGCAGGCGAAGGGGTCCGGT
This sequence comes from uncultured Bacteriovoracaceae bacterium, assembly GCA_964536965.1. Taxonomy (GTDB): domain Bacteria; phylum Bdellovibrionota; class UBA1018; order UBA1018; family UBA1018; genus JACMQW01. Next base: position 117,206 of record CAZIAL010000001.1, read on the forward strand.
CTGTCTACATGGATGTCCCGTCCGACTCGCGAACCTTTAGGCGCTCCCTTGCCTTAGCGAAGGGGCTCGGCTTTCGGTTCCATAGCGCAACCAAGGCTTCGGTAATTCTACGACGTGAGATCAGCCCCGATGTCCGGTAATGGCGACGTTCCAGGGATGGACCTGTTTGCGGTGTACCTATCCGAGCGTGAGGGGAAGCGCGTACTTCGGCGACCGGAGGGTTTCGCGGTTTTTGGGTATAACTGCGTGCCCGGGCTACCGTTCGATCATGCCTATATCCAGGATATTTTCGTATCAACCGAACATCGGAAGTCCGGAGTCGCCGCTAAGCTCGCGGACGAAATCCACGCCGAGGCTAAGGCTCTCGGAATCAATGCGCTGATCGGATCGATAGACGGCAACGCGAATGGCGCGCACGAGTCGCTTCTGGTTCTGCTCGCATACGGAATGAAACTTTACACAATCGACAACGGCGTCGCTTGGTTCATCAAAAGGGAAAAATAGAATGGGCAAGGCAGTTAAAAAGGTCACAAGCAATCCACTTCGCAGTCTCGCGGCTGTCGGCACTCTAGGCGGATCAGAACTCGCAATCGCCGGAGCGAAGAAGCTCGGGATCGGGCTAGAAGACGAAGAGGGCAACTACATAAGTCCCGAGCAGGTCCAGCAAGGGAAGTACCGGGAGTTTGCGAATAATTATGACCGTGAAATGGGCCTCGCCGATGCGGGAGTTCAGGGCGGCGCACTCACAAAAGATGTATTTGGTTCGGGGGGGCTTCAGTCCCGTCTAGCCGAAGAAGGACGGCAGCTCGCCGATTCCGGCTTCCAACTCCAGAAGGGCGACCGCGAAGCTTACGGCCAAGCCTCTGGCGACATTTCCCGCCTCTTCGGTCAGCAAGAACAAGCCGCCTCTCAATCGCTCGCACGCCGTGGCCTCGCTTCGGGTTCCTCTGGTGCCGCTGGAGCTACGTTCTCCGGCCTCGCGGGTAATAAGAACGAGATGCTCGCCTCCGCTCAGATGGACATCGCACAGAAGAGAATCCAAGACACGAGGGCTAGGGCTCTGGATAACGCTAAACTGCAAGCCGACATAAGCTCGGTCGGAGCGAACCTGTCCCGTAGCCGCTTCTCCGACAAAGAATCCGGCCTTCGAAATGCTGTCAGCGTCGAGGGAGTAGGGAACGAACAGAAACGAATTGCACTCGCCGACCAAGAGGCATCTCGTAGACCAGGTCTTTTTTCTACGGTCGGGCAGGGGCTTCAGGCCGGTATTGCTAGTCTTGCAACCCAAGCTCCAGGCCTAATAGCCGGTGGTATGGTCGGGGGGGCTGCCGGGTCTGGCGTATCGCGTTTACCCAATTCTTCGAACTCCGGCTTCTCGTCGAGTTCTTATGGTAGCAGCGGGTTTTCCGGCAGGAAGGGTCCAAGCCTATTCGGTTGAACGGGCCATGGAAGGTCCTCTTGGTTATCTCCACAGTCGCGGATAGTGCTTCTCGCTGACATTGGAGCGGGGGATCTGGACGCCCTTTCCAGGTCCCCACATTTTTATAGAGCAGTATACGCCTCTGGCCTCGCGGTCGGGGGCGTTTTGCGTTTAGGGATAATAGCTGGTGTGGCTAGTAATACGGGAAACAATGATTAATGGGGCCCTCGTTTACTGCGAGCGAGCGCATCCGCCTCTAGCTTTTTCTGATATTTCTCGACGACCCCGGCCAGTAGGGAAATCCCCACAACACCCGCTAAACCGATCAGACCTCGACTCAACGCTTGGTCTGGCGGAACCCCGGCTTTCAACGCCACGAAGTACGAAATTGCCACCGCCACCACGAGCATGACAGTTAGGACGAGTATGGCGAGCATCAAAGGCAGGAACGCGAAGAAGAGAACAGCGATCACGATTCCGCCAGCGATTTGAAGCATAAGTTCCATTCGCTAATTGTAAGTCAGACACCTTGTTCGACAAGGATCGGATTATCTAAATCGACAGCCAAAGTGCTACTTCGGGCATTTTCCTTATTGAGCACCTCGCCAAGAACACAAAACCCCCGCTCCAAATTAGGGAACGAGGGCTCTGCGGGGTTGGACTGTTACATGGCTTGGGGCCGATTGACTTACGCGGCCAGGGGCACAGCTACGCCGCCGATTACCGCGACAGGGGGGAGGTTCAGCTTCTCATCGTTACCAGCTTGCTCGACATCTTCTTCGCTCTGGGCAAAATCGCTCACGACAGCGCGGAGTGCTTCGGCTTGCGTCTCGAAAGTGTTCTCATCGTCGAACAATCCAAGACCGACATGCAGAACTGGCGACCAAAGTGCCTTGAACTTGCCGTCTGGGGTTTTGGCGACCACATATAGAGCTGATCCGTAGAAAACGATAGCCGTAGCGCCTTCAACCGCTCCGATCGCAGCGCGTCCTGCGGCCACAGCCCAGGTCGCAAGACCGCTAAAGTCTCCGTTCTCCGGTAGGATTTGATCGGCAGGGGCGAGAGTCACATACGATTCGGTAAATTGATTCTGCATACATGGTACTCCTTAAGAGCGGGTTGTAGAGAGTACCGAGAAGTCAGCGGCCCCGGGCCTGTTATCTGACGAGACAGTTTCCGCCGTTCGCAGCTCACTTCTCAGTACTAAAATCAGAATAACGCATTGTGCCTCGACTTAGCAACAAAAATCGTATACGATCGTATACATATGAAACGAAAGAGGAAAGAACGCGCCGAGAATCAAGCGGACAACATGGAGCCGACCGCAGTGCTTTCGTTTAGGGTTTCAAAGGATTTGTACGAGTGGCTAGAGCGATATGCGCGTTCTGAAGTAACGGATAGAGGCACCCCACATACGCGCCAAACGATCGCTAGAAAGCTTTTGACCGAAACCATTCAAGCAATCCGCAATCGAAATAAGAAGTAATTCGAAAGGCTGAAGTTATGGCCAAGATTCGCGCTGCCCTATACGCACGCACCAGTACCTCCGATAGGCAAGACCCGGAGACGCAGCTTCTTGACCTGCGCAAGTTAGCCGCAAGTAAGGACTGGGCAATTGTAGAAGAGTTCGTGGATCAGATAAGTGGGAGCACTGAACGCCGCCCCGGTCTAGACGCGCTCATGGACGCCGCATATAAGCGTA
>CAZIAL010000001.1:120337-174548 GCA_964536965.1 uncultured Bacteriovoracaceae bacterium
TTGTTCTCGTATGGCGGTTCGATCGAATGGCCCGCAGTACCCGAATGCTACTCGACGTGCTGGCTACGTTCCGCAAGCTGAAGATCGACTTTGTCTCGCACTCCGAGGCCATCGACACCTCTACGGCAGTGGGGGAGTTAATCTTCTCGGTGCTCGCTGCGATCGGTTCCTTTGAGCGGGATATGATCCGGGAGAGGGTTCGTGCCGGACTTCGGCGGGCAAAGAGTCAGGGCAAGCGCATTGGTCGCCCCAAGAGGGTGTGGACCGACGAGGTAATGGCTCTGAAGGATCGAGGGCGAAGTGTTCAGGAAATCCAAGACGAGCTGAAAATCTCCCGTGCCGCCGTTTACCGCGTACTAAAGCAGTCTCAAAAAGGTGCTTGAGGTCGTACCGAAAACTCTATTGGTTACGCGGGTTGATTTCCCTACTTTCGCATCGCTAACGCTGTCTCTAAATGAGTTGATTTTGAGACACCGTAGAAAAGAAAATGCCCCGGACAGTTTCCCATCCGGGGCGAGCAAACATTAGAAGTTCTAGTTGTCTTCGTCGCGCGGTTTAGTGCCCTGGCGTCCATTATATGGGTTGGCATTTCCACGGGTAGAGTAGTTGTCATTTCGGGTATCGTTTGCATCTGACCGAACGTACGGCTGTACGACTGTGCCGTCCTTACGCACATATCCCCTGACCGATTGGTCAGCGAATCCCGAGGTCATGAATGTCCAGCTAACAAGAAAAGCGACAGCTAGTTTTTTCATCTGTTAATGATGCCTGTTCGCATTTATTTGAGCGACCCAGGATTTGTGGTGCATTGGGCGTGACACAGGTACCTCAAGCGCAACGTATCTCTTCTCGTAGCAGAAACTCGCCTATAGGTTTGGACGTCCTATAGAGTTAACTCGCTTCAGAGTGTCGCCGCCTTTCCGAAGCGGTATTATGCCAAATCGGATTTTTAGTCGGGCCGCTGTCGCTATCGCTTTTTCGCTCGTTCAATTTTCCTGCGCGCATTCGCGAACAGGGTATCACCCGCATTCGCAGCACGGTGGGTATAGTCAGGCGGACGTTACCGACTATCTATTGAAAGCGCGGTTCGCTGGAAATGCCTCAACTCATCCCGACGATGCGAAATTATTTGCGCAGTTTAGGGCAATCGAGATTTGCCGAGAAATTGGTTTCAAATTTGCTCGGATTTTCGCCGTAGACGATCAGTCTCAATCGCAAACTGTTCAACGTTCCTCGACCTTTGTTACCCAGAATCCGACCATATTTAATGGGACGATGAACTCCCAGTCCAGATATAACCGGTACAACGGGCCAAACGGAGCTATCGAGACCAACGGGCAAGTTAAAGGCACTTTCACAGGCGGGGGGGCGCAAGCCTACACTTCGACCTGGAACCAGACATACAATTATCCGGTGTTTGACTCCTACTTTAACTGCAGCAATTCGCCGACCGTACTTGGAATCTTGCTGGAGCCTAAGTCGGCTTCGGAAATGCGCGGCCTAACTAGCGATCTTATGGGAGCACTCCAGGTCGCCGAGATTGGGCAGGACTCCGCTAATTATGGAAACCTTCAACGTGGGGACCTGATCATAAAGGTAGGCACCGTCCGCATCGACAACGTGCCCTTGCTTGCTATTGAGTTAGATAAGGCGGGCAAGGTGGGCGACCGTGCAAGCTTAACCTTGCTTCGAGATGGTAAGCAGATTTCCGTTCAGGCACTTATCTTCGACGCCTCGGAAGAGATCGCGGAAGTGAACGCAACGTTGGTAGAGCGCCTATGCAGGAACGTTCGCGAGATTTCGGAACGCAGGATCTGTGCGTCGAGGAGCCCGGCCTCGGAGTAGGCCCCACCCCCACGAAAATTCGGTCGCGATGATGGTTGCATAATATCGCGTACATAATTTTTTCCAAATTTACGCCAAGGTCCGCGTTGACCCATTGGAAGCGTGCCTCGTCGGTGTACGATTAAGAATTGGTATCGCTTCCTGTGAGAAGCGGCTTAACCAGAGAAGTAGCGGGGGGTAAATGAACGCCAAAATTTGGATAGTCGTCGGATTACTTGCGCTCGCGAGTTCGTGTTCCGGCGAAGACGCCGCTGCACCGGGCGGGGTATCCGCAAATCTCAAAGAGCCGCGATCTATCGCGATTACCTTGAACGCTAATTACAATCACCCCCTCGAAGGGTGGACAACGCTCAGTGAGAATCTCCAGTTTGTACCGCCGCCGAGTATCTCCGTGGTCCAGGGAGCGTTCTCTGGAAATCCAGGTTGGTGGCTTCGGGCAAATCTGCGGTCGGGATCATTGTTTGACTGTAAGTACTTTGCGACGGACACGTCTGCTACGACCCTCGTGCTGGATTCTTGTGATAATATGCCCGACCCAACCCAGCCAAAGGAACTCCCCGCTGGTGCGACGATTCAGCTCGTGAACGTCACCTGCCAGGGAATGATGATTGAAGCCAATTTCACGCTGTCGAACTGAGCTAGTTTCCTCGGAAGTGTAGTTCGAGCAGGGTATCGAGCGGGTCGATTTCCCCATGGCCTCCGTCTATGGGCTGCGCGACAGTACACCGGAAATAGTGGAAGATGTCTCGAACGCTTAGGGTCAGTAAGCTGGTCGGTTCGAGCACATACCCTTCATCCTCGCGGATTGCCGCGCCCATTGCGACTAGGTGCTCTAGTGTGAGCGCCATCATTACTCTCGGCACACCAGTATGCTCTGCAACGTCGCCAGCACTGGAGTGAAGCGTATTGCCCACGCTATCGCCTAGGACGAATACCACGCGCAGGTATCCGAGAGCGCGAAGGGAAGCCTCGGCCAGACTAGCTCCCCCGTTTTCCGTGATAAATGACCGCGAAAAGGGCAGGGGGTCATAGCTCGCGCTTTGGTTGGAAGTCGAACTCTTGAGCGTCTTCATGGAAATGCTCCTTACGATTCTGGGCACGTCACAGGAAGATCATCTCAGTCGAAAAGGTCGAGGTCTACTTACACAGTAACATTCTTGGGTAAACCAGCGGATCTCTTCGATATAGATTTTGCATTATGTATCTTTATACGGCGGATTTTGGCCGCGACCTAACCCGCTTTAGGTCGAACGTGTTTGCGTTCAAATTTACGGTGATCGTGAGAGTACTTCTCGGTAGTCACGATTGAAGCGTGCCCAGCGGCTAGCTGAACTTCGCGGTCTTTGTGTTCTGCGCGGGCCTTCGTGATCCAAGTGTGCCGGAGTTCGTGAAAGTGGTATTTCATATCGAGCTTTTCCATAAGCTCCTCCCAGCGGTGAGAGAGCGTATCGGGATGCATGAGGTTCTTTAGGCCCGCTTCGATCCAGTCGGCGGTTTCGTTAGCATCGACGCCCAACCAGTGAGGTATCTCGCGTTTCTCTACCGCGTCACCATTTTCGGATAACCGTCCGGGGGTTTTTAGCAATCCGAACGTGCATTTTCCTGTGATGCAATCGTACCCCTCAAGTGCTTTGCGGACGACAAGGCAATCCTCATAAACCGCATCAGTTCCTTCGTAGGCTAGCCCGAGTGCTTCGGCTCTTCGTAGTCCGTAATGGTAGGAAAGCAGCACCCAGGGACGAATGTCGCTGAAAGCTCTCTCAGCCTTGGCCGCTTTCTGTCCGGTATCGGTCTTGATAGGGGAGGCGTTCATTGCCTTCGTAATCTTTTGCCAGTCACTATCCGGAATGATCCCGCGTTTCTTGGCGCGACCCTCGGTAGAGCGTCGGATGCGCATAAGCATCGCTTTCGACGGCTGGGGAAAGACAACCTGGGGAACTTCGTTCGGACGCTCCTCGTGTAACCAACGCATAAAGCGATTCACACACTGGACGATAAACTTCTTTGAGAAAACGGACGCCGGAGTATCCTCGCTGAGCACGAATTCCATGAAGTCCTGTCGCTTCGAGTACCAGTCCTTCGGGTTCTTGAGTCCGAGCTTTCCGACAAAGTACGAAATGACGTAGGCTTTCAGATTAGATAGCTCACGCGCGACTCCCTCGGGTGAGGGGATACGGGTGCGGAGATGCCTTTCGTAGGCTTGCTCGTCCTCGAAGTTGACGAAGGCGGTCCGAACAGCGGCTTTGGCCTTAGCGATCTCTTCTTTAAACTCGGTCGCATTCAGCCGTTGCACGAGACGTTCAAGCTCCTCGTGGTTCGTGCGAATGGATTGGAACTTCTTCGGTGGATAGCGGCGGTTTGTACCCTTACCGTCGGTAACTTCCCATCGGCGGATAATCGAGCGCGTTCGCTGTTTCTCGTCTTTGCCGTACTTCTCGTAGTACAGCTTCCATTCGTTGATAATTGTATTCCCGACCCGCTTCTTCATAGTCTTCCCTTCGTTTCGGAAGCTATGAGCGGGGTCTTTAGGACTGGCGATAGAACTCCACCGAAAACGGAGCCAAAATTCTATCGTCACTTCGCATCTGGGTGTTCCAAGTACCCCCCATATTCGCGAAGAATACGGGAGAAAAAATGGAGCCGATGGCCAGGATTGAACTGGCGACCTACGCTTTACGAAAGCGTTGCTCTACCACTGAGCTACATCGGCACCCAAAATCCGCGGTAGAAGCGAAGTCTGTGATTTAACGGAGTGCTTCTCGCGACGCAATCCGAAATTCACATATTGCACCGCGCCTAAGATGCTGATTTTGCTGAATTTTCCGTGTGATACCCGGAAACCGGCTTGTTATTCATCCGATCCCCTGTGAATCTGTGGTCCGCGATGGTGACTCCTTTTTCTAAACTTCGAAAAAAAGGTCAGGTCTGGATTCTTTCCAAACATGATCTCCAGGAATGGCGGGTCTTACTCCTGAAGACCTTGCCCGAGCGAGGTGCGTTCTGGCAGCCGGTCACCGGATCGATCGAAGAAGGGGAATCCGTGTCGAAAGGCGCGCTTCGCGAAGCGATCGAAGAGACCGGACTTCCGCCGATGAAGAGCATCCAGGAACTCGGTTTCGAATTCGATTTCGAAGGAAAGTGGGGCCCGAGCCACGAAGTCGCGTTCTATTACGAGACCTATCCGGGTTGCCCGAAAGTCAGCCTCGATCCGCGCGAACACCAAGGCTACCAGTGGACGAACTTGAACGACGCGGTCGCGCTTCTGCGCTATGAACCGAATCGTCAGGCGCTCCAGATCCTCATCAAGAAACTCAGCGTGAATCGGCTGCGGAAGCGACCGACGAAACCTGAAGTCAAAACGACGAAATAATTTTCGTCCCGTCTTTTCCGTCAACCCGGAGCGGTCCTTCGCTCCATCATTCCATCGAGGTCGTCATGCCTGTTCCATACAAAGTAGAAGAAAAAGATCTGGGTCTCGGTAAGGGACTCTTCGCCGTTTTCACCACCAATAAAGGGGAGTGGACGATCGAACTCGAGGAAGAAAAGGCGCCGAATACGGTGGCGAACTTCGTCGGTCTCGCGACCGGACAGAAGGAGTACATCGATCCGAAGACCCGCGAGAAGTCGAACCAGCCGTTCTACGACGGCACGATCTTCCACCGCGTGATCAAGGATTTCATGCTCCAGGGCGGCGATCGTCTCGGCCAGGGCACGGGTGGACCGGGCTATAAGTTCGCGGACGAAATTCATCCGAGTCTGAAACATACCGCGCCCGGAATGCTTTCGATGGCGAACGCGGGTCCCAATACGAACGGTTCGCAGTTCTTCGTCACGGTCGTGAAGTGTCCGTGGCTCGACGGTAAACACGCGGTTTTCGGCAAGGTCGTGAAGGGCATGGACGTCGTGAACGCGATCAGCGTCGCGCCCGTCGGTCCGATGGATCGTCCGCGCGACGAGGTGAAGATCGAGACATTAAAAATTTTTAGAACGCCTTGACGGACCGTCAACCGTTCGACAGACTGATTTAGTCTGAAGATACAGTCTGGCCGCGGGAAGTTCAGGGAAGGTCTCCGGCGCGACAGCGATTCCGATGGATTTGGGACGCCAGGCTGCATCGTTTTCACTTAGTTTTCCCGTGATAAGGAGATCACATCATGAACAAAGCACAACTGATCGAAGCGATCGCAACGGCTTCCAACGTAACGAAGACCGACGCCGAGAACTGCCTGAATTCGGCTCTTGAAACCATCAAGAAGTCCGTGAAAAAAGGCGACGACGTCACGCTCGTCGGCTTCGGCACGTTCACCAAGGCGAAGCGCAAAGCTCGCATGGGCCGCAACCCGCAAACCGGAAAAGAAATCAAAATTCCGGCGATGACGGTGCCTAAGTTCCGCCCAGGCCGCGAATTCAAAGAAGCGGTCAACTGAAGTTCGTCGGTCGCCCTTCGGCGGCTGACTCAGTAGCTGAAAAATAAAAAGGGCCCGGGGTCGAAACCCCGGGCCCTTTTTTTATGGGTGAAGGAACGGAGATCAGTCGTTCACTTCGAAAAGGATGTCGTTTACGGCGGTTGCCGGCGGGACGAGCAGCATCGGCAACGCCGGAGGCAGCGGCGATGCTGCTTCCGCGGCGGCGATCAGCGCCGGCTTCTGTTCCGCGACCGTGCTCGGCCAAGTTTCGGTGAATACCGTGCTCGAAGGCGCGGCCTGCGGAGGGCTGACGGGCGTCACCTGGCAGGAAACGACGACGGCCGGATTGCAGTTGCAGGCGAGCGGATGGACGTAATCGTAATCGACGGGAACCGCGGCGCCGACGCGCAGGGGAAGATCTTGTCCGTCGTAAGCCGAGTGACAGAAAGGAAAGACTTCCGGTCCCGCGGTGCTCGCGGGGTTGATGTTGACCAGATATGCCGCCTCAATCTGCTGGACCGGGATGCCACCGATCATGATGGTTTGCGGGACACCGCCGACCATTTTCTTGTGCACGGCCAACGCGAGGGAGCCATACGTCTGGCTGATGTTGCGAATCGTATCGGGAAGGGAAGTGAACCGCGTCGCGTCCTGGGGAGCGGTGATGATCTTGTTGAACGCGGTCGCCATCGCCTGGGTCACGCGCATGAGCCGGACGCTGCCGAGCGTTTCTTCCGGAGAGCCCGTGGGATAGCCGTCGCCGTAGGTCGGTGCGGATACGCTCGGAAGCATTCCGGCGTTCTGGCCCGCGTAGGGAATCAGAACCGACATCAGACGGTAGAATTCGCCTTCGATCTTACCGCCGTAGGAGATGACGGTTTTGTTCGAGTTTCCGAGCTGGAGAAGATTCGGGGATTCGGGAAGCTGGACGTTCCCGCCCCAGGTCGCGAAGTCGACGCGAGCGAAACCCGGGCGAATATTCATCACGCTGCGGAGTTTTTTATTATTTCCCATCGCGACCCGCGCGAGCGTCGTGGTCGCTTTGATTCCGAACTGGGGCATGCGGATGATGAGTTTCCGTTGCTGAATACTGGTATTGCTGTCGATGCTCTCGAGAATCCCCTGGAGGCCGGTCTCGCCGATCGTGCCGACGAGCGCGCGGCGCAGGTCGACCATGATGCCGACGTTTGCCGGAGCCGTGGGTGATAGATAGGTACCGATGAGGGCGTTGTTCAGCGAGGTATCGACGACGATGTCGCCGACTTCGCTCGAAAATCCGGAATCATCGAGGATGCCCCCTTGGCCCTGGGTCGTCTTCGAAGATGTGGTGGCAGAGCCCGCGATGTTGTTGAAACATCCCGGTGTCAGGCTGAGCGCTAATGCGGCGAAGACCGCGCGACTCATAGTGTTTTTCATCAAACCTACCCCTTAAACTCTATTCGGTCGGACCCATCCGAGACTGAACCCAATAAACCCTAGGCTTAGTATCCTAAATCTTGACTTAAAAAGTCAAGTAATACAGGATAAGGGTTAGGCATCTGACTAAAAACTAGACGCTTTTTCAGGTCGAAACTGAGGGACGTGAGTGGGTATGCGATCTAACTCAAAGAAATTATGGCTGATTTTTCCGGCGACGCTTGTCGTGCTGGCGCTGGCCTTCCTCGTGGGCCACCCGACCGGTTCGCCGAAGATCGCTCCTGCTCCTTTCGAGAGGGCGGAACTCGCTCCCTCCACCGCACCGGGCAGTCGGCTGCTGAGTGAGGTGACGGCGGAAAAAGCGAAAAACGGTCGTAAGGTCCGTTCGCCGGCGCTCGTGGCGGGTAGCCGAATCGACCTGCAGACGAAAGAAGCGGTCGATCGGATGTTCGCCGAGCCCCAGTGGGCGGCGCTGAACGATCGCCTGCGGTCTCATTTTCCCGACCATTCCCCGCTGAGTTACTGGATCCGGGCGAGCCTGATCCTCGCGACGAAGACCGACGATCGGGAAGTCACGCGCGAGCAAGTCGAGCTCGGCGAAAAAATCTACGAACAGATCCTTTCGGGCGACGAAGCCGTCGTGGCGGCCCTGGATTCGGCGCTCGTGTCGATTCCGCGTACCGAGAGCGCCCTCCGTCGCCAGTCCCTGAAGATGCTTTCGGACGTCGCGATGAATCAGCGCGGGCTTCGCGAAGCGGTGAAGATCGCGATGATTTCCGAAGCGCATCGCGCGGGCAATCATCCGGACGCGGCCCTCGCGCTGACTGCGCTTCTGCGAGTCAGTCCCACGAAGGAATGGTTTAACGAAGTGAACCGCAGCTACGGCCGACTCCATCCCGGAGCGGACCTCTCGGACTTTGTCGCGTTGAAGGTCGTATCGCTCTAGGCTAGCGTCGGGGCATGGCCCATGACGATTCCTTTTCCGTCACTCTGACCGAGTCCCGATCCTTCGCTCCTTCGGAAGCATTCGCCGCGCAGGCGAATCTTGGTGTGAACGAGCTTCGCCGCCTGACCGAAATCGGACGGAAAGATCCCGAAGGTTACTGGGCCCAGGCCGCGCGTGAACTCCAGTGGCGAACGCCGTTTACGCGCGTCCTCGAGTGGAATCCTCCATTCGCGAAGTGGTTTTCGGATGGAAAGCTGAACGCGTCTGAAAACTGTCTCGATCGGCATCTGGCCACGAACGGAGAGAAGCTCGCGATCCTTTGGGAAGGAGAGCCGATGCCGGACGGCCGGCCCGAGCTCGTGCGTTGGACCTACCAGGAATTGCATTCGCGAGTGGTTCGGCTCACGGTCAGCCTCCGAAAACTCGGGCTGAAAAAAGGGGATGCCGTCGGGATTTACATGCCGCTGGTCCCGGAGGGCGTCGTGGCGATGCTGGCGTGCGCGCGCGCGGGACTCACGCATACGGTGGTTTTCGGGGGTTTTTCCTCGGAAGCGCTGAAGGACCGCATGAACGACGCGGGAGCGAAGGCCGTACTCACCGCTGATTACGGCTGGCGTAAGGGTGGAAAGATCTCGCTGCGCGAGCAAGTCGCGCGCGCGCTGGCCGACGTTCCCTCGGTGGATTCGGTAGTTACCCTCCGACGAGAATCGGTCGCCGCGGCGTTGTCCGCACCCGCCGTAGCGAAACCGATCGCCCAGATCGGGGGGGCGGCCGAATACGACTGGTATGAGCTCGTTTCGAGTTTCACGGCGGGCGAGGCCGAAAATCTCGGATACCCGGAGCCGGTCGAATCCGAGCATCCGCTGTTCATCCTCTATACGAGCGGCACGACGGGTAAGCCGAAGGGGATCGTCCACTCGACCGGCGGTTATCTCGCGGGTTGTATGCGATCCACTCGGGATGTTTTCGATTTGAAGCCGAACGACCTCTACTGGTGCACGGCGGACATCGGGTGGATTACCGGACATAGTTACGTCGTCTACGGTCCGCTCGCTCTCGGCGCTTCCATCTTTCTCTACGAAGGAGCTCCGATGACCCCGGAGCCCGACCGTTTCTGGGAGATGATCGCGCGCCATCGGATTTCGATCCTCTACACCGCGCCGACGGCGATTCGCTCGTTCATGAAAGTCGGCACCGAGCTTCCGAAAAAACACGATCTCTCCTCGCTTCGAGTCCTCGGGACCGTGGGCGAACCAATCAATCCCGAGGCCTGGATGTGGTATCGCGAAACGATCGGGGGCGGACGCTGCCCGATCGTGGATACTTACTGGCAGACCGAGACGGGTTCCATCGTCGTATCTCCGGTCCCGGGTGCGGTCGCGACCAAACCCGGATCCGCGACCCTGCCGCTCCCCGGTTACGACATCGATGTCCTCGATAAGGCGGGTAACCCCGTGCCGCTCGGCTCGGGCGGCTATCTCGTGATCAAAAAACCATGGCCGTCGATGGCGCGTACGATCCACGGCAATCCCGAACGATTCGAAAAAGCCTATTTTTCGGACTTCAGTCGGGGAATTTATTTCACCGGCGACGGCGCCCGCCGCGATGCCGACGGTTACATTTGGTGCCTCGGCCGTGTCGACGACGTCCTGAATGTTTCCGGCCATCGGCTCGGGACGATGGAAGTCGAATCGGCGCTGGTCGCGCATCCGAGCGTGGCCGAGGCCGCCGTGATCGGACGTCCCGACGAGATCAAGGGTCAGGGCATCGTCGCTTTCGTGAGTTTGAAATCCGAGTTCGCCCAGACGGTCGCGCGAGACGCGGAATCCGGAAAAACGCTCAAGGAAGAACTGCGGGCGCATGTCGCGCGCGAGATCGGCGCCTTCGCGAAACCCGACGAGATTCGTTTCGCCGATGGGTTGCCGAAAACCCGCTCAGGAAAAATCATGCGGCGCCTCCTTCGGGAACTCGCCACGAGCGGAGTCGTGAAAGGCGATACGACGACGCTCGAGGACCTGAACGTCTTTGCCTCGATCCAGGGTACGGACGAAGAATGAATCAGCGGAGATTCCAGTCGAGGAACGCTTCGAAAGATTCGAGCGTGGCCTCGACTTCCGTCCGGCCGTCGACGGTCGGACGTTCGATTTCGAAGGTGAAATCGGCATATTCGGCGCGGGCATCTTCCGGGGTATAATTCGGGCCTTTGCCCCGAATGCGAAAACTCGGTCCGAAGATCGGGTAGGGCCGATCGTAAACGAACATCGCCTCGAAATACTCCGCGATCGGCAGGATGCGTGGGAATTCGTCGAAGCTGAAATCGTAGACCTGGCCGCCCGAAACGGCGATGACGTGAAAGTACCACATTTCGAGCCGGGGCTCGTCGCGCCGCCGGCTCGCGGAACGCGAATTCATGGCGATCAACATCGAGGCGGGGTGCCAGGCGGATTTCGGCGCGCGAATCACCACTCGCCGCAAATCCGGCGGCAGTGCATTTTCACGTTTTAAGCTCGCGATGAAGGCGTCGATGTTCCGGCCGCAGAAGCGAGGCTCGAGTTCGGGGGAGTCGTAGAATGATTCGAAATGCCGATCGAGGGCCGAGGGCGTCGCGGCCACCGCCGGGATGACCGGAAGGACCAGCGCCAGGAGCATGCCTAAAAATGCTGTCATGGCGCGGAATTAACGCAAAGCGTCGATTAGCGCAAGAAGTTTCTCCGAGCCGTCTATCCGGCCCTGAAAAGGCTTAAATCGCTTCTTTTCCGTGTTGTCCGGACGAAGGGGGCGAGGCGCTATTGGGAGCGCCCTGCTCAGGGAGATGCTTCTCGCGCTGATCGCCCTGCTTCGCGGGATCGACCCCCGTCGTGTCTTTCAGATGGGCCGCGCAATAGGGCGAAGCTTTCACCTGCGCCGCCGAAATATCGGTGCTCGACGCGTAGAGGGCCGCGAGCTGTTCGCAAACCAGCACGGGATCACAAACTTTCTCCGCGCCTTCCGACGGAACCGCGAATCCGGCCTTCGCGTCCTTTTTGTTCGTGTACTCCATGCGGTACCCCGCTTTCGAACGAGTCACGGTGACCTTTTCGTCGCCCAGGGCGATCTCGCGAACGTCCGCGACGTCCTTCGTCGCGGGAAAAGCATTGAACATATCGCGCACGCACGACGTATCTTCGATGCGGCGATTCGTGCAGGTATATTCGATCACCTGGTTCGGATTCACCGGGCCGGCGATCCTGCGGCAAACCAGCGACCCGGCGATTTTAAACGTGCAGACGGGCGCGCCGTCGAGCTCCTTCTCGGGCGGAGGAAGGCAAGGATGCTGCGCGACCGAGAGTTTCTCGAAGATTTCCTTGTCGATCGGCGTGCCTTTGGTGGAGACGCCCGAGGATTTCGTCGCCTGGAAGGCGCCGGCGGAAAGCGAGAAAACGAGCGCGGAAACGGCAAGAAGTGAACGAATCATCGGAGAATCTCCCTCATTCTTAGATTAGGGCGTTCACCGCGTTTTACAAAGACCGAATGATCGTTCGAAGTCGTCCCCGCGTCGAAGAAATGACGAACCCATCTCAACCCTCGGTAAATCGCTTCTGATAGAGCGTGACGTCGACGAAGCTGCCGAACTTTCGCGCGATTCTCGGGAGATAGCCCACGCGGGCAAAGCCCAGTTTCTCGTGCAGCGCGATCGAAGCGGAATTGGTCCCGGTCACACGCGATAGGAGCGAATAAAATCCGAATGCGCGACCCGCTTCGGCGAGGTCGGTCAGCAGCAGTCGTCCATAGCCTTTCCCACGGACCGCGGCATCGAGGTGGATCGAAACTTCGCCGGTGACGCGATATCCGGATCGATCTCCGAAGTACGCTAGTACGGCATACCCCCAGACCTGGTTCGTTTCGTCGGCGAGCACCAGGATGGGCAGCGTCTTCTCGCGCGCCTCCCACCAGGCGTCCCAGCGTTCACGACTCCAGGGTTCGTCCTCGAGAATCGCGTCGCTCGTGCGGATGATCTCATTCCGAATCTCGAAAATGCGGGTCGAGTCCGTATCGCGGGCCGGTCGGGTCTTCATCGGGCCGCCTCGCGCGCGCGGTTCTCGGCGTTCGCCCGATTCGAGTCTCCATGCAAAGCAAGTCCCTCCGCGACCGCGGTAAAAGTGTCCTGGTCCAAGAGTTTCGCGTTCGGAAATAGGCTGGCGAGGCGCTCGCGGATCACCGGGACTTTCGAGGTCCCCCCGGTGAACTGCAGTCGTTCCACTTCCTTGGGATCGACCTTTCCCACTCGACAAGTTTCGAGCGCCGCTTTTCCGATCGCGTCGACGGAGGGCTCGACGATTCGCTCGAATTCTTCGCGTCCGACGGGGAACTCGATCTCGATGGGGTAAGATCTGAAACCGAAATCCGTCTTCGCTTCGTGAGAGAGCCGGAGTTTAAGGTCTTCGACGGCCTGGTGCAGGCGATAACCGAGATTCTCCTCTACGAGCGTAATCAGGTTTTCGAGTTTCGGCTTCTGTTCCGCGTCCACGATTTCCTTCCGGAGGACGAGGATGAAGTTCCAGGTGGCGCGCTCGCGCAGAAACGCGTGGTGATGCCATTTCGGCAGATGTTTCACGAGCCCGGTCGGCATCGTCAGCACATTCGAAGAGAAGGGCCGTTGGTACCGAATCGAAGCGCCGAAAAGATCGAGAAGTTTGTCGATGAAGAAGTCCGAATCCAGCGCGTCTCCGGCGACGGAGATTCCGTGGACGCCGAACGTATGGATCCCCTCGGGCTGGGTCGTGGTCGAAACCCGGCGGAAGAGCGTGAAGTCGCTGGTCCCGCCGCCTAAATCGGCGATGAGGGTGATCGGTCCTTCGGGACTTTTCGCATCGGATGCGCCTTCCGCACGCGCGCCAGCGACCATGGCGGCGATCGGTTCTTCGACCAGCGTGACCTGGTCGAGATCGAAACCGCCGAGCTCGATCGCTCGTCGGAAACGGACCACGGCCAAACCTTCGCGCGGAGGATCCTGGGAATAGCGAGCGGGCCGACCGAAATAGATCGGGATTCCCGCCAGTGAGCCGACGTCCTTCTCGATGCGTTTCCGAAGTTCCTGCAGGAAGCGCGCGATCAAATCCTCGATTCCGGCGTGACGGCCGAAAAGAGAGGTGCCGGTAAATTCAGGATTCGGGAGGAGTCGCTTAATCGACTGGAGAAAACGGCCTTCCATGCCTAAATCGAAGTATTGGTCGATCGCCGCTTTTCCGAAGTAGGAGTGGTTCCGTTCCGGAAAATAGAGCAGCGACTTCAGGAGGCGCGGATCGCCTTCGGTTTTACCGGGTATCCCCGGATCGAGATCGAGGACGCGCACGGTTCCGTCGGCTTCGAGCACGGCCGCCACCGTATTCGAGGTTCCATAGTCGATGCCGATCGCGCGAATGGGTTTCATCAGTCTATTTCTAGTTTCCAACCCCTACGGGTTACATGCGGAAGACGCCGTACTTCGTCTCCGGGATCGGGGCGTTCATCGTCGCGGCAAGGGCGCGCGCGAGGGTCTCCCGCGTCTTCCAGGGGAGGAGAATTCCGTCGTCCCAGAGGCGCGCGGTGGAAAAATAAGGCGAACCCTCTTCTTCGTATTTTTCGAGGATCGGCTGGCGAATTTTGGCGACCTCGGCGTCCGAGAGCTTCTTGCCCTGCGCTTCGAGTTGCTCCATCTTCACCTGCGAGAGGACACCCGCGGCTTGTTCGCCGCCCATGACCGAGATTCGTGCGTTCGGCCACATCCAGAGAAATCGCGGCTGGTAAGCGCGCCCGCACATTCCGTAGTTCCCGGCGCCGAACGATCCACCGACCACGACGGTGAACTTCGGTACCTTTGCGTTCGAGACGGCGGTGACGAGTTTCGCACCGTCCTTGGCGATCCCTCCCTGTTCGAACTTTTTCCCGACCATGAAGCCGGTGATGTTCTGGAGAAAGAGCAGCGGAATCTTGCGTTGGTTGCAGAGCTCGATGAAGTGCGCGCCTTTCAGCGAGCTTTCCGAAAAGAGAATGCCGTTGTTCGCCACGATCCCGATCGGGTAGCCATGGAGGTGCGCGAATCCGGTGACGAGCGTGGTCCCGTAGTTGGCCTTGAATTCGTGGAAGCGCGAGCCGTCGACGAGACGAGCGATCACTTCGCGGATGTCGAAAGGTTTCTTGAAATCGGTGGGAATGATGCCGGCGAGCTCTTTCGCATCGTAGAGCGGTTCCTCGGGGGCGAGGCGCTCGATCGCGGTCGGGGCCGGGCGGTTCAGATGCGAGACGATATCGCGCGCGATTTCCAGCGCGTGCTCGTCGTTTTCGGCCAGGTGGTCGGTGACGCCCGAGATCCGCGAATGGGTGTCTCCACCGCCGAGCTCTTCCGCCGTCACGACTTCGCCCGTCGCCGCCTTCACGAGCGGAGGACCGCCGAGAAAAATGGTTCCTTGATTGCGCACAATCACGGACTCATCCGACATCGCCGGAACGTATGCGCCGCCGGCGGTGCAAGAGCCCATGACCACCGCGATCTGGGGAATTCCCGCGCCCGACATCGTGGCTTGATTGTAAAAAATTCGCCCGAAGTGGTCGCGGTCCGGAAAAACTTCGCTTTGCATCGGAAGGAACGCGCCGCCGGAGTCTACGAGGTAAATGCAGGGGAGGCGATTCTCGAGCGCGATTTCCTGCGCTCGAAGATGTTTTTTCACCGTCATCGGAAAATAGGTGCCGCCCTTTACCGTCGCGTCGTTTGCGATGATGAGCGTTTCGCGTCCATGGACGACGCCGATTCCGGCGACCATTCCCGCGCCCGGAGCCGCGTCTTCATACATTCCGTTCGCGGCGAGCGCGCCGATCTCGAGAAAATCCGTGCCCGGATCGATTAGTGCCTGGACCCGATCGCGCGCCAGAAGTTTTCCGCGTTTCGTGTGACGCTCGCGCGCCTCGGCGCCTCCACCCAGCCGCGCGGCTTCGAGTTTCTTCTCGAGTTCGACGGCCAGGGCGAGGTGATGGGCTTGGTTGGATTTGAACTCCGGCGAGTTCGGCTGGACGCTCGACTTCAGGGTGGGCATGGTTCGTATTCGATGGTATTTCCTCGTTAAAAGCACTCAAAAAAAGCGAATGCGCGAGAAATAACATGACCCGTCAAGCCCCGGCGATCCCGTCCTTCCAGACTCTGAAAGTAGCGTTCGATCCCCGCGGGGTTCTTTTCGTCTCGTTGAACCGACCGGACATTCGGAACGCGTTCAACGAAACGCTGATCGGGGAGCTGACCGAAACTTTCGGTAAACTCGCCCTCGAACCGGAAATTCGGGTGATCGTTTTTCGCGGCGAAGGCCCCGTTTTTTCGGCGGGCGGCGATCTGAACTGGATGAAAAAATCCGTCACGCTTTCCCTCGAAGGAAACCTCGAAGATACGCAGCGACTGACCCACATGTTCCGGACGATGAACGAATGTCCGAAGCCGGTCATCGGTGCGATCCACGGCGCGGCGATCGGCGGCGGAGTGGGGCTCACCGCGATCTGCGATATCGCGATCGCCACCCAGGATACGCAGTTTTCGCTGTCGGAAGTCCGTCTCGGGATCGTGCCCGCGTGTATCGGACCCTTCGTCATTTCGAAAATCGGGGCTTCCCATGCACGATCGCTTTTTATGAGTGCCGAGCGTTTCCTCGCCGCGAAGGCGAAAGAGGTGGGTCTCGTGCACGAGGTCGTGGCCGATGCGGCCGCGCTCGATGCGGCCATCGAACGGGTCGTCGGAAACATGCTCCAGTGCGGTCCCCATGCGATGGCGGCGGCCAAAAAACTGGTCCTCGATCTCTCGTGGAACGAACGCCGTCAGGCAGTGGGCGATTGTTTCGATTACGTCGCGCGCATGCTCGCCGAACTCCGCGTGAGCCCCGAGGGTCAGGAAGGCTTGAAAGCGTTCCTCGACAAGCGGAAGCCGAACTGGATTCGCTGATCCGGTCGATCTGGAGACGGCAGGCCATGGACGCGCTCGGCGTGGTATTTCGCCCCGCGGGATATGGCGCATAGATTGTATTTATTCCGGGAGTTCGCCTGAAACCCGTTAGCCGGAGGATCTATGAAAAAAAGCAATCTGCCTTCTCTTCGCGATACCCAGGGCGCCGTCCTTCCCCCACTGGTCCTTTACATGCTTGGAGTTCCGCTCGGTTTAGTGCTTCTGCTCTGGTTCTTCTTCTTTCGCGGATAATCGCGGGAGGGACTCCGAAACGACGCGCTGCGGCCTCGTTGCAATGACCCTTCGCCCGAGCTAACCTCGTGCGAATGGGTCAGCCGAATCGGGGTAAAGTCCGCCATAAACTGCTGGTCGCGAATCGCTCCGAGATCGCGTGTCGGATATTCCAGACCGCGCGCGAGATGGGAATCGCGACGGTCGCGATCTACGCGCCCGGAGACGAAGAAGCCCGGCACCTGACTTACGCGGACGAGATCGTCCCCGTAAAAAGTTATCTCGACGTCGACGCGGTCGTCGCGGCCGCGAAACAAACCGGGACCACGCTGATCCATCCTGGCTACGGATTTCTATCTGAACGTCCCGTCTTCGCCCGCGCGGTCGAAAAAGCCGGAATCCTATTCGTCGGACCGACGCCCGAAACCATGGAGGCCATGGGCGGAAAAATCGACGCGAAGGAAATCGCCGAACGCGCAAAAGTCCCTACCCTGCCTTGGGCGAAAATCAAGACGGGCAGCAATGCGAGACAGACGGTCCTCGAAACCGCAAAGCAGATCGGATTTCCGCTTTTGCTGAAAGCTGCCGCGGGCGGTGGCGGCAAAGGGATGCGTCGCGTAGACCGGCTGGAAGAAGTCGAGGCGGCCGCGGAGAGCGCTTCCGCCGAAGCGATCGCCGCTTTCGGCGACGGCACCCTTTTTCTCGAGCGATTGCTTCTCGAACCTCGCCACATCGAAATCCAGGTTTTCGGTGACGGAAAAGGCGGCGGCGTTCATCTCTACGAGCGTGAATGCTCCTTGCAGCGGCGTCACCAAAAAGTCTGGGAGGAGGCGACCGCGCCGAATCTTTCCGAAGAAACGCGGACCGGACTCTTTACGGCGGCGATGAACCTCGTTCGCGAGACGAAGTATCGATCGGCCGGGACGCTCGAGTTTCTGGTGGAGCCCTCCGGAAATTTTTACTTCCTGGAGATGAATACCCGTCTCCAGGTCGAGCATCCCGTGACCGAACTCGTGACCGGAACGGATCTCGTGCACGCACAGCTTTCGCTGGCGATCGATCCCGAGCATTTCCCCCTCCCTTCGCCGATGCCAGAGCCGCGCGGACATGCGATCGAAGTTCGGCTCTACGCCGAAGATCCTTCGCAAGGATTTATGCCGACGCCGGGCAAGGTGGAAAAACTTCGTTGGCCGACGGGTACGGGAATTCGAGTCGAGAGCGGGATCGAAGAAGGCCAGACGATCGGCACGGGATTCGATTCGATGTTGGGAAAACTCGTCGTCTATGCTCCTACGCGCGAGCAAGCCGTGGCCCGGATGCGGTTTGCGCTCGATGAGACCGTCATCCTCGGCATGGGTACCAACCAGAGTTACCTCCGCGCGCTGGCCGACGATACGAACGTCATCGCCGGAAAAGTTCATACGGGATATCTCGGCGAAGCTTATGCCGCTTTCGCTCCGCTACCCGCCGAAGAAGATTTCGCGCTTCTCGCCGCTGCGCGAGCCATGGGGTTCGGAAAAAACTACGATTCCGCTTCCGGAAGCGGCGGGCGCGCGGCGGGCGCGGCTTATCCTTCGCCCTGGAGGAAGGGATGAGTCGAGAGATCTTTCGAGTCAGTGGAAAGAAAGTCCAGGTGCCGGCGGCGGCCGAAGGGTGGACCTTCGAAGCGCGACCGGGCGGCTGGGTGATCGCGACGGGGCGGGATAGCGCCGGAGCGACGGTAAGGCGCCGATTCTTTCTCCACGAAGCGAAGGGAAAGCTATCATTTTCCGTAGGCGGCTCGCTTTACTTTGGCCCGATCGACACGGCCGCGCGGGGCGGTGCGACCGCGGGTGGCAGCGATCTCGATTTGATCGCGCAATTCCCGGGTAAGGTCCGGAAAATCCTCGTGCAGGAAGGGATCATGGTCGCCGAAGGCGAGCCGATGCTCCTGCTCGAAGCGATGAAAATGGAATTCTCGGTGAAAGCGCCGTTCGCCGGCAAAATCACGAAAATCCGCGTCACGGAAGGCCAGCAGCTTTCGCCCGGAGATCGGTACCTGGATCTGGTCGCGACCTCATGAAGCGTAAAACTCCCTCCGCCATTGAGATCTTCGAGGTCGGGGTCCGTGACGGTCTCCAGAACGAGTCGCGGCAGGTGAAACTCGAAGATAAACTTTTTCTCGCGCAGGGTCTCATCGACGCCGGAATCCGCGGAATCGAACTCGGGGCCTTCGTCAGACCGGACCGCGTCCCCCAGATGGCGGATACGGACGCCGTCTATGCGGCCGTCGCCCGCGGGGACCTGCGACTCGGACGCGCGAAAGCGTACGCCCTGGTACCGAATCTCCACGGGCTCGAGCGCGCGATGGCCTCGGGAGCCAAAGGCATCGCCGTATTCACCGCCGCGACGGAAAGTTTCGCGAAACGGAATATCGGCATGTCGATCGGAGAATCGCTCCGCGTGATCGCGGAAGTCGTCGCGCTAGCCCGGAAAAAGAAAATCGCGGTGCGCGGTTACGTTTCGACCGCATTTGGCTGTCCTTTCGAGGGTAAAGTTTCGCCGAAAAAGCCGCTCGCGGTCGCGCAGAAGCTCGCGGAGCTCGGTATTCCGGAGATTTCGATCGGCGATACGATCGGGGTAGCGACCCCGAGAAACGTCGAAGAGGTTCTCGCACCGCTCGTGAAAAAGATCGGGCGTAAGGTACGGATCGCGGGCCATTTCCACGATACGCGCGGTACCGCGCTCGCGAACGCCGTCGCGGCGATGGATGTGGGCGTGAAAGTTCTCGACGCTTCGGCGGGCGGACTGGGCGGCTGCCCGTTCGCGCCGGGCGCGACGGGAAACCTCGCGACCGAAGATCTGGTTTATCTCCTCGACGGAATGGGAATTCGCAGCGGCGTAAAGCTCGAGAAGCTCGCGGGAACGAGTCTCGCGTTCGCACGCCGGGTGGGAATTCCGATTTCGAGTCGTTATCTGCGGGCATTTGCGGCGGCGGGGACGAAGTGAGACGCGCATTCGAGGTCTTCGTTTTTTACTTCCGACTCTTCGGAATGCTCCTATGGATCGTGAGCTCTTCGATTCTTTCGATGCCGCTGGCTGTTTTTCGTTGGAAGGACGCCGAGAATAACTACCTCTTCGCGAAAATTTACGGAATTCCGGCGCGCGCGATCATGGGCATCCGGGTTCGCGTCGAGGGCGAAGAGCACCTGGACGTTCGGCCGGGGATCTTCTGCGCGAATCACCAGAGCGGTCTCGATCTCGCGACGATGACGTCGGTCTATCCCCTGGGCGCGGTGGTCATCGGTAAAAAGGAACTTCGAAAAATTCCGGGCTTCGGAATCATGTTCGCCGCGTTTGGAAACGTACTGATCGATCGGCAGGATCGGAAGAATGCGCTCAGCGGTCTGAACCAGGCGGTCGCGGAGATGAAGCGGAAGAATCTCTCGGCTTGGATTTTTCCCGAGGGAACGCGCAATGCTTCTGGTCGGGGCCTGCTTCCGTTTAAGAAGGGGGCGTTTTACATGGCGATCCAGGCGCAGTCGCCGATCGTGCCGATCGTCTGTTCGCGTCTCGAGCGTCTCGTGAGCTTCCGCCATAAGTACGCGCGCTCGGGCGAGCTCCTGATCCGCGTCCTGCCTCCGATTTCGACCGTCGGGCTAAACAACGGCGATGTGGAACGCCTCCTGAACGAGACCCGCGAAAAAATGCTCGTCGCCGTCAACGAGGTGAATGCCATCATGGACGATCCGGCGAGGGGCTGATCATTTCCCCGTAAGCTGCTCGAGCACGATGAGTCCGACGGAAACCGCCCCGATTCCCCACATCATCGGCGTGATTTCTTTTGCGCGCCCCGAGAGGGCGAAAAGCGCGACATGTGAAATGAATCCCCAGAGGAGCCCTTGGGTGATCGAAAAGGTCAGCGGGATCAGGATGATCGTGAGGAAAACCGGGATCGCTTCTTCGAGCTGATCGAGTTTCAGAGTCGAAACCGTGCGGAACATGAGCGCGCCGACCAGGATCAGAACCGGCGCCGTGGCGAACGCGGGCACGACGCCGACGAGGGGAGCGATAAAGAGGCAAGGTAGGAAGAGAAGCGCGGTGACGACTGCCGAACGTCCGGTCCGCCCGCCCGCCTCGATTCCGGCGGCGCTTTCGATGAACGCGGTTCCCGAAGAGGTACCGAAGAGCCCGGCGCCGAACGTCGCGAACGCATCGACGAGCAGACCTTCCTTCATTCGTTTCGGCTCGCCTTTTTCGTCCACGAGGCCCGTGGCCTGCGAGACCCCGATGAAGGTCGAAAGCGAATCGAAGAGGTCCGTGAAGAAAATGGCCAGGATCGCGGGGACATACGCGATCTTCAGCGCGCCCCAGATGTCGAGCTTGAAAAACACGCCTTCGAAATCGGGTTTCGCAAATGCGGAGTCGGGCATTTTTACGAGTCCGAGCATCCATCCGCCGATCGTCGCCGCGGCGATGCCGGCCAGGAAGGCGAACGGACTTTTCCGTCGCACGAGAACGATGATGATCGCGAAACCGAGGAGCGCGAGCAGCGTGCCCGGCGTAAAATGTCCGAGCTTCACGAACGTGATCGGATCCGCGACGACGATTCCGGCGTTCTTCAGCCCGATGAAAGTGAGGAAGAGGCCGATCCCCGTGGCGGCGCCGACGCGGAGCGAGTGGGGGATGGCGCGCGCGATCGCGACCCGGATGGGGGTGACCGAGATCACGAGGAAGACGACTCCCGCCCAAAAGACCATTCCGAGCGCGACGGGCCAGGGAATTTGGCGACCCAGCACGAGGGAGAAAGTGAAGAAGGCGTTGATCCCCATTCCGGGGGCGACGCCGAAGGGGAGCTTCGCGTAGAGGCCCATGAAAAGGGTCATCGAAAAGGCGAGGAGAACGGTCGCGGTCAGGACGCCTGAGAATTCCATGCCGGTTCCGGGCGTCGAAAGAATCGAGGGATTCACGACGACGATGTACGCCATGGTGAGGAACGTGGTGAGACCGCCGACGAGATCTTTCCGGAGCGTGGTTTCCATTCCCTCCATCATAGGGGAAAGGGGCAGCGGGGAAACGTCAAAATTTCGCCATTTGCGGTCGACCTTTCGGAAAGAGACACTATTCTACGGTCCATGGATGGACCTCGAGGAGTCTCTGCATGAAGGTGTTCGCCGTTCCGTTCGTTCTTCTTTTCGCCGTGGGTTGCGCTTCGACTTCGGTCCCGAAGGATCGGGAACCGGCGCGTAGCCGAGATTTCGTTTTCGACATGCGCGTCGACGAACTTCGCGAAACGCCGGTGTTCGCCGCGACGACCACCGTGGAAGATCCCTACCAAATCCTGTACGAGGCCTTTCTCGCGGGAACGCCCGCGACGGTGGACGAAGTTTTCCCGCTCTGCCTCGATGCCGACGGTGTGACCGTGCGCCGACTTCCGCGGGAGACCACCGTTTTCATTCAAGCGGGGGATACCGTGGTGAAGAACGACGGCGGTCGTCAGTACTGCCGCTTCGAGTTCGATATCGAGGTTGCCCCCGCGCAGCCCGCCGCCGGACCGCGCTTCCCGGCTCGTCCCGCTAAAATCGAACGGTGGATGAAGGTCGTTCGCGCGAGCGTGGAGAACGCTCCGTTTCCGCTTTCGCCTGGCGACAGCGCGCATTACCGAAAACTCACGGAAGATTCCGCGACGATCTGCAAGGCCGAAGAAGACGGGACGTTACTCTGCAAGAACCTGATTCACGAAAGCATTAAAAAGGTTTTCATTCGGAAGGACGTCGCGAAGGCCGGAGCCCCGTCCTCGTACATCCTTCATCTGGCTAACCTCGAATCGGCGACGGTGGCGGCGAAAGCTCCCGCTTATGTCTATATCTGGGAGACCGCCCCGGAATCCGCCACGACCGAGCAGCCTTCGGGTCAGTGAAAAGACTCTGAAATCGCAGAGAAATGTCGGAGTTCCCCGAGTCGGATTCGCTTCGTCTCGGGGTGCTTGACGGCTCGGCGCGCCTATCGGTAAGGTGGCCTCCTTCCATTACCGCTCTGTTACCGTAATACCTGCAACGAGGAGTTTCCATGTCGACTTGGGTTATTGTGAGCTGGGTTTTTGTCGCGATCATGACCGGCGTGAACATCTTCATTTTCCTGAAGCTGAAGGGTGCGTCCGAGCAGATGCTGAAGATGGCGTTCCCGAACGCGAAGAACATGAACGAGGCCCTCGGTCAGATGCAGAAGATGATGGGCGGCATGGGCAAAGGCGGAGCGTTCAGCGCCGCGATGGGCGGCATGGGCGGTAAACCCGGCAATAAAAAGGATATGGATGCGCAGCTCCAGCAGGCGATGGCCATGCTGAAAAACATGAAGAAATAAAGTTTATCGAGAGTTCGGCCGATCCAGAAAGATGAACCTTCGAACTCTCTCCGGCTGCTCCCTCGCGCTCTTGGCCACACCTGTCTTTGCGGATTGTCCGAATGATCTGTCCGTGGGGCAGCTGAGGGCAGGAACGACGATTGAGCTTGTCGATCCCATTTCCTGCGACCTCGGCAATCGTTCGACCGTGCTGCTTTCTCTCAGTGGCGGTGAATGCAAGAGCCAGGACTCCGCTTCGGCCTTCCGAAGCGCAAAGATTCAGGTGGAAAACGGATCGTACCTGGTGGCGGATGAAAAAAATTCGAGCCCATCGAAAAAGCGCGCCGTTCTAAAGCCCTTCAAATGCACGATCCGGAGAGTCGGGGATCGCGAAACCAAACGCCTCGATATCTTTAATGCTCGGCATCGACTCGATCTGGGTCAACAAAGCACCGTGCGGGAGACCTCGAGCTTTCGAAGCGAGGCTCAGGATCTCGAGATTCGCGAGTTGGAATACGAAGCCCGCATCCAGATGGATCATTTCCATACGGCGGTCGGCGACTACTATCCCGAGCTTCTCTCGAAGAAGAGCCCGGATGCCGGCAGCACCGACCCTGATTTTCGCTCCCCTCGGCCTCTGAAGCGCAAGCCGCTCTGGGATCCGAAGGGCGAAACGAACTATTTCGCTTCCGATGTGGAGGAGCAAAAGCATCTCCGGGCGCTCTTCGCGGAAAGCGAAGCGAAGTACGCCGAAGGTGGAAAATCAGCCCGGGATAAAAAACTCCAGAGCCTCGGCCCCTACAAGAATCGGAAACATTTGCGAGACATGGAGATCCAGAGGGAAAGAAACTGGGAGATCTCCGTCGTGCGCAACGCTCGCGCGAAGTCCGTGCCTTCGATCCCCGAACCCCATCAGGGTCATTTTCTGAATGCGCCGAAAACATCGGAGGAAGCGATTGGAAATATCCGCTCCGCCTGGGAAAATCTCTCGAAGACTTTGGAACGGCTGAACGCCCTTCGCGAGGGTCCGGAGGCTTGTCCTTTGGCCCGGTTCGGATTTGATTTTGGTCTCGACGGTGGCCTGCTGACGGGACCTCTGACCTTGGGCTCTCTCCGGCACAATCTCGGCAGCGCGTGGAAAATTACGCCCGTTTGTGATCTTTCGACCACGAAAGATTCGCAGACGCGGTCGACCCATTCCGAGAAAAAGGTTCCCGAAACGAGCCGCACGGGTTCGGTGCCACCGGTCGATGCGAAGAATAAAAATGGGCAAGGGTCCACGCCCGGACGATGAGAAAGCCCGCTGGGCTTGAACCTACGCGGTCGTGATTCGTGTGTCGTTTGGGACCTACCCTTCGGTTTAAACTATATTTGCCCGATGCGTTAAATGTGCGCTAAAATAGAAAAGTTCACGTTCGCGGGTCGTTTTGGGAAGTTTTCGGGGGATTTTTTTATGGGTGTTCTTAAGCCGCTGCCTGTCGTGCGCGCGCTCGCGTTTTCCGTGCTCCTGGCCGGAGTCGGTGCCGGATGCGTGGAAAATTCGTCGCTGATGTCGAAGTCCAAAAGCGCGCTCTCCCAGAACTGCGCGCTGCCAAACTCCGCGGCGGTGAAAAGCATCGGACGAAAACTCGCTAGTGAGTCGATCGAAGTCGATCGCGAGTTCTGCGCGAAGGGCGAGAACTACGCCTGTCATGAGCGCATCTTCAGCCCGAATGTCTCGGACGGAAGCTCGACCGAAGTCCAGTGCGCGCGGGTCGCGGCGCTGGGAGGGAATGTTTGTCTGAAGGTTTCTCGGCGCGCCTACAACACCCGCGATGCGGCGACTTCGCCCGATACGGATCCAGCCGCCGTCGTCCCCGGCGGGGAATACAACCGCTCGGAGTTCGTCTGCCACCAACAGGTTCTGAAAGACGGCGACACCTATCTCGCCGGCGGGGAAGGCGACACCCTGGCCGAGGCCTTGGGTAAATCCGCCAAAGAATGTGCGGCAATTTCGCCGCGCGTGGCGGCGGCTCGGGAAGAAGGTGGCAAATGATCACGAAACTGTTTTTTCGCGCCGGATGTATGGTGCTCACGTTCGCGGCGCTCGCTCCGGCGACGGGATTCGGTCATGCGCGGTTTCGCCTGGCGGGCACGACCCCGCCTCGAAATACGAGCGCCGGTTTAAAGTCCGGCCCTTGTGGAAACGTGGCGCGGACGGCGACCCCTACCGTCCTCCAGGTGGGTCAGCAGCTGACCATCCAGTGGGAAGAAACCGTGAACCATCCCGGATACTACCGGATCGCTTTTTCCCCCGCGAATGACGCGGGATTCGACCAGAACGTCTGGATCGCGAACGTTCCGGATGCCGGCGATCGAAACCAGTACAACCAGACGTTCACGGTTCCGAACACGCCTTGCACGGGTTGCACCCTCCAGCTCATCCAGTACATGACGGAAAATCCGGCTCAGCCGTCGCTCTACTATTCGTGCGCGGACATCGAGATTCGCGCAGCGGGCGCGCCGATGCCGGATCCGACTCCCCAGCCGACGGTCGCTCCAGGGATCGACCCGCCGTCCGATTGCCATTAAGTTCCGAAGCGAACGAAATGCTTAGGCCTTCTTTTCTCCGCGTGGTCGCGAGCGGCGCGCGCCGCCCGTGGGTTTCCCTCCCGGTTTTTTCCCGGGGTTGGATTTGCGATAGTTCGCGAGGAGCTCTCCGAAGAGTTCGCGCAGATGTTTTCCGGTCTCCGGATCTTCGCCGAGAGCATCGAGCGCTTCCGCCGTCGTTTCGATCGTGGAAAGGCATTCACGTCGCGGCTCTTTCCGAAGGTCGCCGTAGAGAGATTTTTTCTTCGGAATGAGGACAAGACGCCGGCATTTCAGCAGCCAAGAATTCCGCCACCAGAGCGTCTTCGCCTGGCTCCAGGTTCCATCGAGCAAGATGATGCCTTCGAGTCCGTCGAGAATTTTTTGCGCTTCGGCCGCGGGGTATGCCGACCCGTCTTTCTTCACCGGATAGAGCCCCGGCTTGATAAACCCGCTCCGCGGATCCGCGCCGTCTTTGATTCCGGAACCGAGATAGAGAACACCCCAGTTCGCTGGGATCGCTTCCTCGCTGCCTACGGCCTTTTTCAGGTTCGGGACCGAGAGCGCCGTTTTCAACACCGAATTTTTCAGAACCCGATGGGCGAGCTTCGCCGTCCCGAGTTCCTTGTCTGGCTCCTGGGGATGCTGGAAAAACAGGACGAATCGGCCATTTTCTTTCGGGTGGATCGAGGAATCGGGAGGCTGGATCGACGGGACGGCGTCGACGGCGGAAACTGCGGAGGCGGTATCGGTCATATGGCCGCACCCTAACCGATCGGGCGAGAAAAAGCGAAAGCCGCCTCACGCATCGACGCGAGAGGCGGCTTCCTCAGGTCTCCTTTCGGGGAGAATTCCGTTTAAGGTCCAGTACCTTGGGTTCTACTCACATTGGAAAGGCAGTGGGTTCGCTTTCTCCTTCCTTGGGCGTTCGGTTTTACTGCGTTTTACTGACGGGTGCAGACGGCCTGGGCCGCTCTGCATTTCTTTCCGGCCGCGGAACTCGCGCCGATCGTGGACGCGACTCCTGGGCTGGGCGAGGTCGGTGACTCCGCCTCTTCGTATCTTCAAGAGTAAGTAGAGCGAGCTTTGTGCCAGGAGGCCCGGCACGGAGGGAGGCGGGCACTTTCGGAATCTTTTCAGTCGCTTGAAGCAGCGGATCAAACATTTTTCGGATCATCCGATTCGCGAAAAAAAAGAACCCAGGGTCGGAAGGCACCTCCGATGCGGCGTAAAACTGGGGACAAATCGCGACTCCGGCGATACCGATAGGGAATGAAATCCATTTCTCTCATCCTCGGGATTCTCGGAATTTTGTCGACCGCTAGCGCCTGTGCCCACGAACGCATCCATGATGTGCGGGCGGCGCGCGACATCACGCGCGAAGAGTTTCTCGCCCGTCTCGAGACTTCGGAGATTCTCGTCGTCGGGGAAAAACATTCCACCGATTCGATCCAGGCTTCCGAAGCGCGGCTCCTTGCGGATTTCGCGGGCCTGAAGCGCCGTCGGGTCACTTTCGCCTGGGAGTTCTGGAACTGGAGCGACCAGCCGAAACTCGAAGCCCATTACGGAAAGTTTCGAAACGGCCAGATCGATGGCGCGGAATTCCAGCGGGCGATGTTCGGCGACAAGAATCCCGAGCTGACCTATCTCCCCCTCGTCGAAGCCGCGAAGGCGGCGGGTGCAGAGGTACTTGCGACGAATCTCACGCGCGCGGAGAAAGCGCCGGTCGTGAAAGACGGGATCGGCGCGCTCGACCCGAAGCTCCTTCCGCCGGGCTATGAAGCGGGGAGTGCGAACTACCGAGAGCGGTTTTTCGAAGCCGCGGGCGGCCATGGCGACCCCGCTAAGCTCGAGAACTATTTTCAGGCCCAGTGCCTCGTCGACGACGTGGTCGCTTACCATCTCGAACGCGACCGTCCGACCTCGGCCGCGTTCCTCGTCATCGGCGGATTTCATTCCCGCTACTTTGACGGAGTTTGGAAACGGATCGGCGCGCGTCTCGGAGAGAAAACCCGGACGCTGATCGAGATCGCGGACCCGGAAGACGAGCAGGACTGGGAAACCGTCCTGCGCCACCCGAAATATGGCGAGGTGGCCGATTTCGTGATTTTCACCCGCTAAACCCGGAGTTTATCCGATCAGCGTCTTTTGGATGGCGATGAGCGTCGCCTGGGTCCTTCGCACGTCCGCGGGTGCGACGAATATCGTATCGTCGCCCGCGATCGTCCCCATGACCTCTTCGCCCATGCGGGCGTCGATGTGCCGGGCGACGAGCGAAGCCGAACCGGGAGAGGTATGGATCACGATCATCATCCCGTTCGAACTCACGTCCATGACGAGATCTTTCATGGAGTTTGCGACCGGACCCGGCACCGGAGGATTCAGCATCTCTTCGCCGAGCCGATAGACCGTACGGCCTTCGCCATCGATTGTCTTCACCGCGCCAACCCGTTTTAGATCGCGGGACACCGTGGACTGGGTGACCGAAAATTTCTTTTTCGAGAGCGCTTCGCGAATCTCGTCCTGGGTGGAGGCGGACCCGTCGTAGAGGATTTCTTTCAGCGTCTGGAGGCGATCCACAGTTTCTCCTGTCCGCGCCCGCGCGCGGGGGTTCGAAAACGTTTAACGACTGGCCATGAGTCCTAGGAGCAAAGCTTTCTGCGCGTGCAGGCGATTCTCCGCCTGCCGGTAAATCACCGAATTCGCGTGGTTCGCCATCTGCTCGGTGATTTCCTTCCCGCGTACCATCGGCATGCAATGCATGACGAGGGCGGAGGCTTTCGCGCCGGAGAAGAGTTTTTCATTCAGCTGATAGTTTTTAAACATCTTCTCACGCTCGAGCTCTTCGTCTTCCTGGCCCATGGAGGCCCAGACGTCCGTATAGATCGCATCCGCGCCTTCGACGGCGGCCTTCGGATCCGCGTAAGCCGTGATCGTCCCGCTTCCTTCCTTGGCCCGCGCCTTCGCTTTCTTCACGATGAAGGCGTTCGGTTCGAACCCTTTCGGACAGGCGTAAGTCACATGCACGCCGAGGTAAGGCATCAGGAGAAGGATCGAGTTCAGCATATTATTGCCGTCGCCGACGTACGCGAGTTTCAAGCCGGAAAGTTTTCCGAAAAACTGCTTTAAGGTCTGGAGATCCGCCAGCACTTGGCAGGGATGGTGGGAATCGGAAAGACCGTTGATGATCGGGATCGGGCATTGTTTCGCCATCCGGTCGAGAATTTCGTGCTCGAACGTGCGGACCATAATGCCGTGCGAGTATTGGGCGATGACCATCGCCGTATCTTCGGGCTCCTCCTTTTTCCGGACGGCCGAGATCAGTTCGATCGCTTGGGCGCCGATTTCCTGGAGCGCGACGGTGAAGCTCATGCGCGTGCGGAGAGAGGGCTTCTCAAACACGAGAGAAACGTTCTTTCCCGCGAGATCGGTTCGCGTCTTGCCCGCCTGGCGTTCGGCGCGCAGAACCTCGGCGAGATCCAGGACGCCGAGCAGCTCGTCGCGCGAAAGCTCTTCGCCGGTCAGGAAGTGTTTCGATTTCAGTTTCAGCGAGGTACCCATAGTGCCTTAATCCTTCCGGCCGAGCGACCGCAGCCGGCAGACCGTACCGACCCCTTGGTCCGTGAAAAGTTCTTCGAGCAGACCGTGCGGACGGCGCGCGTTGAAGATATGCACGTCCTTTACGCCGTTCTTCAGCGCATGCAGAACCGTGTTCGCCTTCGCGAGCATTCCGCCCTTCACGACTCCGGATTCGATCAGGACTTCGAGTTCGCCGGCGTCGAGTTCCTGGACGAGTTTACCGTCCGCGCCGAGAATGCCTTCCTGGTCGGTGAGAAAAAGGACTTTATCGATGTCGAGCGCTTCCGCGATGCGGACGGCCGCCCAGTCGGCGTTGATGTTGTAGGCTTGACCATTTTCGCCCACGCCGATCGGAGCGATGACCGGGATGGTGCCGAGTCCTTCGTCCTGGGTGCGCAGAATGGCTTCGATCGCTGCCGGACGAACGTCCGTGATTTCGCCGACGAGCCCGAGCTCTTCGCGCATCGGCTTACAGTAGAGCGTGCGCGCGTCGCTGCCGGCAAGTCCGATCGCCCGCACGGCCGCCTGATTCAGCGTCCGAACGATGCGGCGATTCACCTTTCCGCACAGGACCATCTCGATCGTCTCCATCATCACCTGGGTCGTCACGCGCAGGCCATCGACGAAGGTCCAGGTGATGCCTTTCGCTTCGAGCTCGCGGTTGATCGCCGGTCCGCCTCCGTGAACGAGGACGACGTTTACGCCCGCGCCGCGGATGAGCGAAAGATCTTCGCAAAGTGCGGCGACGAGGCTTTCGTCTTCGAGAGCCGCGCCGCCGAGCTTGATGAGGACCCGCGTGCCGGTGAATTTCTTCACGTAGCCGAGAGCCGATTTAACCGTTTGGAGGCTATGGGAATCGTGCATCGTAAGTACCCACGGCGATCATCGCCGACGGACGTTCCGTTTCGTTAGTTATAGTCCGTGTTGATCTCGACGTAGCGCTTGGATAAATCGCATCCCCACGCGGTTGCCGATTCCTTGCCGGAATTCAGATCGATCAGGATCTGGATCGTATCGGCGCGGAGGGCGGACCGGACGGTGGTTTTGTCGAATTCCACGGGTGCGCCCTTCGTGAAAAGGACATGTCCCTGGATCGTCAGCGTCATCTGGTCGAGACTCGCCGCGGGGATTCCTTCGGCGCCGAGGCGCGCGAGGATCCGTCCCCAGTTCGGGTCTTCCCCGTGGATGGCCGATTTCACGAGCGGGCTCACCGTCACGCCTCGAGCGCCTTTGCGCGCGAGTTCGAGATCGTGACAGTTTTTCACCGTGACTTCGATCAGCTTCGAAGCGCCTTCGCCGTCCCGGGCGATGGACTGGGCGAGGAGTTTCGACACTTCGAAAAGCGCCGATTTGAACTTAGCCATGTCTTCGTCCGTTTTCAGAGAGACGCCGGAAGCTCCGTTCGCGAGCATGAACACGCAGTCGTTCGTCGAAGAATCGCCGTCGACCGAGATCATGTTGAACGAAAGGTCCGCGGCTTTCCGCACGAGGTCTTGCGCCACCGGCGCGTCGATCGCGCAGTCGGTGAGCAGATAACCCAGCATGGTCGCCATATTCGGATGGATCATGCCCGAGCCCTTGCAGATGCCCGTGATCCGAACCGATCCCCCGGAGAGTTTCACTTCGGTCGTGATCGTTTTCGGCACGAGGTCCGTGGTCAGGATCGAGAGCGCGAAGAGTTCCGCGTAGTCGGACGCCTTTTCGACGAGTTCCTGCGAAGCGGCTTCGAGTTTCTCGATCTCGAGCTGTTTTCCGATCACCCCGGTCGATGCGGTCAGAACCTGGTGGGGAAGGCAGCCGATGGTTTTTGCCACCGACAGCGCGAGCCGCCAGTTCTTGTCGCGCCCTTCCTGTCCGGTCGCCGCGTTCGCCTGCCCGGAATTGGTCACGATCGCGCGCACATGCGTGGAGGGGAGAAGTCCCATGCAGTAAGTGACCGGTGCGGCCTTACACTCGTTCTTCGTGAAGACGCCGACGCCGACCGCTTCCGTTTCGGAAAGGATCACGCCGTAGTCCGGCCGATACCGGCGCACACCGGAATTCACACCGCCCGCTTTGAAACCGAGGGGAAGGGGAGTTCTCGAAATACCTGGTCCGGACGTCATTTTACGGCTACCTCCAGCCGCCCCGTTTGGGCGGCATCAGCTGCGTCCATAGGCGCAGCCTGCGTACCCTCGGAGAGTTGTCCCGAGGAATTCTGTTCGTGGCGGCCGGCGACTAAGCCAAGCGCCGCCGGCTGGTCGATCAGCCGGTTGAAGTTTTCGACGGCCTGCGAGGCCGCACCCTTCAGCAGGTTGTCGATCAGCGAATGCACGAAGAGCTTTCCGTCGGCATCGGCGGTGAACGCGATCTGCACCCGGTTCGATCCGACGACCGACTTGAGCGATAAGAGCTTCGGCGAGAAGCCCTTGGAACCGATCCGACCGAACTTCGCGAGCGGGTACCCGGCGTAAGTTTTCGCGTAGGCCGCTTCGACGTCCGCGATCGTCTTGCCGGAGGCGAGTTTCGCGTAGATGCCGGAGATGATCCCCCGCGGAGTCGCGAGAAGGGACGTCGAAAAAAACGGCGAGGCTTTCACGCCGCCGAAGGCTTCGAGATACTTCGTGATTTCCGGGAAGTGCTGATGCGCACCCACCTTATAAGGAAGACACTCGCCGTCCACTTCGGAGAAGAGGAGGGATTCGGACGCTTTCTTGCCCGCGCCGGTCGTCCCCGATTTCGCATCGATCACGAGGGTCGAGGCGTCGATCACGCCTTCTTTCACGAGCGGCAGGACGGCCATGAGCACGGACGTGACGTAACAGCCGGGGTTTGAGACCAGGACGCCTTCCTTCCCGTTCTTCAGGAAGGGTTTCGCGTAAGGGACCAGTCCGTACTGGGCTTTCGCCAGCGCCGTAGTCGCCGAATGGGTGAATCCGTACCAGTGGGGGTATTCCGAGGCGGCGAGGCGAAACGCACCCGAGAGGTCGACGACGTTCACGCCTTTCGCAATCAGTTTCGGGGCAAGCTCTAGGGAAACTTCCGCCGGGGTGGCGAGGAAAATCGTGTGGACTTCGCTCGAGAGCGTCTCGGAGTCGAGCGCGGTCATCGGGAGCGTAGGAACGCCGTCCGCACCGTCGACGAAGAGGTCGCGGCCCAGCGAGAAGGAAGCAGGGTCCGTGGCGTAACAAGCCACGAGCTGCGCCTGGGGGTGGGCGAGGAGAAGGCGGGCGAGTTCGATCCCGGAGTATCCCCGAGCGCCCACGATTCCTACGGTGATGGATGGGCCAGGGGCGCCCGCATACTTATGCATCATAATGATTAAATATGCGCATAATCACCCTCGGTCAACGGAAATACGTTGCATACATGAATTTTTATGCATAAATAGAATTCATCTTTAGACCGTGAAAAGGTCCAACCCAGGGTCGGAAATCGTTTCGGCGCAACAGTCAGAACAGTTCCAGAGGAAAAGTCAGAAAATGGAAAAAGCCAAAAACAGCAAAAAAACGGTCGTTCTCGTCTATTCCGGAGGTCTGGATACCTCGATCTGTATTCCGATGATGAAAGAGGAATACGGCTACGATCATGTGGTCACGGTCACCGTCGATGTCGGTCAGCCGGCGGAAGACATCGCTCAGGCCGCCGAGAAGGCGAAGATCATGGGAACCGAACACTACACGGTCGACGCGAAAGAAGAGTTCGCGGCCGAGTTCTGTTTCCGCGCCATTAAGGCGAACGCGATGTACGAAGGCTATCCACTCTCGACCTCGATCGCGCGGCCGCTAATCGCCGCAAAGGCCGTCGAAATCGCGCAGAAAATCGGTGCGACCGCGTTCGCGCACGGCTGCACGGGCAAAGGGAACGATCAGTTCCGCATCGAATACGGCATTCGCGCGCTCATGCCGGAAGCCGTGATCCATGCGCCGATCCGCGAGAAGAACCTGACCCGGACCTGGGAAATCGAGTACGCGAAAAAGAAGAACGTGCCGATCCAGCAGTCCCTCGAGAAAATCTGGTCCATCGACGAGAACCTCTGGGGCCGTTCGATCGAAGGCGGACGCCTCGAAGAGCCGAACTTCGCTCCGCCGGAAGAAATTTTCCAGTGGGTCGTCTCTCCGACGAAAGCACCCGACGCCGTCACCGAGCTGAAAGTCACCTTCAAGGGCGGAGTTCCCGTCTCCCTGAACGGCGAGAGCCTCGCTCCGGGTAAGCTGGTCGCGAAAGCGAATGTGCTGGCCGGATCGAATGGTATCGGCCGGATCGATGTGATGGAAGATCGGATGCTCGGGCTGAAAGTTCGCGGGAACTACGAGTGCCCGGGTTCCACCCTCCTTCTGACCGCGCACAAGGCCCTCGAAGCGCTCGTCCTCACCCGCGAAGAAATCAAATTCAAGGAAAAGGTCGACGCCCAGTGGAGCGAGCTCGCGTACCAGGGTCTCTGGTGGGATCCGTTTAAAGATGACCTCGAGGCGTTCATCGGCAATACGCAGAAGCGAGTGACCGGAACCGTTTCGATGCGCCTCTATAAAGGTTCGCTCACGATCGTCGGTCGCGAGTCTCCTTGGGCGCTGTACTCCGAAGATCTAGCGTCGTTCGATACGACGACTTTCGATCAGCGGGAGTCTACGGGGATGGTGAAGAACTTCGGGCTGCAGCAGCGGATGTTCTTCCATCTGGCTAAGAAAATGTAATCTGCGTTGGTTCTCGTCCTTGCCGAGTGCGGGGAAAAAAGAACTTCCCTTGAATGATGCAGTGTGTTAAACGCCGGGTGAAATCGTTTCAACTCACTTCCAACGACTTGGGGAAATCTCATGAAAACGTCATTCTTGACCCGATCCGCTTTTGCCTTCTTTTTCGCCTTCGCGATCTCCGCTCAGGCCGCGCCACGCGAGTGTGTCTTCAAAGATTTAGAACTTGGCCAGATCTATGAGGGCGATACGCCTTTCGAGATGCTCGAGGAGACCGCGAAACAGATCGATGTACCGGAAATTTTTTCGAAATACGTCGGTGAAATGGATCAAGAACAGTGCAAGGGCGCCGTGCAGGAGATTTTGGTTCGGAGCAAAGATGACCAATCGGTTTATACTTTCCTCTACACCAACGAAGATAGCTGTGACGGCGGGAATTCTTTCGGAGTGATCCTCAGCGACGAAACCCCAGCCCCGAATGAAGATAAAGTCATCGCGACGATCAGCGATAGCTTCATCGATTGCCTGTAAGTCACGGATAGCGGCGGGCCCTCTCCTGGGGGACGCCCCGTTCGCTGACCGGAAGATCGAAAAGTTCACCCCGAAAGCCCCGGCCAGGTAGTCACCTGGCCGGGGCTTCGTATTTCGGAAGGTGTACAGAGGGTTGGCAACCCGCCACTCCCGGGGTAATCCAACCGTAAGGTTTAGCAGGCAGTCCCGACGCTCCACCGAGAGTCGGTAAAACATCTGCTTCGACCGAAGGTTCTTCCAAACGCTGGCCAAACGAGTGGTCGGCATTTAAATCCCGCTTCACTTTTAGAAGGGTGCTTCGGGATTGTATCAGGCAGGATGCCGCGCGGATATAAAGGGCAGGAGGCCCGCTCCCGCAAGCACCCTTCTAAAAGTGTAAAAAGAGGTTTAAACGATGTCCAAGCTTTGGGGCGGCGCTTTCGAAAAAGACACGGACAAACAGGTGGAAGTCTTCACCGCCTCGATGGCCATCGATGAACGCCTCTGGGAAGTCGACATCGCCGGATCCATCGCCCATGCCACCATGCTCGGCGACTGCGGAATTCTTCCGAAGGCGGAAGCCACCCTCCTCGTCGAAGGCCTGCGCGGAGTCGGCGAGGGGATTCGGACGGGCAAACTCATTTTCAACCGCGATGCCGAGGATGTGCACTCCGAGATCGAACGCTTTCTCACGGATGCGATCGGTCCGGTCGCGGGCAAACTCCACACCGCCCGATCGCGCAATGACCAGGTCGCCACCGATACGCGGCTTTATTTGCGTTCTAAGATCGTCGAATTCAATCATCAGCTGAAAGTGACCCAGGAGTGGCTGCTCTCGGCCGCGCGAAAACAGAAACAGACGATCCTGCCGGGGATGACCCACCTCCAGCACGCCCAGCCCATCTCGCTTGCGCACCATCTTCTCGCCTATTTCTGGATGTTCCAGCGAGATCGCGAACGGCTGGCTGATTTGGTGAAGCGCGTGAATCGGATGCCGCTGGGGTCCGCGGCGCTCGCGGGCACGCCGTTCCCGATCGATCGCCAGCAGACGGCGAAACTCCTCGGATTCGAAAGTCCGACGGAAAACTCTCTCGATGCCGTCTCCGATCGCGACTATATAATCGAGTTCCTGACCGCGGCCTCGCTCATCATGATGCATCTTTCGCGCTTGTCCGAGGAGCTGATCATCTGGTCGACCCCGGAATTCGGTTTCGTGAAACTCGATGATTCGGTCACGACCGGTTCGAGCATCATGCCGCAGAAAAAGAATCCGGACGTCGCCGAGCTCATTCGCGGAAAGACCGGCCGCGTTTACGGCGCGCTCATGGGCGCGCTCACGATGCTGAAGGCCCTACCGCTTTCGTATAACCGAGACCTCCAGGAAGATAAGACCTTTCTCTTCGAAGGGGTCGATACGGCGCTCGCCTCCATTCGTCTCATGC
Source organism: uncultured Bacteriovoracaceae bacterium (assembly GCA_964536965.1). Lineage (GTDB taxonomy): Bacteria > Bdellovibrionota > UBA1018 > UBA1018 > UBA1018 > JACMQW01. The sequence continues at coordinate 156,211 of CAZIAL010000001.1, forward strand.
GGCTCATGCTTTCGACCGCCCGGTTCGATTCGTCGCGGATGCAGAAATCCCTCGAAGGGGATTTTTCGAACGCCACGGAAATCGCCGACTATCTCGCGGCGAAAGGTCTGCCCTTCCGGCAGGCGCATGAGGTTTCCGGCCGGACCGTGAAATACTGTACGGAACGGAAAAAGGCGATCGAATCCCTGACTCTAGCGGAGCTCCAGTCCATCGACGCGAACTTCGCCGCGGACGTGCTACCGAAACTTTCTCATGTCGCCGCGATGCAGGCTCGAAAGAGTGAAGGCGGAACGGGAGTCGAAGCCGTCGAGCGCCAGATTGAACTGGCGGCCGCGTCCCTTTGACGGCGAATCGCTGGGCGTTCGCGCTTCTTTTCCTCGTCGAAGCGTTCGGACCGACGAAGGCAGTTGCGGAGGACGCTTCGAAGCGGCCCATCGAGTACCGCATCGAAATTCCCGCCGGCGGAGCCGAAGGAAAGAAATATCCTGCCGTCATGGTATTCGGTGGATTCGAGACGGCAGCGGACGCCTTGGATCTGATTGAACTCCCCGAACCCATGGTTCTCGCGAGTTTTGATTATCCGTATTTCGGTCCGAAGCGGATTCGATTTCCGGCCGTGCTCTCCGAAGCGCCGAAGCTGAAACGTGCGATCCATCGCACGATCGAAGAAATTCCCCGGCTTCGCCGGCATCTTGCCGCGCATCCTTCGGTGGACCCCGCGCGGATTACGGTCCTCGGCGCGAGTTTCGGCGCGCCGCTCGTGATTTACGCCAGCGCTCGCGATCCCGAGCTCCGGCGGTTGGTCGTGATCCATGGTTTCGGCCGAATTCGCGAGACCATCGAAGCTCGCGTGACGCAAAGTCTCGCGCGCAAAAAAGCGTGGCCGAAATGGGTCATCGAGGGAATCGGCGCCCTCGCGGGATATTTAGCTTGGGTCTACCTCGACCTTCCCGAAATCGAAGAGGAAGCGCGCAAGCTCTCGGCCGGCCACCGCACGCTGCTGATCGAAGCGACCGAAGACGAGTTTATTCCGCGGTCCGCGCGCGAATCTCTCCGCTCGGCGCTCGCCGAATCGAAAACGGACCTTCGCTACCATCCGATGCCGGGAAAACACCTCGGTCCCGGTGCCGACGAACTGATCCGGAAACTGACCGCCGTGGCGATGCGCTGGCTCGCGGAAACCTGAGTTCGGTCTTAGCTACGGTAGTATCGGCAGGAAACTTCGGCGTCGACGAACATCGTCGTTCCATCGGACAAGGGAATATTCCTCGACTCGGAGCTCTTCCCGCGGCCGATCTCTCGAAGCTTGATGCTGTCGCGGGCTCCGCCTTGGACTTCGAAGACTACTTCGAAGACCGTCCGGGGGCGCCGCTGTTCGAAGTTCAGCGAAAGGACGGATTCGATGATCGTCAACGTGCCCAGCGGAATGTCCCGCTGCGGGTAGGAGTGGACGGTGCGAAGGCGCCGAGCTTCGGCTACACTGTCGATTCGGTACTTAGAATGGGCGGTGAGTTCGGTTCCGGCGCGCCGTGCTTTCACGGTCGTCGTACAGGCGATGCCTTTTTCGCGCTTTTCGGGGCCGGCCGAAGGCGATGCGGACGTGGTCGTCGAGGTCAGTCCGAGGATGAGGATGCCCATAGGTAGAAAAGCGAAGGCGAGGTTTTTCATGGGGAGTCTCCTTGCCTCCTACTTTGCAGATTCGAGGCCGAGAATCCTAGGGCGAATTGGTCGGAGGTGTTTAGTCTTTGGGAGGAAGCGGGGTCTGTCCCCGGCTTTGGCAGGGGTGAATGATGGGTTTCGCGATGCGACATTCGCGGACACGATGAGGCGAAAATGCAAAACGGCCGACGCGATTGGCGTCGACCGTTTGTCTGATCAAGGTCTGTTCGCAGCTATTCGTTTCGGCTCGAAACCAGTTCGCAGTCCGACTTCTGGTAGGGTTCGAGTCTATGCATGTAGTTCTCGCCGATCACCATTGCCGAGTAGGACGGCTCCGATCCACTGGTGTCGCGGGTGATTTTCAGAAAACCATTTTCCGCGTAAACCGAACCCAGCCCGATGATGAATTTACCCGTGTATGGATTTCGATCGGGTGCGTACTGCGTATCTTCAGAAGTGAGCGTCAGGAGCTTTCCACTTCGGTCATAGCGAGAAATCTCCGCCTGATCCCGGAGCACAGTGCCGGAATTCTCGACGAGATAGTCTTCAGCGAGAACGACCTTGAATTTGTGAGCGGATTCGTTCGCGAGATCTGGACAGCTCAATTCAATGATTCCGGAAGCGAGCGCTTGCGTGGATAGGAAAAAGGTCGAAAGGATGACTACGAGACGTCTTTTCATGGGGTACTCCGATAAGAGGTTAGCGATAAATCACGCTCCTCCTCTAGGCAGGAGTCGTGCCAGCGAGAGAGCCATTCCGTTCGACGTTAACCCGGTTTCTTCCGTTGGAACCGTTACCCGGATAGCCGGCTGTCTAAAACTTAGACGAGTCTCCGGAAATGGGGTGATTTCGCGAACGGAGCGGACTCAATTCTTCAGGCGAAACGAGATCTTCCCCGCGCAAGGCCCACCCGCGATTTCGACTTCGATCGGTCCCTCGCCGGTAAATGCCGATTTAAACACGACGATCCCTTCGACGCGATCACCCGGCTTCAGCGTTGACTTCTTCAGAGCCACCGGCTCGATCGCCGCGATTCGCTTCCGCAGGGCGACGGCTTTCTCCTGAGAACTCGCCGCATCCTTCTGTTTCTCGCGGTACTGCGAGTTCGCCGAGTCGATCGAAGCATCCGCGGATTCGCCTTTAAGAGTCCCCAGCGCTTCGATGCCCTGGAACGTGTCCATCCGCGTACGGGATTCGAAGGTTTCCGCCAACGCTTTCAGTTCTTTTACGTAGGTTTCGGGATCGAGAGCGGAGATCGGAGTGGTCGGGAGAATTTCCGGGTTCGCGGAAATGGAAAGCGAGGTCGGCAGGAATTCGAACGGGGCCTCGGACTTGCTGGTCACGCGTACGCGAAGGAGCATTTCGTCCGCGTTCGAAGATTCGCTCCCGAGCTGGAAGACGCATTTAGGAGTGACGAGAGTGCCGAGCGGAATCCCGTTCAGTATTTCCGGCTTTTCGGCGGTCGGTTCGAGCCGGTAGCGGGTCGCGCAGCCGGACCCGCCGAGGGAAGAAATAAAAACGAGGGAGCCGACAACGAAAGGCGCGTAAGTCTGCATGATTCTTCGATTCTACTCCGAGTCAGGTCGAATCCCAAGTCGCAACCCCGGCGTCAGAATTACGCCGATACGATCGGATCAGTTTTTAATCTGCGTGGGCGGGAACTTCGCCTGGTCGCGTGCTTCGATCTGCCCGTTGATCACGACCGTGTAAAAGATCGGAGTCGCGGCCGCGACCGTCGCGCTCACTCCGCAGTAGCGAGTCATCGAGAGGGTTACCGCTTCCAGCGCAAACGGAAGTTCCTTTTCGCGATCGGTGAATTCGATCTGCATCTCGTAAATCAGATCGAGTTGCGAAAGGATTTTCGGGTGGGTATCTCGAAGCTCGCCTTCGCCACTCATCGAAAAAGAACGCAAGTCGAGTTTCTTTTTGCGGACGAGCGAAACGACGTCCATCCCGGTACAGCCTAAGACCGACGCGATCATCAGTTCTTTCGGGGTCGGCCCGGTATCTTTACCTCCGAGCGTCGATAGATCCATACGCACGGAGTGACTGCGAATCTTCGATTCGAAGGACATTCCCTCAATCCATTTCATTTCGGCTTTCATTCGTGAACCTTTCTTAAGCGAGGTCGAAGACGAGGAATTCCGCTTTGCCCGAAGTCACTTCGAATCGGAGGAGTTTTTCATCGCTGACCGCGGCGCCGTCCCCCGCTTCGAGGGTTTGTCCGTTGAGTTGCACGTCACCGCGCGCGACCTGTACCCAGGCGTGTCGCCCGGGCGCAAGCGAGAGTTCGGTTTTCTGGTTCGCCTCGAGTACCGAAGCGTAAAGGGTGACGTCCTGGCGAACCGCGACTGAGCCGTCTCGGCCGTCCGGAGAGGCGACGACCCGGAGCTTTCCGAGTTTTTCGGCTTCGATGAAGTGTTTCTGATCGTAGCGAGGGGATGCGTTCTTCTCGTTCGGCAGCAGCCAGATCTGCAGAAGGTGCACGCCCTCGCTCGCCGAGGGATTCTTTTCGCTATGGAGCACGCCGCTGCCGGCGCTCATGTACTGGACATCGCCCGGTCGAATGATCGAACCGTTGCCCATGGAGTCCTGGTGCTCGAGGGCCCCCTCGAGAATATACGTCACGATTTCCATATCGCGATGCGGGTGAGTGCCGAATCCGTTCGCGGGCTGGACGCGATCTTCGTTAATCACGCGGAGCGCTCGGAAGCCCATGTGCTCGCGGTCGAAATATTCGCCGAAAGAGAAACTATGTTTGGCCAGTAGCCAGCCGTGGTCGGCCTGACCGCGTTCTGCGGATTTTCTGAGTTTGATCATAAAGTGCCTTTCATTCCTCAATATGGGATCGAAAGGTGAAAGGTCAATCTTTTGCGATCAGCCCGTTATCGCCGTGCGATAGGCGAGGCTCGCTCCCGCGACGGTGAGCAGTGCGTAGACGATGATGCGAAAGGTCGCTTCGCTGACCCTTTCGTGGACCCGCATCCCCGTGAACATCCCGGCCAGTACGGCGGGGAGGAGAAAGGCCGAATTCCGCAAACTTTCCGCGCCGATTTTTCCGCTGAAAATGAGCGAGAAAAAGAGAGCGGTATTCAGGATAAGCCAGAGCAGCGCGAGCGTCGTGCGGAACTGGCGCTTGTCGGGAATTTCCCTCGACGCGAAATAGACGATGAATGGACCGCCCGATGCATAAAGACCCTGCATGATTCCCCCCGCGGCGAGGAGAAATCGGCCCTGCATCGGAGAGAGCTTCTTCCGTGGATTGCCCAGGCCCGCTCCACGCCGGTGAGCGAGCGAGACCGTCGCGAGTTCCATCAGTCCCAGCAGCGCGACCACGATGCCGAAGCCGAGCTTGAGGGCTCGCGACGGAGCGATGTTGAAAATGAGAATTCCGATCGGTAGCGCGGCGCCCGCCCACGGGAGAATTTTGGTGAATAGAACGCGACGGTCGACGTCGCGCCAGTAGCGGAGGACGATCACGATGCTGAGAATCAGGTTGAGCGGAACCAGCATCGGAATGAGTTCTTCGATGCTGAAAAACTGCGCGCCGAAAATGATCGCGAGAATGGTCGCCCCGAAACCCGCGCAAGCTTCCACGAGGTTCGAGAAAAACACGATCGTCATCAGTGGAATTAGCTTTTCCATAGGGGCTCTCCCGGAGGATATTCGAAAGCGAGGCAAACATGAACGAACTTCTCGAAATCATCCGTGATGTCCGGGACTGTCCTTGGTCCGACTGGGCGCCGGCGACTCTGAAGTTCTGCGAGGCCCATGTCTGCGCATGGATCGTCGCTCCCGCCGAAACGTGGTCGAATCTGGCCTATCTCCTCGTGGGCTTCTGGCTGATCTTTCGGGGGCGTTCGCGAGTCGAAACCCGGCTGGGTTTATACGCGATCGTCGTGGGGATTTGCTCCTCGCTCTTCCACGCTTCCTACACTTACGCGTTCGAGACCCTGGATCTCGCTTCGATGTTCTTTCTCGGCTTCGAAATTCTCTACCAAGCGCTCGGGAGGCTCGGATGGATTCGCGGAAAGTCGCCGATCCCGCTTTTCGGTCTCCTCCTGGCGGGTGGCGTCGCGCTCCTCCTGTCGACGCGTGGCGCGGATCGTCTGCTCGTCTTCACCGGACTGATCGCGCTCGGGGTCTGGTTCGAGCTCCTCATTTTCGTGCGCGAGCGCCGGTATCGGCGAGAGGGTCGCACCGTCCCTCCGATCGACTACGCGCCGTTCGGTTGGAGTCTCGGGCTCTTCGCGGTCGCATTCGGGTTCTGGGTCCTCGACTACCAGGGTATCCTCTGTGTTCCGGACCGGCATTTCTTCTCGGGTCACGCGGCCTGGCACGTCGTGAACGCAGGCTGTTTTTTGACGCTTTCGAGATTCTATCGCCCGCGCTAGGCTTAGGCCTATGGAACAAAACTCCGTTACGTTGCCGAAGACTGGGACCCCTCGCGAAGAACTGCTGAAGCTACTCCAGGCTTCGCACGACCAGGATACGAACTGGAAGGACGGCCGGACCTGGAGTCTGGTTTATCATGCGAGCGACGAACACACGGAGTTTCTGAAACGCGCTTACTCGATTTATTTCCATCAAAACGGCCTGAACCCTTCGGCTTTTCCGAGCCTGCGGAAAATGGAAGCGGAAGTCGTCTCAATCGCCGCGAATCTTCTGGGCGGAGGAGCGAACGCGGCCGGAACCATGACTTCGGGCGGAACCGAGTCCATCATGATGGCGATCAAAACCTATCGTGACCGGGCCCGCGAGCTCCAGCCGCAGATCACCCGACCGGAAATGATCGTACCGGTTTCGATCCATCCGGCTTTCGACAAGGCTTCGCATTACTTCGACGTGAAAATCGTGAAGGCGCCGCTTTCCTCCGACTTTCGGGTCGATGTCGAGGCAGTGAAAAAGCTCACGAACGCCAACACCATTCTCATCGTCGGATCTGCGCCCCAGTACCCCCAGGGCGTGATCGACCCGATCACCGAGCTCGCGGCTTTCGCGAAATCGAAGGGCATCGGCATGCACGTCGACGCCTGTGTGGGCGGTTTCATCCTGCCGTTTCTGAAGAAACTCGGCCATGCCCTTCCTCCCTTCGACCTTTCGGTGGACGGAGTCACTTCGATGTCGGCCGATATCCATAAATACGGCTTCGCCTCGAAAGGCGCGTCGGTCGTTCTCTATAACGATAAAGACCTTCGCCGTTACCAGTTCTTCGTTCTGGCCGACTGGCCCGGCGGGGCATTCGCGTCTCCGTCGATGCCGGGAACCCGCCCCGCGGGCGCCATCGCCGCCGCCTGGGCGACTCTCCGAGCTTTCGGCGAAGAAGGTTACCTCGAAATCGCGAAGACCTGCATGGACAATACGAAGAAGCTCCAAGACGGCGTCCGCGAACTGGGTTTCGACATCGTCGGGAAGCCGGAAATGGCGATATTCGCCTTTTCCGCGAAGGACTTCGATGTTTATGCCGTGGCCGATCAGATGCAGGGCCGAGGTTGGTACATCGATCGCCAGCAGAAACCGACCTGCCTACACCTCATGGTCACGCCGGCGCATACTCACCACATTTCGAAGTTCCTCGCGGACCTGAAGGAATGCGTCGCAGCCGTGCGTGCGAACCCGAGTCTTTCGACCGAAGGTATGGCGGCGATGTACGGGATGATGGCGAAAGTGCCCGACCCGAGCATGGTCGACCAGTTCCTCTATCAGTACATGGACGAACGTTACGCGACCGCGCCGAAACCGTCGGCGACCTGACCCAGGAGAGTAATGGCCGAGAAAGAGTCCCCGCTCGATTCGCCGTTCGAACCCGCCAAACCCGAAGAGACGCTCGCGCTTTTACAGAGCGCGATTTCTCGCAAGTCACGGCTCCAGTGTTGGTCCGCGGGCCAGAAGCTTTCCTACACGTCCCGGATCGTGAAGGTCCACGAAACGAACGGGCTCGTCTCGATCTCCGTATCGAAGGAGTTTCCCGGCGGGGAGGAGTTCGAAGCCGCGCTGATTCACGAGGCGCTCGAGGAGATCCTGTTTTCATTGCACCTCCCGACCGACATCATTTTCTTCAAGGCCGAACCCCGCCGCGGGGAAACGGGATACTTTAACGCCCGCGTGAAACCTCCGATTTTTAAGGTCCAGCGAAGGCAGACCCTGCGGCTGCCGATCTCGCCCGATAAGGCGAGCGCGGTCGTCATTCGGCTGGATTCGGATCATACGATCGGCGCCGAGCTTCTAAATCTCTCCGAAGGCGGAGTGGGAATCGCGGTCCGGGATCAGAAAGATCACGACCTGCTGACGAAGGCCACAAAGCCGTTCTCCATTCTGTTCGACGTTTTCGGGGTTCGCATCGAGTGCCAGGCGACCGCACGCCACGGATCGCAGGCGGGTTCTACCATGGTGAAGAAGTCCTTTCGCGTCGGCGTCGCGTTCGAAGGCATGGATCCAAAGATGAAGACGCGGCTTTCGCAACTCGTTTTCGAAGAGAGTTCGAAGTTCATCGGTCGTTACTAACGCCGGAACCCGAAGGCGAACTTTTCCCTATTTCTTCGCCGAGGCAAGGTCCTGGGCCGCTTTTACCGCCGCTTCGAGATCGCTCTCGAGTCGAGCGACTTTCTCTTTCCACGCGTCGAGGTCCGGCGGATCCCGCCGAGTGATGACCATTTCCGCAAGCCTCAGCTTCAGCTCGTGGTTTTCCTTCTGGAGCTCGGACAGTTCCTTGCGGACCGTTCCGAGGTCCCCGACCTCTTTCGCCCGGATATCCTGCTTGTACTGCCCGCCATCGTTCGAAGGACTCGGAGCAGCGGGAGCCGCCGTAGGCGTCGAGAATTCGGGCGCGCTCGCACTCGTCGCCGGCGAAGCGGGAGTCGCCGCGGGACTCGGCGGGATTTCCTCGCTCTTCGGGTAGAAAAACTCGACGGCTTTCGCGCGTTCCGAGAAACACCGCACGACGGGCGGTTTAGAGAATGCCTCGATCTTCGCGCGCGTTAGCGGCGCGATTTGCGCGAGCACGATCGAACCGGCGAGTTCGGAAGCCATCAGATTCAGAATCGCGAATTCACGCAGGATTTCCGGCGTAAACCCCGCGGAATCGGGGAGTTCGAGGATGATCTTGTTTTTTCCATCCTTGAAAAGTTTCTTGATGCCGGCTTTTAGAATGGCGAAATTGTCCGGGGCGATGGGCCCGCTGGCGATGAGGACGCTGATGTCTCGAACGACTTCGAGTTTCAGTTTCATCTAGTCCGCCAACCTCGCGCGATAGTAATACACCTTCATCAGGTCCCGACGCGTGATGATGCCGACGAGGACGCCTTCTTTATCGACGACGGGAAGCCGGCGGTATTTCGTATCGATGAATTCCGTGACGATCTTCGAAAGCGGAGTGTCCTCGCCGATCGAGTCGACGGTCTTCGAAAAGGAAATCTTCTCTTGAAACACTTTCGAGTTCTTCGACTTCGCACCCGAAAGATGGGAGAGGATGTCGTATTCGGAAAGGACGCCCGTCATGATGCCCTTTTTGTTCACGACCGGGAGTCCGGTGATGCGGTGGTTGATCAGCGCTTTCAGCGCATCTTCGATCGTCATGTCCTCGGTCGCATGGACCAGGTCCCGAGTCATGATTTCTTTCGCCGTGGTTTCGAGTACTCGCTTGCTCATTATCCTCAGTCTAGTCCTTAACGCGTCGGTTTGACATCCCCCCGAATTGGGCTGAATCTTGAAGCATGGCGACAGACCCCGCAACCAACGTAGCCTCCGGGATTTCGAAAGCGCTGGGGCAGTATCTGGTTCCGGCGGTGCCCGGGCCGACACTGAATAGAGTCATAGAAATGACGCTGAACAAGGAGCGCTACGCCGCCGATCTCGCGCCGATCGTGATGGAGAACTCCGCCTATGCCCAGTTCGTGCTGAAAGTGGATTTCCTCCAGACCCGGATCAAGGACTGGGTTTCGGAGATGCCGGAAGGCCAGGCGAATTACCGGGTCATTCTCGAGAGGATCTTCATCCTTCTCGGCAAGCAAGCATCGCGGAATCTCGTCGCTTCCATTCGACTTGCCCGGATCGGAAATCAGCTTCCGCGAAAGAAGAACGACCGATTTAGCCCGAATCCGAAGGAGCAGCTGAAGCATGCGCTCACTTGCGAAGAGTTCTGTGAGACCCGGAATTACGCTTCGGCGGATCTCGCCTTCCTCGGCGGCCTCCAGTACGATCTCTTGCTCACCGCGCTGACGAAGCAAAAGGCGTCGCGCGAAGTTCTGAACGCGTTTTCCGTCCATTTTCCCGAGAGCCTGCGCGTCGCGCATTTCGCGTATGAGATCGGCTCTCGGATGGGTTCGATTCCGCTGAGTGAGTATGCCTTTTCCGCGGCGTTGACCCAAGGGATCGGAAGGATTCTCGCCTACGCGCTTTACCCGAAAGAGGGGGGCGGAGCCTCGTACGCGGGTTACCTGGCGGAGATCGAAAAGAAGACCGTTTTCAAATGGGAGTTCGCGGACTCCGAAGAGAGACATCGTTTCGCGCTCTTGCCGGTGGAGATTGCCGCCTTCGCCGCCGCGAACTACGGATTTCTGAAGGGCGTCGAGCCCGCCATTCGTTTTCGCAAGGAGGCTTATTACCTGAAGAAGACCCAGCCGAAGCTCTACCCGCTCGCCCTCCTCCTCGGCCTCGCGGAATCCGGCGCCTCGGGCCGTCCCGTTTCGCGACACGATCTGGAAGGTCTGCGCTCGCTGAAGGTGAATCCGAATGTTTTGGCCGAGGCCGCGAAGGCCGTCGCCGGGAAGAGGGGATAGATGAGCGTCGCCGGACCCGCTGACCAGGAAGCCCAGAAAATCGCGGTCGACTCCGCCGCGAGCGCGAAGTACGAGATCGGCGCCGGCTGCACCGCTTGCGAAGACTGCGTCGCCGTCTGCCCGACCCGCAGCATTTTATTCACCGGCTCGATCTTCGCGATCGATCAGGATACCTGCGAAGGCTGCGGCATCTGCGCCCGAGTCTGTCCCGTGGACGTGATCCACCCGAAAGTCGCGCGCTAAACGTTTAGATCGGGACGCTGAGAAGTTCGAGCAGCTCTTCGCGCGAGAACGCCTTCAGTCCGAGCGCGGACTGTTCGATGAGCGCGTCGGAAAGCTCGGTCTTCGACTGGATAATGCTCGCGATCCGGTCTTCGATCGTGCCCGGGATCTGCAGCTTGAAGACCTGCACTCCGCGCGTCTGGCCGTAACGATGGAGTCGGTCGGTCGCCTGGTTTTCGCGCGCCGGATTCCACCAGCGATCGAAATGGATGCAGACGGAACCGGCCGTGAGGTCGATTCCGAGCGATCCCGCGAGGAGCGAGCAAAGGAAGACCTTCGTTTCGGAATCGTCGGCGTACTTCTGGATGCGGGCGGCGCGATCCGGGGTGTCTCCACGAAGCTCCACGAACCCGACGTTCTTCTCCTTCAGCCAAAGGCCGATCAGATCCATCATGCCCAGGTACTGGGTGAAGACGACGATTTTCAGATTCGATCCGAGGGCCTCGTTCAGCAGCTCGTCGAACGCGACCCATTTCCCGGTTTCCCAAGGATCCATCAGCGAAAGCTTTTTCAGCTTCGAGCCCGTGACTTCCGGAAGTTTCGGGTGATCGCAGACTTGCTTCAGCCGCGTGAGCACCGAGAGGATGTTCGCGTAGTTGATCTTTTTTCCGGCCTGGAGATCTTCGCGCGCTTTCGCGGCCTCCGCGCTTTCGAGGTATTTCTTATAGGCCTTTTTCTGGACCTGGGTCATCTCGCAGAGAATGACTTCCTCGGTCTTTTCCGGAAGCTCGCGCAGAACCTGGTCCTTCGTCCGGCGGAGCAGGAACGGGGAGATCAGTCGCTTCAGCGCACCCGTCTGTCCGTCGTCCGGATGCTCCTTCGATCCGCCGCCGTACAGTCGCTTGAACCGCGGTAACGATCCCAGATAGCCCGGGAGCAGGAACTCCATGATCGACCAGAGATCGGTCGCATGGTTTTCGATCGGCGTTCCCGTCATCGCGATGCGGAATTTCGACCGAAGGACGCGCGAGGCGCGGGAGGAAATCGTGATCGCGTTTTTAATCGCCTGGGCTTCGTCGAGCACCACGCAGTGCCACTCTCTTTCGCGAAGCGAGGCCTCGCGCTGGAGAATACCGTACGTCGTCAGCACCAGGTTCACGTCCTTATCGGGAAGAACGCGGCCCTTGCCGTGGAAGACGGTCCATTTCAGCCCGGTCGGATACTTTTCCAGTTTCTGCACCCATGCCGAGACGACCGAAGTCGGGGCGATGACGAGGGTGGGAAGAGCGGGCTTCGATCGCGACTTATAGAAGCTCGTCAGAATGGCGAGCACCTGGTGGGTTTTTCCCAGACCCATGTCGTCGGCGAGAAGCGAGGCCAGGCCGCGGTGGTAGAGGGACCAAACCCAGCTGACGCCGTTCTTCTGATAGTCGCGAAGTTCGAATCCGTATTCGACCTTGGGCAGATCGGGGACATCGTCGGACTCGAAAGTTTTTTTCCACTGGAAGAAGTCCTTCCAGTCTTTATCGACGGTAAAGTCGTCGACGCCGAGTTCGAGCGAGAGTCGGTAAACCGAGAGCGGATGGAGCGGGTAATCCTCGTCGTCGTCGAGGTAGGCGTGGCCACTCGGGGCGGCGGGGCCGTTTTTCTTCCCTTTCGAATCGTTCGCCATCCCGGAACGGTTGGCGAACTGGGCAATCAGGTTCAGCGATTTTTCGAAACGATAGAGCGTATCCCCGACGAGACAGTACGAAGAGGAAAGGCGGCCGGCGTTCGTAAGTCTCTCGAGTTCGTCGGAGTTGATCCGGAAACGTTCGCTGCGAAACTCGTAAGTGAGCAGTCGGCCGAGCTCGCTTTTCGCGCCCACGTTCAGCGACATGAGCTTTAGCGGAGTGGAGTCGTACTTTACCTGGAGGTTGTCGTGGTAGACGATCTGCGCTTTGTGCTCATGCGAAAGCAGCTTCGCCAGGCTCTCCAGCATGTTCGCGCCCTGGTAGGTCACCTTCGGCGCGTGGACGTTGTGAATGACCGGGATGAATTCGTGCAGGAGCTTCAAGTGGAGATCATCGGTGGTCCGATAGTTCTCGGAGTCCTTTTTAATCAGCTGGTGCAGAGTCGAAACCGACTTCTGGACGCGGATCGGGTCGTCGTACCTGAGCGCGGCCTCGACCGTGATCGCGGTCAGGACTTTGTCTTCGAAGATTGCGCGCACGAATGCGACCGGCTCGGCCGGAATGGTCTTTGGAATGACGGGCTTCTTCGGTTTGCGGTCGATCTCTTCGGCGGCGGAGCCCTCGTCGGCATCGGCGATCCCGGCGCGAAGGAGCGAGCCCTTGGCGAGGATCCAGTTCGAAAGCGCGGCGACATGGCGGCAATGCTTTTCATAGATCCCGTGGGCCGAGCAGCTGCAGCTCGAAGAACGGATCGTGCCCCGGTCCATCAGGATGTGGGTTTTGGCTTGCGTGGCTCCGCCCAGCGTATCGTCCGCGATTTCGGCCGTGACCAGGTGGTTCTTCAGCTTCACTTGGGCCACATGACCTTCGCGAAACGAGGATTGGCCTTTTTTCCAAGTGCCGGGTTGGAAGTCTTTCTTGATTTGATTCAGGAAGAGCATGCGCGAAGCAAAGTTATAGCAGCTGCACGCGTGAATGACCCGTAGAAACTCGGGTCGACGACGGGGAGTTTCGAAACGCAGAACCCCCCGAGCTTTCGCCCGAGGGGTTCTGTTTTGAGAGAGGAGTATATGAGTGTCCAAATCCTATGGACGCTGGCCTATGTGCAGGGCGAGTGCCAGGTTTTCGAAGTCCCGGCATCCACGGACCTCAGATATTTACTTTAAATAGATCAAAGGGTTAGGAAGGACGGGACCCCCTTGAGGGAACCCGGTCGCAAGCCGGGGCGGACGAAATTCAGGCAGGCGACTAGGCCTTCGACAGATTCTTCGACCCTCCGCGCATTCGAAGTTGCAGTCTCTAGTGCGCTGCGTTATACCCCGGTCACTTTAAGAGGGTAAACGCATGAAAAAGTCTGCAAAGCACACTTCGGGGTTGGTCTTGGGCGCTTGGGTCGCGCTTTCCCTATCGGGATGTCTGTCGAACGATCAACGCACGTCGAACTCGAACACGAGCGACGACGAATCGATCGCCCTCCTCCAGTCGCGTTTAAAGGACTCGGCTAAAGTCAGCCGGATCGTCGATAAACTCGACCAGGCCCTTCGTCCCGTGACCAATGTCCTCGCGGACGTGGAGAAGATCCTGAAAGCCGGAGAGAAAGAACTTCTTCGCGAAAAGCTGAACGAGATCGAGCGACTTTCCTTCCGCAAGGTCCAGAAAGAACTGAACGCGCTCAAACGCGGGCTCGTCGATAAAGACGGCGACGGCGCGTGGGCCGTGTCGAAAGAAGTGAAATGGCCGTTTACCCGCGGAGCCGAGGTCGCGCTCACTTCCGCGTGCGCCCAGAGCCAGCTGACTCTGAAGGGTGCCTCCGAAAAGAACGGGGCCGAATTCGTGGAGCTTCTGCTCGCGGACTGCATGCTCCCCCAGGAAACTCCCCTGATTCGAGCTTACGTTTCCCAGAAAATGGAAGTCGATGCGGAGCTGAACCTCGGTGATCTGGAAATGCTTCTGAAGCCGGGCGTGAGCAAGGGGAACTGTTCGATCCAGTCCGCGGACGGAATCGGCGTCCAGCTCGAATGCTCTCCGTTCAGCGAAAAGACCGGAAATCTCGTCTTCGACTTCGAGAAAATCTCGGTCATCGACTCCGCGGCAGGCGAGATCATGGATTTCGCGCTCACCGTTTCGGAGATTCGCGACGGAGAAACGAAGCCGCTCGCCCGCGCGACGCTCGTGAAGGGCATCGGCCAAAAAACCAAAGTGAATGTGAAGCGCCTCTAGCGGTTCGATCGTGAAGAACCTCCGGCGCAGCGTTTTCGCTGCATTCATCCTCCTTTTCGGACTCTCGGCCATCGGCTGCGGAAAGGCCCGCACCGGGGTTCTGCCTCCCAAAGAAGAGGCCGTGCGCCTTATGGACGTCGGGCAGAACGGGAAAGCCGCTCACATCCTCGAACAGCGGGTCGCCGGGTACCCCGAGGACGACGAGGCGAAGCTTCTCCTGGCTTCCGCCTATATGGGACTCGCCGGGGTCGACGTTTACAGCATCTTCGACGCGTTCCAGGATCTGATCTTCAAACGTTCGCTCAAGGATCAGGTCGTCGGAGGAAACGAGAGCGCGCCGAAAGTCGAAATCGCGCGCGGAAAAATCCCCGAACCGAAAGCGGGAGAAACCCCGGCGGAGAAGGCCCTGCGCTCCCTGGATAAGATCACCCACCATCTCCAGGTTTCCCTGGTTTACCTGGATCGGTTTCAGAAGGTGCCCGAATCACAGTGGCCGCTCATCGAGACCGCGCTCGCGCTCCTCGAGTCCATCGCCGCGCCCGCCGTCGATGTTCATACCTATAAAGTTTTTATTCGCCTCGTCTACGCGAAGTCGTACCTCGTGGCGAAAGTGATGAAAGACGATCTGGCGTGGAGTCGACAGTGGGCTTGTTCCTTCGACCCCCAAGCTTTTGACGAGGATCTCGGGTTCTTCGCCCAGCAAGCGCTCGCGATCGACGAAGATTTGCGCAGAGCCGCCGAACTCGGCTCGAAAAAGCTCGCCCAAGCCCGCAAGCGTTTCTCGTTCCTGACGGACGCGGCAAGTTCTGCCGATGCCTATACTTCATGGAACGATGGGCTGACTTTTTCCGAGCTGGAAAACTCCCTCAAAGGCATGTTCCACTGTAGTGAATGATCCTTTTCCGGGACCGTCGGTCCGCGCTCGCCGCGCTCGCTACGCTGTTCGTTTCCATTTCAAGCGGGGAGGCGGCTTCGAGCTATTTTACGTTCGTCCCGACGCGGTTTCGGAGTCTCGAGCTCACCCTGAGCGCGCGGGGACTCGGAGAAATCTGTCATTCCCGGGATGCCTATCCCGACGGAACAGTCTGTAACCCAGCGTATCTGCCCGAAGTCCGCGAGTCGCAGCTCATCGGTCGTCTTTTTCTCGGAAACGGTTATACGGCCCTGAGCTCGGCGGATAAATTCGTGAATAAGCCGCTGACCCGCGACACGATGCGGGGTCTTTTTCAGGGAGAGAACGTGATTTCGGTGGAAGCGCACGCGGGGCTGAACTTTACCGCGCCGAACCTGTCGGCCGGCTTTTCTCCGTATCGCGTGCAATACGTTTCGGAACTTCGTAACCCGAATTTGCCGACGGTCAACCTGCACGCGGCGGTAGAGCGAAGTTTCGTCCTCGCGGGCGGAACCCGGCTCGGACTCGTCGATCGGGCCCTGAAAGATTTCAGCTTCGGCGCGAAGCTTCGCATTGTGGAGCGAAAGTTCGTGCATGGGCAGTTTTCTCTCTTCCAGGCCACGACGGAAGAACCGCGCGATTATCTGCCGAGCCGAAAACAGACGGCCTTTCTCCTGGATCCCGCGATCGCGTGGGTCGGGGACAAAGTGCCGTGGAGGCCGCGCGCTTCGATCGGGATGAAAAACATCGGTCCGGCGAATCCCTACTTCGATGAATATCCAAACAACGTCGATTTCGAAGCGGGGGTCGGAATCGAGCCCCCGGTCCGATTCGGTCGGGTCCGAATCGGACTCGACCTGGTCGATCTGATGGAGGCCGAGACCCTCGAGGATCGACTACGGCTCGGAGGTTCGTACAAAGTCGGGCTGATCGAGACGATGCTCGGTGCGAACGCGTCCGTTCTGACTTTCGGGCTGAATTTCAGTCTGAATTTCCTGCAGACGGGAGTCGTATACGAATTCTTCCGGGATGATCTCGAGGGCGGCGGTGCCGAGACCCGCCTTTCTACGGAAGTGGTGTTTCGCCTATGAGTGGTTTCCGCCGATCCTGTATCCTTCGGCTCGTGACGTTCTTTGCGTTTTCCCTCGCTTTCGTTCCGACCTCGGGGGGGGCGGAACGAAAGCGTGCCGCCGCGAAGCGCCCCCGGATCGTGGCGCCGACGCTCGAGTCGGCTCCCCAGAATCGACCGCCGTCCGAATCGTCGGCGGGGAGCCCTCGTTATTTTTCGGTTCTCCAGGACAAGGCCCGGAAGATCGAAGAACGGAACACCAACGAAGGCTGGGCTTACGTCATCAGCGGAGGATTGGCTCTCGCCATCTCCATTCCCGGGTACTATCTCTCGGACGACGTTTTCGCGCGCTCCGTTTACTCGCTGGGCGAAACGCTCGCGGTCGCGTCGATCGGGTACGGTGCTTACCTGGTCCTCGTAGCGGACGATTACGCGCGTTTCGCGCGCATCCTCCAGTCGAGCCCGACGCTCTCCCTGGCGGAGAAGGATCGCCTCTCCTTCGAGTTTATGAACGAAAACGCCAAGCGCGCGAAAGCCGTCCGAAAGATTCGGGTGATCTCCCACGCGCTGACGGCGGGACTGAATTTTCTAAACGGGGCCACGACCGATAGCCGCGAACTTCGGACGGCGCTCTACTTTATCGGCGGGATCAACGTCTTGGCATCTCTTAGTTACCTCTTCCGCGAGTCCGAGGAAGAGAAGTTTCTGGACGAAATCCGAAACGGCGGAAAGGTCGAAGCTTTTATCGGAGTGACGCATGGGCCGATGCTCGGGCTGAAGTATCGATTCTAAGGTTGGTCGTCGCAGACCGGAAAAAGAAAAAGGCCAGGTGGAAACCACCCGGCCTTTTTTAGTTTTCGGACGTCCGACTTAGTGGGCGCGGTTCGAGTTGCTGGCGTTCTTCGCCGGGCTCTCCGTGGCCGTTCCCGAAGGAGAAACTTCGCGAGTCTGTTTCAGGCCCGTGCGATTTCCGATCTTCGCCTGGCGCTCGTCACGCTTTCCGAAGATTCCTTCGATCGTCTTCGCAAGGAGAGCAGCTTCGTCGACCGTGGCGCCTTTGAATCGCGCATTGATCTTGAGTTTGCTCTTGTCTTGCTTTTCCGACTTTATGATTCCCGACTGACCGTAGAGAACGGTTCCGGTTTTTTCTTCGTCCTTGTCTTTTCCTTTGATCCGTCCGTTGACGGTTCCGGAAGAAACTTCGACCTGTTCCTCTTTTTCTTCTTCGATCGGGAGGCATTTTTTCTCGCCGACGACCGGAAGTTTGCACTCAGGCTTCTTCTCTTGTTCTTTCTTTTCTTTGTCCTTCAGATCGATCTGTTCCTGGCGCTTTTTACGCTCGAGCTCCAGCTGGGCCAGACGGTCCTTTTCGCGCTTGAGGCGAGCCTCTTCGTCGGCTTTCTCCTTAGCGATCCGGTCTTGCTCGGCCTTCAGCTTCGCTTTCTTATCGTCTGGCTGGTCCTGGCGATCTCCACCCGGGGTCGTCTTCTTTTCGTTCTTAGGAGGAACGGTGGTCTTCGCCGGAGTGGTTTTCGCCGGGGTGGACTTCGGAGGAACGGTGGTCTTCGCCGGAGTGGTCTTTACCGGCGTGGTCTTCTCCTGACCCTTCGGATCTTTCTGATCCTGGGGCTGATCCTGGCGATCGCCGCCTTCGGTCTTCTTCTTTTCGTTCTTCGGAGGAACGGTGCCGCCGTTGTTCGGGTCAGTGCCGCCGTTGTTCGGGTCGGTACCGCCGTTGTTCGGGTCGGTACCGCCGTTGTTCGGGTCGGTGCCGCCGTTGTTCGGGTCGGTGCCGCCGTTGTTCGGGTCGGTGCCGCCGTTGTTCG
>CAZIAL010000001.1:174648-192414 GCA_964536965.1 uncultured Bacteriovoracaceae bacterium
GGTCGGTGCCGCCGTTATTCGGGTCGGTGCCTTGTCCGTTACCGACCGGGTCATCGCCCTGTCCGTTACCGACTGGATCTTTACCCTGTCCGTTTCCGGCGACGTTTTCGTCTCCGCCGAAGCTGTAAACCTGGATGTCGCGTTCGCGATACCAAACTCCGTCAATTTCGATCATTGGCTCATTCTTAGCGGGGGTATCGTGGGAGTGCGATTCTTGCGAATTCGAGGATTCAGATTTCACGACACCTACGGAATCGCTTTCGTAAGCCTTCAGGTGAGGATATTGGCGAATGAGCGCCGCTTTTTCCTGCTCGAGGACCGCGATCTGCACCTGAGTCTTGTCTTCTTTGTTCCCTTTTCTATCGACGTAAGCCTGGCTCTTGTAGTCGACGCCATCTTCGGCCTGATTCGTCGTTTTCGTGAGCTTCCGCTTCTTCTTATTCAGCTTCGCGTTCAGCGAATGCATCTGGGACAAACCTGGCACCTGCATCGCCATCGCGGACGACGTGGTGGTCAACGCGATTACGGCGGCCATCGAAAGGATCAAAGCTTGGTAATTCTTTTTCATAACTACTCCTAAAGTCACTCGGGGGAAGAACACTCTCTCGGGACTATGTAAGAGCAAGGGCGGTGCCAGGAAAAACCAAGGCCAGCGCTTGAAAAAGGCTTTGAATCCAATGAATTACAAACCAGATCGCCAGGCGAACTGTCTAAACCTTTGACGGGTGTTAAAGGACCTGGGGGTAAATTTCGAGAAGGGGGCGGCTAGGTCCGCGCTCTGCTCGCCCAGGAACTACTTAAGCATTTCGGTAAAACTGACTCCGACCCGCATCGAAATCTTAAAGTCTTCGGGCTTCGAGCCAGGCCTTTGGGTGACCTGCCAGTTTTCCTGGAGTTCCTTCTCGCCCGGGTTGAGTTCCAGCGCTCGTTTCAGAGCGGCCCGGGATTCGTCCTTACGGCCGAGCTTCCAGTTCGCCCAGGCCAGGACCTGGTTTTCGCGCCAGTCGTCCGGCTTCCGGGAAAGGCGAGACAACGAATCTTGTTTCACGCGTTCGGGATCCATTCCCTCGGTATCGGCGATCCGGCGAAAGGTATCCAGATCGGGGTCCTCGGGGCTGCGATTCTGGATCTCGCGCACGCGGGCATCCAAGTCCGCCCAGTCGGGAGTCGCTTTCGGGTCCTTTTCCTTGGCTCCCACCGATTCCAGCATCGCCGCCATGGCGCCGGCTTTATGGGCGGGAATCAGCGTGGGATCGAGTTCGATCATCCGGTCCGCGATCTCCCGCATCTCGGCCATTTCCGCGGTCGAAAGTTCGGCGAAGAATCCGCCGAAGCTCGCGATCAGGCGATCCGCCAGTTCGCGCATATCCTCGATTTCCCGCACCTCCTTTTTTCCGCGGGCGAGGACCGCGAAAGTCGATCGGGTCAGAAGCGTCGCCAGCTGGCACTCTCCGAGTTTCGTCTTCCATTCGTCTTCGGGCAAATCGGCGGCGGGTAGCGCGACGAAGGAGTCGGCGCATTTCGCGGAATAATAGGCGAGAATTCTCGCGGCGCGCGGCTCGGCAGGTTTACATCCCGCCGGATTCGGCAACCGAGCGATGCGCGGCGGATAATCGAAATCATCCAGGGCGAGCGCGAGAATCGCCGTCTCAAGCGACGCGCATTCCGGAGAGGCGGCGTTCGCGGCCGGTCTTTCGCCGAGGTGACTCCCCTCGAAGGGCTTCGCGACGAGCGTGCGGAGCGTGGTCACCGCGGGCGTCTCCGCCGCGATGGGGAAAGCGGGCTCGACTTCAGGGAGAGCGGGAGCACGGTTCATTCGCAGTGCGGTCACCGCGATCAGGACGCCCGCCAGGACCAAGGAGACGAGAGTGAGACGTTTTTTGGAGGTCACGGTAGGCCAAGTACCCCATGGGAAGCCTTATAGACAAGCTGGAACAAAAAACGGAAGGGGGCTTGAATCGGCGTTCGTTCCTGTGATTCGATCTTTTTCGGGAGGGGGGAATCCATGGACAAGGATTTTCTCGGATACGGGCCGCTCAAGGCCATTCAAGGAATGAATCGTTTAAAGACGGCGAGAACCGCCATCGGTGTAAAGGCGGCGGTCAGCTCGATCGTTCGGCCGCGACCGATTCCGCCGAACTGCGGTTTTCTCAAGCGGCGCGCGCTGAAAGTTTGCGCGGACGCGCAGGCGTTGCATCTGAAAGGCAATACCGCGAAGGCGATTCCGATCTATTCGAAGTCGATCCGGATATGCCCGACGGCCGAAGCGCACGCCTTTCTCGGATGGGCTTACAGCGCGCACCATCGGTACGATCTGGCGATTCGCGAGTGTCTGAAGGCGATCGAACTCGATCCCGAGTACGGAAACTCCTACAACGACATCGGCTCCTACCTCGTCAGCCAGGGAAAACTCGATGAATCGGTATCTTGGTTCGAACGCGCGAAGATCGCGACTCGGTACGAGTCTCGGCACTTTCCGCATATGAACCTCGGCCGTGTATTCGCGGCCCAGGGTCAGAACCTGCGCGCGATCCGCGAATTCGAACGCGCACTCGCGATCGATCCGACCGAGGAGTCGTGCCGAGAATCCGTCAAGCGTTTGCGTGCGAAGGTCGTTCGTTCGGTTCCGTAGCTTCACCTGCGATCGTATGCTCGCGGCGCTTCGCCGCGAACAGACTATAGAAGCAGGGAACCACGAATAACGTCAACACGGTGGAGAGGAGGACGCCTCCGATCACGGCGAGCGCCATCGGCTCGCGAGATTCCGAACCTGGCCCGAACGAAATGGCCGCCGGGACCGCGCCGACCACGGTCGCAAGCGACGTCATGATGATCGGACGTAATCGGTTCGGGCACGCCTCCATCAGGGCTTTGTTCACGTTTCGCTCTCCCGCATCCCGGACGTGATTCGTGAACTCGACGAGAAGAATCGAATTTTTCTTCACGATCCCCATCAGGAGCAGAATCCCGATCATGGAATACAGGTTCAGCGACTTGCCCGTCAGCCAGAGGGTGAGGAATGCGCCCGAGAGTGAGAACGGCAGCGCGATGAGCACCGTGATCGGATCGATGAAGCTGTTGAACTGGGAGCCGAGCACCATATAGGCGACGAGAATTCCGAGGGCCAGGGCGACGATGAGGCTGATGAACGACTCCTGGAAACTTTGGGAAGAGCCCGTCGTCACGAATCGGTATCCCGGCGGCAGATGTTTTCGCGCGATCGATTCGGCGTCTCGAAGAGCGGCGGCCTGGTCGGCCCCGGTCTTCACGTTGGCGTAGATCGTGATCGCGCGTTGCCGGTCCTTTCGGGTGATCTGCTGGAGGCTCGCGGTTTCCTTGATCTCCACGACCTCGCGCAAAGGGACCAGCTCGCCGCGATTGTTCCGAATATAGAGGGACTGCAGCTTTTCGGCATAGGGCCGTTCGTCCTTGTCCTCGAGCTTGACGCGAATCTCGTTCCGCCTTCCGCCCTCGGAATAATATCCGGCGAGCGCCCCGCCGATGAGGGCGTTGATCGTCTGTCCGATCTGCTGGATGCTGACGCCGCGGTTCGCGGCGCGCGTCCGATTCGGCGTGATTTGCACCTCGGGCATGCCTTTTTCGTAATCGGTATCGGTATCGATCATCGTTTCCGATTTTTTCATATCGGCTTCGATTTTCTCCCCCGCCGCGGCGAGCGTTTCCCAGTCCGGACCCTGGATGGAAAATTCGACGGGATAGCCCCGACCGGTCGAAAAGCCACGACCCGAAAGGTCTTGGACGCCGGTCCGGATCCCCTTGATCTCGCCCATCCGCTTCCGGACTTCGTCCATGACGGCCGCCTGCCCGCGTTCGCGTTTATCCTTGGGGACGAGGGTGACGAACGCCATCCCGGTGTTCACCTGGCCGCCCCCGAAGCCGCCGACCGACGAGAAGAAAACGGAGACCTCGGGAATCTCCTTCAGGATCTTCTCCGCGGCCAGGACCTTTTCGTTCGTGTAGCCGAGCGAAGACCCCACCGGAGCGGTAAAGCGAACCATGAAGCGCGACTGATCTTCGGCCGGCAGGAATTCGCGGTTCAGTTTTTTCGTGATCAGGAGCGAGCTCGCGAATACGAGGAGCGCGCCGATGACGACTTTCCAGCGGTGGTTCAGCAGAAAGGCGAGCGATCCCTGATATTTCAGATTCAGTCGCTGCATTCCGCCGTCGACCCACCGGCTGATTCGCGGTCGCCTTTTCTGGCGCCCGCTGAAACTGGCGGCGCGCATCGGGGTCAGCGTGATGGCCTCCACGAGCGAGAGCAGGACCGCCGCGGTCATCGTCACGCCGAACTGGAGAAAGAATTTCCCGATGATCCCTTTCATGAACGCGACGGGAAGGAAGATCGCGACGATCGAGATGGTCGCGGCCATGGCCGCGAAAAGGATCTCGTTCGAACCGTCGAGCGCCGCTTTGCGCGGCGGTTTGCCCATCTCCTGGTGTCGAGTGATGTTCTCGAGAACCATGATGGCATCGTCGACGACGATCCCGATGGCGAGCGAGAGCGCGAGGAGAGTGAAGGTATTCAGGGTAAAGCCCGAAAAATAGAGAATGATGAACGTCCCGACGATGGAAGTCGGAATCGCCAGGAGGACGTTCATCGTATTCGCGAGCGAGCCCAGGAAGACCATGATGACGATCGAGGTCAGGATCGCGGAAATGATGAGCGTGAAATTCAGTTCATGGACGGCTTCGCGGATGAAGACCGTGGAATCGAAAACGGGCTTTATTTCCATGCCCGGGGGCAAGTTCTTCCGGACGAGCTCCATCTTCGCGAGGGCGCCGTTCGCGGCCTCGACGGCGTTCGCCCCGCGCTGCTTTCGAATCCCGAGGCCGATGGAAGTGACTCCGCTGACGCGGGAAAGACGACGAATGTCGAGGACCCCGGGTTCGATCCGCGTGACGTCCCCCAGCTTCAGCGGAAGAAAGTTCGGCGCTCCGCCGCGGGTATTGATCCGGAGGTTCTTGAATTCCTCGATGGTGACGGCTTCGCCCATGGTCCGGACGTTGAATTCCTGCGACCCGCTGTCGAGGAAGCCCGAAGGGGGCTCGGAGTGTTCGGAGTCGATCGTGCCGAGAATATCGCTGACCGTGAGGGAGTAACGGCTCAGTTTCGCCGGATCGATCCAGACGCGGAGGGCGGGATCGACGTATCCGCCCATGAATACTTCGCCGACCCCCGGAATCGTCGTGAATTGGTCGCGAATATTATCGCGAACGTAAGTGTTGAATTCACGCTGCGACATGTTCGTGGTCGTGACGCCGATCCAGAGAATCGGCTGGTCCTCGGGATTCGTCTTCGAGACGGACGGCGGTTCCACGTCCGCGGGGAGGCGCCGCTGGGCCGCCGAGACTTTCGCTTGGACGTCTTGGAGCGCGATATCGAGGTCTTTCCCGATTTCGAATTCGAGCGTGATATTCGCCCGGCCGGTCCTCGCCGTCGACGTGATCGACTTTACCCCTTCGACGGAAGTCAGCTGGCCCTCGAGGACGTCGACGACCGTGCTTTCGACGACTTCCGGAGCGGCGCCTTCCAGCGTGACCGCGACGTTGATGACGGGGAAATCCACGTCCGGGAGCTGACTGATGCCCATACGGGAAAAACTAATGGCCCCGAAGATGATCAGGGAGGACATCAGCATCCAGGCGAAGACCGGGTTTCGAATCGAAATCGAGGGGAGCGAATTAAACACGGGTGTTCTCCAGATGTTTCATCAGCTCGTCCCGAGCGGAACGCGACCCGCGCCGACTTCGAGCTGGGTGCGTTCGAGCAAACGCCGGTAGCGGGCCTGGTCGTAGGAACGTTTCGCCTCCGTGAGCGAGCGGAGCGCGTTCACCAAATCGAGATTGGTCGTGAGTCCGTAGCGATAGTCGCGGCGGATCTGATCGTAGGCCTTTTTCGCGAGCGTGACGCCTTCCTCGAACGACTTCAGCTCCGCGACCGCGGCGGTCAGGTTCTGGTGGAGAGCGCGGATTTCGGTCTGGGTCGTGCGTTCGAGGAGCCCGGTCTGGATTTCCGCCGCCTTCAGTAAACTCGACGCCTGGCGGACCTGCGACTGGATCACGCCGCCCGCGAAGATCGGCACGGTGAGGGTCAGGACGGCGTCCCACTTCGAGTTCGAGTTGAATCCTTCGCGCTTCAGATAGTAGTTCCCCGAGACGTCGAGGCTCGGAAAATGATCGCCCCGCTCGATCGCGATGTCTTTCGCGACCGCGTCTCGGCGAAGTCGGGCGGCGACCAAATCCGGCCGCGTGGCACTCGTTTTCAGGTATTCCTCGATGCGGCCGACTTCCGCCGAAGGAAAGGATTCTTCGCGAAGGTCGAAGTTCGGTTCGATCCGGGCGAGGTTCGCGAGATTCAGTTTCGCCGTGCGCAGCGCGCTCTCCGCGGCTCGCAGACGAGCGTTCGAACTCGCGCGCGCGGCTTGGACGGTAAGCAGATCGCTCGTCCGCGTGCGCCCGATTTTCACCCTCCCGCGAAGTTCCGAAATCTGCTCGTCGTTCAGCTCCACTTCGGTCCGCGCGTGGGTCACTTCGGCCTGGCGTAGGAGCGTTTCGAAATAGAGATTCGCCAGCGAAAGATAGTAGGCCTGGCGACTGGCTTCGAGCTCAGCATCGACCGCGTCGATCAGGCGATTCGTTTTCGCCAGAAATGCGTATTCCGAACCGCCGCGAAAAAGAAACTGTCGGCCGGTGATCCGAAGATTCGTCTGCGACGCGGGAGCCAGCGAGGCCGTCGTTCCGGAGGAGGGGCGATCGTTCCGTGCGTGTGTACCGACCGCGTTGAGGGTCGGGAGCAACGCTCCGTTCGCCTGGGATTTCGTCTCCTCGATCTGGATTTTCTCTTCGGACTTCGCGAGATAGGAATCGGAATTCGATACCGTGCTGCGATAGAGCTGAGTGAGGTCGAACTGGGGAACGCTGGGAATGGCCGCGGCCAAGAGAAAAGGCAGGCGTGAGGAGCGCGCAAGAATTGTCATTGTTCTTCGATTTTATATCGAATCCGGGGGGGCCGCCAAAGACAGTCCTCACGAACTGCATTAATTCTTGTTAACTAGGCAAATTCTTCGCTATCCGCGATCACACCGTCAATCTCGCGGACTATCGCGCCTCGGGGTTTCGAGTCATGCTTGTAGGGATGCTTCGGTTGCATTACGAATGACATTACGAATGAATGGATCAGATGGTTACCCATCGCCGCGAACCCTCGGGAGAACGAAAGAAATGCGCGCACGACATCTTGCCCTGATCTTCCTCGGGACGGTTCACCTGGCGACCTCGGCGCTCGCGGCCGGCGGGATCGGAACGGATGTGCCGGTGTCGGGGAGTATCGCGGCGCCGGGCGCGACCACGGCGACCTTTACCAACCCCGCCGGACTCGTGGGGAATCGCGGCGCAAGACTCTCGCTCCAGGCAGGCTCCCCCGATCCGATGGAAGATCCAAACTATCGCGCGCTGGCGCTCGCCGGAAACGGGATCTTCGGCGTGTCGGCAGGCGTCGATTATCAGATGTACGACGATAACCGGGCCGATCCGGCGGACGCCGTTTACGGTCTGGCCCTCGATCTGACCGCGCTGAATCTCGCCCTGGGCGTGGCGGGACGGACGGGAATCAAAAATCGCGACGGCACCGATTTCAACGCCGGACTCTTGCTCCGCCCGACGCAGTTCGTAACTCTCGGGGCAACGGCGATGGGCCTGAACGATGAGGTGGACAGTTATGGGCTGGGGATCGGACTCTCCCTCTTCAGCGGAGTCGACCTGATCGCGGATGCGGCCTTCGACCACGAATTCAAGAACGGTGAGTTCAAGCCCGGACTTCGCCTTTCGAACGGGTACGCCGGGCTATCTCTCAGCTATGGCACCGGGCCGACGGATCAGTTCGCGGATGAAATTTCGGCCGCCGCTTATCTTCGCGTCGGGGCGAATTCCGAGCTCGAGATCCAGTACAACCACGGTGGCGCCATTCCGGAATATTACGGCGCACTGACCTTCGGTTTCTAACCCGGTTCATCGGGTTACGCGGCACGGCTATACACCGTCAAAATTCCGTGATTCCATCCGAGGCAGCAGTTCATCACTCGCTCGCTTGGGGGAATTCATGTCTCATTTCTTTGGTTGTACCGTCGTCCTTTCCGCCGTGCTGAGCGCGGCTTCCGCTTTTGCCGGCATCGAGCAGGCACCTCCGAACTTTCCGCATCAGGTCCGTGGAACCAGCGGCGAGGCGGTCTACGTCGACTTCGAAACCGCCCGTTACTCGATCGTCTACGACTTCGCGGCGAAGACCGTAACGGCCGAAAGCGACATCGAATTCGTGATGCCTAAGCGTGGATTTCCGATCTTCGACCTCGTGCCCGCTCCGTCGGACCTGCGCTTGGATCATCGCCCGGTTTCGTCCGTTTTAACGGCGGACCCGGACGGCGAGTCGCGCTTCCATGTGATCCAGGAGATGACCGCTCCGGGTCGCCATCGGCTGACGATGAAGCACTCGATCACGACGAACGTGAGCTTCCGGACCGAAGGAGTCGCATCCGCATTCTGGATGTCGGATCTGAGCGACCGCGAGTACCTGGAGCAATATCTCCCGTCGAATTTCGAATATGACCAGTACGCGATGTCCATGCGCGTGGAAATTGTCGGGGCCCCATCGGAGCACGTCATTCGTGCGAACGGCGTGGTGAGATCGCTCGGACAGAATCAGTTCGATATCGAATTCCCGCCGCTCTTTACGACTTCTTCGATGTTTTACCATCTGATGCCGAAATCGGCGGTCCCGGCGAAGGCGTATGAGTACAAGTCGATCGACGGCCGGTCGATCCCGGTCGAGATTTACACGTCGGGCGGAATCGAACGTTTCGAGACCGCGACGAATCGCATTCTCGCCGAACTCGAAACCGACTACGGCGCTTTCCCGCATCCGAAGCTCGTCATTTACGGTGCGGGCATGGGCGGCATGGAGTATTCGGGCGCGACGATGACGAGTCTTTCGGCCCTCGGTCACGAGCTCATGCACTCCTACAACGCACGCGGCGTGATGCCCGCGCAGGGAAACTCGGGTTGGATCGACGAAGCGATGTCGAGCTGGCGCGACGCGGATTATCCGGCGCGCACGACTCCGGGCGGCACCACCCGGATGGCCGGGCATTCGAAATGGACTCGCATGACCGACGACGACGCGTACTCGAAGGGTGCGGCGTTTCTCGCCTGGATCGCCGGCCGCATGCAGACCGAGGGGAAGAGCCTGAAATTGTTCTTCCGGGAATATTTCGCGAAGTACATGTTCAAGACCACGACGACCGAGTCGTTCCGGGCGGAGCTCGAAGCCTATAGCGGACTCGCGCTTGGACCCGATTTTGATCGTTACATTTACGGCCGCTCGACGACTTCGGAACCGCGGACGCCTTCGCAGGGCAGCTCCTGGAAGTCGGCTCAGGAAGCGATCATGGAAGCCCGGATGAACGAGGCTTGCGATCAGATCGCAGTCGAGAAATCTTCGGCGGTGCCGCAGGAGAACGCGTATCACCCTCGTCTGACGAAAGCCCAGCAGCTCGAGCTGCTCTGGCCATAAGTCTCGGGCCGGCCGCGGACCGATCATAAAAGAAAAAGGGAGCGGATGAATCGTCCGCTCCCTTTTTCTTTTTGCGATTCTCGAATGCGCGAGACGGGAGAACTACTCGGTCTTCGGCGGCGCGGATTCTTTCTCGGAATCCGAGCTCTTCTCATCTTTCGCTTCCGTCGCTATTCCGGCCGGCATGCGATCGTTGGATTTCATTTTCTGCGCGGCGATTTCCTGGAGTGGTTTCACGCTGTCGATCGTATCGAAGAGCGCGGCGGACGCGCTGGTAGAGGCAATGGCGGCGGCGAAAAGGAGAACAGTCTTCAAAGTCCGGTTCATAAGGACCCCCTCTGAAAAGTGTACCATGGAGAGATAAGCTGTTGATTTAATTGGAGGAGGTCCCGGGGGCCGGAGGAAGAAACTCCGACCTCCCGGGAGCGACAGCGAAGATTTAGCGAAGAACTAAATCCTGATGTGATCCTTAGTTCACCATGCCCAACCCGTCATAGCGAACTCCATCTCCGGATTAATTTTGGACCTTCCACAATTCCAATGGTTTAACGCACTAAAAAGAAGATTTGCGGCGCACTAGACGCGGACTAAGCTAGGGGTAATGACGGTTAAAAAACGCGCTGCGTCTAGAAAATCCCCTCCGGCATCCGTTTCTTCGATTCTGCGGGATCTCGAAGGGCGGACACCTTCGGGCACGGCGGCGAAGTGGGATAACGTCGGACTGCTCGTCGGCGAAGCTGGATCGCGACCGCTTCGCGGCGCCGTGATCTCGATCGATCTGACGGAAGAATCGGTCCAGGTTGCCCAGCGACTCGGCTATCGCCTGATCGTGAATCACCATCCCTGCATTTTTCCGAAGTCGAAAGGCCTCGGTTGCGTGACCTCTGAAGGCGCCTCGAAGGTCGTCTTCGCCGCCGCGAAAGCGGGAATCTCGGTCATCTCCACCCATACGAACTTTGATCAGTGCGCGATGGAAGTTCCGGAGTTCGTATCGAACACACTCGGCTTCAAACCCGTGGGACGACTTTTCGACGGAGAGGAAGGGATACTTACGAAACTCGTGGTTTTCGTCCCGAAGACGCACGCCGGGCAAGTCCGCGACGCGATCTGCGCGGCGGGTGCGGGAAAGATCGGGCGTTACGACCACTGCAGTTTTTCCACCGAGGGCGTGGGCACTTTTCGCGGCGACGGAGGAACGAAGCCATTTTTCGGGCAGCCCGGCCGGCTCGAGAGCGCGCAGGAGGTTCGCCTGGAGACCATCCTTCCGCGCGGCTTGAAAAAGCGGGTTCTCCGAGCCCTTCGGGAGTCACATCCCTACGAGGAAATCGCCTACGACCTGTACCGGGTGGAGCAGCCCGCTTCGGCTCTAGGCCTCGTCTCGGGCCTCGGGTACGGTGTTTACGGCGACTTCGCGAAGCCTATTCCGTTCGAAACCCTCGTTTCACGAGTGCGGAAGGCCTTCGGAATCCGCGGATTCCTGCAAACGGATCCGGCACCTAAACAATTGAAACGCATCGGATTTGTGGCCGGAAAAGGAGCGTCGTTCGTGCATTCGGCCCGGTCGCTTGGCTGCGATCTTTTCATTACGGGCGAAGCAGGTTATCACACCGCCCGTGAGGCCGTTAGCTCCGGGCTGGGCGTGATGGAAATCGGTCACCGCGAAAGCGAGATCTTTTTCCTCCGCACGATGGAGCGGTGGTGCCGCGAGTGGGGAATCTCCGCAAAGGTTCTGAACACTCCGGTCCAGTCGGTACGGACTTAAAAGTTTAAACGCAGATTGAAAATTAAATAGGTTCGAATCAAGTCGGCTCCGGTTCACGCCGGGGCTAACGAGATTTTTCGCAGGACGGGCGATCGCTGGAAGCAATACGCCCCGGAACGGAAGCAGGTGGGGATTCTCGCAAGGGAATCCTGGTCTGAACAGGTTTCGGGAAACGGTGTTTCGGGAGGAAAGTCCGGGCTCCGCAAGCAAAGGTACTGGTTAACGACCAGGGACGGGACTGGCGACGGTCACGTTACGGACAGTGCAACAGAAAACAAACCGCCATGCAGTTCAGAGATTGCCTCGAGCAATCGAAGCGCGGCACGGTAAGGGCGAAACGGTGGGGTAAGAGCCCACCGCGCTTCCAGCGATGGAAGTGGCACGGCAAACCCTACCTGGAGCAAGGCCAAATAGGGAGGCTCGGTCGGCTCGACCATCACGCCTCCGGGTAAGGCTGCTTGAATTCACGAGTAATCGTGCGTCTAGAGGAATGATCGCCTCCGCTTTGCCTTCGGGTGGGGCGAAGACAAAACCCGGCTTACAGTCCTGCGGAATTTTTTACCGGGATAAATCGGGCCCCGAAGGCTCGAGTAAAGGCGCGAAAAAATCAGATCGAATCCAAAAACGCATCGATCAGTCGGCCGATCTCTGGACCATCGATCACATGGCTCAGGAACGGATTCCGCGCACGTTCCTTTAGCAGGTCTGCTTTCATAGCCGCGAGAGCGGAAGCAAAGCCGTCGGTAGGAGTGTTCACATGAAATTCGAATGAGATAGTGTTCAGTTGAGCATCCAGTTGAGTGACCTGTTCATAGAATGCTTGTGAAGTGCGTGGCTGTCCTGGCAAACCGCCTAGAAAACTTAACCAAGCGGGGCTTTTGTCCAATTTTTTCCAGAATGTATTTTTTCCGAATTCCAGCGCAGTTTTGAGCTGTGACGAAGGCATGAAATTCACCCAGGTTTTCCCGGTCAAAAATTCATTAGCGAAGGCAGAAAAATAACCTCCAACAAGAGAGACGCTTTTTTCCGACTTTATGATGATTCGGCTTTCCTGAAGAACTTGCCAAAGTTGGGCGATCGCTTTCATTTGCTCGACGTTCCCTTGTTGCCAGTGTTCGTACCATTTTTCTGCGAGACGACGCGTGCGTTGAGCAGTTTCTGGGTCAGCGAGAAAGGGGAGGTGAGAGGTCAGGTCGTGATCGTTCCCAAGAATGACGTACCTTTCCTTCGAGAGCGCAAAATAGAGAGGGTCTTGGATGAAGCCTGTTTCCGTATTGATCAGTTTGGAACTGGGAATTTTTACCTGCACCGATTGAATGATTGAATATAGTTCCGAAGATGGATCAGTTCTAAGCTTCTCTAAATCGTCAAACCAGACGATGCGGAAACCATCGCCAAGGAATTGCTCAGACCAATCTTTGATATCATCGCGAGTGGTGGTTGGATTTTCATAAAGGAGACGATGCAAGATGTCTCCTCCGGGGCTCGACTTGATAAAATCTCCCATCAAAGCGCGCTGCGCGTCTGGAATATAGGTTTCGTGCACCGGGGTCGACGTTTGACTATGAACCTCCAACCGGAGTCTTTTCATCGTGGCACGGTAAACGACGGATTCCTTCGATTCGCGAAAATTTGGCGTGGATTCGAACGCGACAGGCGGGTTCAAAAATACGCGGCACGAAAAAAATTGTTCCGTGCAAACTGTTTTAGGTAGTTCCACGGACCGGCTTCCGCCGAAATAGGCGTCGCGATCAGGAGAAAAACGACGATGGATCGTATGGCTGCCACCTATGGCTTTTCGGCGACCTTGGATTCTGTCTTGAACGAATTCTTACGATTTGACGTCAGCCGCTCCCCGCGAATGATCCAGATCCCGTGTCAAAAATCGCCATTCGCTTGGCGAGACAAAACGAAAATTATCCTCAGGATCGGCTGGGACCGCCTTGGGTGAACTATGGGGCGTGGAACATATCGGGACCGCGCTTTCGGCGCCGAAAACTGCGAGTGAAATTGTTGGTCCGGTGGACAGGAAAACAGTACGCGTGGGCGCGCCTGGAGCAGGGGATTCAGGCGACCAAGCGATTCTGCCGAACATCATCCTGCGCTGGCTTCCGCGTTGGCATCTGTCCCTGTGTGATTCGGGCCGGAATCAGGAAATTATTAATGCGGATGCGCTCCCTGTGAGTGGCCTTCGTGTTTGTGGTCGGCGGGCGAAGCCTTGAGTTTTTTCTTTTTCTTGGCGGAGGCGGGCTTCGGCGTCCAGCCTAGGTTTTTCAGCCATTCGGTCGTGGGTTTAACCACGGTATCGGGTGTGAGTTCTTTTGGCGTGTAGAGCGAAACCGTGGAACCGAATCCGGGCGCGGCTTCGTAGATTTGAGCGAGGTCGCAGTCCGTGCCTTGGCTTGCGGCAAAGAGAAGGCGGGGAACAGCGTGGGCAACCCAAGGCGCGTACGCCTTTTTGAAAGGGCTTTCCGGCGTGCACGTCGGGGCGAGCAGAATACTGGCTTTTACTTTTGGTCCGGTGCCGCCGGAATTCGGCGCCATCGCGACCCGAGAGCCGAAACCGACGCTTAAAAGTGCGATTTTCTCGGCGTCGATCTCGTACTGCTTCATCATCCTGGAGACGAGTAGTTCGTTGATCACTAAGCCAAGCTCTTCGATCTCGGATTTCATTTCGGCGCTCGGAGCGGAAGGGGCCGAGGCGTCTTTCTTTTTCGTGTAGAGCCAGTCGAAACGAACGACGATAAATCCAAGCCGACTTGCCGCGAATGTAAGCTTTTCAAGCAGAGGCGCTCGGGATCGTAGATCGGTCGAAGGTGCGATCACGAGCATCGGGTAGGGGCCTTTACCGCGGGGGCCATCGATTTTCGCTTCCAACGTTTCTTCGCCGAGTAGAATTTTCACCGTTTCGGCTTTCGCGGCGGCGGCATTGGAAGGCGCGACTAAGCTTCCCGTTCCGAGGCCGAAGAGCGCGATGATGACAGCGAATCCAAGAATCCGAGGTGGACGTTTCATCGCGCCATCTAAGGAGATTGCGACCAAAACTGCAAGGTCCCAGTCACAAGTCCCTTAGGCCGAAACAATCCCCGTTTAAGTCGCAGTTATTAAAAGAGAAACGGGTTCACTCGAACGGAGGATCGAGTGTTGACGCAATAGGCTGTTCCTTCTATAACCCGCGCAGTGGCGGCCTTCTTGAACTCTCGAATATTCCTAGCCCTGACTTTGGCTTTCGCGTCGTTCGGAATGCTCGGCCTTCCCGTATCTGCCCATGCGTCGGCTACACTCGATTTTCCACCCGGTCTTTTTCGCGGGGACGAAATCGTGTTGCCCTATTTAACGCAGAAGTCGTCTGCGCCGGCTGACGCAATTAACCCGCTTTGTGCCCGAGCTTTTCTGGGCCGCCTCCAATTTCAAGACATCGACCATCCGGTTCTTCGAAACCGAGTGGACTATTGTCGTGGGCCGCTCGGGACGCTGCCGTCCGACGCGCGGCGCTTGATCGAGGCGATAGGCGAGGTCCACCGGAAAGTTTCCTTAGCCCTAGAACTGTCTCCCGCCGAAGTATTCGCCGTGCCAATTAAAGTCCTGATCCGAGGTAAAAGCGACGGATCGATGAAGTCCAAGGCGGGGCCGCTCAATTGGGGCCCTTCCGACGAGAGTTTCGGCGTCGCTCTCGACTCCTTGCCGAACTGGGACTTCTCGGATTTCGCTTCTAGCGTATACGCGCACGAAGTCGCGCACCTACTGAGCTTTTCCGCCGGACCGGTTGGCGAGGCCTTGCGCGGCCTTCAAGAACACCCTTTCTTGATCGAAGCATTTCCCGATTTAGTTTCGGCAGTGGCGCACGACACGCCGAAATTTCTTCTCGGAGAACGTGATCTTCCGGCCTGTCTACGCGACTTCCGTGACGGCACCCCGGTGCAATCCTTAGATCGCCCTTTTGGTGATTTCTACGTTTTAGCCCAGAATGACAAAATGGCAGCGTGTTGTGCCGGACTTGATTTGCGCGGCGAATCCGAGCTCGCCCAGTCTCTTTGCGAAAATGCCATCCAAAGACGGGGCGAAAAAATTGCCACCTTAGAAGCGTTCACCTCGAATAAACGACTCGACCACAAGCCCTTTTCGCCAGAAAGTCTGGCGGAGCCCTTTTCCGCCGGGAATTGCCGAGTGAGAACCGCCACGGGGCTCGTCTACTTCGATGCTTGCGATACCCACCGCTTTGGGAAAACCCTGATGTCGTTCTTTTTTCGACTAAAAGAGTTAACTGGCAAGCACCAGCTAGGACTTTTTGTCTCCAAGCTCCGCACCCTGGCCTCTACCGCGTCGCTCTATCGATGCGGTTTCTCCGAGGCGCGGAAAGGAAGTATCGACGCCAAGATTGAAATCCGCTCGGCGCTTGGCGGCTTCCGTTCCCTGCGAGGGTCCTTAAATCTGGCCGATCAAGCGAGATTCGACCAAGCTTGGAAAGAGCACGCGATGGAGAAGTTCGAGGAACTCGACCGCCTGTATCAGAAGGAGGCCCTGCCCGGTTTTGCCCAGATCGTGGCTAAGTTTAGGAACCCGGATTACAGCCGCGAGCACGCCTGCGGAGACGTTTACGAGTTCGATTCCAAAGCCTGCCGGGTGAGCTGCGTTCAGGTCCGGTAGCCGAATCTTGGGTCTTAGGCCCACCGCCTCATTTCCTGCTTTTAGGGGGCGCCAAAGCCTGATAACCGATCGTTCTATGAGAACTTGGGGCGCTTCCGATTCGCTGAAGACGTACAATATCGAAAACTGGGGCGACCAGTACTTTTCCATTAATCCAAGCGGCAATATGACCGTGCATCCTCGCCGCGGCGAAGGCCCTGGGATCGATTTGATGAGTGTCGTGGAAGAAGTGAAATCGCAGGGCGTGAGTCTGCCAGTGCTGATTCGCTTCCAAGACATCATCCGTCACCGCGTGATCGCGTTGAACGAAGCGTTTCGTAAGTCGATCGCGGAGTTCGGATACAAAGGCCGTTACAAGGGCGTGTACCCGATCAAGGTGAACCAGATGCGCGAGGTCGTCGAAGAGATCGTCGACGCCGGTCGATCGTACGACTACGGACTCGAAGCTGGCTCAAAAGCAGAACTGACGATCGTCTCCGCGGCGCCGCTTTCTCCCGATTCGCTGATTATCTGTAACGGCTATAAAGACTACGGCTACATCAAGATGGCGTTGATGGGGCGCAAGCTCGGCAAAAACGTAATCATCGTCGTTGAAAAGCTGACCGAGCTTTTCCAAATCCTCCAACTCTCGAAAGAAATGGGCGTGGTTCCCTATATCGGAATCCGGGTAAAACTCTACTCGAAGGGTTCCGGAAAATGGGAATCCAGCGGCGGCGAATCCGCGAAGTTCGGACTGACGACGCCGGAACTTCTCCATGCGATCGACGTGCTGCGCTCGCAAGGAATGGAAGATTGCTTCAAGCTTCTCCATTTCCATATCGGTTCGCAGATCACGAACATCCGTACCGTGAAGGACGCGACGAAAGAAGCGACTCGGATTTACGCCAAGTTGATGAAGATGGGGCTCAAGCTCGACTACCTCGACGTGGGCGGCGGCTTAGGCGTCGATTACGACGGTTCGCGTACGAGTTTCGAATCTTCGATCAATTATTCGTTGAACGAATACGTCTCCGATGTCGTTTATTCGATCCAGGAAGTTTGCCAAGCCGAGGAAGTGCCCGAACCGCACATCGTTTCCGAGTCGGGCCGCGCGATCGTCGCGCACCACTCGGTCTTGATCGTGAACGTGTTTGGAAATATCGAAGTCGGCGCGACCCCGATCACGATGGACGAGACCCCGGACGAAGACGACGTTGTTAAAGAAATGCGTTTTCTGATGCAAAACCTGACCGCGAAAAACGTTCTGGAACATTTCCACGACGCCGTCGCGCGGAAGGAAGAAGCGCTCTCCATGTTCAAACTCGGCTTTTTGTCTCTCGAAGACAAAGCCAAGGTAGAACACCTCTTCTGGCAGATCTGCAAAGTGATCTACAAGAACTCGGCGGGGTTGAAATACGTGCCCGACGAAGTCGAAGCGCTCAATAAGACGCTCGCCGACCAGTACCTTTGCAATTTCTCCGTATTCCAGTCGATGCCCGATCACTGGGCGATCCAACATCTTTTCCCGATCGTTCCGATCCACCGCCTCGACGAAGAACCGACTCGCCAAGCGACGCTTGTCGATATTACGTGCGACTCGGACGGCAAGGTAAACAAGTTCATCGATCTGCGGGATATCAAGGATACCCTCCCGCTCCACACCTTGAAATCAACCGAGCATTATTATCTCGGCATGTTCTTGATGGGCGCCTACCAGGACATCATGGGCGATCTCCATAATCTCTTCGGCCGCGTGAACGAAGTGCACGTGTTCTTAGACGAGACGGAGCCG
>CAZIAL010000002.1:0-164488 GCA_964536965.1 uncultured Bacteriovoracaceae bacterium
GCCTCTTCGTGAGCATGTCCGAGATTTGGAGGGCGAGGCCCTCCACGTCGGCTTCGAGCGAGCGTTTCAGCTGCGCGGATTGGTTCTGGATCGCATCGAGCGACCCTTGCGTGATCTTCTTCGCTTCTTCGCGGGCAGCGCCGATGATTTTGTTCTCTTCGGCCTTCACTTCCGCGATCGCTTTTTCGTATTCGCCGCGGGCTCGCGCGCGCTCTTCCGCCATTCGCGCCTTGAATTCTTCGAGCTTCGCGTTTGCTTGTCGAACGAGCTCTTCCGCGCGTTCACGATCCGCGACCGTCTTATCGTGCCGAGCCTGGATCAACTTCTGAAAGGGTCTAAAGAAGAGAGGTGGAATGATAAAAAAGATCGCCGTGAACAGGGCGAACTGAATGAAAAATGTTTGGTCCAAGCCGAGCTGCGCAAGAATAGCGGCCACAAAAGTCTCCGAAATACGCTAAGTTGGAATCGCAAGATGGGTTAACACGCAGAATTCTGCACGGTCAACAAAATCCCAGTAATTCCTAGACGTATCGCGGATCTTGATTAGTTGGTGAGATTTTTCGAGAGCGATGGCGAAGGGACGGTGGCGGAGTTAATCATCTTGCTCGACCCCTCGAAGATCACCCCTTCATCGACCTGAAGACTCGGTGTGACAATGCTGCCACGAAAGACGGCTGGAGAGTGGATCTCGACCCGATGCCGGGCCTTGATGTTGGCGTGAACTTCCCCACTGATGATGACGATTCCCGCGTCGATTTCCCCCGAGACCTTCGCTCCCTCTCCGATGATCAGGGTATCGGGGGTGAAAATCTGGCCCTTAAAGCCGCCGCCGATCCGGAGGGTTCCCTGGAAAGTGAGTCGACCATCGAATTCGGAGCCGGCATCGAGGACGCCAGTTACGGCCGAGAGTGTGGCGGGGGTAGTCAGGGCATTCTTCTTTGAGAGCATCTCTAGGAAGTCTGCATCAGGGAAATCAGACGTTCAAGTTCCTCGCGGCTCGAATAGTGAAGAACGACCTTCCCGCGACGCTCATTCCCTTTCACTTCCGTCTTCATCCCGACCGTGCGGGTGATTTCGAGGGAAAGGTTGCGAAGTCTCGACTGTACGGGGGTCAGGTCGCGCGCCGGGGTGGCCTCGACGTTTCCCGTGGAACGGTTTTTCGCCTGCATCTCCTGGACGAGGGCTTCCGTCGCGCGGACGGAGAGCTTTCCTTCGACAATGCTCTTCCGTGCGAGCAGTCGCTGATCTTGGTCTTCGAGGGAAAGGAGGGCTTTGCCGTGTCCGAAAGAGAGAATCCCCTTTTTCAAGTCATCGATAATTGCTTCGGGCAGACGAAGGAGGCGAACAAAGTTTGCAACCGTGGAGCGCTCTTTTCCGACGCGTTCCGCGGTTTCATCTTGGGTCAGGTTGAAGTCCTGCATCAGTTGCAGGTAGGCCAAGGCTTCGTCGATACAATTCAGATTCGAGCGCTGGATGTTTTCGACGAGCGCGATTTCGAGCGCTTCTTTGTCAGTCGACTTCCGGATCACGATCGGAACTTGCTTTAGTCCAGCGAGTTTGGCGGCTCGGAGTCGGCGCTCGCCTGCGATCAGTTGGTAGCCGTAAGGACCTTTCCGAACCACCAGTGGCTGGATAATTCCGTTGGCGGTGATCGACTGGGCAAGCTCGGCAAGCTCGCTGTCGTTGAACTCGCGGCGCGGTTGGTAGGGATTCGGGACGATATCTTCAAGCGTGGCGAACGTGATTCCCGGAATGCGGTTAGCGTTCGAAATATCCTGGCTAGGAACTGGAGTGGCCGGACCGGCAGCGACTGCACCTGTACCCGTCGTGGGAGTCGATGTTGCGAGCGGTGCGGGCGGCGGGGTGGCCGAAAGAAGCGAGGCCAGGCCTTTACCTAAAACCGGGCGGGATGGGCTCTTCTGGGTCATTTCAATTTCTCCGTTACTGCCATTTAAAATTTGCATCTGATGTTACTTTATTCTGGTGCTCAGGACGAAAGCGCCGTGTCCGCGCGCGGTCCATTAAAAGGTGGCGGTGTCGGCATCTGCGGAAGTCCCGGGGAAGCGGAAGTTTCAGGGGTCTCGTTCCGCATCGGAGCCGGAGTGGCCGTTATTTCCGCAGTCATTTCTGCAGTGTCGTTCGCATCCAGTTTCTGATTTCGGACGAGAAACTCATTCGCGAGGCTGAGGTAGGCGCTGCAACCTTTCGAGTTCACATCATAGAGAACGATGGGTTTTCCGAAGCTCGAGCATTCGGAAAGTCGAACGTTTCTTGGAATCACCGCGTCATAAACTTGTTCTTTGAAATGCTTGCGGACTTCTTCGACCACCTGATTCGCGAGGTTGGTCTTCCCGTCGTACATCGTAAGAAGAATGCCTTC
Source organism: uncultured Bacteriovoracaceae bacterium (assembly GCA_964536965.1). Lineage (GTDB taxonomy): Bacteria > Bdellovibrionota > UBA1018 > UBA1018 > UBA1018 > JACMQW01. The sequence goes on from CAZIAL010000002.1 coordinate 2,381, forward strand.
TTCTTCCAAATTCGGGTTCGTGCTCGCGCGGATCAGACCGACGGTGTGGATCAGCTGGGTCAGGCCCTCGAGCGCAAAATATTCGCACTGCATCGGGACTAGGTAGCTGTCGGCGGCGGTCAGTGCGTTCACTGTGAGGAGTCCGAGCGAAGGTGGGCAATCGATCAGAATATAGTCGTACTGGTTTTTCACTTCCGCGATTGCGGCCCGAAGTTTCTGTTCGCGGGCAAATGCCGTCACGAGTTCGATCTCCGCGCCGGCAAGATCGGAGTTTCCTGGGGAAACAAAAAGACCGTCGACTTCGGTGGGTAGGATCGTTTCGGACAGTTTCACTTCGCCGATCAGCGCATGGTAGATGCTCACACTTTCCGCAACCTTGGCTCGATCGATGCCGAGGGCCGACGAAGCATTTCCTTGCGGATCGAAATCCAAAACGAGAATTCTTCGTTTTGCGAGCGCGAGTGAAGCCGCGAGGTTCACGGTAGTGGTCGTCTTGCCAACGCCCCCCTTTTGGTTGATGAGGGCTACGACTTTGCCTCGGCGTGGTGGTTTTGGCTGCTTTTCCATAGAATTTTCCTTGGGAATCACTCCCCAGAGTGCCCCCCTGGGCGCTTGCCTTTAATAGCTCAAGCGCCCAGTACAGAGACATTGTGGTTGTGGAGGTTGGGTAGTCATTCGAAAGAACGGCTGAGCCCAAAAAACTTTTGCTTACTCTCCAAGAGTAAAGATCGCGCGGAAGATGAGCAAGTGAGAATGCAAAGCTTACTCAACTTTTTTTGTTCCACGTGGAACAAATGGTGACGAAAATTCGATTCAATTTCCTGCGGAATCAGGACACACGACGAAGAAGAATAATCTTCCTCTGCTTTTTTTCATCGCCGACCACATAGTCATGAGTGGTCAGGACGGAAAGCTGCGAACGCTGTCCCGTTTTTTGGAATTCTGCCCACTCTTCCTCCCACCTAGGACCTTTAAAGAGCATCAAGTTGTTCCACGTGGAACATGTGCGGAGCCAATTGTAGATTCTCGTGACCGGACCTACTGCTCGGGCGACTACATTGTCGATAGAGTGACTAGCCAGGTAGGTTTCAGCCCGCTCTGAGATCGCGGTCATTGCTGGAATATCGAATTTTTCAATCATGCGCTGCGCAAAGTCGGCTTTCATTCGTTCAGAATCTGAAGAAACCCACGCAAACTCAGCGCCTTGCGGCGCAGGACGTGGAAAAACAAGCTGATGGAGCAGCCCCGGAACGCCCATCCCTGCACCCATATCGATCGCAGACCCTGCAAGGAGTCCCGATTTCTCAAGCTCGAGGACGTCCTGAACGTGTCCCTCGAAAAAATCCTTCGGAGAAAGAAGCCTCGTAAGATTCTGCATCTCCTCTTCTCGGAGGACTTCCTCGCGAAACTCTACGACTCGTTCGATCTGGTCGGAGTCGAGATCGGTGGATTGAAGCAACTCTCTAAATTCTTGGGTGGGATTCATGCTTCCGATCCGGCTCCTGAGTGGCCTGCATTTTAAGATAGATCATCAGATTCGCGACTGCGGCGGGTGTGACCCCCTGGAGTCGACTCGCCTGACCAATGGTTTGGGGTCGTGTTTCGCGGAAGCGCTGGCGAATCTCCGTCGACAACCCGGGAATTCGGTCGAAGTCCATCGCTCCCGGGATGTCGAGATCCTCATTTTTTCGAACTCCCTCGACGAGATCGAGATCGCGCTGAATATATCCGGCGTACTTCACCTGGATCTCCACTTGCTCAATGACGTCGGAATCGTACCCCGATAAATCGAGAGGCTCGTTGCCTTCGGTCGACGGCGGAACCTGCGTGAGTAAATCGATGTGCACAGCTGGGCGTCGTAAAAAGGCGGAAAAAGGCGTTTTATCTTTCAAAACCGCAAGTCCGTGTCCTACCGCCCAAGCGTTCGTTTCCGCGTTTGGAAAAAGAGAGCGACCCTCGACTTCCGCGCCGAGTTTCGAGATCGCCTCACGCTTCCGACAGAACGTCTGGTAGTCAGCCTCGGAAAGAAGTCCCGCGCGATAACCCCGCTCGGAAAGTCGAAGATCCGCGTTGTCCTCGCGTAAGTGAAGGCGGTGTTCCGCCCGAGAAGTGAACATTCGATACGGTTCGTCCGAACCTTTCAGAATAAGGTCGTCGACCAGAACTCCGATGTATCCTTCGAGTCGCGAAAGAGTGAACGGGTCCTGCTCACGAACCGACAGGGCCGCGTTCATCCCGGCGATCAATCCCTGGGCCCCGGCCTCTTCATACCCCGAAGTTCCGTTCACCTGGCCTGCGAAGAAAAGACCCTCTACGTCTTTTGCTTCGAGGGTCGCTTTAAGCATTCGCGCATCCACGGCGTCGTACTCGACGGCATATCCGTGCTTCAGGAATTTTGCGTTCTCGAGGCCCGCAATCGAATGGATAAATGCTTCCTGGACATCCCTGGGGAGCGAAGTGGACATTCCGTTGACGTAAATCTCGGGAACGGCGAGACCTTCTGGCTCCAGAAAGATCTGGTGGCGCTCCTTCGTATTAAACCGTTTTACTTTATCTTCAATCGAGGGGCAATAACGCGGTCCGGCACCTTGAATAATTCCCGTAAACATCGGCGACTTATCAAAGTTTTTCTCAATAATTTCATGGGTTTGTGCGTTAGTATAGGTTATAAAGCAATTTACTTGAGGAAGCTCCGGAAAACGGGTGCCCCTATAATAGAAGGAAAAGGGTCGCGGCACGTCGTCCCCCGGCTGGGCCTCGGTTTTCGACCAATCAATCGAACCGCGATCAAGGCGTGGGGGTGTCCCCGTCTTAAGTCGACGAAGTTTAAACCCTAACCTTTCAATCGAGGTGCTCAGAGTCTTCGCCGCTTCGTCTCCGACCCGGCCACCTTCCGCCTGCTCGAACCCGGTATGCATCACGGCCCGCATGAAAGTCCCAGAGGTCACGACCACCGCGCGTGCGCGGACTTCGGAACCGTCGCGAAGACGAACCCCGAAAATTCGGTTCTTCTCTCCCGACTTCTCCCAGAGGAGATCCGCGACCTCGAGTCCAAGAACCGCGAGATTCGGCAGCGACGTGATAAACTCCCGCATTTTACGCGCATATAGGGGCTTATCGCACTGAGCGCGCGACGAACGCACGGCCGGCCCCTTGGAGGTGTTCAGTCGACGAAACTGAATCGCAGATTGATCCGTCTGGCGGCCCATGATCCCGCCGAGAGCATCGATTTCCTTCACGAGCTGACCCTTGGCCAAGCCCCCCATCGCCGGGTTGCAAGAGAGGTAGCCGATCCGCTCCGGATTCAGGGTCGCGAGTGCCGTTCGGCAGCCCATCTTCGCCGCCGCATGCGCTGCCTCCGTACCTGCGTGGCCGCCACCGATGACGAGGACGTCGAAGTCGAAGTCGATGCGCGAGTTTTGTGAAAGGGTGCTCATACGGGACCCTCGGGATACCTAAACGGCCAGGTAAAGAAAAGCGACTTGATGGCGGCGCATTAAAAAATCATTCCAAAGATCGTGTGCGGCGCGTTATTTTAAGGCAACCTTTCTGGACACACCCTGCCGCGTACCCCAAACTCTAAGGATGATCGAAACTTTGTCCGTAAGAGACCCCGCCACCGGCGAAGTTCTGCGCGAACTCTCACCTACCCCGAAGGACGAAATCCGCTCCCACTTCGAACGGGCGGCCGCCGTCCAAAAGTCCTGGGCCGCCGTCTCCGTCCGCGATCGCGCGCGCGCCATCATCAATCTTCGCGAGACTCTGATCAATCGCATCGACGATCTCTCCGAGCTGATTTCCCGCGAGAACGGAAAACCGCGATTCGAGGCGATGACGAATGAAATTTTCGCCACGATCGAGCTCTGTACTTACTTCGCGAAAAACGGTCCCTCCCTTCTTCGCGATGAAAAAATTCCGATGGGTCTGATGAAACACCGGAAAAGCTATCTCAACTACTGGCCACTCGGCGTCGTGACGGTCATCACACCCTGGAACTACCCTTTCCTCCTGCCCATGGGGGAACTCGTCATGGCCGTGCTCGCGGGTAACGCCGTCCTCTTTAAACCCTCCGAAATCACTCCCCTCATCGGACTGAAAATTCAGGAACTCTTCGAAGAGGCTGGGTTTCCGAAAGGACTCGTCACCACCATCGTCGGCGACGGCACGATCGGAGCGGCCCTGATCGAAGCTCGGCCCGCGAAAGTCTTTTTCACAGGATCCGTCGGCACCGGAAAGAAAATCATGCGCGCGGCTTCCGACCACCTCATTCCGGTGAATCTCGAGCTCGGCGGAAAAGACCCGATGATCGTGCTGGCCGACGCGGATCTCGACTACGCGACGAGCGCCGCGCTCTGGGGCGGGTTCTCAAATTCCGGACAGATCTGCGCTTCGGTCGAACGTATTCTCGTCCATGAATCGATCGCGGACGCATTTAAAGCCGGACTTCGGGAAAAGCTCGCGCTGCTCCGGCAGGGCCATTCCCGAGACGGCGATAACGATCTCGGCGCAATCACGTTCGAGAAACAAAAAGACGTCTATGCCTCCCAGATCAAACAGGCGAAGGAACGCGGCGCCGAATTCATCGCGGGTGGAGATTTCTCCGCAGATCGGAGGTTTCTGCGTCCGACCGTCGTCTCCGGAAAGAACATCGAGGAACTCGACATCTACAACGAGGAAACCTTCGGTCCGGTCGTCGCGATCACCACTTTCACTTCCGTCGACGAGGCCGTGGAAAAAGCGAATCGCAGTAAGTACGGACTTCTGGCGAGCATCATTACGAAGAATCTTGGGCTCGCCGAATCCATCGCGAAGCGCCTCGAGGTGGGAACCGTCACCATTAACGAAGTCGTTTACACGGCGGGACTTCCCGAGACCCCGTGGGGTGGCGTAAAAGAAACCGGCTTCGGACGTAAGCACTCCGCGCGCGGTCTCTACGAATTCGTGAATACGCGGCACGTGCATGCGCCAATCGGTTCCCTTTTCGTATTCAAGTCGTTCTGGTGGTTTCCGTACACCCCGTTCCAGTACGCAACCTTTCGTCAGTTCGTCGAATTCTACCGAAAGAGCCCGATTGCGCGCATGCGGGCTTTTCCCGCCTGGCTTTGGAATCTCATCCAGTTCTTAAAGCGGGAGCCTCGGATTTAAACTTGTTTTTAAGCCGTGAAGCACAGCGCGGAAATTCGGAGGTAAATCGGAGTAACCTCTCCTATCGCCCCGATACGAAAAGGGGTTCACCCATAAGTTCGTTCAGTCTTCGAATCGCGAGCTTCCGCCCGTCGAAATTCGAGTTGAGGGCAACCGGAACATCTTTGCCGGCGGGGGTCCGGATCGTCGCATAGAACGATGCCCCCCTATGTCGGTAGGTTTTTCCATAGAGTCCGGAGAAGCAGGGCGCTCCGTCTTCGAATTCCGCGATCTTCGCGGAGATTCGAACGCGCAAGGAATGGCTCCCTTTCTCATCGCGTACGACCAGGATCGCGTCGGCCGGTGGAGAAGCCATTCGCTTAAAATTCATACTCACTTGGCCGGTCGGAACCTTTCCAATCAGCTCTTTATAGGCAGCGCGAACATCGAATTTGTCTCGGTCGGACTCGTACGTCGTCGGACAAAACAGGCAATCGACCAGTTCACGTTCGGAATCAATTCGATCGTAGCGTTCCAAGAAAGAAGGACCGGACCGGTAAAGCGCCGTATCGGCTTCGAGGTACTGACCGATCTTAGGCGTCATGACCGTTCCATCGACGTGACCATTCCCAAACACATGGCCAACCTCATGCAAAATGAGCGCGGCCAGCGATCCTTCGGAGGAAGACCAATCAGGGGCATTGAGTCGGCCAAAACCGAAGGGTTCGACGATCCAGACATAACCGCGTCCCCATAGGGGCTGCGCGGGTTGGTCTGACGCGGTCATTTCCACGAAGCCAAACGGATGCCGATAACGTTTTTTCGTTTTCCGAATCTCCGGACGATCAACTCCCAAATAAAACGCGAGGTCTTCGCCCCCTCGGCATCGAGCTTTCAGGACGAGCCGTTTGGCGATCCAAATCGCTTCGGGACCTACGAGTTTTTTCTCCGCGGGGTACTCGCCCCAGAGTCGAAAAGCTTCCAGGATCATCGTCTCGATCTTCGAGGCCGAAACACCGAAACCCTTTCGAATCTCAAAACACCCCTTCACGACTGCCTGGGGATCCGCGCTACGAAACCACGCAGCCTGTACTCGATAGTCGTCGGCGCCCGCACTGCTTTCTCCACCGGCAAGACTCGACGAAACGAGGGAGAGGGTAACCCCTGCCAAAGAAAAGAACGTCGCGCGTGCCCACACTAAAAGTCTCATCGTTCCGCCTTTGCGACTCCGTCACCTCGAATAGCCCGTAGTTCAATCCGAAATTCCGACTCGGAAAGATGAACGATGGCCCGCGAAGAGGCGAAAGTGATTCCAAGCGCCCTTTCAAATCCGGCCGTGAAACCGCGCGCAGACGGGACGTCGATTCTCCCCGATTCGACGTTGAGTGTTTTCCATGTCTCTCGCCCTCGTTGAGCAAGTTCGCTCCTAGCCTGAGCAACGAGCCCAACGCTTGCGCATTCATCGGGCGCGCTCGAACAGGCTCTCGTCAACTCCGCAATCCTAACTTCCTGGAGCTTTTGGGCTGCCCCATATGCATTCTCGAATTTAGGGCGTATCTCCTTCAAAGTAGCAATCGCGACTTCCATACTGGAATGAAACTTTGCCCGCTCCAAGAAGCTGCGCAAAACGCGCTCAACCGGATCCGATCCCACGTCCGCAGTTCGCTCGAAGGCTACGTACGCAATGTAGCGCGCGACCTCCGGAATCGGGGCACGGAGGACCAATATCCAAACGAGTTCCTTGCCATCGCTAAAAGAAACTTCCCAGGAGCCCGTTCCAGTCGACCAGGGAGCGCTCTCTAACGAACTTGCCCAGCGTGTTTGACCGCCGGCGGCTCGCGACTCCTGTAATTTAAACTTTAAATCAAACAGCGCCGGATCACGAAGAGACCGATCGATGATATTCCGGGTCTGGACCGAAACCGTAGGAGAAGCCCAAGAAATCACGGCATTTCCCGAGAGAACGCCGAATAGCAGCGCACCTTTTAGAATCGTTGTCATGGTTTCGATCCCAGTGCGGTTCGGAGGGAACTCAGTTGCTCCGAGGACGCGCCCCGAGCCATGCGCTCGCTATGAGCACGTACCAACTTGGCGTAAAAGTCATAAAGGTTTTCTCGGAGCGCGACGTTTTCGAGAATCTCCGCGGCCGGAACCGTCACGGCGCGATAAGCGAGGAGAGACCCCGTTTCCTTTCCTGGAATGCGGTCGAAAGTCACATCACCCCAGACGGCGAGGAATCCTGGGTGCTCGCCACGCGACGGATCTGTCGAATGCCAAGAAGATACGTAGTAAGGCAGCTTTCTAGAGCCGGCCCTATAGATCGCATTCGCTTGGGGATATTCGAGCGTTCGGTGTCCGCCTGGAGTCGGAACCAGGGACTTCACGACACAACGAACCGCGGCCGTGCCTTGCCCGCTCGAAACGGCGACGTCTGTAAACCCGAACTTCGCTAAATAGTCGACCTGCCCTTTCAGATCCCAGAAGATCGCTGCTGAATTCTCGGGGTCGGCGTTTACTGCCGCTTTATACGGAAGTATCTGCTGATAATAGGTCACGCTCCATACCTTTGGATTCGTCCCATCAATCCGGATTTGCTTTCCGGCCCGAAGTTCGCTCCGCTGCTTTTCGGATAAAGCGCTCCATATGCCGCCGTCGGCATAAATATCGGCGCTCAAAAAGATCGCGAAAAGGGCCAATAATGTACTCGAGACGGGAAGGATTCGAATCATGAGTGGGCGCCCAATATCAAATGTGGTGTGCATTAAGAAGCCGAAAGTCGGGTGGCTTTCCCAACTTTAAGGTGGTTCCAAAAAGGTTGCTTACTGTACTTAACTTAAACTCTTGGTAAAACTGAAGTTCTACTCTAAAAGGGTCCGGATTGAAAAACTCGGTATTCGACTCTGCAAACTACAAGCTCTATCTCGCCGCGAGAATTCTCGATGAGGGTCGTGGCGCTAAGTCACGACTTGCGGGCGCCCTTCATTGCCACGTCGCCTACATCTCCCAGATACTAAACGATTCCGCACATCTCAGCCTCGAACAAGCTCATGCCGCCAATGCCTACCTCGGTCATAGCGCCCAAGAGGCCGATTATTTCCTCCTCCTCGTGCTGCGTGACCGTGCGGGCACGGCGGACCTCGCGCAGTATTTCCAGAAGAAAATCACCGCCGCAGCTCAGGAGCAAAACCGTTTGCGAAATTCGCTCCAGTACAAAAAGACCTTAAATCGATCAGAGCAATCGACTTACTACAGTGCTTGGTATTACGCCGCCATCCACATCCTCCTCACGATTCCGGAGTTTCGGACTCGTGAACGCCTCGCACGTCACCTCGGCCTCTCCGGCGAACAAGTCTCCCGCGCGCTCAAGTTTCTCGAGGACGCGGGACTCGCCGTCCGTTCGGGTTCCGGCTATCGCGCGAGCGAGGTCAGCCTTCATGTCGGCGACGACTCTCCGATGATGCGCTTACAGCACGAACACTGGCGTCTGCGCTCGGTTCACTCGCTCGATCGTACGGAGAATACGGATCTGCGCTATACTTCGGTCGTCAGCCTCTCCGAAAAAGATGTACCCCGCGTCCGAAAAATTCTGGTCGAAGCGATCCGGCAGATCCGGGAAGTCGTTCGACCATCGTCGGAAGAGACCGCGTACTGCTATTTGCTGGATCTCTTCCGAATCTAAGCACAACGATCCGGCACAGCGAGTCCTACTCAACTTTCGCGGTGAAACTTGAGGACAAACTCCTAGATCGGAAACGCCCCCGAGGTTACAGACCGGATCGGAAGGTCAACCGATATGAAACCATTGCTCCGCTCTCTCATTCCTCTTTTAGCCCTCTTTAGCCTAACCCCAGCCCCATTTTCCCACGCCGACTCGGCCCAAACCCATACGGGATGGCCATCCACACAGACGCAAAAATTCCGCGGACGGGCATTCTTCGAACGAGATTATCGCATCGGGGACGAAAAACTTCCGATCTTCTACTCTCCGGAGTATACGCCATCACTTTTCGGCCTGGAGAAGCTCCACTATTTCGACAATAAGAAGTACGAAAAGATTTATAACTTTCTCGTTCGAAGCGGTGTCATATCCCCCGAAGAAATCTCCGCTCCTGAATATCCGGATGATGACTTTCTTGTCCGCCGAAACTCATCTGAGAAACGCCATTCACGCGAATACTTAAACGCGCTCAAGGCTAGCGCAAATACGGTCGCCGAAATTTTAGTCTTTCCCCTCGCGAAGATCTTCCCCGCAAAATGGGTTTACCGGAATATCGTCGCGCCCCAGCGACTCGCTACGGGCGGCACGGTAATGGCCACGCGAGCCGCTATGGATCGTGGGTGGGCGATCAATCTGGCCGGGGGCTATCACCACGCGGACCGAGTTTGGGGTGAGGGTTTTTGCATCTTCGCCGACATCTCGCTTGCCATCGAGAACCTCCGCGCTGCCGGAATCGCGAAAAAGATCATGATCATCGACCTCGATGTTCATATGGGAAATGGGCACGAATACGACTTTGGAAATGATCCCGAAGTCTTCATCCTCGATATGTTTAATCGGGACGTTTGGCCGCAGCCCCACGACACACTTAAGGAAAAACATGACCTGCGCAATCGGGTGAAGGTCGCGAGTCTCGGGATCGACGAAAGAATCGAAATCCGAAACGGATATCAAGATCAGGAATACCTCTCAGATCTAGGCCGCGGACTAGAGTCTGCCTTTTCAAGGTTTGCGCCCGATCTCATTCTCTACAATTCGGGGACCGATATCCTCAGTGGCGATCCCCTCGGATTGGCGAATATTTCTCCAGCCGGCGTCATCCAAAGGGACCAGCTCGTCTTCGAAGCAGCTAGAAGCCGAGGAATTCCCATTACGATGCTCTTGTCCGGTGGGTACCAGAAGACGAACGCCGCCGTCGTCGCTGACTCGATAGAAAATCTTTTCCGAAAGGGGCTCATCGAGCGCTTTAGGAAGGACTGAACAACGGAATGATTTCGAAGAACCACAACAAAGGAATCGTCATATGAAAAAATTTGGAATTTTGGCTCTCCTTTTACACGCAACGGTAGCCTCCGCCAGTCCCTACGACTGCGAACTTAAAGTAGAGAACAGCCGGGTAAATTTAGAGTCGCAAGTTGTATTTGATGGCAACACCGCCGTTAACTCCACTCTCGATCACTTCAATTTTCAGCTTTTCAAGACAACCCAATCTACGGGGGAGGAAACCTACGTTCTCGCGATCAGCCATCCGACTGGGGCTTCCTCGACGATTTTCACTCCCGGGTCTGCATTAGTCGCCCACGCCGTGAATAGCGGAGAACCCGGGGCAATCGTCCAATCCATATGCAGACTGCGGTGATTTTTTCAGATCAAGCGCAGTCGTCATTCGTTCGGAGGGCAGGAGAATAATGAAGCCGTTCACATGGGTTAGTTTAATGATTTCTAGTGTCACCTACGCGGGTCCTTCTGTCGGCGAGAAGGCCGTATATTCCTGGACGGAGGGACGCGACAGTGGGACTTCGACGAGGGAGGTCGTAGAAAGTCTTGGTACCGGGAAATTCAGAGTCCGCCATACCTCCCATCTCCAAGATGTAACGATGACGGACGATTTGACGTACTCCGTTAAGCTCCGTGATTCAGCTCAATCACAGTCAAACTGCGATGCTTTGCTCGATCAACCAAATGACCGAGCCACACTGGAGATCATTGAATTGATGGGCCAGCAAATTCCTACTTGTCATATCTCCCGGCCAAACACTTTAGAGGATTGGTGGTACGGAGATGTCCCCTTCGCAACGGTGAAGAAAGAAATTCGGAAAGACGACATCAACACCAGATTTACGGCCGAGTTGATCTCTTTCTTTATTCCCGAGCAGCATCGGAAGCCAAATACGGAGTAGCGAATCCAAAAAACGGTTTCTAAATTCAAAGGATAAAATAGATGAAATACAGCATAAACGCTCCCCTGGCCTTCACCGCGCTCGTATTATTTGCTCTTCCATCATTTGCATCTGCCGACTGCCCTATTGACGAACTTTTAGGTTTTCGATTTAGACGAGTCGGTATCGAATGCACTTCCGAACCCTGCATTGATACCGATGTTCATTCGGTCACTATAAAGCGCGAGGGTGATCTATTTTACGTCACGCTTTCGAGAGACCTGCGCGACCCCACGCAGGCAGTCTTCCATAGCTTCGGGTTCCACCTGAATCAAACCGACCATAGACAAAATCGTTGCTACGTAGAACAAACAGCGATGGGCCGTCGATACACTCTCTTCCATAATTATTGCTCTCCACACGAGTGCTCGGAGGCGCTTATCGTGGATGGTGAGACCGCCACCTATGTAAGTGAATGGTCATTCGGCAATCGGGTGCGGGAGAGGTCTGTAATTCTTCTCGAACGTTTCTAGGCAGATTGATGTTCGAGGCGATTCGAGAATCGACGCCACCGGAGCAGGGTGCATCGCGATCGGCGCGTGTAACTACACCAAGTAAGTCTTGAGCGCGTTTGCAGGTAACGCTTCCCTTTAAGTCCGAGTCGGCGCGTGCGCCTGAATATAATCGACGACTTCCTGGAGCGAAGCCCCCGGGGTGAAGACCATATGCACGCCGAGCTTCTTCAGCTCGCCAATATCCTCGTCCGGAATGATCCCGCCGACGAGAATCAGGGCGTCGTCTAGACCTTCCTTTTTCAGTCCATCCATAATCTCGGGAACCAGCGCATTATGCGCTCCCGACAAAATGGAAAGTCCGACGACATGGACGTCCTCGTCGATCGCCGCGCGAACAACCATTTCGGGGGTCTGGTGAAGGCCCGTATACACGACCTCGAAACCGGCGTCGCGAAGCGCGCGAGCGATGACTTTTGCACCACGATCGTGTCCATCCAGACCTGGCTTTGCGACTAATACTCTGATTTTCTGGTTCGACATTCTATTCTCCCTTAAAAACTGCCGGCTTCGCGATATTCGCCGTAAACCGAACGAAGTGCATCGCAAATCTCCTGAAGGGTCGCGTACGTCTTCACGGCCTCCAGAATCGACGGGCAAAGGTTTTTTCCCGCGCGGGCATCTTCGATGACTTTACCCAGAGTCCGAGAAACATCGGCGGCATTCCGTTTCTTTCGAAGCTCGACCAGTTTTTCGATCTGCTTTTTTTCGATCGAACGATCGATGTAGAGCGTATTCATCTGACGTTTCTCTTCCGCCATCTGATACTTGTTCACGCCGACCATGACCTTCTCTTTACTCTCGAGCTGGCGCTGGAAGTGATAGGCCGCATTTGCGATCTCCGCCTGCGGAAAACCTTGTTCGACGGCCGCGATCATCCCACCCATCTCGTCGATGCGGCGGATATAATCGAGCGTGTCGCGCTCCACGCGGTTCGTAAGTGTTTCCATGAAGTAGCTACCGCCGAACGGGTCGACGACGTTCGCCACGCCCGATTCTTCGGCGATCACCTGTTGCGTGCGGAGCGCGATCATCACCGCCTCGTCCGTCGGAAGGGCGAGCGTCTCGTCCATGGAGTTCGTGTGCAGGGAATTCGTTCCGCCCATCACCGCCGCGAGCGCCTGGATCGCGACCCGGACGATGTTGTTATGCGGCTGCTGCGCGGTGAGCGACACGCCGGCGGTTTGCGCATGCGTGCGCAGCATCCAGGACTTCGGGTCTTTCGCGCCGTAGCGATCTCGCATCAGGCGCGCCCAAATCCGGCGGGCCGCGCGAAATTTCGCCACTTCCTCGAAGAAATCGTTATGCACGTCGAAGAAGAACGAAAGCCGGGGTGCGAATGAATCCACATCCATTCCGCGCGCGAGGCACCTGTCGACGTAGGCCAGTCCATCGGAAAGCGTGAAAGCCAGTTCCTGGACCGCCGTCGCTCCGGCTTCGCGAATATGGTAGCCCGAGATACTGACCGTATTCCAGTTCGGGTAGGTTTTTGCGCCGTACTCGATCGTATCGATCACGAGTTCCGTCGCGGGCTTCACCGGGAAAAGCCATTCCTTCTGCGCGATGTATTCCTTCAGAATATCGTTCTGGAGCGTGCCCCGGACCTTCTCCTTCGGTACGCCGTTCTTCTCGGCGACCGCGTAATACATCATCAGGATCACGATCGCCGGACCGTTGATGGTCATGGACGTGGTGATTTCGCCGAGGTCAATGCCGGCGAAGAGCTCTTCCATGTCTTCGAGTGAGGAAACGGCGACGCCACACTTACCCACCTCGCCCTTGGACTTCGGGGAGTCGGCGTCGTATCCCATCAGCGTCGGCATATCGAATGCGGTCGAAAGACCGGTTTGCCCGTTCGCGAGCAGCATCTTAAACCGTTTGTTCGTCTCCGCCGCGCTCGAGAATCCGGCGAACTGGCGCATCGTCCAGAGTTTGCCGCGGTACATGTTGCGCTGGACTCCACGCGTATACGGAAATTCGCCCGGGAAACCGACGTCGCGCAGATAATCGAAGCCCTCTCTTTCGAGGTCGTCCGGCGTCGAAAGGAGCGGTACGTCCATATCGCTCCATGTGGTGAATTTCGTCGGCCGCGGCGGAAACTTCTTCTCGGCGTCGGCGAGCCGTTTTCGGAAAGCTTCGGCTTCTTTTTTCACGTCCAGCATCTGTACTCCTTCGCTTACGATTTCAGTTCGGCGAACTCGCCCGCGGCAATCACGATGCGCTGAATTTCGCTCGTACCTTCATAGATTTCCGTGATCTTCGCGTCGCGGAAGTTCCGTTCCACGACGTATTCTTTCGTGTAACCGTACCCGCCATGGACCTGGATCGCTTTGGTGGCGACCCACATCGCGGCTTCCGAGGCGGCGAGTTTCGCCATGGCGGCTTCCTTACCGAATTTCACGCCCGCATCTTTCAGGCGAGCCGCGTTCCAGGTGAGGAGGCGTGCCGACTGAAGTCGGGTCGCCATATCGGCGATGTGGAACTGAATCGCCTGGAGTTTCGAAATCGGCGCCCCGAACTGCTCGCGATCCGCGGCGAATCTCTTCGAAGCTTCGAGCGCGCAGCGCCCGATTCCGAGCGCCTGCGAAGCGATCCCGATCCGTCCGCCGTCCAAAGTGGAGAGGGCGATTTTCAATCCCTGGCCCTCTTGCCCGAGGAGGCAGTCGGCCGGGACAAAAACATCGTCGAAGAAGAGCTGCGCGGTCGACGAGGCCGTGATGCCGAGCTTGTCTTCGAGCTTCGAAACCGAAAACCCCTGCGATTTCGTATCCACGATGAACGCAGAGATTCCCTTGTTCCCCTTCGAAAGATCGGTGGAAGCGAAAACGATCGCGGTATCGGCTTCCCGACCGTTCGTAATCCAGTTCTTCGTTCCGCGAAGCTGATAACCTCCGTCGATCTTCGTCGCGGTCAGACGAAGTCCGCCGGGATCGGATCCCGCGCCCGGCTCGGAAAGTGCGAAGCATCCGAGCTTTTCGCCGCGCGCGAGCGGTACGAGCCATTTCTTCTTCTGTTCGGTCGTTCCGTAAGCGTCGATCGGCCAACAGACCAGTGAATTGTTCACCGACATCACGACGCCGGTCGAGGCACAGGCCGCCGAAATTTCTTCCATGCACATGGCGTAGGAAACCGTATCGAGTCCGGCCCCACCGAACTCTTCGGAGACCATCATTCCCATGAGGCCCATCTCGCCCATCTGCTTTACTTGGTCGGCCGGAAAATGCCCGGTTTCGTCATGGTGCTTCGCCTTCGTCGCCACGGCTTCCCGCGCGAACGATCCCACTTGTTCCATGAGCATTTTCTTGTCTTCGTCGCCTTCGACCGGCCATCCGTAAAGCATCGCTTACACCAATCCTTCGAATTTCGGTTTTCGCTTCTCGACGAACGCGCCCATGCCTTCGCGCTGATCGTGGGAGTTCATCAGTCTTCCGAACGCATGCGCTTCCGCATCGATTTTCGTATTCAGTCCCATGGCTTCGGTGAACTCCACCATCAGGCTCTTCGCCTTCGAAACCGCGGACGCGCTTTGTTGCGCGATCGTCTTCGCATGTTCGAGAGCGGCCGGAAGAAATCCTTCGGCGGGCAGAACGTGGTTGCAGAGACCCATGCGGAGGGCTTCGTCCGCCTTCACGCGGCGGCCGGAATAGACGAGTTCCTTCGCGCGTGGAAGTCCCACGGCGCGCGCGAGGCGGAAACATCCCCCGAAACCCGGAATGATCCCCAGGCCCACTTCGGGTTGGCCGAAGACCGCCTTTTCGCTCGCGAGAATGAAGTCGCAGGCGAGTGCCATTTCGGTGCCCCCGCCAAGCGCGAATCCGTTTACGGCCGCGATCGTCGGTTTCGTCATCGTCTCGAGAAGTTTCGCCACCGCGTGGCCGGCCTGCGCGAAGGCAACGCCGTCGGCCGGCGTGAGCTGGTGCATTTCCGCGATGTCCGCGCCGGCGATGAACGCTTTCTCGCCTTCGCCCGTGAGAACGAGCACACGCACGGTCGTATCGCTCGCGATCTTCCCGAGCGCGTCGCGCAGTTCCTTTAGCGTTTCCCCGTTCAGCGCGTTCAGCGCTTTCGGGCGATTAATTTTCAGGACGGCGATGCCGGGATCGACTCGCTCAATCAGAAGATTCGTATACTGCGTATTCATTTCGCACCCCAGCGCATGGCTTTCGGCATTTCCGGATTGGCGTAGTCGTAAAAGCCCTTCGCGTTCTTTCGGCCATACCAGCCCGCGGAAACCATCTGCTTCAGCAGCGGGCTCGGGCGGTATTTCGAATCGGAAAGCCCCGTGTGCAGGACTTCCATGATCGCGAGGCAGGTATCCAGGCCGATGAAATCAGCGAGGGTCAGCGGTCCCATCGGCTGGTTCGTTCCGAGCTTCATCGCAGCGTCGACATCTTCGACCGTGGCGATCCCTTCGTAAACGACCTGCACCGCTTCGTTGATCATCGGCATGAGGATTCGATTCACGGCGAAGCCGGGGATGTCCTGGACGGAGACGAAGGTCTTCCCCATTTTTTCCGCGGCGGCCTTCACGGCGGCGAACGTCTCGTCGCTCGTCTGGATCGCGCGGATGCCTTCCACGAGTTTCATCACCGGAACCGGATTCATGAAGTGCATGCCGGCCACGAGCGCAGGGCGCTTCGTCTGGGCCGCGATGAGCGTGATCGAAATCGAGGACGTATTAGTCGCGAGGATCGCGCCGGGCTTGCAGACTTCGTCGAGCTGCTTGAACAGCTGGAACTTCAGGGTCGGGTTTTCCGTCACCGCTTCGATAACGAGGTCGCAGTCTTTCAGGTCGGCCATGCCGTTTACGCAGGTGATTCCGGCCATCGTCTTCGTGGCGACGTCTTCGGTGATTTTTGCCTTTTCGACGAGCTTCTTCAGGCCCGCGGCGATTTTCGTTTTGCCCTTCTCGGCCGTCGGGAGGTCGCGGTCCGCGAGTAAAACCGTGTATCCGGCCTGGGCAGCGACTTGCGCGATCCCTCCGCCCATCTGTCCAGAACCGAGAACCCCAACTTTTTGGATAGACACCACGCGACAAACCTCCGGAAGTATTGAAAAGTGCAAACGAACTTCACCTGAAGCCGTCTTATTTTCCAATACAAAATTCGGAGAAAATCCGGCCCAGAATATCGTCAGGAAGCGTCTGGCCAATCACCGGTCCGATCGCGACCAAGGCCTGTCGAAGATCCGCGGCGAAGAGATCCTCCTCCGTGGCTTCCATTGCACGCTCAAGATGTAAAAGCGTCGCACGAACGGCGGCCAAGTGATCGAGTCGCGTGAGCAAAACCTCTCCGGCCTCGCGATGCACGAACCGTTCACAAAACTGAACGATCCCATCGGCGGCTTCCTGGACCCCTTCGGCGTCGACTGAAGAAATCCAGTGGGCGTCGCGAATTCCGAGTCTTTTCTGCAGCTCATGCGCGATCGTCTTCCCGGCGGGATGGACCAGATCTTTCTTCGTAAAAATAAGGAGCGCACGGTCCGGCGCGATCCCGAGGGATCGCCAAACCGCTTCGGTCTCGTCTGCCTCGATCGCTCCCAGGCCCGCATCCGAGATTAAAAGGACGAATTCCGCTTCGCGCCCCGCGCGGAGACTTCTTTCGATTCCTTCGCGCTCGATTCGATCCCCCGTGTGCGCTCGAACTCCCGCCGTATCGTGGAGCCGCAACGTGACGGACCCTTGACCAGACGCATTTCTCGATGCCCGCAAGGTCAGGCTTTCGCGAACGACATCTCGGGTGGTGCCCGCGATGTCGGATACGATCGAACGTTCCTCACCCAAAAGGGCGTTAAAAAAACTCGATTTTCCGGCATTCGGGCGCCCGACGAACGCGACCGGAATTCCCTCCTGGATGTGTCGCCCTCGTTCGAAAGAAGACTCGAGGCGCGAGAGTCGTTCGCGGATCTCCTCGAGTCGACGCTTCAGCGTAGGGAGCGCGAGTTCTTCGACGTCCTGATCCGCGAAATCGATTCCAAGTTCCGACATTGTCGCGAGCTTTCGCATTGCCTCGGCGAGATCTCCCACCCACTTCGCCTGGGAGCCGCCCATCTTTTCAAGCGCAAGCTTCGCCGCCTCCTCATTCCGCGCGGCGATCAGGTCGGCCACCGCTTCGGCTTCCGCCACGGTAGACTTTCCATTCCGGACAGCCCGAAAGCTGAATTCTCCCGGAAGGGCTTGCCGGGAGCCGAGCCGGGTCAGCGACTCGAGCACTCGGCCGGCAACGACCGCGCCGCCATGGAGAAAAAGCTCCGCCCCGTCCTCTCCGGTGTGGCTTCTGGGAGCGATAAAATAGGTCGCCATTCCGTCGTCCAGCGTTTCGCCATTTCCATCGCGAAGCTTCGCGCGAAATAGTTCGCGCGGCACCGTCCCGAGTTCCCCACCCACGAGCAAAGCAAGAATCTCGCGCGAACGCGGGCCGCTCATCCTTACTACGGAGAGAGCCCCCCCGGTCGGGGTGGCCAGCGCATGGATCGTATCGGTTGCGAGGTATGGCTGGAGCGTCACACTACCACTCTCTGCTATGCGGCTTAAAACCGCGGATGATTAGGTGGTCACGGTTGCGGCGGTCGTCACGGTGGGCGTCGCGAACTTCTTGTTCAGGTACTGCTGCTGAACGATCGAAGCGGCGGCGTTCACGAGCATGTACACGGTCAGTCCGGCAGGTAGATTTACCATAAGGAGACCGAAAAACAGCGGCATCCACTGAAGCATTTTCGCCTGCATCGGATCGGTAGCCGTGGACGGCGTGATCTTCTGCTGGAGCCACATCAGTCCGGTGAGGAGCACCGGCGTGATGTAAAGCGGGTCTTTCAACGAAAGGTCCGTGATCCATCCGAAAAACGGCGCGTGATAAAGTTCGATCGAGCTATAGAGCACGCGGTAAAGGGCGAAGAAAACCGGCATCTGAACGAGGATCGGCAAGCATCCGGAAACCGGGTTGTAACCCTGGGTCCGCATGAACGTGATCATTTCGCGATTCAGGGCCTCTTTGTCGTCCTTATATTTCTCGCGAAGCGCGTTCATCTGCGGCTGGAGAACCGCGATCTTTTTCATGCTCTTCATCGACTTATAGGTGAGCGGAAAGGTGAGAATCTTAATCAGCAGGGTGAGGAGGACGATGGCCCAGCCCCAGTTTCCGACCTCTCCGTGGATCCACTTCATCACTTTTAGGATTGGATACGCGAAGAAGGTGAACCACCCGAAGTCGATCGTGAGATCGAGGGAGGGCTCAACCGAACGCAGGACGTTCATTTCCTTCGGACCGAAGTACACTTTCATCGGGATGCGGATCGCGTTGCCCTGGACGGGATAAACGAGACTGATCTTAGAATGTTTTTCGGCCAGCTTCTGGGCAAGGGCGGACGAGGCCGGCATTCCCGGCACGATGGAAAAAAGAAAATAGCGGTTCTGGGTTCCGATCCACTTCGTAACGCCCGGAAGCTGCTGGGTCGGCTCGACGTCGTTCAGCGCGAACCGTTCGAGCGTCGTATCGGTGTACTGGAGAAGCTGGCGATCCGCTTCTTCGGGATCTTCCGCCGGGCCCTTGGAATCGATCGAAATGAACGCGAATCCCGGTTTCTTCGTTTTAAACTCCGCCGCGATGACCAGGTCGACGTAATTCAGGTTCGGTCCGTAAGTGTATTCGCGGGTAAGCTTCAGGTTCGCGTCTTCGTAAGTCCAGATGGCGCCGCCTTCGGAGGCTCTCATCGTGCCCTGAACATTGTTCGCGTAAGCGAGTTCCGGCGAATCGAAGGCAAGTTCACCTTCTCCGGCCGGGTTCTGGGTGACCGTGAACAAGTCCACCGGGGGCGCGTCCTTCTTGGATTCGCGGCGGTATTCGGTGAGGTTCCAGCCGGTGAAAAACTTTCCGGCATCCCCGATCATCGCGCGACCCGTCCCGGTCACGATCTCCGTGCTTTTCGCGACGACGTTCGTCGCGGGAACTGGC
The DNA here is from genome assembly GCA_964536965.1 of uncultured Bacteriovoracaceae bacterium. GTDB lineage: Bacteria > Bdellovibrionota > UBA1018 > UBA1018 > UBA1018 > JACMQW01. Next base: position 21,903 of record CAZIAL010000002.1, read on the forward strand.
GTCGCCACCGCCCCGGAACCGACGACCGCGCTCGCGGCGGGAGCTCCGGCCGTCGTCGGCGCGGACATTTGTGCGCCGCTCGAAGGGGTGGAGTGCGGCTTTACCATGCGGGGTTCGATATAATATTTCTGCCAACCCACGAAGAAGAGCAGCGAAAGTCCGATGGCGAAAATAGTCTTACGATCCATATTTTTTTCCTTCTTCTCCGGAACGCGGCGGAACCGGGTCGAATCCCGCGCCACCCCAGGGTTGGCAACGACAGATCCGGCGGAGACCGAGCCATCCTCCGCGCGCAAGCCCATGGGTTTCCAGAGCTTCGCCGACGTATACGCTACACGTCGGTTCGAACCGGCAACCGAACATCGGGCCGGCGATCGCATGGAGAAATGGCGATAAGATCTTTCTATACAGACTAACGAGCGCGTTTGAAACGAGCCATTTCGCGCTCATGGGAGAACTCCTCGAGTACCGCGAGCCGAAGCCGGCGGGCATATTCGAAGTCAAGTTTGCGAGTGCCCGAAACCACGACGTTGTAGTCGTAGCTTCCGAGCTTCTCTTTCACATGGCGAAAGCTTTCCCGAAGGGCGCGTTTCACGCGGTTTCGCTCGACGGAATTGCACTTCGCTTTAATCGTCACGCCGAGACGGAAATGTCCGAGCGAGTTCGGAATGCGGAAGATCGCGCACTCGCGCAAGCGCAAGACTTCGCTGCCCTGGAAGAACCGCCGGTACTCCCAGGTAAAATGAAGGCGATATTCAGGTCCGAAGGAAAGATTACTTCGAGGCAACGGTAGTCGCGAGACGCTTGCGTCCACGCGTGCGGCGTCGTGCGAGCACTTTCTTTCCGTTGGCGGTTTTCATGCGTGCGCGGAAACCGTGGCGGCGACGACGCTTTGTGCGAGAGGGTTGGAGTGTCCGTTTCATATACTAAGTCCTCGAAAATGCTTAAATAGAGAGGTTTGGGTTTACTCAAAGGCCCCCCGTGTCGTCAAGGGGAGGTTGTCAGTTCAAGAATTCCCATGCTAAGCAACTCAACTCCCGAGGGTTGAACGTGTCTCAACGCCCCTCTCGGCGAGGCCCCAAACCGGGAAGGTTTCGGGATCAAACAGGGATCAATGGGACCGAATTCGAGTCGTTCGGTAACATTTACAGCGGTTGTAGGCAGTAAGTAGTATGCGCACTCTTTTACAGCAGGATGAATCCCAGTGGCCTGAGCTCTGGCGTGCCGTTTATCGGCACCTGGAGACCGAAGGGACCCTGACCCCCCAGCAGCTCCAACTCTGGATCGCTCCGCTTCGCCTTCTGGGGATTGAAGATGCCAACACGCTCGATGGGGGCCAGCTTACCGTGAAGATGGGCGCCCAGACAGACTTTGCAAGTCACTGGATTTCCACGCATTTTCAGCCCCAGCTCGAACAGGCGTTTACCCAGATTTTAGGGCAGCCGGCGTCGCTGGCTCTCTGGGTCGCGCCCACGGATGGTGCCTCGCAGACCGTGGAAGCCCCTGCGAATGAGTTTCGTCGCGGACATTCCGAAGATGCTGGAGCGGGCGGTGCGTCCGCCAACGAATCGTTGACCTCGGCCGGCTTGCCGTCGGTACCGGATTCCGGCGTCCTCTGGGGCGCCATGAGCCGCTCACCGCAGACCCAGTCGACGCAGTTCGATCCGCGTTACACTTTCGAGACCTTTGTCGTCGGCGCCTCGAACCAGTTCGCCCACGCCTCGGCCTTCGCCGTTTCGCAGAATCCGGCTCGCCAGTACAACCCGCTCTTTCTCTACTCGCAGCCGGGCCTGGGGAAGACCCACCTTCTCCACGCGATTGCAAACCACGTCCTGGCGCAAAATCCGAACGCGCGGGTCCTCTATATTTCCGCCGAACGATTCGTAAACGAGATGATCGAGTCGATCCAGCACCATAAAACGACGGAATTTCGCAAAAAGTACCGCGACAGCTACGACGTCATCCTTTTCGACGACATCCAGTTCATCGCCGGCAAAGAGCGCACGGAAGAGGAATTCTTTCACACCTTTAACGCCCTCCATTCCTCGAAACGCCAAATCGTGCTGACAAGCGATCGTCCGCCGAAAGAAATCGAAGGCCTGGAAGAACGGCTCCGGACCCGCTTCGAATGGGGTCTGATCGCCGACATTACGCCGCCCGAAATCGAAACCCGGATCGCGATTCTCAAGGCGAAAGCCGAGCGCGACGACATCTATCTTCCGGACGAAGTGGCGACGTTCCTAGCGACGTATATCAAGTCGAACGTCCGCGAACTCGAAGGCGTGCTGATCAAGCTTCAGGCCCATGCTTCGCTCACCGGAGCGGAGCTCTCGCTCGAACTCGCCAAGCAACAGCTGAAACTCGTCGTCCCGGAAGAGGGCTCGAACTACACGATCGAGTCGATTCAGACGGCGGTGGCGAAACACTTCCGGATCAAGCCCTCCGATTTTAAATCGAATTCCAAACAGCGCTCCGTTGCCCGCCCGCGCCAGATCGCGATGTTCCTGATTCGGAAATACACGAGCCTCGGATTTAAAGAAATCGGCCACTATTTCGGAAACCGCGACCACACGACGATCATGCACGCGTGCCGCGAGATCGAGAAAAAGATCGATGCGGATCCGGAGATCAAGGACGCGGTGGAAGCGATCCAGAACCTCTTGTAGTTCCCTTCGATTCCCCTCTTTTCCAAAGGCCCCGAGTTAAAAACCCGGGGCCTTTTTTTGTGCTCTTTATTCAGTCAGTTTGCGCTTTCTCACAGACGTTTTGGTCCACTATTCAAATCGGAGTGGGTTTCCGGTGGATAAGACGGGGATAAACCTGCTCTATCCCCATCGCCAATTTACTTATCCCCAGGGATAACCCCGAGTTGTCCACAATTTCAGAAATGTAAGCCCGTCGTTATTTAAGACTAATTTTCCTTTTCCCCATTTGGGGATGGAATTTCACCCGGATCCCTGGGGATATCATCCCCAGAGCTCGCCGACTGATGGGGATAACTCGCCTTTATTGCCAATCCACGAAGAAGATTTAGCGGAATAGCGGTGTAAACAGCTCGTTTATGCGGGTTCATCCCCAATCGCGAGTTGAAAACTTGGGGATACCATGAGCATTCTACGGTTTCTGGGAATCATCCCCAAATTCGGGAATGTATCCCCGTGGAAATTCCACCAGGTTGGCTGGTGGGTTTCTTTCGGAGTTTCGCAGGGTTGAGTGGGAATTCCCCAATTCCACCGCCCCTATGACGACTACGAGTATTTATATATATAACTCTTAAGAAGAGGCCGTATGAAGTTCGTCATTCACCGCAACCCATTGTTGGAAGCTTTAAAGAAAGCCCAAAGCGTGGTGGAGAAAAAGAACACCGTACCGATTCTCGCGAACGTTTTGTTCGCTGTCGAAGGGGATGAGCTCTCGATCTCCGCCACCGATCTGGAAGTCGGTTTGAAAATGGTTCTTCCCGTGGAGAAAGCGCAGAGCGGAAAAATCACGCTCTCCTCAAAAGCTCTCCTCGATATCGTGAACGAGCTTCCGCAAGCTCCGATCGAAATCACGAAAAAAGAAAATGATTGGGTCGAGATCGTTTGCGGAAAATCCCGCTTTAAAGTCGTCTCGCTCTCCGCCACCGAATACCCGGCGCTTCCGGCCTTCGAAGAAAAAAAATACTTCGACGCGAAACTCGACGGTCTGAAAGAAATGATCGATCGGACGAGCTTCGCCGTCTCGACCGATGCTACCCGCTATCTGATGAACGGGGTGTATTTCGAGCCCCTCGAAAAGAACGTCATGCGGATGACCGCGACCGACGGACATCGCCTCGCCTTCATGGATGGCGAAGTTTTCTCGACCATGCCGGAATTCAAACGCGGCGTGATCATTCCGCGTAAAGGCCTGATGGAACTTCGTAAGTTTCTCGAGGAGGGGGATTCCACGATCGGCCTCGCCTTCGAACGAGGGTATGTCTTTGCCAACCTCGGCGGCAGTTACCTTTTCATCCGCTTGATCGAGGGCGAATATCCGGATTATCGCCAGGTCATTCCGAAATCCACGGACCGTGTCGCGAAGATCGATAAAGCTATTTTCCATAGCGCGCTGAAACGCGTGAGCCTGCTTGCGCATGAAAAATCGAAAGGTGTGAAATTTTCCATCCAGCCAGGAATGCTCACGATCTATTCGAGCAATCCGGATCTCGGAGAAGCGAAGGAAGAAATCGATGTCGGGTATACCGGCGAGCCGGTTTCGATCGGCTTCAACGCAAAGTACCTGCTCGAGTGCCTCGCCGTGACCCCGGTGGATAAACTGGAACTCCTTTTCAAGGATCACCTGAGCCCAGGAATTCTGAAGGGCGAGGGCCAGCCGAACCACACCTACGTCGTCATGCCGATGCGGATCTAGTGGCCGCGCGCTTGTAAGCTCCATTGAGAGTCCAAGAGTTCCGTCTCAACCAGTTTCGCAACAGCCAGTCGCTTCGGTTCACTCCCGATCCCCATCTGAATTTCCTCATCGGGGAAAACGGCCAGGGCAAGACCTCGATCCTGGAGGGTCTCGGATATCTTTCGACGCTCCGGTCATTTCGCGGCGCGCGAAGCGACGAGGTTTTGAAATATGGCGAAACCTGGGCGGATGTTTCCTGTCGGTTGACCCAAGAGTCGGGCGGTAAGGCCCCCGACTGGTCGTCAGAGCTCAAAGTGACCTTTGCGCGCACCGGAGAGAGGGTCACGAAGACCGCGTTCATTGAGGGGAAACCTCTGCGTTCCTCGACGCAGTACCTCTCCTCTCGCTTCGGGCAAGCCGAACTTGGATTCCACTCGATCGTTTTCAACCCATCGGATCATGATCTCGTTCGCGGAGAACCCTCGATCCGTCGCGCCTATCTCGACCGGGTCCTTTCGGCCGAGGATCCCGAGTACTTACGCACGCTTTCGCGTTACCTGAAACTCCTCGAACAGAGGAATGCCTTGCTCAAGCAGGAAAATCGTCCCTCGGCGGCCATGCTGGAAGGTTTTACGGAACCGCTCATCGAAGTCGGTGCGCGGATCGCGCGGTCGCGTCTCGACTGGCTGTCGCGCCTTGGGAAATTACTCGATCCGACGCTTGAAAAAATCGTCTCCCCGGCGCTGCCGCTTCGCGCATTTTATCTGTCTTCGTGGATCAAGAAAAACGATGGAATTTCAATACCTTCACTGGACTTGGGCCCGAGCCAATTTCCTTTACAAAACCCCCTCCCCTCACTAGAGTTTTTTGAAGTCGAATTTCGAGAAGCACTTCAGTCGAAGAGTGAAGCGGAATGGCGAGCAGGAGTGACGCTCGCGGGACCGCACCGGGATGACCTAGGCCTGTATTACGGGGAGAAGCCTCTCCGTGGTCATGGGTCCCAAGGGGAAGTCCGTTCCGCGCTCATCACACTGAAACTTTGCGAGATCGAGCTCTTCCGAAGTCGAACCGGACATCGGCCGATCCTGCTCCTGGATGATTTTTCCTCCGAACTGGATCGCAACCGACGTGAGTTTCTTCTTCGGTATCTTTCCGAAACGGACTTGCAGGTCTTCGTGACCTCGACGGAAGAACCGCCCCATCGAGGGAAGATCTTTCGGGTGAAGCAAGGAACGATCGAGGAGGATTCCGCGTAAGCGGTGCGGAGCTCGCGAGTCGACGGATCGAATTTCGATCGAAAATTTCCCCGGGTGATCATGCAGGCGAGGTGCCTTCGGATACGGGTCGGGAAAGGACGACGAATCGATAGCGAAAGGAAAAGGTCCGCTCGAGATGTCCAGTTCTGAAAGCCCTTCCACCCAGGTTAATTCCGAATACTCCGCCGATAAAATCAAGATTCTCGAAGGCTTAGAAGCCGTCCGCAAACGCCCAGGGATGTACATCGGCGACACCGGCGCCCGCGGCCTCCACCACTGCGTTTACGAAATCGTCGACAACTCCATCGACGAAGCGCTTGCGGGACACGCGAAAAAAATCATCGCCACGATCCATGTGGATAACTCGGTCACCGTCGAAGACGACGGCCGCGGAATTCCGACGGGGATGCACCCCAGCGGCCTCTCCGCCGTCGAAATCGTCATGACGAAGCTGCACGCCGGCGGGAAATTCAACGAAGAGGGCGGTGCCTATAAAGTATCCGGCGGTCTCCACGGCGTCGGCGCCTCGGTCGTGAACGCGCTCTCCGAGCAGCTCTCCGTCGAAGTGAAGCAAAACGGCAAGGTTTACGCGATGACCTTCCATCGCGGCGTCACCGAAGCTCCGCTCAAGGAAGTGGGCGTCACGGATAAACGCGGGACGAAAACGACATTCAAGCCGGATCCTGAAATTTTTTCGACGCTCGAGTACTCCTACGAGACCCTGGCGACCCGTCTGCGCGAGCTTGCGTTCCTGAATTCCGGCATCGCGATCACCCTCATCGATGAGCGGCTCGAGCCCGTGAAATCGCAGGAGTACCACTACTCCGGCGGGATCTCGGCTTTCGTCGAGCATATGAACAAGTCGAAGAACAAGCTTCACGAGAAGCCGATTTTCGTCGGCGGCGAACGGAACGGATTTTACGCCGAAATCGCCTTGCAGTGGAACGACTCTTACGTCGAGACCACTTCGAGTTATGTGAACAACATCAACACCATCGAAGGTGGCACGCACGTCGCCGGCTTCCGAAACGCCCTCACCCGGTCGGTGAATCGCTACATCAGCGAGAGCGGACTTTCGAAGCAGATGAAGGAAGGACTCACCGGAGACGATATCCGCGAAGGTCTTGCCTGCGTGATTTCGGTAAAAATTCCGGAGCCGCAGTTCGAAGGTCAGACGAAATCGAAGCTCGGTACGGGCGAAGTCGAAGGTTTCGTGAACGGACTCGTCTACGAGAAGTTGAACGACTACTTCGAGCAGAACCCGAGCGTCGCGAAGCGCGTGATCCAGAAAGCGATCGACGCCGCAGCCGCGCGGATCGCCGCCCGGAAAGCCCGCGAGCTGACCCGACGTAAAACGGCGCTCGATTTCGGCGGACTGCCCGGGAAGATGGCCGACTGTCAGGAAAAAGATCCGGCGCTCTGCGAAGTTTATCTCGTCGAAGGGGACTCCGCTGGAGGATCCGCGAAACAGGGCCGCGACCGGAAAAACCAGGCGATCCTGCCCCTGAAGGGTAAGATCCTGAACGTCGAACGCGCGCGTTTCGATAAGATGCTCGCCTTCGAAGAGATCAAGATCCTGATCACGGCGCTCGGCGCCGGCATCGGCAAGGAAGAATTCGACATCAACAAGCTCCGCTATCACAAGATCGTGATCATGACGGATGCCGACGTCGACGGATCCCATATTCGGACGCTGCTTCTGACCTTCTTCTTCCGGCAGATGCCGGAAATTCTGGAGCGCGGGTATCTCTACATCGCGCAGCCGCCGCTGTATAAAGTGAAAAAAGGCCAGAAAGAGCGCTACCTGAAGAACGAAGCCGAGCTCGCCGAGTTCCTGCTCACCTCCGGTCTCGAAGGCGTCACCGTGCGCGCGGGCGGTAAGGATATTCCGGCGTCTTCGGTGACGACCGCGCTGAAATCGGCCAACCGGCTTTCGAAGTCGATCGACCGGATGGCGAAACGGCTGCACCCCGAAGTCCTGCGCTCGCTGATTCGTCAGGGAGTGAACTTCGAGACGATCGTGACGAAAGAGAAGCTCGAAGCCGTCATGGCGATCATCGCGAAGGAAGCGATGGAGCGGAATATCCCGCTCTCCTATACGCTCGCGAAAGATGCGGAACACGGCTCGTGGTTCGCGACGGTGGAAAACGTCGTCCAGGGTTCGAAGCGGATCGCGCTGATCAACCACAACATGCTGACCTCGACCGAATACGAAGAGCTCATCAAGCACAACGTCGCCATGCAGACGATCGGGGCGGGCCCTTTCGAAGTCGTCACCGACGGAAAAGCGGGCGAAAAAGCGACGGAAACGATCAAAGACGGGGAAGCCCTCGCGCTGAAGATCGTGGAAAAGGCGAAGCAAGGTCTCGGAATCCAGCGTTACAAAGGTCTCGGTGAAATGAATCCGGACCAGCTCTGGGAAACGACCATGGATCCGGCGCGCCGGACCCTCCTGAAGGTCACCGTGAACGACGCGGTCGAAGCCGACGGCGTTTTTTCCGTCCTCATGGGCGATGCGGTCGAACCGCGCCGCGCGTTCATCGAAGAGAACGCTCTTCGCGTAAGGAACCTCGATATATGATGAAGAAATCCCAGATTCTGGGCGTGGGCTCCTACGTCCCGCCGCGCGTTTTCACGAATGATGACATTTCGAAAATGATGGACACTTCCGACGAGTGGATTCGTCAGCGCACCGGCATCGAGCAGCGCCACTGGGCGGAGCCGAACGTTTCCACGTCGGATCTTGCGCTGGTCGCGGCTGAACGCGCCCTCGAGAACGCGAAGGTGAAAAAGGGGGAAATCGACGCGATCATCGCGGCGACCCTCTCTCCGGACCACGACTTCCCCGGCCTCGGCTGCTTTCTACAGGCGAAGATGGATCTCCCGGGTATCGCGGCGATCGACGTCCGCCAGCAGTGTTCGGGATTTCTTTACGCGCTTTCGGTCGCGGATTCGTTCATCAAGAGCGGGAGGTATAAAAAGATTCTCGTCGTCGGCGCAGAAATTCACTCTCGCGGGATGGACCGAACCCCCGAGGGCCGCGATGTCGCGGTTCTTTTCGGAGACGGTGCGGGAGCGGTCGTGGTGGGCGAATGCCCGGCGAACGTGAAAGAGACCGACTCGCAGATTTATTCGACCCACCTGCACGCGGACGGATCGTTCGCCAAGGAGCTCTGGGTCGCGGCGCCGGGAATGAACAACGGCGGCGAGCGGGTTTCCCACGAAGCGATCGACGCGAAACTCCATTACCCGAAGATGAACGGGAAGACGGTTTTCCTCCACGCCGCGAAGCGGATGCCGGAAGCCGTCATGGAAGCCCTCAACGCGAACGGAAAGAAAATCGAAGACGTCGATCTGTTTCTGTTCCACCAGGCGAACCTGCGGATCAACGAAATGGTCGGCAAGCAGCTGGGCATTCCGGCGGACAAGATCTTCAACACCATCCAAAAGTTCGGCAACACCACGGCCGCGACGATCCCCCTCGGGATGGACGAAGCCGTGAAAGCCGGGAAGCTTAAAAAAGGAATGCTCGTCGCATCGGCGGCATTCGGCAGCGGCTTTACTTGGGCCTCGGCGCTCTTCCGATACTGAGTTTTAGGAAAATAGTTTATGGCAGAGACCGGCAATACCGAATCCGAAAAGAACGTCACTCCGATTACGATCGAAGACGAAATGCGGGGAGCTTACCTCGACTACGCGATGAGCGTGATCGTGGGACGTGCCCTTCCCGATGTGCGCGACGGGCTGAAACCCGTTCACCGCCGCGTGCTGTACTCGATGTACGAGCAGAACATCAGTTACAACCGCCCGTTCGTGAAATCCGCCCGCGTGGTCGGGGACGTCATCGGTAAATACCACCCGCATGGGGACGTTTCGGTTTACGACGCCGTCGTACGTCTCGCGCAGGATTTCTCGCTCCGTTACCCCCTCGTCCGCGGGCAGGGGAACTTCGGCTCCGTCGACGGCGACGCTCCGGCGGCGATGCGCTACACCGAAGCGAAAATGGAGAAGATCACCGACGAACTTCTCGCCGACCTCGACAAGGAAACCGTCGACTTCGGCCCCAACTACGACGATTCCCTCCAGGAACCGCTCGTTCTCCCCACGCGTCTGCCGAATCTTCTGATCAACGGCTCGAGCGGGATCGCCGTCGGCATGGCGACGAACATTCCCCCGCATAACCTGACCGAAATCATTGATGCGACGCTGGCCCTCATCGACAAGCCGACTCTCGTCACCGACGACCTTTTCGAATTCGTGAAGGGACCGGACTTCCCGACGGCCGCGCTCATGTTCGGCGGCGGAATTAAAGACGCCTACCGCACGGGCCGCGGCTCGGTCACGCTTCGGGCGAAGACCGAGATCGAAACGCTGAAGAACGAGCGCGAGCGCATCGTCGTCACCGAAATCCCTTATCAGGTGAATAAAGCGCGGCTAATCGAGAAAATCGCCGATCTCGTCCGCGACAAGAAGCTTGAAGGGATCTCCGATCTTCGCGACGAATCCGATCGCGAAGGGATGCGGATCGTGATCGAGACGAAGAAAGGCGAGAACGCGACCGTCATTCTGAACCGCCTGTATAAGCTCACGCAGATGCAGGACAACTTTTCGATCAACATGCTGGCGATTCATCACGGCCAGCCGAAGACCTTCAACCTACGCGACATGCTCTGGGCGTTCGTCGAGCATCGTAAAGACGTGGTCATTCGCCGCACGATTTTCGAGCTTCGGAAAGCCGAAGCGCGCGCCCACATCTTAGAGGGGCTGAAAAAGGCCGTCGAGAACATCGACGAAGTCATCCAGCTGATCAAGGCGTCGGCGGGTCCGGAACAAGCGAAAGACGCTCTCCAGATCAAGTTCGGTTTCTCCGATATCCAGGCCCAGGCCATTCTCGAGATGCGCCTCCAGCGCCTGACCGGCCTCGAACGCGACAAGATCATCGATGAGTACAACGAAGTCCTGAAGCTCATCACCCGGCTGAAGGAAATTCTCGGCAGCGAGAAGCTCGTTTACGAAATCGTGAAGACCGAGCTTCTCGAGGTGAAAGAAAAGTTCGGCGACGCTCGTCGGACGGAGATCGTCTACGACGCGAGCTCCGAGTTCGAAGAAGAATCCCTGATCAAGGACGAGGAGACCCTCGTCACGATCACCCACACGGGTTATATCAAGCGCACCGACCCGTCGCAGTTCCGGTCCCAGCACCGCGGCGGGCGCGGGATCAAGGGCATGACGACCGGCGAAGAAGACTTCGTCACGTCGATGTACCACACGAATACCCTCTCTTATCTCCTCTGCTTCACGGACCGCGGCCGACTCTACTGGCTGAAGGTTTACAAGGTGCCGGAGGCTTCCCGCGCCGCTAAAGGAAAGGCGATCGTGAATTTGATCGCGCTCCAGGCCGGGGAAAAGATCAAAGCGATCCTTCCGGTGAAGGAGTTCAAGGAGAACGAGTTCATCACGATGGTCACCCGGAACGGAATCATCAAGAAGACGCCGCTTTCGGATTTTTCGAACGTCCGGGCATCGGGAATCATCGCGGTGACGACGGACGAAGGCGACGAGCTCATTCGGGCCTGCCGCACGACGGGCGCGCAAGACATCTTCCTCTGCTCGCGCGAAGGGATGTCGATCCGGTTCCAAGAAGAAGATGTTCGGCCAATGGGCCGGACCGCGCGTGGCGTGATCGGAATGAGTCTCGACGAAAACGATCAGGTCGTGGCGATGGAAGTGCTCGATCGCGGCGCCGAATCGAAGTTCGAAGTTCTGACGGTGACTGAGTCGGGTTACGGCAAACGAACGCCGGTCGGCGACTACCGCACGCAATCTCGCGGCGGCAAGGGCATCATCACGATGAAGACGAATGACAAGAACGGCTCCGTCATGGGGTCTCGCCAGGTCATGCCGGACAAAGACGTGATGCTCGTTTCGAACAAAGGCCAGATGATCCGCATCAGCGTGGGCGGAATTTCGGAACAAGGTCGAAATACGCAGGGCGTGCGCCTGATGACCCTCTCCGACGGCGAGAAGGTCATGTTCTTCGAAACGATCGCGGAAGCCGTGGTCGCGACTGAGACGCCGGATACCGGAAACGGAGAAACGGTCCACTGATCCGAGCGAGGGCCAGCGCGGTGGTCTTGCGAACGCTGATGATCGTCGCCTTGGTGTCGACCGTCGGATGTACTTCGCAGAACCCGCGTGATCGGTTCATGCTCGCCGAAAGGCTCTGGCAGGAAAAAAACTACGCGGCGGCGGTCGCGGAGTACGAACGGGTCGTGCAGAAGGATCCCTCTTCGGAGATCGGGATCGAAGCGGCGTTCCGGGCGGCGACGACCCAGTCCCTGTTCTTGAACGAGCAGCTTCCTGCGCTTCGCAAGCTGAACCGAATCATCGAAGTGAATCGCGAGCATCGTCTAGCCCAGGGGGCGAACAAGCTCATCGGCGACATCCTGTTTTCGAAGCTCGAGCAGTACGAACAGTCGATCCAGCATTACGAGCGAATGCTCGAGGAATATCCCGATGATCCGAGCCGGGATGAATACTCGTTTCGGATCGGCAAGGCGCAGTTCCACCTCCTGAAGTTCGAGGCCTCGATCAAGACCTTTCGAATCGTCGCGGAAAAATACAAAGGGACCGAGTGGGGAAAACGCGCCCGCTTCGAGATTGGCGTCTCTGAGCAAACCCGGGGACATCAGCTCCAGACGAAGGAGGCGCGCCTCGCTCAGGATGCATTTAAGTCCGCGACCCAGGAGTACCAGGAATTCATCAAACTCTATCCGGACGACCCCCTCGCCCTGGATGCGAAGTTCGAAATCGGAAACTGCCTGGAAGAAATGGAACAGGTTGACGCAGCATATAAAGCCTTTGAAGAGATTCGGGAGAAGTATCCCAACCGGTCCGTGGTCGAAATGAAGCTGAAGCGGATCTCCGACCGGAAAACCCAAAAGAATCTTTGACCGCCCCCTGCGCGCCCCGTTATACCCCGCGCATCCCATGGCCGAGCCGAAAGACCCGAAAAAAGACGGAAATCCGGATTCCGTTGCCCGCCAACTCGGCATGTTCGCCGTGGTGATGAGTGCGTTTCTTGGAACGAGCATCGCGGGCACGATTGTGGGATGGCTTCTCTGGAAATATGCGGGATTTCCGCAATGGACGATGGCGGTAACGGGTGCGCTTGGAATCGTAAGTGGCGTACGCCAGGTGATGCAGGCGCAGAAAAGGTTCGAAAGATGAAAATTCGAATCGGCGGGAAGCCGGTGGATCTTCGCCACTTTGTATACGCGACCGGGATTTGGGCGATTCTCTCGGCGGGCCTCCTTTGGTTCTTCGAGAAAGAGCCAATTCCGGCTTTGCGCACCTGGGCGATTTACTTCGTACTGGTCGTTAGCGACCTGTTTTTTCTCGTAAAAACGATTGCGGCAGCCCTGCATTTAATGTCAGATCAGGGGGCTAAAAACAGGTCAGCCTATGCTATCCAGGCCGCGGTGTTCGGGGCCTTAAAGCTAGTGTGCCTGGGCGCGATTGGCTTCGTCACTTGGAAGTATCCGAACGCGCCACGAAGCGGGATTTTTTTAGGTTTAAGCGCGATATTCGTCGTGCCGCTTGCAGGCGGGTTCTTCTGGAGCCAGCAGCAGGTGAATGAAGATCAACAGCAGTAAGCAAACAGCAGTAAACGACGAGATGATTCATGGATCACGGATTTAGTTGGTACCAGCTCATTCCCGGCCTCGAGCACGCGCCTTCGCACGTCGTCCACGCCGTGCTGGTCGCGGGTCTCATGATTGTGACGATGGCCGCGGCCCGGATGTCGCTGGCTGGCGCGATGAAATCGAAAGACGGCGCGATCATTCCTCCGCGCAATTTAACGTACCGGAACTTCTTCGAAATTCTGGCGGAAAAACTCTTCTCGCTCACCGAGCAGACGATGGGCGCCAAAGAAGCACGCCACTTCTACCCCTTCATCGGGACGCTCTTTTGTTTCGTTTTTTTCTCGAACCTCGTCGGTTCGATTCCTGGATTCCTTCCGCCGACCGACAACATGAACACGACCCTTGCGCTCGGCGCGTTCGTCTTCATCTACTATAATATCGCCGGACTGCGCGCGAACGGGTGGGGCCACATCAAGCACCTCTTCGGTCCAGTTTTACTCCTCGCGCCGCTGATGTTCGTCATCGAACTCGCTTCCCACATTTTCCGTCCGCTGTCGCTCGGACTTCGCCTTCGCGCGAACATCATGGGCGATCACATCGTTCTCGGAATTTTCAACGAATTGGTTCCAGTAGTCCTTCCCGTGATTTTCCTCGGGCTCGGCCTATTTGTGGCCTTTATTCAGGCCTTCGTCTTCTGTCTGATGACGATGGTCTATATTTCTCTGTCTACGGCACATGATCACTAAGAAAGGGTTGTCATTATTATGATTCGTAAACTTTTGTCCGCAGTCGCTTTTGTCTCTGTCTTCGCTTCCGTCGCCATGGCTGAAGAAGGTGCGGCTCCTGTCGCCGCCGCTGCCGCCGGCACCGGATACGGCGCTATCGCCGCCGCTTTCGCGATTTCGATCGCCGCTTTCGGCGGATCGCTCGGCCAAGGTAAAACGGCCGCCGCCGCTCTCGAAGGCATCGCGCGTAACCCAGCCGCTCGCGACAAGATCTTCACTCCGATGATCATCGCGCTCGCTCTGATCGAATCGCTGGTTCTTTACGCGTTCGTTATCGCCTTCTTGATCAAGTAATTTTCGTTCACGAACGAAAGTAAAACCCCGGATCGCCACTCGCGATCCGGGGTTTTTTATTTCTGTGCCACCTAACCGATCGTCGATCTAAGCGCGACCCGTGCGAGTCTTCAGGTATGGCTTGAGGTATCTACCCGTATACGACGTCGGATGCGCCGCCACTTCTTCCGGGGTACCACAGACGATGATTTCTCCACCGCCCGCGCCGCCTTCGGGTCCGACGTCGATAACCCAGTCGGCGACCTTGATCAGGTCGAGGCTGTGTTCAATCACGATCACGGTATTCCCCTGATCGACGAGGAGCTGGAGCATCGAAACGAGTTTGCGCACGTCCTCGAAATGCAGGCCCGTCGTCGGCTCGTCGAGAATGTAGACGGTCTTCCCCGTGCCGCGTTTCGAAAGTTCACGCGCGAGCTTAATTCGCTGGGCCTCGCCGCCGGAGAGAGTCGTCGCCGATTGCCCGAGCTGGAGATAGCCGAGACCGACGTCGTTCAGCACCGTGAGCCGCGACTTAATCCACGGGACCGCGTCGAAAAAAGCGACGGACTCCTCAATCGTCATCGCGAGGACCTCGGCGATGTTTTTCCCTTTGTACCGTATGTCGAGAGTCTCGCGGTTGTAGCGTTTTCCTTTGCAGACGTCGCAGCGGACGAAGACGTCGGGCAGAAAGTGCATCTCGATTTTAGTGACGCCGTCGCCTTCGCACGCTTCGCAGCGCCCGCCTTTCACGTTAAAGGAGAATCGGCCTGGCTTATATCCGCGAATTTCGGACTCGGGGAGCTTAGCGAAGAGTTCGCGGATGAAAGAGAAAAGTCCGGTGTAAGTCGCCGGATTCGAGCGTGGAGTGCGGCCGATCGGACTCTGGTCGATGTCGACGACCTTGTCGACGAGTTCGAACCCACTCGCCCGTTTGATTTTCGGCTCGGCGATTTTCGCGCGGTAAACTTCGCGTGCAAGTAGCCGAAATAAAGTATCGATCACGAGGGTCGACTTCCCGCTCCCGGAAACCCCGGTTACGCAAGTGAAGGTGCCGAGCGGAAACTCGGCCGTGACGTTCTTCAGATTGTTCTGCTTCGCGCCCTCGATCTTGAGCATTCGCTTCCGATCGAACGGGCGCCGAGCCGAGGGAATCGGCACGGTGAGTTCGCCGCGTAGGTATTTCGCGGTCAGACTTTCTTTATGGTTCAAGATGTCGTCGAAACTTCCCGTCGCGATCACCGAACCCCCGTGCACGCCCGCTTCAGGTCCGATGTCGACGATGAAGTCGGCTTGTTTCATCGTGTCCTCGTCGTGTTCGACGACCAGGACCGTGTTCCCCAGATCGCGAAGGCGCTTCAGAGTCCCGATCAGGCGATCGTTATCGCGCTGGTGGAGGCCGATCGAGGGCTCGTCCAGCACATAAATCACGCCGACCAACGAGGTGCCGATCTGGGTCGCAAGTCGAATCCGCTGGGACTCTCCGCCCGAGAGGGTCGCTGCTTGGCGGGCGAGCGAAAGATACCCGACGCCGACTTCGTTCAGGAAGCGAATGCGTTCGACGAGTTCTTTCACGATGCGCTCGGCGATCATGGCCTCCCGATCGGAAAGCTTTACCTTTTCGAAGAAAGTCTGGAGATCCGTGATCGCGAGGCGCGCGACATCCGCGATATTCTTGCCGCCGAGGCGAAAGTAACGGCTTTCGATCCGCAGCCGGTCTCCGAGACAGTCCGGACAAGGGTGCGATTCGGGGGTGATCTCTTCCACGAAGACGGGCTGGTCGGACGCTTCTTTGCCATCCTCTTCTTCGTCTTCCTCCGCGTCGAGAAATCGTCGGTTCACGCCCAGTCCATCACAGGCCGGGCACGCCCCCATCGGACTGTTAAATGAAAAGGTGCGCGGTTCGGGGGCAGGATAGCTGATTCCGCAGTCCTGGCAGGCGAATTTCTCGGAAAGGAGGGTTTCCTGCACGCCTTCCGGACCGTGTGATTCGAGAATGAGCTGTCCCTCGCCGAGCTTAAGCGCGAGCTCCACGGAGTCGCTGACCCGCGTGGAGAGCACGCCGCGGTCTCCTTTGATGATCAGACGGTCGACGTATACGTCGATCATATGCTTCTTGTTCTTATCGAGGGCGATGTCTTGCGACAGCTCGAGAATTTCGCCGTCGATTCGGACGCGAACGAAGCCACGCTGACGAAGCTGGATGAGCTCCTTCTGGTATTCCCCCTTCCGGCCGCGGACGATCGGAGCGAGAATCGCGAGCTTCGTATTTTCGGGGTAGCTCAGAATCTGATCTGTGATCTGCTGCGGAGACTGGGATTTAATGGGTTTACCGCACTGGTAACAATAGGGTTTACCGATGCGAGCGTACAGGAGCCGGAGGTAGTCCCAGAGTTCGGTGACGGTTCCCACCGTAGAGCGCGGGTTGTAACCGATAGTCTTCTGTTCGATCGAGATCGTAGGACTCAGTCCTTCGATCAGATCAACCTCCGGTTTGCCCACCTGTTCGAGAAACTGGCGCGCATAGGCCGAAAGGCTCTCGACGTAACGGCGTTGCCCTTCGGCGTAGATCGTATCGAAGGCGAGCGAGGATTTCCCCGACCCGGAAAGGCCCGTGATCACCGTCAGCGTATCCCGCGGAATCGTGACCGACAGGTTCTTCAGGTTGTGCATCCGGGCGCCGCGCACGACGATGGCCTCGTCCGGAAGGAGGACGCGGGGAATCGACGGCGCTGGTGCCGACTTCGACTTCTTCGAAGCGGTACCCCGAGCCGCGCCTTTGGCAGCCGTCTTGGCCGTGCGTTTGTTAGTGGTGGGTTCCATTCGTATCCAGGGGAGCATGCCCGAGCTCGCGCGCGGTTTCGGCAAGGGCGGATTCGACGATTTTCCGAATCTCGGCGATGCGGGCATCGGTGCGAGCCTCGAAGCGAAGCACGATCACGGGCTGCGTATTCGAGGCGCGAACGAGCCCCCAGCCGTCGCCGAAATCCATCCGGACGCCGTCGATGTCGTTGATCGTGCCCGCTTTCGAGCCGGCAAGTCGTTTCTTCGTTCCCGCGACGAGCGCGAATTTTTTGTCTTCTTCGCAGTCGACGCGAATTTCGGGGGTGTTCACCGTGCGTTCGAGATCCGCGAGCACGACCGAAAGCGGTCCATCGGCATTGCAGGCGATCTCGTAGACGCGGCTCGCGGCGTAGATCGCGTCGTCGTAACCGAAGTAGCGGTCGGCGAAGAAAATATGTCCGGACATTTCTCCTGCGAGCAGCGCTTTCGATTCCTTCATTTTCGATTTGATAAGGGAGTGGCCGGTTTTCCACATGATCGGTTTTCCGCCCTTTTTCGCGATGTCTTCGTAGAGCCGATAACTCGACTTCACCTCGCTGATGATCGTCGCGCCCGGGTTATCCTTAAGGACGTCGCGCGAGAACATCACCATCATTTCGTCACCATAAATAATCCGGCCCGTCTCGTCCGCCAGTCCGATGCGATCGGAGTCTCCGTCGAACGCGACGCCGAAATCCGCCTTCTTATCCTTCATCAGCGC
Source organism: uncultured Bacteriovoracaceae bacterium (assembly GCA_964536965.1). GTDB lineage: Bacteria > Bdellovibrionota > UBA1018 > UBA1018 > UBA1018 > JACMQW01. The sequence continues at coordinate 39,778 of CAZIAL010000002.1, forward strand.
GACCATGTCCTTCAGGTTCGCCGGCACGGTCGGATCCGGATGATGGTTCGGAAATCGTCCGTCGAGTTCGCAATAAAGCGGGAAAACCTCCGCGCCGAGGCGCCGAAAGAGTTCCGGAGCGACGGTGCTCGCCGTTCCGTTCCCGGCATCGATGACGATGCGTTTTTTCGTGAGAGGTTTCGCGTTGGCGACGATGTAATCGATATACGGTTTGATCGGTTCCCACTCGGTCACCTGGCCAATGCGCGCACTTTTCACCGCAGGCTTGTCCATGATGGCTCGGAGTTCCTGGATCTGATGGCCGTGGATCGTATCTTTGCCCACTGAGATCTTAAACCCGTTGTAGTCACCCGGATTATGGGAGCCGGTGACCATGATACCGCCGTCGAGATCGAGCGTGAAGACGGAGAAATACGTCAGCGGCGTCGGGCAAATGCCCAGCCGAATGACGTCGAGACCGCCCGCGGTCATGCCGCGAACGAGGGCATCGGTCAGTTCATCCGAGGAAAGGCGACAGTCTTTTCCGACCGCGACGGTTAGCGCCGAACGACCCTTCACCGGCTTTCTTCCGCCGATGTACTGGGCATAAGTTTGTCCGAGATGCTCGGCGAAGGCGGGAGTGAGATCGCGGCCGGCGATTCCCCGGATATCGTATTCACGAAAGATAGACGGGTTCCATTTCGAAGGGGAGGTCATACGGATTTCCTTTTTCGGTTTTTGGTCAGACGGAAGGCAAGCTCCGTCGCGGATTCGAAGCTTCTCGGGTCAGCGATGTTTTTACCGACGATGTCGAAGGCGGTTCCGTGGTCCACCGACGTCCGAATGATCGGAAGGCCTAGGGTGATGTTCACGGTATGGGGAAAGTCGATGAGTTTCACCGGAGTGAGGCCCTGGTCGTGGTACATGCAGACGACGGCGTCGGCGCGGGCGGTGGGCTTGGCGGCGACATGATTCGCGAACAAGGTGTCCGACGGAAGCGGGTTTGAAATCGTCGCCTTCCCCTTCCATTTTTTGCGCGCGGCGCGAATCGCGGGGTCGATAATTTCGATTTCTTCGCGGCCGAAAAGTCCGCCTTCGCCGGAATGGGGATTGAGCGCGCAGACCGAGATCTTCGGCTTCCGGATCCCCCAGTTCATGCGCAGAGCCGCGATCGTCTGATCGATTGCGCGCGCGATACTTTCCGCGTTCAGTCGTCCCGGAACCGAGGCGAGCGAACAGTGCGTGGTGACGAGGGAGACCCGAAGGATCTCATTGGCGAGCATCATCGTCACGGGAGTCGGCGGATCGCTGACGAGGGCGGAGATAAAATCGGTGTGTCCCGAGTACGGAAAGCCGCCGGCGTTCAGACGTTCTTTGTGGATCGGGCCCGTGACGATCGCGTCGAATTCGCCCGAGTCCACGAGGGAAACGCCGGCTTCGATCGCCCAGCCGGACTGGTATCCCGCGAGCAAGAGCTTCGGATCGGTCTGGGTCGGAGTTTCGAGGAGCCAGACGTGGGGCCGAGTCTCGGCGGGTGGCTTCAGGTTCTCCGGATCGGCCACGATCACTCGCGCGCCCAGGCGATCGAAAGGTTTACGCGCACCGACGCAGAGGAGCGTGTTTTTTTTCCAGCGCGGATGATTTTTGCGCAGAGATTTCCAAACGATTTCGGGACCGATCCCGTCGGGATCGCCCGGCGTAATCACCAGTCGCGCGGCCATCTACGGGCCCTTCGGCAGACCCGTCGCGGGAGGATCACCCGCGCGACGGATGAACGCGGTCTGGCGCTGGCGCTCGAGCCAGAGCGCCAGCTGGCGCTGGTACTCGCCCGAGGCAAGCTGGCCGCGAATTTGATCGGAGACCTGTTTCAATCGCTGATCGTCGGCGGTTTGCACGGAAGCGAGGCGTACAAAGAAGTAACCGGATTTCGCGTTCCCTAGAATGGGGCTCGTCTCGCCTACCCGAAGTTTTTTCAGTTCGCCGCGGATGCTCTTGTTCATCTGCTCTTCGGTAAAAACACCGAGTTCACCGCCGCTCTCGGCGGAGGCGTCGGTGCTATAGTCCTTTGCGACCTCGGCGAAGTTCTGGCCCGCGCGAACCGCTTTGTGGGCGGCTTCGATTTTTCCGCGTTCTTTTTGGGAGATCAGCTGGACCTGATAGGCCTGGGGAGCCGGCTGCCCTTTCGCGTAAGTGCCATAATAGTAGTTCCGAATATCGTCTTCGGAAATCGTCACTTTCGTCCGGATCTCGCGATCGATCAGATTCCTTTTCGCGGCGCCGACGCGGATCAGATCGAAATAGTCCTCGAACGAAAAGCCCTGGGATTGGATCGCTTCCTTCAGCTGTTCGCGTGAAATCCGGTTGTTCGCCTGGATCGTGCCGATTTCCGTCTCGACCTCCGCATCGGTCATCGGAAACTGTTGGAGGATGATTCGCTCGTCGATCAGAAATTCGAGGATCTGGGAATCGGGCGCGCGAGCTCCGGAGACCGCAAGCGGAGTGCCGCCGAAAAGCGGATCAAGCTGGGCGCGCAGTGGAATCGTCTTCCGAAACCGGGCGAGATCGGACTTCAGCACAAGCTGATTATTTACCGAAGCTTCGAGACGCTCGATCGTGGCCGCGGATGCGGAATCCCAAAGCCCACTCGAAAGGATGAACAGGGGCGCGACGCGAGCGAAGTTCTTGAAAAGGCGAAACATTTTAAGTTTCTCGCACATGCGAGAGTTCGTCTCAACGGGAGTTTCGCCCCAACGAAGACGGATCAATTCCGTAGTCTTTCGCCAGGGGCAGATTCCACTCGATGGCGCGCAGCGAAACAGCGTTTGCCCAACGTTCTCGAAGTGCTTCGATGGTCTGAACTCCGGAACTCGATTTCAGTCGAATTTCGATTTTTGCGAGGACGTCGCGCGCCAGGGGAGGCGCAAAGAGCGCCCGCATGCACTGCGCCGCGTCTTTCAGGGTTGTTTTTTCGGCATCGGCAAACCACTGGGTCGCGAGGGCGAAATGCGCGGCATCGGTCGGAGTGAGCCCGGGGAACTCTCGGCGCAGACCTTCGTATGCCGACATCGAGAGACGATGGGGACCGGCGACATAAAGCTCGTCTCGTCCCGGGGAAGGAGCGGCGAAGTTCGCGGGCGCGGAGGGAACGGGCGTAATACGATCACAGCCGATCGCACTGAGACTGATCATCATCACCAAAAGAAAAGCGGGAACCCCGTGAAGGGTTCCCGCTTTCAGAAAGTTCATCCGGGTCGGCTGGATCACTTCGACTCCGCAGTGACCGTTAACGGACGAGGTTGTTCTTCACCTGGACGGAAGCTTTCGAGCGAAGACCCTTCATATAGTCTTCGAAGACGGATTGCTTCCGCTCGTTGAAGAGCGCCTGTTTGACGATCGAAGGATCGACGTCGGTCCACGGCCGCACGGCGGTCAGCTTGATGATGTGGTAGCCGAACTGCGAGCGGACGATCCCGCTTACGCGCCCCGGGGTCTTCAGCGCGAGGGCCGCCGCATAGTAGGCCGGATCGAGCTGGGCTTTCACCTGATAGTCGATATCGCCCCCCATCGGAGCCGCGACGCCTTCGGAGAATTTTTGCGCGACTTCCGCGAACGATTTGCCGCTTTTCAGCTCTTTATTCTGGATTTCCTGAATACGCTTAAGAGCGGCGGCTTCCTCCTCCTTCGTCGCGGTCATCGGGACCTGGACGAAGATGTGCGAGGTGCGAAGTTCGGGGTTTCGGTTGTACCAGTTTCGCGCATCGGTATCCGTGATGACGATTTTTTCGAACTTCGCGGCGAGCTGCTTACGGAGCAGCGCCTGGTATAGGACGGTGTTGATCTCTTCCTGGACTTCGGGATCTTGCTCAAGCTTCAGCTTCTTCGCTTCTTGAACTCCGAGTTCGCGCTTAATCAGATCGTCGAGCACACCAGTCTTCGTAGGGGTTTTGCTTTGGTAAAGCGGAAGCAGCGCCTGATATTTTTTGTTGAAGTCCTCGAGCGTGATGACCTTTCCGTTCACTTTCGCGAGCTCGGTCGCGGCTTGGGCGACGGAAAACGTCGAAAGAAGGAGGGCGCCGAGAAGAAGGGATGCGAACTTCTGCTTTGGATTCGTCATATTCCAAAGACTAACGGAATGAGAGTTCTTTGAGAAGCGTTGAGACGGAGTGATAGAGATCCTGCAGCGACAATATTTTGACCCGCGCGACGAATTTCGAATCCGGAGTCAGCGAGTATTTCTCTCCGTGCCCCGAGACGAGTGCGATCGCGCGAATCGGATCCAGCGCGCTCTCCTTACCCGGCACGAGGACGATCCTTTCCGGGCCGACCGTGAGCGAATCGATTTTCAGCATTTTCAGCATGCGTTTCACGCGAATGAGCCAGAGAAGATTCGTGGCCTCTTCTGGGAGTTTTCCGAACCGGTCCTGGAGTTCGACTTCGATTTCGTCGATCTGCTCCTCCTCGGAGGCTCCCGAAAGCCGGCGATAGAGTCCGAGGCGCTGCTGGGAGTCCTGGACGTAGTCTTCGGGCAAGAACGAGCTGAACGGGACCTTGATTTCGGGTTCTCGATGCGAGTCCTCGGCATCGAGCGGCTTGCCCTGGAGCTCCCGCACGGCTTCGTCGAGCAGCTCCGTATAAAGATCGAAACCGATCGCGTTGATGTGGCCGCTCTGCTGGGCGCCGAGCAGATCGCCCCCTCCCCGGATCTCGAGGTCATGCGACGCGACCGAAAAGCCGCTACCCAGCTCGACGAATTTCTGGATGACCTCGAGTCGCTTCTTCGCGTCTTCCGTGATGGCGCCTTCGTTCGGGATGAAAAGGTAGGCATAGGCGCGAGTCTGCCCGCGACCGACACGTCCGCGGAGCTGGTAGAGCTGGGCGAGTCCGAACGTATCCGCACGATCGATCAGAATGGTGTTCGCCGAAGGGACGTCGAGTCCGGACTCGATAATCGTCGTGGCGAGCAGGACATCGGTCTTTTTCTCGTAGAAGTCCATCATGACCTTTTCGAGTTCCCCCTCCCCCATCTGTCCGTGTCCGACCCCGACGCGCGCCCGCGGGACGAGTTCCTTGATCTTATCGGCGATCGAATAGATGGATTGCACGCGGTTGTGCACGAAGAAGACCTGCCCGCCTCGTCCAAGTTCCGTTTCGATCGTGCGGCGGACGAGATCCTCGTCGAATTTCGAGACATAAGTTCGGATCGGGAGACGATTCAGCGGCGCGGTGTTGATCAGAGAGATATCGCGCAGTCCGGAGAGCGACATGTGGAGAGTTCGCGGAATGGGCGTCGCCGTCAGCGTAAGAACGTGGGTGTTCGTCCGAAACGTTTTCAGCCGCTCTTTATGTTCGACCCCGAAGCGATGTTCCTCATCCACGATGACGAGGCCGAGGGATTTGAACTTCACGTCTTTCGAAAGAAGCCGGTGGGTTCCGATCACGATATCGACCACGCCGGCCGCGACGGCCGACAAGATCTCTTTCTGCTCTTTCGCGGACTTAAAGCGGGACACCGATTCGATTCGAATCGCCGGATGTTCCTTGGCGATGCGTGCGCGGAAGTTCTGCTCATGCTGGTGGGCGAGGACGGTGGTCGGAACGAGGACCGCAACCTGATAACCGTCGTAAACGGCTTTAAACGCGGCGCGAATCGCGACCTCCGTTTTTCCGTATCCGACATCGCCACAAACGAGTCGGTCCATCACACGACCGCTCTCCATGTCGTCGAATGTCGCGTCGATCGCGCGGAGCTGGTCCGGAGTTTCGTCGAACGGGAACGAGGCCTCAAAACGATTCATCTCCGCATCGCGCGGCGAGAATCTTAACCCTGGTCGGATCTTACGTTCTGCGTAGAGCTTCACGAGATCAATCGCGACTTTGCGAACGGAATCTTTGGCTTTTTCCTTCGCTTTCGCGAAATGGGAGGATCCCAGTTGGTCGAGCGTCACATGTTCGCCGGTGCCACCCATGTATTTCTGGATCACGTTGAGGCGATAAATCGGGAGGTAAAGCTTGTCCTTGTTCGCGTACTCGAGAAGTAAGAAGTCGTTCGAGGCTCCATTCATGTCGAGTCGAACGATCCCCTGGTAACGTCCGATTCCATGATCGATGTGCACGACCGGATCGCCGACGCCGAGATCGCTCGCCGCCTGGAGATTCGACCATTCCTTCGCCGCCGACTCGTCTTGTTTCCGCCTCTTCTTCGACAGGTGGCGCGACCGGGTGCCGAGAATCTCCGAGTCCGTGAGAATGACCGCCCCTTCCGCCGGCCAGCGGAAGCCTTCGACGATGGCGCCTTCCCGAAGATGAATGACGCCCGGAACCAGTTCGGTGGCTTCCGCGATAGAGACCGGGATACCGCGTTCCTCGAGCAGATAGCGGAGTCGCTCCACCTGGCTCGGAGTCGACGCGAGCACGAGCGTGCGAAACCCTTGCGATTTCCAGAGTCTTAGTTTCGATTCGACCTGCGCGAACGAAGGGGATCCCCCGTCGTGCAGATCGGAGTTATTGCGGATCCAAACGCGATGCCGCGGCTTCGGAGCGTCTTCGGCCGGTCCGGCACCCTCGGTGAGCAATCCCTCTTCGGAAGCCTCCACCGCGGGAGAAAGGTCGGCCATCTCGAGGACGTCGAGATAGATTCTTTTTTCGAACGGCAGGACGTCGAGCGAAGAGACCGAAGTGTCGAACTCTTCCGCGAGCGGAGGAAGGATTACGCCGGACGCGATCGCTTCCTTTTCGCGTTCTTTTTGGTCCGCGACCCAAAGGTCCCAGTTTTGTTCGGTACCGAGGGGATCGACGATTGCGACTTCGCGCCACGGATAGAATTCGAGGAGGGTTTTCGCCGCTTTCGGATAAGCGAACGCCGCCCAGAAGTCCGCGGATTCCGGATAAGACCCCGCATGAATCCGCTCCAGAAGCGGATCACGGAGGGAGCGCCGGATCCCTTCGTCGTCGGCGCGGGTTTTCAGATTCTCGCGCACTTTCGATACGGTCTCCGAATTGATCAGAACTTCACGCGCGGGTCCGAACGTCACCGCATCGAGGGAGGTCTCTCCGAGCGTCCGCTGCGAAGCGGGGTCGAATTCACGAATGGTTTCGATCTCGTCTCCCCATAGCTCGAGGCGAATCGGTTTTTGGAATTCGGGAGGAAAGAGATCGATGAGATCTCCGCGTACGGCGAAAGTTCCGCGATCTTCGACCGGATCGACGCGACCGTATCCGGCCTCGATGAGATCGCGCGCCAACGCCTCCCGCGAACCGACGCCTTCCCCCTTGCGGAGAATGAAGGAACGCGCCGCGAGTACCGAAAGCGGAATGGTTCGGTGGAGAGCGGCGGGCAAGGAGGCGATCACGAGGTCAGGGGCGCCATCGGGCTTTGCGAGCTGGGAGAGGACCGCGATCCGGCCGAGCCGCACTTCGATGGATGGTGCGATCGAAGAATAGGGCGAGTGGTCCCAGCCCGGAAAAGAAACCGCCCGCACGGAGACGCCGAGCAAGGTTTCGGCGAGCGTCTCGATTTCTTCGGCGAGTTCTCCAGCGAGTTCGTTCGACGGACAAAGGACGAGACGGGGAAGCTTGGGGCCGGTCGCGGACCCCCGACTTTCGACCGCCCAACGAGCCAGGAAGAGCGCGCGGGCCCCCCGAGTCAGGCCGGTCACGCGCACGGGTTCGGCGAGTTCTCGACTCGAGCGTAGGATCGAAAGAATGGAACTCGAGGCTATCACCGTTGACTCTGTATGGCCGCTTCAGTACGTTTTTTCAACGGGACCGAGTACGCGCGAATCCAGAAAAGAATCAAAAACTTAGAATCATGATGCCCACCCGCTGGCCGAGCTACCTATTAGTCATTCTCTCCGCACTTTTCGGCCTCATTCTCCCGCTCATCCTGCCTCAGCTGTGGCGCGTTAGACGCGCAAAGCCAAAAGTGAGCGAAGAACCGCGGACTTCGGAAGGTGAGCCGATCGCGATCCGCTTTCACCTCGCGGCGCTCCTCTTCATCGGTTTTTTCGGAACGACGCTTCTGTGGATACCTCTCCTCGCCGTGGTCCGGCGCGCGAACGGGCTGGTCGCGGCGGGAGTGATCGTGGCCACCGCATTGCCGATGGTGATCGCTCTTTTTTACGCGCTTCGAAAAGGCGACCTTTCGTGGAGCGCTCCGCGCTCACGCGACGAGAGGGGGCCGATGTGAGCGGTGATCGAACCGGCCATTTGAAAAATGTCGTGAACTGGGCGCGCGCCTCTTCGATTTGGTACTATGTCGTTTCCGGATCATGCTGCGCGGACGAGGTTCTTTCCTCCCAAGGATGCCGCTACGATCTCGAACGTTTCGGGTGCCTTCCCCAAGCCCATCCGGAACAAGCGGACCTTCTCATCGTGAACGCCGTGATCACGGAGCGCCTCGCTCCGATCATTCGGGAAGTTTACGACCGTATGCCTTCGCCGAAATATGTGATGTCCATCGGCGCCTGCACGAACTCGACGGGAGCGTTCGATCACGAAGTTTCTTACGCAGGGGCACGAGCGCTCGACGAAGTGATTCCCGTCGACGTGTATGTTCCCGGATGTCCGCCCCGTCCCGAGGCCATCATGAACGGACTGATTCGGCTCCAAGAGCGAATCCTGCGCGGACAGGAAGGGGAAGCCAGCGTTGCGAGCCCTACTTAAAAAACTCGAGACGACTTTTCCGGAAGCAGTCCATGTCCGCGCGTTCGGGCGTTCGGAAGGACTGGTCGTCGAAATCGATCCGGCTCGCTTCGTGGCAATCGCGGCTTGGGTGCGCATGGAAGAGTCCTTCCGCATGGACTTTCTCGAGTGCCTGACGGTCGCCGAGATCAAGGGAAAGTTTCAGTTCTCCTATTTTCTGCGGTCACACACCCAGGACAAGCGAATCGTCCTGCGTACATTCGTCCCGGTTCCCGCGGCGAACGAGCGCGCCGAGTTTCCGTCGATGGGCGGTACCTGGACGCAGGCCGTTCCCTTTGAATCCGAACTCGCGCCGCTTTTCGGAATTCATTTCGTCGGCGGCACGGATCGCGGTGCGGTTCGGAAGGATTTTGGCGTATTTGACGGCTTCCCGCTTCGCAAAGGGTTTACCTGGGGAAAGGCGGTGATGCCGTGATCTATAGCCAAGAAAAACTCCACTCTTCCGTTTCGCGCTTGGCCTGGGGGCCGAGCGATCCAGCGCTGCCCGGAATTTTTCGTCTGGAGATGGACGCAGAGGGCGATTTGATTCGGCGGGTGCGGCTAGAGACGGGCTTCATTCACAAAGGTCTCGAAAAGAGCATGGAACGAAGAGACTGGTTCACGGCGATGATCGCCGTCGACCGCATCGACTCCGAAACCGCCTTGGCGGCGGAACTTGCGTTCACGCTCGCCGTGGAGGAAATTTGCAACATTCAGGTGCCTCGCCGCGCCCAAATCATACGGCTGATCTTGGCTGAACTCGGGCGGGTATCTTCCCACCTCGGCTTTCTGGCGCGTCTCGCGCTCGCGTCCGGATTTGAAACGGTTTCGCACTATATCCTTCGGGAGCGCGAGCTCGTGCTCGATCTCTTCGAGTTGATGACGGGGCGACGTTTCAATCCGAATTTTTTCCGCTACGGCGGAGTTTCCGCGGATATTACCGAAGGGTTCATCGAGCGGATTCACGAAACGACTCGACTGATCGAGATCCGCCTCCGCGAGTATCATGCGCTCATGATCGAGAATCGCGCGTTCGTCGACCGGCTCGCGTGGCAGGGAGTCCTCAGCATGGAGACGGTCCAACTCCGCGGGGTGACGGGCCCGACCGCGCGGGCGAGCGGTCATCGGCTCGATATCCGAAAAACCGATCCTTACAGCGGATATGAACAGTTCGACTTTAAGATCCCGATCGGCACCGGGGCGCGGGGAACGATCGGAGATGGCTTCGACCGGGTCATGATTCGTCTGGAAGAAATGCGGGAGAGCTTGCTTATTCTTTCTCACGCGGTGGATGCGGTCCCTCCGGGAGACTTCTTGGCGTTCAGAACGACCCCCGAATTTTCTGTTCCGGCCGGAGAAGCCTATTCGCGCGTGGAGTCGCCGCGCGGCCTGCTCGCCTGCCATGTGATTTCCGACGGAGGCCACCGTCCGGTCCGGGTTCAGTGGCGCACCCCGAGCCAGTCCACCATCGAGGTGGTTCCCCATTTGCTGAAGGGTGTGACCCTCCAGGATGTGCCGGTCATCCTCGCGACACTGGATCTTTCCCTCGCGGAGGTCGACCGATGAGCGGCGAGGAATTCGAGTTCATCGGAGATGCGCTGGGCTGGAAGGCCTTATTCGGATTTCCATTCGACGCGCCCCTGGTGCTCGTATTGCCCGTGGCTTTTTTCTTTTTCTTTTTCGCGGTCATCTTTCCGCTGCATTTTCTTTTTGGCTTCGTGGAGCGGAAGTTGGCCGCGGATCTCCAGGCGCGCGTTGGACCGAACCGGACCGCGGGCAAGGGAGCGCTCCAGGTTCTGGCGGACATGGTGAAACTCGGATTTAAATCGGGCGGAAGATCCGGGGATACCCGCTGGGTATTCCTCCAGAGCGCGGCGCTTTATGCCTCGTTCGCATTCCTGCCGCTGGGAACGGCAATGCTGTTCGTCGATAGTGATCTCGGGGTTTACCTTCCCTTTTTCTGTCTAGGTTCCGTATTCGTGCTCTCGCTCTTCGCCAATGAAGGCGGTGACCTCGAGAACGAGATCATGACCCACCGTCAGGCGTTCCTTTGGATCTCGGCCTGGGTTCCCGCTCTCATTTCCGTGTCGGTCGCCGTCGTTCGCGCCGGAAGCGCGAAATGGAGCATCGTGCTTTCCTCTCAGGCCCACGGTCCCCAGAGTTGGCTCATGTTTTCGAGTCCGTTCGGCTTCGTGGGTTTTTTCGTCTTCCTCCTTTCTGGTCTGGTCGCCCTCCAGTTGCCCCCCTTCCATTCTCTCGATCGCGGAGTACGCCAGCGCGCCGGCGGATTTCTCGGCCTCTATTCGCTGAATCAGTTCTATGCGCTGATCGCCTGGTGTGTGATCGCGTGTGGTCTTTATCTGGGCGGACAGCCCGTTCGCGAACCGATCGACGTGACGTTCTTTCACGGCGCGTTCCAACTCCTCAGCGCGATGGCCAAAGCGGGCGTGATCTTCCTCGTTCTACGCGTGGTCGCCCGGGCACTTCCCCAGCTTCGCCAGGATCAGATGACGGAATTTTGTTGGAGAGTGCTCACTCCGGTGGCCGCGTTATGTCTCGTCGGTGAAATTGTTTGGACGACGACCATGCTCGGAGGACTCAGCCCATGAGAAAGAGTATTTTCGGCACCATTGTCCGAGCGTTCGCGATTCTGATCGACGGAACTCAGTCTCTTGTGCGTGCGCTTGCGGCGGCCCTACCGTACCTCTTTAACGCCAATCCGAACACGCTCCGCAAAGAAGTAACCGAGCAGTATCCCGATCCGGTTTCGTCGAGGACGACCGACGACCTTCCTCCGCGCACGAAAGGCCTCATCCAAAACGATATCGACCAATGCATCGGCTGTTATGACTGCGCGAAAGTCTGCCCGGTGGACTGTATCTTCATCGAAAGCGAACGCCTGGAAGATACGCAGAAGGAATGGGTTTCGCTTTTCGACGTCGATCACTCGCGCTGCATCTCCTGCGGACTTTGCGTGGAGGTTTGCCCAACGAACTCCCTCACCCATTCGAAGCGGTACGAGTTCGCGGCTTATAGCCGAAAGAAAATGGTGGAATCCTTCGGCCGGGGCGAACCGCCGCGTCGGGGGGATTACTCGTGAGGGAGATCTTCGTCTACGCCGCACTCGCCGTTTCTTTCGGTCTCGCGCTCTATACGGTGACCACGCGTCGTCCGCGATGGATGGTCCTGGGGGCGGCCGCCCTTGGGGTCGTGCAGTCGGCTTTTTTCTTGGTGGTAGGATTCGAACTCCTCGCGCTCTGGAATTTCCTCTTCACGGTCGCGGCCGCGACCTTGCTCCAGCTCTACTCGGCGCTTTTTGGAACGGGAGCCACCGCGGCGGCGGAATCCGAAAGAACGCGATCCGACTGGATCTATGGTCTCGGAACGGCGCTCAACCTCGGGGCGATTGTCGGATTCGGGGTGTCGGAAATGCCTCCTGGAAGATTACGCGAGGGTGATTTCTCCTTCGCCGAATTTTCGCGAGCGCTGGTCGATCGATTTCCGGCGCTGACATTCATCTTCGGTTTGGTGCTCTTTCTTTCCATCGTCACCTGGTCCACGATCGGTCGACCGGGCTGGAAAAAAACGGGAAGCGAGGAAAGCCGATGATCCACGTCGCCATGGCCATTCCCCTCCTGATGGCGGGTTGGATCGGACTCAGCATGCGGAAAAGCGTGCTTGGTGGGGCAACCGCGATCATGGTCGTCTGGCAAGGATTGTTGACGCTCGCCGCGCTCGCGGTGTTCCAGCGTGAGAAACCGGGAGAAGGCGCGATTCTGCTTTGGTTCTTCGCCTTCGGGGGATTGGTCGCCCTCGGCTCCATTTTGGTTCTTGGCCTTCGACAATATTATTCCCGGCGCAACGTACGCTGGAACGACAACCGGGAGATCCGCCATTAATTCGATGAACGGATCCGAACTCGTAGCTTCCCAGACTTTCCTGCTCGCTCTATGGGCGAGCGTGATGGTCGCAACTTGTATCGGGGCGATCGCGGTCAGCGTTTGGCCGCGGACTCTGGAAAGGGTTCGTAAGTTCCTACCCGCCTTTCTCGTGTCTCCGGGAATTTTAGTATCGATCCTGATGCTCGTCCGCGGATTCGAACCGATGGAGCGGCCGCTGGTCCACTGGGTTTTCGAGAAGTCGGCCGCCGACGCCCTTCGGCTGGGCATCGCGTTCGACACTCTGAGTGCGAGCGTCACCCTGTTCTTCGGCCTGGCCGTAGCCGCGATTGGATTCCGAAATCGCCCGACGGTCCAGGTCACCTCCGCGATGATTTTGTCATGGGCCGGACTCTCTCTGGTCGGTGGAGCAAATACGCTTTGGATGGCGCTTCTCGGCATGGGAATCCAGCTTTTCTCGCGATTCCTGCCGATTTTGTCGGCCACCGGAGCCCCCGAAGTGGAAGACGCTCGCTGGGCGTCTCCGGCGAAACGCGGCTGGATCGCGCTTTCGATCCTGCTTTGCGGAGCCGCGGGACTCGCGGCGAGCGGCGTATCGCTGGACTTCGCGGAAGTATCGGCTTGGAAAGAACTCGACGATACGCTGAATCGAGTGGTCGCGAGCGGGCTTCTCATCTTCGGCGTCTTCCTGATCGCTTCGCCGTTCTTTAGCTCACACGTCCTTTATAACGCCTCTACGGAATCTTTCGAGGAAGGACAGTTTACCTCCGAGACGGCTCTGTCCTGGGCCGCCGTTCTCATCGTTTATCGTCTGTTCGGAAATTTGGGCCAGACGCCTTGGACGCTCGCGATCGGAATCGCCGCGGTCTTTTCCCTATTTCTTTCCGTATTCGCGACGGTCTTCCAATCGGATCACAAGAACGCGTCGCGAATCTGGATCAGCTCAGTGCCACTTTACTGTTTGACGATTTTTCCGTTTTTGCCGGCGCACGAAGCGCGGCTCTATCTTCTCGGGGCGATCCTCTCTTTCGTCGGAATCTGGATTTGTCTCGCGCATCGCCGAGCTCCCGTGGAAGTCGTATTTTCGGCCCTCTTTTTCGGCGGAGTTTTCGGAATGGTCGGTTGGTCGACTTCCGCCGGTGTTTCGCATCTTTATTCCGTAATCGAGACGGAGCCGTTTTACCGGGGTTCATCGATTCTGGTTTCCATTCTTTTCGCGGCAGCGGGCTGGCGGCTCGTATTGCGCGCGAATGCGGAAGCAAGTGCCCACCACGCGGCGGTAAAATATACGCTCGTCGGAATTCTGCTGGTGATCGGCTTGGGTCCGCTGCTTTCCGGGCGTTGGAGCGGAGGCGGAGTTCCGTTCGAGCTCGACTGGCTGACGGATGCGAAGGAATGGTCCTGGGTCCGTTCACTTCCAGGGAGCGCGGGAGAAAGCAACTGGATAGGCTTTTCGATTGCCCAGGCGATCTTGCTCCTGTCCCTGATTTTTGGAACCTGGATCGGCGCGGCCTCTCCCCTCTATCCCTTGGCGGAAAGAAATCCGGGCGGCGTTCAAGCCTTACGCGGATTACTCGGGCTCCTCTGGATTCGCGAGTGGCTGGGACCGGCCTTGCGACGGATCGCATCGTTCTGGTCGGTGGGAGTTTCCACCCGCTTCTGGGAAAACGTCCTTCCGGCCGTCGCTGGAAAAACGGGCCAAACACTTCGGATGGCGGGAGCCTGGGCCGAGAAGACGACCGAACCCCTGACCTCGAATTTCTACGCCGAGTTTTTTCGTGCACCCGCGAAACTCGTCCAATGGCTTCATGGCGGCAACGTGCGGCTGTACGCATGGTTCGCGCTGATCTGGATCCTCATTTTTTCAGTCTATCTGACTCGCTAAGGAGAAACGTGTGAACAGTCTCATCCCCATCCTGGTATTCGCGCCGATCGTGGGAGCCGTTTTCCAAACCTTCAACCCCCGGCCGATCATTTCACGAACGATCGCCGTCGCCGCGAGTTTGACGAGCGCCATCGCCGCGATTTTGCTTTTTCTCCAGATCGAGGCGAGCCCTGGAAAAGAGATTCCGATTTTCATCGTCGACTGGATGCGCTCCTATTCGATCCATTTTTCGTTGGGGGTCGATGGCCTGAATCTTCTGCCAGTCCTCGTCACGGCGCTTGTATTTCCATTTTTGCTCGTATCCGAATGGGAGCGCCAGTTCGGGCGGCGCGGAATTCATGCGCTCCTTCTCCTCCTCGAGGGGGCCATCCTCGGCGCGCTTTGCTCGTTGGATCTTTTTCTTCTGCTCTTCTTCTTCCTTATGCTCCCGATCCCGACCTATTTTTTGGCTTCGATCTGGGGTGACGAAGGTCGGGAGGTTTCCGCGTTTCGGATGATCTCGACTTCGCTGGTGGCTGGCGCGAGCTTCTTCTTCGGAGTTCTCCTCATCTACCACTCGGTCGATCCGCATACGTTCCTGATCAGCGATCTCGTTGGTCAGCTCACCGGCAAGTCGACCGAAATCTTCGGAATGACGTTCGGAATCCAGGAAGTCGCGTTTCCGCTCCTAGCGCTGGGTCTGGCGCTTCGCGCACCCCTGTGGCCACTGCAGGGGTGGTTCCGTCTTTTCGTACTGAAAGCGCCGACCACCGTAGGAATCGCGGCGCTCCTCGCGGGGTATCCAGTGGCGATCACCGTCTTCACGCGAGTCGGGTACGCGCTCTTTCCGGAAACGATGAGAGGGAACCTCGACCTATGGATTGGCATGGGGATCGCGAACCTCGTGTTCGGCGCGTTGACGCTGCTCCAAGAGAAGGATCTTCGTGGAGTCATGGTTTCCCTTTCGATATTTTTTTCCGGTATTTCGATGTTGGGAATTGGAACTGGGCATCCCGCCGGGTTGGTTAGCTCGCAGTTTGTTCTCTTTTCGTCGATCCTGGCGCTCGCGGTTTGGGGGTTCTCCTCCGAAATTTTGCGATATCGCGTGCGCAGTTACGAGATCGCGAATTTTCGCGGCGTTCTGCGTTCCCTCCCCGATCTGGGCACCGTGACGCTGATCGCGCTCGCGGCGGCCGTAGGCATTCCGGGTACCGTTGGATTCATTTCTTACGCGCTCCTTTATGTCGGCGGTTTTAATTACCATCCAGGAGTCGTGGTGACGGCGCTGGTCGTATCGATCGTCGTAACCGGGTTTCTGATCCAGATCTACCGATCGATCTTTCTCGGAGAGAAGGTCGAAGAGCGTTATCCCCGCCTGAGCGTTCGGGAGCGCCTTTTGCTCATTCCGCTCGCCGCGCTCCTGATCATCGTAGGGTTCATGCCTTCGCCGCTGATCGACATTGTTCAGGCCACGATCGGAAAAATCATCATGGTTACTCCGGCGGGGCCGATGTGAAAGACGTCATTCTCTTTTTACCCGAAATATATCTGATCCTCACCGCGATCGGCCTGATCCTGGGAGAGGTCGGATACCATGGAGAGCGCGTCCGCATGATTCTCGCGACCGCGGGGATTTCGGTCGTCGGAGCGACGCTCCAACTACTCCTGAACTATACTGCCGGTGCAGGACGTTACGGCTACGGCCATTTTGTGAATGATGGCTTCGCCCTTTTTTTGAAAACCTTGCTCCTCATTTCCGCGGGAATCGCGCTGCTGGCGGACCGAAAGTCCCACGAGGTGTCGCTCGAGCATCGTACGGAACACGCGACGCTGATCCTCGGGTTGACGGCCCTCGGAATGCTGGCGGTTTCAGCGGTCCACTGGGTTTGGATTCTCGCCCTCCTCTTCGCGATTCAGAACATCGGAGCGCTTCTTTTCGCCTTGAAGAAGTTCGACGCTCGCGCGATCGAAGCGGCGTTCAAGGGAAACATCGCTTCGCTATATTCGACGGTGCTTCTCGCGATCGGCGTGCTCTTCTTTTACGGCCTGACCGGGTCATTCGACCTTTATGAGATCCATGCGGCATTGGCGGCGGAGCCGGTATCCCCGCGTCTATTCGCTACGGGAATATCGGTCGTCATGGTGGCCATGGGATTCTTCGGTACCTATTTCCCGGCGCAGCTATGGGCTAAGGATGCATATGAAGGCGCTTCGCTCCCGACGACCGCGTTCGCGTCGAGCCTGTTTCGGATCTCGAGTTTCGGAGTTCTGATTCGGGTCATGGTGATCCAGTTCTCGAAAGAAACGGAGAAAGGTTTCTGGGCGCCGGTCACCGAGATGAATTGGACTCCCGTTTTGGCCACGATCGCCGGAACGACGCTCATCATGAGTGCGCTCTATCTTTTTCGCCAGATTCGGACGCGTAAACTTCTTGCCGGGATGCTCGTTCTCCAGAGCGGTTTCTATTTGCTGGGTCTCTTGGCACTCGACCAAGTCGGATTCGCATCGATTCTCTTCGGTTTGGCGACGGAGGTTCTGATGGTCGGCGGACTTTTTACGGCGCTGGCCTATTTCGAAGATCGTCGGGACGAAAAGGATCGGCGTGGGCATCTCTCCCGTTCGGTACCCGAAGGCGTCGCGTTACTCCTCTTCCTCGTTTCCGTGATGGGCCTCCCGCCCCTCCCCGGATTTTTCGCGAAGTTCACATTAATTAGCTCTGCGGCGCGCCATCACTGGAACGGTCTGGTTGCGATCGCACTTCTCTCTCTTATATTGGCCTCGATTGCGGGCTTTCGCTGGATCTATCCTTGGATTTACGAATTGCGTCATCGCAACGAAAGCTTCGCCCTCTCTTGGTCGCACCGGATGCTGTTACTCGGTATCGTTTTTCCGCTGATCCTCTTGTCGATTTTCACGGAGCCGATGTTGAACTGGGTTGGCTCGAGCGTCGCGTTTCCGCTTCGCTGAAATTTACGCACCGACACTTTGTTGTAGAACGCCTATTTGGGCAGGGCTATAGTTTGGGTCACTGTAAATTTGACTTACAAACCTGGGACTTACGCTTCGTGCGATGTTTCCAGATCGGAGTTGCGCGCAAATGCAATATCTACCCGTCCTGATTCTCCTGACCGTCGCCTTAGTGATCGGCGGAGCCATCGTTTTGCTCTCGAGCTTGCTGGGCCCCAAGTACAAAAACAAAATCAAAGAAACGCCGTTCGAGTGCGGAGTTCCCGCCTTAGGAAATACAAAACAGCGGTTCTCGGTTCGTTTTTATCTCGTCGCGATTCTCTTTCTCCTTTTCGACGTCGAAGCGATTTTCTTTTTCCCGTTCGCGCTGATCTATCGCGAATACCTGAGCATCAACACGTTCATCCTGCTCGAGATGGGTTTCTTCGTCGGGATTCTTCTCGTCGGTTACTTCTATGTTCTGCGCAAGGGCGCGCTCGAATGGGAATGAGGGGAGCACTTCATGTCTAAAGACGGTTCTTCAGTATATTTCACGACCAAGCTCGACGACCTGATCAGTTATGGCCGCAAAAATTCGCTCTGGCCGTTTCCTTTCGGGACGAGCTGTTGCGGAATCGAAATGATGGCCACGCTCGCCTCGGGTTACGACCTCGCGCGTTTCGGTGCGGAAGCGATGCGCTTTTCCCCGAAACAGGCCGACATGCTCATCGTCGCGGGAATCGTGAATACGAAAATGGCGCCCGTTTTGCGCACGATTTACGAGCAAATGGCCGAGCCGAAGTGGGTCATTTCGATGGGAGCGTGCGCCTCGAGCGGAGGTATTTTCAACGTCTATTCCGTCACCCAGGGAATCGATACGATCATTCCGGTCGACGTCTACGTTCCCGGCTGCCCACCTTCTCCGGAAGGCCTCATGCACGGAGTGATGCGACTCCAGGAAATGATCCAAGAAGGCAATACCCGCGCCCAGCGCCGAGAGCAGGCGTGGAAGCGCCTCAACCTGATGAATCGCGCGGGAGTCAGCACGCACGCTGAAGCGAAGCGCATCGACTCTAAACTCGAATAGTTTTCAGGAACGAGCGGAAGAAGAGAACCATGGACATCAACACCCCCGTCGCCACCATCTACGGAAATCTCGTCGAGAAATACGGCGAGACTTGGAAGAAACAGATCGCATCTCTGCGGGAGAAATTTGCGGGCGCCATCGAGGAAGTCCGCTTTCCGCGCGAGTATCCAACCGATATTCCGATTCTCTATGTGAAAAAGGAGTCGATTGTCTCCGTGCTTGATTTCATGCGTTCCGCCGATGGATTCGATTACGGATTTCTTTCCGACATCACCGCGACGGACGAGGAAATCTCGCCACGCTTCGAGGTGGTATACCACCTCCTGTCCCACGCGAATATGGCGCGTATTCGCGTGAAAGTGCGGGTGCAGGACGGTGAAGAAGTTCCGACCGCTTCGGGACTCTGGCAGGCCGCCAACTGGCCGGAGCGCGAAGTCTGGGACATGTTCGGAATCAAGTTTTCCGGCCACCCGCACATGCGCCGGATCCTCATGGACGAGCGCTTTGTCGGACATCCGCTGCGCAAAGATTACCCGCTTCGCGGCTATCAAATTTTCCCCGATACTCCGGCACCGAAGCCCGAGTTTCTCGAGAAGGGCGATCGATAAATGGATACGACGACCTCGAACTTCGAAAAAGCACTCGGCGAAACCGGGTTGAGTTATTCCGTCGAACACGATCCGGACGATATTTGGGGAGATTCGCGGGTCATCGTGAACATCGGACCGACCCATCCGGCGATGCACGGCGCGCTCCGCATGGTCGCGAAGGTGAACGGCGAGACCATCGAACAAAGCTACTGTGAATTCGGATTCACCCACCGGGCGAAGGAAAAACTCGCGGAAAATCGCACTTATCACCAGTTCGTCGTCTACACGGATCGGCTGAACTATTGTTCAGCGCTGATGAACAACGTCAGTTATGCGATGTCGGTCGAGCGTCTGATGGGAATCTCGGTTCCCGAACGTTGCGTTTGGATCCGCATGATGGCCTCCGAAATCTCGCGAGTGATCGACCACCTGGTCTGTCTCGGCATCGGAGCGGTCGATATCGGCGCGTTCTCGTTCTTTCTCTACGGATTCCAGCGGCGCGAAGAGGCGTACACGCTGATCGAGCAGCTCTGCGGCGCACGGCTCACGACCTCCTATACGCGAATCGGCGGCTTGATGGCCGACGCCCCGGCGGGCTGGGAAGCCGCGGTGAAGGACTGGGTGAAGAAGACCCGAGTCACGCTCGACGAAATGGACGAGCTGCTCACCGGGAACAAAATCTGGCTCCAGCGGACGGTCGGTGTCTCGCCGTTCGGCAAGGAAGATTGCCTGAAATACAGCTTCACGGGACCTTGCGCCCGCGCCGCCGGCATCGACATCGACCTTCGTCGAGATACGCCTTACATGTTCTACGACAAGGTCGAATTCGACGTGCCGATCGCGAGAAACGGCGACGTCTTCGATCGTTATCTCGTTCGCATGGAAGAAGTTCGCCAGTCGCTGAACATCATCCAGCAGTGCGCAGAGCGACTGAAGCCCGGCCCGATCTGGGCGGACGACAAGCGGACGCGAATTCCGGAGAAGGATCTCGTGCACAACACGATGGAAGGACTCATCCATCACTTTAAGTTCTTCATGACCGGATTCGACGTTCCGGAGGGCGAGGCTTATACGACGACCGAGGCCGCCAACGGCGAGCTCGGGTTTTACATCTCGTCCAAGGGCGGACCGAAGGCGCATCGCCTGCGGATTCGCGGACCTTCCGTTTACCACTTCCAAGCCCTTTCCCCGATGTCGAACGGCGGAATGATCGCCGACATGATCGCGGGTCTGGGTTCGATCAACATCATCGCCGGGGAGCTCGACCGCTAATGGCAAAGGTACTTTCGGAAAAATTCTACGAGCGCATGAAAAAGCTCGAGCCGCGCTATCCGAACAAGGTGGCGCTGCTCCTGCCGGCATTGCACGCCGCCCAGGACGAACTGAACTGGCTTTCTTCGGAAACGATGGAAGAAATCGGCGAGTACATCGGGATTCACCCGGCGCAGGTGAAGGAAGTCGCGTCGTTCTACACGATGTACAACCTGAAGCCGGTCGGTCAGTACCACCTGAAGGTTTGCACGAACGTGGCTTGTTGCCTGCGCGGCGCCTACGATGTCGTCGAGCACGCCGAGAAAAAACTCGGAATCAAGGTCGGCCAGACGACCCCGGACAAAAAGTTCACGCTGCACGAAGAAGAGTGCCTCGGCGCCTGCGGAACCGCGCCGGCGATGATGCTGAATAACGATTATGTGGAGAACCTCGACATTAAGAAAATGGACGAAGTTCTCGCGAGCCTCGGGCTGAAGGGCTAAGGAGCAATACAATGGCCGGACAACCTACGGGATTCGAAACCCTCTACGTCCAACACTTCAACGAAGAAGCGCGTTCGCTCGCGTACTACCTCGCGAAGATGGACGGCTACACGGCCCTGAAAAAGGCGTTCGGGATGCCGAAAGAGACCATCATCGATGAGATGAAGAAGTCGAACCTGCGCGGCCGCGGCGGCGCCGGATTTCCGACCGGCATGAAATGGGGGTTCATTCCCAAGGAATCGCCGAAGCCGAAATACCTCGTCTGCAATGCCGATGAATCCGAACCAGGCACGTTCAAGGACCGGGATATCATGCGGTATACGCCGCACCTCCTGATCGAAGGCATGGTCATCGCCGGTTTCACGATCAACGCGAAGATCGGCTACATCTACATCCGGGGTGAGTACGTTCGCGAAGCGAAGCTTCTCGACGAGGCGATCGACGAAGCCTACGCGAAAGGATACCTCGGGAAAAATATCTTGGGCTCCGGTTTCGATTTCGACCTGACGGTCCATCGCGGCGCCGGCGCTTACATTTGTGGCGAAGAGACCGGGCTGCTGAATTCGCTCGAAGGAAAACGCGGCGAGCCTCGCGTGAAGCCTCCGTTTCCGGCCCAAGCCGGAGCGTTTGGCGGGCCGACCATCGTGAACAACGTCGAAACCCTCGCCGACGTCCCTTTCATCATCAACAAGGGCGGCGAATGGTTCTCGAAGCTCGGTAAACTCGAGAAGTCGGGCGGCACCCGCCTCTTCTCCGTTTCCGGTCATGTGAATAAGCCGGGCGTCTACGAGCTTCCATCCGGCGGCTATACCCTCCGACAGATCGTTTACGATGTTTGCGGCGGCGTGCTGGGCGGCAAAAAACTGAAGGCGGTCATTCCTGGAGGATCTTCCGCGCCGGTGCTGACCGCCGACGAGATCGATGTGATCGCGGACATCGAGCCGATCATGAAAATCGGTTCGATGCTCGGCTCGGCGGCCGTCATGGTCGTCGACGAGGACACCTGCATGGTGAAGCTGATCCTGCGGATCACGAAGTTTTACGCCCACGAGTCCTGCGGCCAATGCACGCCCTGCCGCGAAGGATGCAAGTGGATGGAGGATATCATCGAACGCATTCTCCATGGCGACGGGAAGATGGAAGATCTCGATCTTCTCATGGACATCACGAACAACATCAACGGAAAGACGCTCTGCGCGCTCGGCGACGCCGCCGCAGGGCCGGTAGCGAGTTTTGTGAAGAAGTTCCGTCATGAATTCGAAGCGTATATTCGAGGTGAAAAACATGCCTAAGTGCAATATCGACGGCCGCGACGTCGAGTTTTCCGCGGGAGAGAACCTCATCGAAATCGCCCGTCGGGTCGGCGTGGAGATTCCGTATTTCTGTTACCACCCGGGTCTGACCGTCGTCGCCCAGTGCCGCATGTGCGCGGTTGAAATCGAAAAAATGCCGAAGCTCCAGACGGCGTGTTCGACTCCCGCGACCGACGGAATGATCGTGAAGACGAATTCCGAACGCGCGAAGCAGAATCAGAAGTCCATCATGGAGTTCCTTCTGATCAATCACCCGCTCGACTGTCCGATCTGCGACAAATCGGGGGAGTGCGACCTGCAGGACAACTCCTATAAGTACGGTGACGCCGTCATGCGCACCTCCGAAGAGCGTCGGACTTACCTCGACCTCGATATGGGGCCGGTCATCAAAAAGAACATGAACCGCTGCATCCACTGCACGCGCTGTATCCGGTACGGCGACGAAATTGCCGGCATTCGCGAGATGGTCGCGGTCCAGCGCGGAAACAACACCGAGATCACCACGATCGACGGTCGCCCGCTGGAAACGGACTATGCGGGTAATTACGCGGACATCTGCCCGACGGGATCGCTCACGCTGAA
The DNA here is from genome assembly GCA_964536965.1 of uncultured Bacteriovoracaceae bacterium. Classification (GTDB taxonomy): domain Bacteria; phylum Bdellovibrionota; class UBA1018; order UBA1018; family UBA1018; genus JACMQW01. Next base: position 62,471 of record CAZIAL010000002.1, read on the forward strand.
GGACTTCCGTTTCCGGAAGCGCGCGTGGATGCTGAAGAAAACCGCGACCGTCTGCGAAGGATGTTCGCGCGGCTGCAACATGGAGATCCAGCAGGATAACAACGTGATCCATCGGTGCGTTCCGCGCACGAACATGGAGATCAACAAGTACTGGCTCTGCGACGAAGGCCGCTTTAACTATCACTACGTTTCGGACGCCGACCGAGTGATCACCCCGCGCGTGGGCGCCGAAAAGAAGAACTGGACCGACGCCGTGGCGATCGCGAAAGCGACACTGCGGGACCGTAAGGTCGCGATTCTCGTCGGAAGCGACCTGACTCTGGAAGAAGCGAAACTCGTCCAGGAAAACGCGGCCCGGGCTTTCGGGAGCGCTCCGATTTTTCATTTCGGAACTCCCGGCGTGCTTTCGACCGCCCAGGACGGAAAAGCGGATAATTTCCTGAAGATGAAATCGAAGACCTCCAACCTCGCCGGGCTCGAAAAGCTCGGTATTCCGGGCTTCGACAAACTGCCGGCCGGAATCGAGGGGGTGCTCGTGATTCGCGGCGGACGCGCGGTTCTGCCGAAGCTCGAAGGGGTTTCGAGTGTCGTCGGCATCGGGGTTTTTACGGAATCCGAAGCGACGATGATGAAAGTCGTTCTGCCCGGCCTCAGTTTCGCCGAGAAGGACGGGACCATCGTGAATTTCGAGGGACGCGAGCAGAGACTGCGCCGTTCGATCAACCCCGTCGGCCAGTCGAAGCCGCTCTCCGAGACGATGATGCTCTGGATGCATTCCGGATCCGTATCGGGTCCGGCTCCCGATAATACCAAAGGCGTGGTGGCGTGATGGAAGGCACCTTTTTGGGCTTCGAAACTTTCGACCTCGTCGCGATGGGCGCGAAGATCGCGCTCATCGTCGTCATGATGTTGCAGGTCGTGCCGATCATGGTCTGGGTCGAGCGCCGTGGATCGGCCCTTCTCCAGAATCGCCTCGGTCCGAACCGAATCGGTCCGCTCGGACTGCTCCAGTCCCTGGTCGACGCCGTGAAGATGATGTTCAAGGAAGACCGACCGACCGGGCATGTGAATCGTTTTTACTACCGACTCGCGCCGATCGTTTCGCTCATCCCGGCCTTCATGACGTTCGCGGCGATTCCGTTCGCGAGCCAGATCGTGCTTGGCGAGAAGACGGTCGTCTTCCAGATCGCGGATCTGAACGTCGGGCTTCTCTATATCCTCTCGATCACATCCCTTTCGGTGTACGGCGTGCTGATGGGCAGCTGGGCCTCGAACAGCAAGTACGCCATGTTCGGCGGGCTTCGGTCGACGGCGCAGATGATCTCCTACGAGCTCTCGATGGGTCTCTCGATCATCGGAATCGTAATGATTTTCGGCACCCTGAAGCTCGGCGACATCGCCGCCGCCCAGGGCGCCACGCTCCTCCAGCTCGGACCGATCGCGATTCCGAAGTGGGGAATCTTCCTCCAGCCGGTAGGCTTCCTGATTTTCCTGACGAGTACCTACGCCGAGACGAACCGGCTGCCCTTCGATTTGCCGGAAGGCGAATCCGAGATCGTCGCCGGATACCACCTCGAGTACTACTCCATGATGTTCGGGGCCTTCATGATGGCCGAGTACATCAACATGTGCGTCGCCTCGGCATTCGTGACGACGCTCTATTTCGGCGGCTGGCAGCTCCTTCCGGGAATGGCCTTCCTCCTCGGGCATTCGGGACTCGAAGGGCTTTCCCTGGAATGGGCGCGGATCGCGCTAGAGGCGACCTCATTCACTCTGAAAGTCGCATTCTTCATGTGGCTCTTCGTCTGGGTTCGCTGGACGATTCCTCGTTTCCGTTATGACCAGCTCATGAACCTCGGCTGGAAGATTTTTCTTCCGCTGTCGCTCGCGAACATCTTCGTCACGGGTCTCCTGATCTATTTAAAGGTTCTTTAAGGTGAAAGTTTTCCAAGGCGGTAACCATGCTCGTTAAACGCGATGTAAAAGCACTCCAGCACCTCTATATTTTCGAGGTCCTGAAAGGTCTCTGGATCACGATGCGCAACATGCTCTTCGTGAAGCATGTGACGATTCAGTATCCCGAAGAACGAAGAAACTATTCCGACCGCTATCGCGGCATGCACTACATCAAGGCCACGAACGGCGTCGAGAACTGCACGGCGTGCATGCTCTGTCCGACCGTCTGCCCGGCCGAATGTATTCACATCGAAGCCGGGGAGCGGCCCGATAAGGAAAAATATCCGGTGAAATTCGAAATCGACATCCTTCGCTGCTGTTTCTGCGGAATGTGCGAGGAAGCTTGTCCGAAGGACGCGATCAAACTTTCGAAGATCTACGAAATGAGCACTTCGGTCCGCAAGACCTACGACAAGGACTTCCTGCTCGAGCAACGGGGGCATAAATGACCAACCTCGCCCCCATCGCGTTTTACGCCTTCGGCGGACTCGCGATCGCCTGCGCGCTGCTCGTCGTATTCAAGAAGAATCCGGTGTCCAGCGCCTTTAACCTGGTTCTCCTTTTCGCGGCCTTCGCGGGAATCTACGCGACGCTCGACGCCCATCTGATCGCCGCGATTCAGATTCTGGTTTATGCGGGCGCGATCATGGTTCTCTTCGTATTCGTGATCATGCTCCTCGCCGCGGACGAGCCGTCCTTCGACATGGGCCGGTCGCATCCGGTGATCAAAGGATTCGTCGGCCTTGCCTGCCTGCTGCTGCTCGCGGCGTTTGTTTGGGCCCAGAAGAAGTCTGCGACGGGTATCGCACCGGGTAAGTTCACCGTCGCCGCGATTGAGGCCTCGGGCGGAAACTCGAAGGTCATTTCTCAGCTCATGTTTTCGGAATATGTCCTGCCATTCGAGCTGACCTCGGTCCTGCTCCTGGCGGGAATCGTCGGCGCCGTCGCGATCGCGAAACGGAAGCACGGAAAGGAAGAGAAATGACAAGCGGACTCTTTTTGGGGGTCGAGCCCTGGGTTGTGCAGGCCTTCTGCGCGATTATCTTTTTCATCGGGCTCACCGGGGTCCTTATCCGCCGGAACATCCTGATCATCCTCATGTGCGTCGAGATCATGCTGAACGCGGTTAACCTTTCGTTCGTCGCGTACGCGCGCCAGCTCGACGATATGGGCGGTCAAATGGCCGTGTTCTTCATCATCGTCGTCGCCGCCGCGGAGAGCGCGGTCGGACTCGGGCTCTTGATCGCGATGTTCCGCACCTTGCGAACGGTCGATACGGACGAGATCCGCCTCCTGAAAGAATAGGAATAGAACCCATGTTGAAATGGATTCCGCTGCTTCCCCTCATTGGTTTCACGATTAACGGACTCTGGTACGGACTGCTCCAGACCCGTCCCGGCGCGAAGAAAGCCGGCGCCGCCATTCCGGGCGCGATCGCTTCGGCCGCGATTTTCGGATCGTTCGTCATCTCTCTCCAGACGTTCCTCCAGCTGAAGGGCATGCCCGAAGCGAGCCGCGTGATCGACCAGGATCTCTTCTCCTGGATGAAAATCGGAGAGTTCGAACTTCGTATGGCGCTCCGGGTGGACGTTCTTTCGACGCTCTTCACCCTCGTCATCACGGGCGTTGGAACTCTGATTCACGTCTATTCGATCGGCTACATGGGCCACGATGCGACGCCGGGAAAATTTTTCGCATACCTGAACCTGTTCTGCTTCGCGATGCTCATGCTGGTCATGGGCTCCTCGCTTCCGATCCTCTTTCTGGGGTGGGAAGGAGTCGGACTCTGTTCTTATCTTCTGATCGGGTACTGGTACACCGATATGGAGAAGGCCTCCGCGGGTAAGAAGGCGTTCATCGCCAACCGCGTGGGCGACTTCGGCTTCATCCTCGGCATGTTCATGATCTACACGCATTTCGGCACGCTCGAATTCGCGAAGATCTCCGAGCTCCTCGCCCGCGGTGATTTCGTAGCGACGCTATCTCCCGCGGCGATGACGGCGGCCTGTCTTCTCCTCTTTCTGGGGTGCACGGGTAAGTCCGCGCAAATTCCCCTCTATGTTTGGCTGCCGGACGCCATGGCCGGCCCGACCCCGGTCTCGGCCCTGATCCACGCCGCGACCATGGTGACCTCGGGAATCTACCTGGTCGCCCGACTGAACCCGATGTTCTCGCTCTCGCATACCGCCATGCTCGTCATGGCCGTCATCGGGGCGCTTACCGCGTTCGTCGCCGCGACGATCGCGATCGCCCAGCGGGATATTAAGAAGGTCCTCGCCTATTCGACGGTCTCGCAACTCGGATTCATGTTTCTGGCATGCGGAGTGGGAGCGTACGGTGCGGGTGTTTTCCCCGTCATCACGCACGCCTTGTTTAAGGCGCTCATGTTCCTCGGCGCCGGATCGGTCATCCACGGAATGCACGAAGAGCAGGACATCATCAAAATGGGCGGACTTCGCTCGAAGATGCCGGTCACCTTCGTCACGTTCCTGGTCGGCTGGATCGCGATCTGCGGGATCCCTCCGTTCTCCGGATTCTTTTCGAAAGACGAGATTCTCTGGAACGCGTTCGCGAATCCCCACGGAAACAAGCTTCTTTGGGTGGTCGGCGCGATCACGGCCATGCTGACCGCGTTTTACATGACCCGTATGTTCTATCTCACGTTCATGGGCAAACCCCGCTTCGACGAAGCGAAGTTAGGCGGCCATGGCCACGACGACCATCACGGTCATCACGCGCCAAAAGGAGTCCACGAATCTCCGGCTCTCATGACGATTCCGCTCGTGATTCTCGCGATTCTTTCGATCGTCGGCGGATTCATCGGTATTCCTCACATGAGCTGGCTCGAGGGCTGGCTGGCTCCGGTGATCGCTCCGCACGACCCGTCCACGTTCCTCGCCGGTCACACCGCGGAATACGCGCTTATGGCGTTCTCGACTCTCGCGGCTGCGGCGGCGATGGCTTTCGCATGGAAGACCTACACGAACCTGCGGACCGCGGATGCCCGCCAGGCGAAGCACCCGAAGCTTCACCGCGCTCTGGAAAACAAATGGTTCGTGGACGAAGCCTACGAGGCGGCATTCATTCGGCCGATCTTCGATCTGTCGGTGAAACTCTGGCGCGGGTTCGACGTCGCGGTCATCGACCGGATCGTCCTCGGCTTCGGCCGAGTCTCGGAGTGGACGGGCCAGGCGGCGCGTACGACCCAGACGGGGTCTCTCCAGGTCTACGCCCTCATGATCCTCTTCGGCCTCGTTCTTTCGCTGGCTTATCTCATTAAGGGATTCATCTGATTATGGAATGGTTGAATACGCATTTGCTCACCGTCCTCACCTTCTTGCCGCTCGTCTGGGCGTTCTCTGGAATGGTGGTTCCGGCCCGGATCGCGAAGCACTGGGCACTCGCCGGATCGCTCGTGATCTTCCTGATCTCGCTGAAGCTCTATACGGGGTATGACCCGGCGGGCGCCGAGTTCCAGTTCCTCGAAAACGCGGAATGGATACCTGGTTTGGGCGTGAACTACTCGCTCGGACTCGACGGGATTAGTCTCTGGCTCGTGCTCCTCACGACTTTCCTGGCTCCGATCGTCGTCCTCGGCTCCTATAACGGCGTCGAAGAACGCGAAAAAGAATACTATGCGCTTCTGATGGCTCTTCAGACGGGGATGATCGGCGCGTTCATTTCGCTCGATACTTTTCTCTTCTACGTTTTCTGGGAAGCAATGCTGATCCCGATGTACTTCCTGATCGGAATCTGGGGAGGCAAGGACCGCGTTTACGCCGCCATGAAGTTTTTCATCTTCACGATGGTCGGTTCGCTCCTCATGTTGGTGGCGATTTTCTTTCTCGCCTATCAGCACAAGGTCCAGTTCGGCTCGTTCTCGACCGCGCTTTTGGATCTTTATCGAGTGAAACTCGACGGGGCCGGATACTTCTCGACCCAAGGCCTTCTTTTTCTCGCGTTCGCCCTCGCATTCGCGATTAAAGTGCCGCTGTTTCCCCTCCATACCTGGCTGCCGGACGCCCACGTTCAAGCCCCGACCGCCGGCTCCGTTATCTTGGCCGGTGTTCTGCTGAAGATGGGTGGATACGGATTCATTCGTTTCGCGTTTCCGCTCTTTCCGCAGGCCGTCCAGGTCTACCAGCACCTCTTCATGGTCCTCGGTTCGATCGCGATCGTCTACGGAGCCTGGGTCGCGATGGTCCAGCCGGATATGAAGAAGCTCGTCGCTTACTCGTCGGTTTCCCACATGGGTTACGTCGTGGTCGGCCTCTTCTCCCTGAACGCCATCGGCGCGACGGGCTCGATCTATCAGATGCTGAGCCACGGGATTTCCACTCCGGCGCTCTTCTTTCTCGTCGGCATGCTTTACGAGCGCCGGCATACGAAAGAGATCAAGGAATACGGCGGCATCACGAAAGTCATGCCGCTTTTCGCGATTGCTTTCATGATTTCGACCCTCGCCTCCATCGCGCTCCCCGGCACGAACGGCTTCATCGGCGAATTTCTCATTCTCCTCGGGACCTGGAAGACGAATCCCGGACTCGCGGTTCTCGCCACCACGGGCGTCATCTTCGGCGCGGTTTATATGCTCTGGATGTTCCAGCGTGTGATGTTCGGTCCGATCACGAAGGAAGAAAACAAGACGCTGAAGGATCTCTCCCTGCGAGAGTCACTCGTCATGGCCCCGCTCCTGATCGCGATGATCGTGATGGGCATCGTCCCGAACTTCTTCTTTGAAAAAATGGAGCCTTCGATCGCGAAGCTCCTCGCCCGCTCGGCGAAGGTCGAGATGGTGGCAGACGCCACGAAAGGGAATCGTTAATGGAAGCGTTGAAAGTCGTCGACCCCGCTCTTTTGGGTCTCGCTCCGGAACAGATCGCATTGCTGGCCCCGTACTTTTGGCTACTGGGTGGAACGCTCGTCGCGATGCTGGTCGGGACCACGAAACTAATCTCTCCGAAGTGGTCCGTGTTCGGAATCGCCATCTTCTCCATTCTCCTTGCCCTCTGGACTTCGGGTAAACAAATCGGGATGGAGCGGACCGAGCTGTTTAACGGAATGATGGTGGTCGACGGTTTCTCCGCCTTCTTCAACGTCCTCTTTCTGGCATCCGCGGGGCTCTCGATATTCGCCTCGATGAAGTACCTCGACCGCGAAAACCTCCAGTATCCGGAATATTACGTATTGGTCCTCTTTTCGACGTTGGGCATGATGCTCATGACCGCTTCACTGGATCTGATTTCGATGTTTATCTCCCTCGAGATCATGTCGCTTGCCATCTATGTGCTCGTCGGATTTCGCCGGAACGATCGCCGGTCGAACGAAGCCGCGATGAAATATTTCATCCTCGGCGCCGCGGCCTCCGCGATCCTCCTTTACGGAGTCGCCCTCCTCTACGGAGCGACGGGCACGTTCACGATCACGGAGATCTTCGCGCGCATCGACGCCGAGAAAACCTTGATGACGCCAGTGTTCCATCTCGGAGCCTGGATGGTCATGGCGGGTTTCCTTTTCAAGGTCGCCGCCGTTCCTTTCCATATGTGGATGCCCGACGTTTACGAAGGCGCCCCGACTCCGATCACGGGATTCATGACGACGGGTATCAAGGCCGCTTCTTTCGCCGCTTTCGTTCGGGTTTTCGTGGCCTTTGGATATGGAAAGGATCTCGAAAGCGCGGTGGAAGGCCGGCTCCACGATGTCCTCTGGGTGCTTGCCGTCGCGACGATGCTGATCGGAAATCTGATCGCCCTCACGCAGACGAACTTGAAGCGGATGCTCGCCTATTCGTCGATCGCTCATACGGGTTATCTCCTGGTCGGCATGATCGCGGCTCCCCATGCTGAATCGGGTTTCTCTCCGGTCGTGATGTATCTGGCGTCGTATACGATCATGAACCTCGGAGCATTTGCCGTCCTTACGATCATGGCGGGCAAAGGAGATTCCGGCTTGAACCTGCACGACCTCTCGGGATTGGCGAAAAAGCACCCGTGGCTGGCCTTTGCGTTGACGGTATTCTTATTTTCCATGGCGGGAGTGCCGCCGACCGCGGGATTCGCCGCCAAATATTATCTGCTTTATGGAGCCGTGCAGGCGGGTGAAATCTGGCTGACGGTCGCCGCCGTCCTATGTAGCGCGATCTCGGTCTATTACTACCTCCGGGTGATGGTCTATATGTATATGCGAGAGGAACCGTCAAACCGACTTCCGATCCACGTCACCCCCGCATTTGGCGCGTTCTCCGTCGCAATGATGGTGGCCATGACCCTCCAGATCGGCGTCCTTCCTTCGAAAATGATGGCCGTGACGAAGCGGATTGTCGCTCAGCTCTAGTCTCGAATTTCAAGCGGCCCGGCAATTTTTGCCGGGCCCCGCTTTCGTGTGACGCGAAACGAACCTAGACCTGCGGAATTTCTGATAAAATAAAAGAGTGTCCCTAGGCTCTCTCTATAAAGTGAAGCACCACTCCGGTCGCATCCTGGGACCGCTCGACCTCGAGCGGCTGAAGAAGCTCATCCAGAAAAACCAGATCACTGGCGTCGAGCTCGCAAAAGAATATCCCGACGGCATTTGGCAGGACATCAACCGCATTCCCGAGATCGCAGAGCTTCTGCTTGGGAAGGCAGCCGGCAGCCTCGAGTCATCCCGCGCGACACTCAAGAGCGAACAGAGCAGTTACCGACCCATTCTTGGATCGACCAAAGAGCAGTTCGCACCGACGGTCGTATTGCCAACGACGATTCCGGAGACCCTCGAAGGGACCCGGGAATCGGAGAAGAGCGAAAGCGGCGCGACCGGTGCGACCGGCGCAACGATTGAGCAAAAGCCTGATTTCGGGGTGGTGGAGAAACGTCCAGTCGATGAGAAGCCGCCCGATGTGGACGCTACCCGGGTCGTCGTGGAGGACGACGACCGGACGTGGATCGCGACCGAAGAGACTCGTACCGTCATCGCGACCGCGGAAGAGCGCGCCCAGGCAGCGATCGACGCGAAACTCGTTCGTTCGGGCGACTTCCAGTCGGGGAACTACCAGGAATCTCCGTTGCCCGATACCCTGGCGGACGAGAAATTCAAACGAATCGTTCAGGAAGCGACGATTGCGCTGAACCGGCCGGGGCTCTCCCCGGCCAAGAAACGTTTTCGTCTTCCCCCGCGCAAGGAGATGCTCCGCATCGTCCTGATCGCCGCGGCGCTCGGCTATTTCGGTTATGACAGTTTTCTGAAGGAGGAGCGTGACGGAGCGGCGGAAATTCTGAAGAAGGCGCAGTCCTTTCGCCCGAGTCTACCCAAGATCACGAATGCGAAGCCCAACTCGAAACTGAGCCAGCAGCTTTACGACGAAGGAATCCGGCATTTCATGCTCGATCACGTTCTCGGGTATAAGGCCTCCGCGATTCGTTTCAGCCAGGCCGTCACGGCGGATCCTGAAAACCTGAAAGCCTATGCGATGCTCGCTAGCGCATATGTGAATCTCATTGATACATCGACCAAGGACGAAACCTTTTTTTCGGTGATTTCCCAGCTGATCGAAACGGCGAAAGCGAAAGGTATCGAGCTTCCCGAGATTGTGATCGCGGAGGTCGAGTTTCTCACCGTAACGGGCCGCCCCGATGCAGCCGTGCAAAAAATCGTCGACTATACGAAGGGGCGGCCGTCTTTCGATCCTTCGCTCTTCATCTACATCGCGGAGGCCTTTCTCGCGAAAAATAAACCGCAGGACGCATCCAAGTACATCAACAATTTTCCCGATCATCGGGCTTGGAGTCCTAGAATCTTCTACCTTCGCGGAAGGATCACCGAAGAACTGGGTGATGCCGCGGCGGCGACGGAACAATACGACAAAGCGCTGAAGGGATGGCCGACCCATGCGCGTTCGCGCCTTCGTAAAGTTTACCTCGCCTGGAAAGGCGGGAGCATTTCGAAGTCGGGATCGGATCTCGAGAAGCTGCTGAAGAATCCGGACTTTTTGGCCCCTAAGGACCTGGCGCAGGCTTACTATCTTCTTTCTCAGTTCCATTCCGTAAATCAGAATTTCGAAGGTGGACTCGGCGCGGTCGAAAAGGCGCTGAAACTCGATCGGTCGAATCGCGACTACCTGCTCGAGTACTACACCCTCCAGGGGCGGGCCGGAGGTTCGGTCGCGAACGCGAAGAACGAAGCTCGAATGTACCTTTTTCTCAGCTCAGGTGAATCCCTGCTGAAGGAAGGAAAGACCTCCGATGCCCTCGCTCAGTTTCTACTCGCGCGAGCCGAGAATCCGAAGTCGATCGCCCCGCTCGTTAAAATCGGAGATATGTTCCTGCAGCTGAATGACTTGATCAACGCGCGTCTGAACTACCAGAAAGCGGCGGAGATGGCCCCGAACTCCATCGAAGTTTGGTCGAAATACATCTCGGTGCTGATTCAGAGTTACGAGTGGGACGAAGCCCAGAAGGCCATGGACAAGTTTCGAAAACTGCCGGTGAGCCAGTCTTCGATCGACAAAGCCGCAGGCGATATGTACGCGAAGCAGAGCCGTTTTCTCGAAGCGTCGACATTTTACCGAAAGGCGATGAGTCGTGAGACGATCGACCCGGATGTTTACATCGCCTACGGAAAAATTTTGCTCGCGGTAAAAAGTTACAAAGACGCCCCGTTCTTTTTCGCGCTCGCGCGACGGTTCGACCCCCTGAATCCGGAACCGGTGATCCTGACGTCGAAGGCTGTCGCGGAGATCGAAGGGCTGGACGCCGGGATCCAGTACTTGCAGGACGAGCTCCAGCGAGGCTCCGTCGCCCGCGCCGAACTTTCAGCCGCGATCGCGGAACTCGAAATCAAGAAGGGTCAGTGGTCGGTTGCGCAAACCTTCATCGATCAGGCCCGCCAGGCGAATCCAGATTACGCTTATCCATGGAAGCTCCAGGCGCAGATTTTCCTGAATGATGAGAATACGGACAAGAAGGCGCTTGATCGGGCACTGGAAGCATTCAAGAGTTATTCGGATCGAAACGCCTCGGATCCTTCAGGATATCTCGAACGCTACCGGATTTTCATGAAGAAGGCGCAGTTCGAGAAAGCGGAAATCGAGCTGAACAAGATCTACGCGATTTATCCGAAATATCCGAACCTCCACTATTATAAGGGCATCATGTACTCGAACATGGCTAACCATAAAGTGGCGGCCGAGGAGTACATCGCGGAGCTGAAGAATAACCCAAACTCGGTCCCGACGTTGATCGCCCTCGGAAAGGCGTTGATCGAACTCGGGGATGGAAAGGGCGCCTTGACGCATCTGGCGAAAGCGATGGGAATGCAGCCCCAGAACCAAGAAGCCAAGCTCCATGCCGCGGTCGCTAACCAGAAGATGAAGAATTATCCCGGCGCGATCGCCCTATTCCAGACCGCAATCAGCCTCGATCCAGGGAATCCCCTCCTCTATAAACGGATGGGTGAATGTTACCGGGACATGGGCGACATGATTTCGGCTCGAACAGCTTTCCAAAAGTACCTCCAGATGGAACCCGACGCCTCGGACAAGGCAGAGATCGAGCGATATCTCTAGAGTCTCGCTACCTCTCGAACCCTCTTTTTGCTAAACTCGGGTCATGCTGGATCCTCGCTATTTTCTCGAACAGATCGAAACCCTCGAAAAGGGCCTCGCCAAAAAGCATTTTCCGGCGGAGGAAATTTCCCAGATCGTGGAGCATTCGAAGCGCCGCAAGGAGCTCATCCAGGAAACCGAAGCGCTAAAGGCGAAACGAAACGCCGGAAGCCAACAGGTTGGTCAGCTCAAGGGGAAAGCGAAAACCGATCCGAAAGCGGGCGAAGAAGCGGATCGCCTCATGGCCGAGATGCGTTCCCTGGGTGACCGGGTGAAGATCCTCGACGAGGAACTGAAGACGGTTCAAGACAAGCTGGACGATATGAGTCTTCGACTCCCTAACCTCCCGCACGATTCCGTTCCCGCGGGAAAGGGAGCGGAGGAAAACCAGGAGGTCCGTCGCTGGGGCGAACCGAAGAAGCATCCATTTCCGGCGAAGGATCACGTCGCGATCGGCGAGGCGCTTGGCATCATTGATTTCGAGCGAGCCTCGAAGATTTCGGGTGCGCGGTTCGCGATCTATCGCGGAGCAGGCGCGCGGCTCGAACGCGCGCTGATCCAGTTTATGCTCGACTTGCATACTGCGGAGCATGGTTACGAAGAAATCATTCCTCCATTCCTCGTTTCGAGGAAAGCCCTCACCGGTACCGGCCAGCTTCCGAAGTTCGAGGAAGATCTTTTCAAGACCTCAGTCGGCGAGCGCGAACTTTTCCTGATTCCGACTTCCGAGGTCCCCCTTACGAACATCGTTTCGGACGAAATCATCGACGGCGCGAAGCTCCCCCTTTACTTTACGGCCTATTCTCCCTGTTTTCGCAGCGAGGCGGGTTCGTACGGAAAGGACGTGCGTGGGCTTGTTCGTCAGCATCAGTTCCAGAAAGTCGAGCTCGTGAAGATCGTCGACGAGCAAACATCGTTCGACGAGCTCGAGAAGATGACGAAGAATGCCGAAAAAGTCCTGGAGCTGCTCGGACTTCCGTACCGAACCATGCTTCTCTGCGGCGGCGATATGGGATTCGGCGCGACCAAGACCTACGATCTCGAGGTATGGCTTCCGGCCCAGGATACCTATCGCGAGATATCCTCCTGTTCGAACTGTGGAGATTTCCAGGCCCGTCGCGCGCAGATTCGTTACCGAAGCGATGCGGGCGCGAAACCAAGATTTGCGCATACGCTGAACGGCTCGGGCTTGGCGGTCGGCCGCACCTTTGTCGCGTTGCTCGAAAACGGTCAGAACGAAAAAGCGGAAATACGAATTCCCGAAGTGCTCCATCCGTATCTAGCAAAGGCACCTGGATTCGAACGACGTGGAAATGAACTTTGGATGGTCGCGGGGAAGCCCCTGTGACCTCGATGCGGAGAGATGGCCGAGCGGTTTAAGGCACTGGTTTTGAAAACCAGCGATGGAGAAATCCATCCGTGAGTTCGAATCTCACTCTCTCCGCCACCTAAAATCAGAAGTTTCTGCGGAACCTCTCCCATCCCTTTCAAATTCTCGATAGAGGGTTCGCGGGCATCCTGCAGTCAACCGTATGACGGTCCTCGTGATTTCACCTTCTTTGTTTAATTTCCGATAGGTGAAGATGGGGCCATGGCTCGTCCGGCTTTTGTCGCTAGTTTTGATCCTCGCGAATGCGATGGTCCAGACCGATCGCGCGGAAGCGGGGTGGTGGTCCTGTAAGGGTTTAACCCGGGCGAGCTTGGGGCACCCTCCCCAAAAATCGTCCGTGGATGAGGTCGAGAGAAGATTGGCCAGTCTTCGCGATGTCACGAAGGTCACGGAGATCATTCGAGCGGATGGCCCCGCTCGACTCACGGTCGCTCCCGGGAGCCACCTTGGAATTTATCAAGCGGCGCTGAGGAAACTTCGAAAAAATGTTGCCTAGAAGGTCTCGCTCAGAAAAATCGATACCGTTCTCTATCCGATGTCCGGGCACGACGCCCAGTTTCCATTTTTGCTGGTTCCCGAAGTTAAGCTTGTCATCGCGCTAGATCAGCTCGACTTCGTTCCGCCCGACGCGACCCTGCTCAAGCCTGTTTTACCGGAGGAGCAGAGAGGGTGGTTGGGCGCGCCCGAAGTGATGGGGGTGGGCGAAAAGGTCCTAGCCAACATATTGAACGCCTTTCCGGGCGCGACGATAACGAAAATCGAAAAAATCATTCATCTCGACGGCCGGGTCAGCGGTTACGTTCGATTCGTGGACGGGAAGGGTGCGGAGAGGGGCTACCTCCATATCAGCTCCGAGATCGAGGACGGAAAGAGACTCCAAGATTATTGGTGGGCATCTCTCGTCCCCACGGATCGCTTCGCGCTCGCGGTAAAGGCATCCATGGGGCTCTGGCATAAGTCGGTGATGGAAGACATCGCAGCGCGAATGGCCCACGGAGAGGGGACCCTTGTTTTAGGTCCAACCATGGAACTAAAGAAAATTCAGAAGTTGGGCCGGATGAAGTGGATCAATATCTCGAACTCCGGCCAAAATCCGCTTTACGGAGATTTGCGAGATTTTTCGGCTGGGATTCAACCTTAGTTCACCACGTCGAATCAGGCGTCTCGAGATTCCGCCTGAGCCGCCGTTTCTAGGATGGGTCCGTTGATCCTTCGAATCTCTTCGAGATAGGCTTCGAGAATTTGCCTTTCCATCTGTGCTCGGGTCGACTGATTCAGTGGATGGGCGACGTCTTTATAGGTGCCATCCTTTCTCTTCCGGCTCGGCATCGCGACGAAAAGGCCGGCTCCCCCCGAAATGATTTTTAGATCGCGCACGACAAAACAGTCATCGAGCACGATCGTGATGTACGCTTTCAGTTTCTCCTCATTGACCGGAAAAACCTTAATTTCGGTGATTTCCATAGGCCCTACCTAGCGCCAGTCTAGGAGGAAAGAATCTGGAATTCAACTCACCGAAGGTTAGCGAATTCACGCATGAGCGGGTTTGAAATCGAACTCCGTTCCGTCGTAACCGACGCGAATTTTCGATCCCGCAGGGAACTTCCCTTCGAGTAAACCGACGGCGAGCGGATTCTGGATTTCACGCTGGAAGACCCGTTTCATGGGCCGCGCACCGAAATCCCGATCATAACCCTTCTCCGTGAGCGCGGCGAGAGCCTCGGGTGTGAATTCCAGTGCGACCGAGCGTTCCTTCAGCCACTGATTCAGTTTGCGAGCGTGACCCTCGATGATTTTTGCGATTTGCGATTTTTCCAAGTGATCGAATATGACGACCTCGTCGATACGGTTCAGAAATTCGGGACGGAAATGGGATCGCAAGAGCGCGAGAATTCCAGTTTCACGCTTCGAAGCGTCCTTTTCTTCGAGAATGAGATGGCTTCCGAGATTCGACGTCATGATGATGACCGCGTTCGTGAAATCCACCGTGCGGCCCTGACCGTCGGTCGCCCGACCGTCGTCCAAAATCTGGAGGAATACGTTGAAAACATCCGGATGGGCTTTTTCGATTTCGTCGAAAAGAATGACGCTGTAGGGACGGCGTCGGACGGCTTCGGTCAGACTGCCCCCTTCTTCATAGCCGACGTAGCCGGGAGGGGCTCCGAGAAGGCGTGAAACCGAGTGTTTCTCCATATACTCAGACATATCGATGCGCACCATTGCGTTCTCGTCATCGAAGAGAAATTCGGCGAGTGCCTTGGCGGTTTCGGTCTTCCCCACCCCCGTGGGTCCCAGAAAGATAAAGGACCCGATCGGACGGTTTTTCTCCTGAAGGCCCATGCGGGAACGTCGGACGGCGTTCGAAATGGCCTGGATGGCCTGGATCTGTCCGACGACGCGGTCGCCGATTCGATCTTCCATCTTCAGAAGCTTCTGTTGTTCGGCCTCCATCATTTTAGAGACGGGGATCCCGGTCCACTTCGCCACGACTTCGGCGATATCATTCTCCGAAACTTCCTGACGGAGCAGGCTGTCGCTCTGACCATTTCCCTCCGAAGCCGTGAGTTCATCGAGCTCTTTCTGGAGGCCCAGCAGTTTTCCATAGCGAAGTTCGGCGGCTTTTTCGAGATTTCCGCTCCGCTCCGCGGCCTCGGAATCGAGACGAATCCGTTCGATCTGTTCCTTCAGCCCCTTGAGTTTGCCGACCTCTTTTTTCTCGTTTTCCCAGCGTGCTTTCAGGGCCGTGCTATTTTCTTTCAGCCCCGCAAGTTCGCGGTTGATGATTTCGAGCCGTTCTTGCGATGCGCGATCCGTTTCTTTTTTTAAAGCCTGCTTCTCCACCTCGAGTCGAAGAATCGTGCGTTCGAGCTGGTCTACCGCTTCCGGTCGCGACTCGATCTGCATCCGGATGCGGGCGGCCGCCTCGTCGACGAGGTCGATGGCTTTATCCGGGAGGAAACGATCGGTGATGTATCGATTCGAAAGTCTCGCGGCGGCGACCAGAGCCGCATCCCGGATTCGAACCCCATGGTGCACCTCGTACCGTTCGCGAAGGCCGCGAAGAATGGAAATGGTATCTTCCACGGTCGGTTCTTTGACGAACACGGGCTGGAACCGGCGTTCCAGTGCCGCATCTTTTTCGATATGTTTTCGATATTCGTCGAGCGTCGTGGCGCCTACGCAGTGGACCTCTCCCCGCGCCAGCGCGGGTTTCAGTAGATTGGACGCGTCCATGGCGCCTTCGCTCGCTCCCGCCCCCACGAGAGTGTGGAGTTCGTCGATGAAGAGGATGACCTCGCCCTCGGATTCCTTCACTTCCTTTAAAAGAGTCTTCAGACGTTCTTCGAATTCGCCGCGAAACTTCGCGCCGGCGATCAGCGCGCCCATATCCAGGGAGAGGAGGCGGCGCTGTTTCAGGGATTCGGGGACGTCTCCGTTGGTGATCCGGAGAGCGAGGCCTTCCGCGATCGCCGTCTTTCCCACTCCGGGCTCGCCGATTAGGACGGGATTGTTTTTCGTTCGCCGGGAAAGGACCTGGACCACGCGACGAATTTCTTCATCGCGTCCGATGACTGGGTCGAGTTTTTGGTTTTTCGCCAACTCAGTCAGATCGCGGCAGTATTTTCCGAGCGCGCTCGTCAGGGTGTCCGAGCTTTGTGAATCGGTCTTCTTCCCTTTGCGGGTTTTCTCCAGTGCGGAATCCAGTCCCTTTCGGGTTAGGCCCGAGGCATGGAGCGCTTTTTGGGCATCGGTTCCTTCGAGTTTATTCGAGAGGAGGGAAAGGAGAAGGTGTTCCGGGGCGACGTATGTATCACCCAGACGCTTTGCCTCGTCTTCGGCTTGCACCATCAGTCGGCTAAAATGCCCGGATGGATAGAGATTGCCGCTTCCTCCGCGCACCTGGGGAATGCGGCTTAGGAGTTCTTCGGACTTTTTCCCCAGCGCGGTCGGGTTTCCGCCCGCGAGTTCGACAACCGACGAAACGGGAGAGTTTTCCGCAAAGAGGGCGAAGAGAAGGTGCTCAGGACGGAGTTCCTGGTGATCCCTCCGGAGTGCCTCGCTCTGGGCGGCCTGCATTAAGGTCTGGGTGGTCTCGGTGAATCTCTCATTCATAGGGTCTTACCTCATTATTAAAGGTGGCCCCGAAACACGCCCGGTCAAGCGCGCTTAAAAACGAAAGTTCGGACGCGAGAAAGCCAATTATTTCAGGTCGAGAATGACGACCTGGAAGGACTCCTGCCCCATTTCATCGACGCGTAATACGCGCAAAAGGTAGGATTTCTTCGCTTTCAGGGCCCGGTAGAAGTCTTCGGGGGCCTTGACGACCTTCCGGTCGATCTCCACGATGACATCCCCCCTCATGAGTCCCGCTTTATCCGCGGGGCTTTCGAACCGAATATCGGAGATCACGACGCCCTGGGTTTTCGGTTGGACACCGATCTCCTTTGCGGTTTCAGGCGTGAGTTCCTCGACCTCCGCGCCGGAGAGAGTTCGCCCCGGCTGCTCGGTCGGCGCGGCTTTCGGGCGTCGACGATCATCCGGTCGAGCATTTGGGCGAAGGCCAACCCGGACCAAAAGGGGGACTTCCTTTCCGGCTCGAAGGACTTTTACCTTGGCGGCCTCTCCCACGGTCACGCCCGTAACGGCCACGATGAGCTCGTTCGCCGAGCGAATTCGCTTCGAGTTGAATTCCGTGATGATATCGTAGGGACGAATGCCGCTCTTCTCCGCGGGTTCGCCAGGATAGACGTGCGCGACGAAACAGCCGCGAGCGTCCTTGGGGGCATCGATGCGATTCGCGATTTCCGGGGTCAGATCGTTTACCTGGATGCCGATATACCCCCGCGCTACCGTGCCTTTCGATTTCAGCTGGGGAAGAACGGCGTTGGCGAGGTTGATCGGAATGGCGAAGCCGATCCCCTGGGCTCGCGCGTCGATCGCGTTGTTGATACCGATGACCTCCCCTTTCAGGTTAACCAGCGGACCGCCGGAATTTCCCGGATTAATCGGGGCGTCGGTCTGGATATAACTCGCGAGCGCGAAGTCCGGCGAGCGACGCCCCTTTGCAGAGATGATCCCATGGGTGACCGAATGTCCCTGACCGAAGGGATTGCCGACGGCCATGACATATTCCCCGACTTCGAGGGCGTCGGAATCCCCAAGTTTCACGGGTTCCAGTTTCCGCTTTGTTTCCACCTTGATCAGGGCCAAGTCGAGGTCGGGATCGCGTCCGACGACCTTCGCATCGGTCGGCTTTTCGTCAAAATCCTCGGTGAAAAGAATCTTGATCTCATCGGCATCTGCCACGACGTGGTTGTTCGTCAGAATCAGCCCGTTCGCGTCGATGATAAAACCCGTCCCGAGCGCGGTTCCTTCCGGCATCATGCCGCCGTCTTCTTCTTCGGGAGGGGGCATCCGTCGGCCGCCCTGGCCGTTACGAAAAAAGTCCTCGAAGAATTTTCGGAACATTTCGTCTGGAGCCCCGCGCCCATATCCGCGCCGGCCCTTCGACACCGTCTGAATGTTCACGACGGAGGGCACGACTTTCTTCGCTAGTTTCACGAAGATGTTCGGATCGAGATCCGCGGCTCCCGCCGATAAGGACGAGAGCGCGACGAGTATCATTGCGAAAATGCGATTCATAGAAACTCCGGGCAAGAAGCGTTCAACCAGATGAGTGCAGCGTGACCTTAAGTGGCGGACTTCGGGGCCGTCTTCGCCTTTTCGACGAACTGGAGGCGGAGCTCGAAAAGGAGACGCGCAATAAGCTGGTCTTCTTCGTGAGTTCGATTCCCCTTGGTTTTTTCCTGCATCAGTTCCAGAAGGTCGATGTTTTGTTTCGCGAGCGGTAAGTTTTCGTCCAGACCCATATAGGCGGCGGAAGCGATCGAAAGAAAAAATGTCGTTAAATCGATCTTATCTGGAGCCGAATTCGAAGAACTCATGCTCTTAGATTTACTCCCGACGAAGGCCGGAGACAAGGGCGGCCGAGGGTAATAAACGCATCGGGCCAAGGAGCGACGGCCGAATGGCTGGACAGTGCGGCGGGTAGACGCGGAACGCAACGTCTCGATTCCGCCTCGAGCTTTCGCAGAATTTCCTCTGGCAGCCAGGTGACGGTCGCCGAGCGACGTAGATAGAAGCATTCCATCACGAGGACGAGCGAGGTCCAGAATGCGGCACGCGCGGATTCACGGATATGGATGGATTTTGTCCGTTTCTCACGAAAGAAAAGAATATCGCGGAAACCGGACGGAATTTTTGAAGTCAGGCGAATGACCATGGAAGTGAGAAACGTCTCGAACCGCAACCCTCCTCCTCGCGTCGCCGTTCGCATTCCCTTGAGAAGCGTAACGATCTCTTCGGGTGCGAGGAGTGAAAGGGCTCCCCGCGTGATCCAGAGAGTCGGCTGGACCGCGAAGAACGCTTGGGTCGCGAAGACATGGCTCGAAGGATCTTCGATCGCCAAAATGGTGTCCCCGCCGATTTCAATCGTCGATGGTTTCAGAATTTTCCTCATCCGGGCGTCCGCACGGGTCGCCTCTAGGAAGAGGAAGCCGCACCCGACGGCCAGTGCGGCCAAGGCGAACTCCCGTCCGCCGAAAATGTACGCGACGGCCCCGGGCAGGACGGAGACGAAGAGAATCAGAAACAGCGTCCGGAGGAGGACTGAAAGTAACGTCACTGACCTAGCTTAACGAAGATTATTCGTCTTTGGGAGAGCCATTTCGCTGGATGACGTCGCCGGTAACGGGATCCGAAGAGACCCCGTATTCATAGCCTTCCTTGCGGTCGATCCCCGCGAGTCGGAGTTTCAGGTCATCTGGATTCGACGAGCTGGAGATCCCTTCCTCGGTCGTGATCAGGCCATCCCGAATCAGCCGCTCCAGATCCATATTCATCGTATGCATCTTATAATAGAGTTCACTCTTGCCCATCAGATCGGGAATCATGTCGAACTGGTGGGTTCGAATCGCATGTTCGATCGACGGTGATTTTACCAGGACCTCGGTTCCGAGAATCCGGCCCTTGCCATCGGCGCGAACGAGAAGTTGCTGCGCGACGATAGCGATCAGGGACGACGCGAGTTGGACGCGAATCTGGTTCTTGTGGTCGCTCGGAAACATATCAAGGATCCGGTCCAGGGCGGACTTTGCGTCGTTTGTATGCAAAGTCGAAATGACCAAGTGGCCCGTTTCGGCGGCGGTAATCGCGGTCTGGATGGTGACGTAATCGCGCATCTCTCCGACGACGATGACATCGGGATCTTGTCGCATGCAGGAGGCGAGCGCTTCGTGCATGCTAGGAAAGTCCGCGCCGAGTTCGCGCTGGGTGACGACAGCCTTTTGGTCCTTGAATACGTACTCGATCGGATCCTCGATCGTGACGATATGCAGGCGCTGGGTCTCGTTTAAATGCTGGACGAGGGCGGCCATCGTCGTCGATTTTCCGGATCCGGTGGAACCGGTCACCAGAATGAGGCCGCGAGGTTTGGTAATGACGTCCTTCAGAACGGCGGGAATACGGAGCTGTTCGAGGGCCGGAATTTCGAACGGGATCCTCCGAATCGCCGCGGATAGGCAGTTCATCGCGAAAAATACGTTACATCGAAAACGCCCAAACTCTTCGACCTCGAACGAAAAATCGACCTGACGTTTGGTCTCGAGCGTCTTTCTGAGGGCGTCGGGAATGAAGGGTACGAGAATTTGCTCGAGCTGCGCCGCCGTGAGAGCCGGCATCGTCGCCGGAAGGATTCGACCGTTGATGCGATAGAGGGGCGGACGATTCGGGCGCAGATGCAAATCCGACGCATTATATTTTAAGAGGGCTCGAATCAGAAAGACGAGATCGTCTTTCGGATCGCCGATCGGGGTCGTATTGGTGTTCGTTGATTTTTCTGCCGGTGCGCCCATGTTGATCACTTATCGGAGAAGTCGGAGGATGGTTTGAGATGAAGTCCCCGATTTTCCCGCGTCGGCCGCGAAATAATCGAATATTTCGCGCTGTCCCGGCGGATTTCTGGCGCTTTCTTGCGTCAAAGTACTTTCGACGAGGGGGCTTCCGGGACGATCCTAGAGGATTCGGACTTCCTCGATCAGCTCGACTCCGAGTTCGGATTGTGCGCGACTCTTCGCCAGTTCGATCAGCGCGATGACGTCCGCCGCCTGGGCCCCACCAAGATTCAGGATCCAGTTCGGATGTTTTTCGGCGAACTGCGCCGCTCCAATCCGATGTCCGCGAAGCCCCAGTCGATCGATGACCTCCCATGCGCGAAGTCCAGAATCGCGCGGATTCTTAAAGACGCTGCCGCAGGACGGAAAATCGAGCGGTTGGGTTTCCTTGCGACGACGAAAGAGCTCTTCCAGTTTCTCCCGTATCGTCGCGGGATCGCCGCGATCCACGCGCCAGACGGTCGAGTGGACCATCTCATCCGGGTTTAGAAAGTGGTTCTTGCGATAGCTATAGCGAAGCCCGTCCGCGGCGACTACGCGCCAGGGATCATCGTGGTTCGCGAAAGAAAAGGTGCGGACTTCGATGAGACGGTCTGCCGCCTCTCCCAGATGGGTTCCCCCGTTCATTACGACTACGCCGCCCACCGTACCCGGAATCCCACTAATGCACTCGAGTCCACCCCAGCCTTCGGTTCCCGCACGGCGCAGAAAACTCGCGACGGTCACTCCCGCTCCCGCTCGCACGCCCTTCGGCTCCCTCTCGATCATCGGATTCAGTTTCGTCGTTTTAATGAAAAGTCCGGAGATCCCCGAGTCGGGGGCGAGGAGGTTCGAGCCGAGACCGAGAAACTGATAAGGGATTCGTTCCGCGATGATGAATCGACGGAGGACTTCCAAATCTTGATCCGATTTCGGCAGGACAATCGCCGTCGCCGGACCGCCGATCTTAAAATAGGTATGTTTGGACATCGGTTCGTTCATGAGCCGGTCGCCCGAGAAGTCCGCAAGCGTTTCGAGTTTTTTCGCCCACGCGGGAAAGGTGGAAGCGGGGCTCACGGCAACCCTTTCATCAGTCGCTCACGAATGAGGTCGGGCAGCCGGGTCACCGAGCCCGCACCCATGCACAACACCAGATCACCGTTATGGATCTCTTTCGCGATCAGTTCCGCGCATTTATCCAGCGACTCCGCAAAAACGGAAATTTTTGGATTCTTCCCGGCGTTGTCCTGAATCTTCCGAAAGAGATCCAGACCGCTCGCGCCCACGATGGGTTCCTCTCCGGCAGCATAGACATCCGTCAGAAAAAGCGCGTCGACGCCCGCGAAACAGTCGGAGAACTCCCGCATGGAATTCAGCGTTCGCGAGTAGCGATGGGGCTGGAAAGCGACAAGAATGCGCCCAGGTCTCCCCGACAAGGCATGAACGGATCGGGCCGTTTCCAGTGTCGCCGAGATTTCCGTCGGGTGGTGCCCATAGTCGTCGAATATGCGAATACCTCGAGATGGATCGTCGTAACGCAGTTCGAACCGCCGTCGAACACCGCGATATTCGCCTAAGCTGCGCGATATTTCGGAGAAAGGAATTCCGAGGTCGAGCGCGATCCCGATCGCGGCCAGCGCATTTCGGATGTTATGCGCGCCGTGGGCCGCGAAAGAAATTCGCCCGAAGCTACCGCGCGTCAGGTCCCGAACTTCGAATGAAGTGCCCTCGATCGTTTCTTCGATCGATCGCGCCTGGAGATGGTTCTCTTCCGCAAGGCCGTAAGTGCGGTAAGGTTTCGAGAAGCGCGCCAAGTTTCTCCGCACCCCCGGGTCGTCTCCGCAGACATAGACGCGACCATAGAAAGGAATGCGAGAAACGAAGGCGCAGAAAGCGTCGTCGATTTTCGCGAGATCGCCGTAATGATCGAGGTGATCGGCGTCTATATTCGTAATGGCGCCGTACACGGCAGGCAGAAACAGGAAGGATCCGTCGCTTTCGTCGGCTTCGGCCACGACATAGTCACCTTGGCCGAGCTTCGCGTTTCCCCCGAACGCATCGACCTTGCCGCCGATGACGATCGTGGGATCGAGCCCGCAGCCCGCAAGGATCGTCGAGAGCAGCGTTGTCGTGGTCGTTTTTCCATGAGTTCCGGCGAGCGCGATGCCGATCTTCCCGCGCATGAGTTCGCCGAGAGCCTCCGCCCGCGGAATAAGTGGAATGGAACGCTTCTTCGCCTCGGAAAATTCGGGGTTGGTTGGTTTTACGGCGGAGGAGTAGACCACCACGTTCGCGCCATCGATGTTCTCCGGTCGATGGCCGATCGAGATTTTCAGCCCCAGCGCAGCCAGACGGCGCGTAGTATCCCCTTCGACGGCGTCGGAACCGCTGACTTCGTATCCCTGATTGAAGAAAACCTCGGCGATCCCGGACATGCCGATACCGCCGATGCCGATGAAGTGAAGATGTAGCGGCGAATCGGGTTCGCCGTCGACCGGTCGTTTTTTCATCGCCCCGCCTCCCCGCCTGGAGAGTGGCCCGACCAGAGGAGGTGGGTGACGATCTTTCCGGGAGCGTCGCCCGCGTCGAAATTCGCCACTTCCCGTTCCATCGAATCGAGCTTCGACGGCTCGTGAAAGTACCCGCGAATTTTTTCGGCGAGATCGCGTCCGGTCGTCTTGCCTTGGATCATCAGGTCCGCGCCGCCTCGATCGACGAAGAGGCGCGCATTTTTTTCCTGGTGGTTATCCGAAGCATACGGAAACGGGACGAGAATGGCGGCGCGCCGGACGGCGGCGAGTTCCGCTAGCGTCGATGATCCCGCGCGACAGATCACGAGGGAAGCGGCGGCGTAGCATTCGGGCATATCGTAGATGAAACGCTCCACGCGCCCCGTGATCCCCGCCTTTTCGTAGCCGGAGAAGACGCGTTCGAAATCCTTTTCGCCCGTCTGATGGATCCAGCGCAGTTTCGGCTGAAGATCCACGAGATGAGGGAATGCATCGAGTACGAGAGTGTTGATGCCGACCGCACCCTGGCTTCCGCCGAAAACAAATATCGTAAATGGATCGTGGGCCGCCGACCGGAAGGGTACCATCGACTTCCGGACGGGATTGCCGGTTACCCGAGTCTTCGAGATCTGGAAGCGACTCTCGATTCCTGGAAACGCGCAAAAAACGGAATCTGAGAAGCGCCCGAGAATTCGATTGGTGAACCCCGGCACGGCATTCTGCTCGAGAATCGCCGTCCGGGTCCCGAAACCCCAGCCGAGGATGCGCGCGACGAGGACAACCGGGCCGGAAGCGTAACCCCCGACTCCGATGACCGCCTGTGGCTTTTCGCGAAAAACGATGCGCGCCGCTTTGACGATCGCGAGCGGAATCTGGGCGAGTGTTCGGAATCGTTTCTTCCAGGGAACTCCTTTCAGCGATCCGAGCTCGAGGGTCTCGAGCGGATAGCCCGCCTTGGGAACGAGGCGTTCCTCGATCCCCCCCTTCGCTCCGACAAAGAGTATCCGCGAATCCGGAAAGCGGCGCTTCCACTCGTCCGCGACCGCGATGCCCGCGAAGATATGTCCACCGGTTCCGCCTCCGGTCACGATCAGCGTTCGATCTTGTGCCACGGCTAGCGTTCGTTCCATTTTGCCCTCGAAGGACTGCCCTTCGAGATGTTCAGGAGAATCCCGATCGCGAAAAGGTCGACGACGAGCGCGGAGCCGCCGTAGCTGATGAACGGTAGAGTGAGGCCTTTAGTCGGCAATAGCCCCAGTACGACCCCCATATTCACGAAACCCTGAATTCCGAGCGCGAGCGTGATCCCAGTGGCGGCCAGCGCGCCGAAGCGGTCTTGTCGATCCTGCCAGCAGTCGGATGCGATCTTCAGACCGCGATAGATAAAAAAGCAGAACGCCGCGATCACGGCGATTACCCCTATGAATCCGAGCTCCTCACCGATCACCGCGAAGATAAAATCGTTATGCGCCTCGGGCAGGTAGAAAAGTTTCTCTTTTCCGTTCCCTAGCCCAACGCCGAAGATCGAGCCATTGTGCACGCCGAGCATCGACTGAAGGACCTGAAACCCGCGGCCGAGCGGATCTTGCCAAGGGTCCAGGAAAGTCGTGAGGCGGGCGAGTCGGTAAGGAGTGCTGAGAACGAGGGCCGCCGCCGCCGCCCCGCCGACCACCGCGATTCCCCCTAAGAAGCGCTTAGGCACCCCCGCGAGAAACATCATGAGAAAAATCACGCCGGTGATCATGACGGCGGAACCGAAGTCCGGCTGGAGCAAGAGCAACGCCATCGCCGGCAGCGGCAGGATGAAATTAGAAAGGACCCCGGGAACGAAACGGCGCAAGCGGTCTTGTTTTTTTTCCAGCTGATGGGCCACGAAAAGAATCATCGCGAACTTCGCGATTTCCGCCGGCTGGACCGAGATCGGACCGAATTTCAGCCAGCGCTGGGCGCCGAGCACTTTCGTCCCCACCCCCGGAATCAGAACGATCACGAGCAGGAGGATCGAAAGCCCGGCGACGGGGTATGCCCAGTCGGCCCACTTGCGATAAGGAACCTTCAGCGCGGCAATCATCGCACATCCCCCGAGCAGGGCGAAGATGAGCTGTTTTTTGATGAAGTTAAAACCGTCGCCCGTTCTTTCCTGGGCGTAGATGAAAGAGGAGCTGTAGACCATGATCAGTCCGAAGAGGACCATGGCGCAGACGAGTCCAAGGAGGACGTAGTCAATCCCTTTCAGTTCACGGCGAAGATCGACGCGAAGGTCGTCCTTCACCGACTTTACGGCGTTGACCGAATCAGAGCTGATGGACCAACTTTTTGAAGTAATCGCCTCTCTCCTCGTAATTCCGGAACATGTCGAAGGACGAACATCCCGGGCTTAAGAGAATGATATCCCCGTTCCGGGACTTTTGGAAAGCGAGGAGAACCGCTTCTTCAAAGGTTCCGACAAGATAGGTCTCGGCAAAGTCGCCGATCGCACGATTCATTTTTTCTTTCGCTTCGCCCATCAGGATCAGGAGTTTACACCGCTGGCGGACGACTTCAGCGAGAGGAGTGAAGTCGAAGTTTTTGTCCTTGCCGCCGGCAATGAGAATGATCGGATTGGCCGGGAAGGCGCCCAAGGCTTTCAGCTGGCTTTGGGGGTTCGTCGCTTTCGAGTCGTTGAAAAAGAAAACGCCATCTTTTTTACGCACGAATTCGAGCCGGTGGGCGATTCCGCGGAATTCGTCGATGGTCTTCTGGATCGCGGCCGGGCTTACCCCGATGGCGCGGGCGGCGCAGATCGCGGCCATGAAGTTCTCTTTGTTGTGTTCGCCGTAAACGCGAATCTTCGAAACGTCGTAAACTTCCTCTTTGCCGAAGATCTTCGCGTAGATTTTCTTCTCCGCCGCGACGTAGTAACAGCCGTTGAAGTTTTCGGCGAACTCTCCGCCGATCTGGATCGGATTCTTTTTCGTGATCCACATCAGACGGCCGACGGTCTCGTGGCCGAAGGATTGCGTCACCGGATTGTCGTAGTTCAGGACGACGAACGTATTTTTATCGCAGGCCTGCAGCAGCCGTTTTTTCGTCGCGACGTAGGCCTCGTAGCTTGGATAACGATCGAGGTGGTCGGGTTCGACGTTCGTGATCACCGCGACGGCGGGTACCACCCGCTGGGTCAGTTCGAGCTGGAAACTCGAAAGTTCCGCGACCACGACTTCTCCGCGCTGGCCTTCGGTCAGGTAGTCGAGCAGAGGCTTACCGATGTTCCCGCCGACGAAGGCCTGTCGATTGTCGGCCTTGAACATTTCCCCAATCAGAGTCGTGGTCGTCGTCTTGCCGTTCGTGCCGCTGACCGCGATCAGGGGCTCTTTCAGGGCGGCCGCGGCGAGATCGATTTCATTCGTGATCGGGATGTTCATCTCGCGCGTGCCTTCGAGAGGTTTGATCGTTAGAGGCACGCCAGGGCTCATCACGACGAGTTCAGCGGTACGGAACGAAGCGTCGTTATGTTTGCCGAGTTCATATTCGATCTTCAGATCCGCGCACGCGTTCACCGACTCGGTAAGCTCGGATTTTTGTTTCGTATCGGTAACGGTGACTTTTGCGCCCTGCTTGGTCATGTACTTCGCGACCGAGACTCCGGAAACGCCGAACCCGACCACGAGAACTTTTTTGCCTTTATATTTACTCATAAATACGACTCCTGATTATCCGGCGGATTACCGCAATTTAAGCGTGGAAAGGGTGGCGATCGCGAGAAGGATGGAAAGGATCCAGAACCGGACGACCACTTTCGGCTCGGGCCAACCTTTCAGTTCGAAGTGATGATGGATCGGGGCCATCTTGAAAACGCGCTTTCCCGTCATTTTGAAGCTCGCCACCTGGATCATCACGGATAGAGCTTCCACGACAAAAATAAGGCCGCAGAGCGCGAGCAGAATCTCGTTCTTCGTGATGACGGCGACGACACCCAGGGCGCCACCGAGCGCGAGCGCTCCGACGTCGCCCATAAAAACCTGAGCAGGATAGGTGTTGTACCAGAGGAATCCGAGACAGCTCGCCGCGACCGTCGCCAGAAAGATGCACAGCTCACCTGAACCAGGCACATGCGGGATGGAGAGATAGCGCGCGATTTCCGAGTGTCCCGCGCAGTAGGCGAGAATCAGAAAAGTGACCGAGGTCGTAATGGTTGGCCCCACCGCAAGTCCGTCGAGCCCATCGGTCAGATTCACCGCGTTCGACGAACCCACGATAACGAGAATCGCGAACGGGATAAAAAGAATCCCGAGATCGAGGGCGAGGTCTTTGAAAAACGGGAAACGGATTTCGTTCGAGATCGCGCCATCTTTAAAGATGAAATAGGCGGCGATGGCGCCGAAAAGAAACTGTCCCACGAGCTTGTAGCGGCCGGCGAGCCCCTTCGGGTTTTTCTGGATCACCTTTTTATAGTCATCGACAAATCCGATCAGTCCGTAGGCCAGCGTGAGACCGAGGGCGATCCAGACGTTGCGATTCGTGAGGTCGGCCCAAAGGAGAGTTGGAATCGCGACTCCGGCAAGAATCAGGGTCCCCCCC
Source organism: uncultured Bacteriovoracaceae bacterium (assembly GCA_964536965.1). Taxonomy (GTDB): domain Bacteria; phylum Bdellovibrionota; class UBA1018; order UBA1018; family UBA1018; genus JACMQW01. Next base: position 90,398 of record CAZIAL010000002.1, read on the forward strand.
ATCGTGGGCGTTCCCTTTTTCGAGAGATGCGACTGCGGCCCGTCGTCACGCACGACCTGCTTCATCTGCTTCTTCTGCATATAAGCGATGAACCAGGGTCCGAGCAGCATACAGAAGAGGACGCTCGTCATCGCGGCGCCGAATGTCCGGAACGTGATGTACTTGAAAACGTTCAGGAAAGAGAACTCGACGTGGAGCGGATAGAGAAGCAAGTAGAGCATTCTCCTTTGCTCTAGATCATTTTGCGAAAGAAGCAAAACAGAAATATGAAAAGAGCAACGAATTCATATACTTAAATAGAAAAACCGGGTGAGAAAGGGAATGAATTGATTCGACGTGCCTTGCCTATTGAGACCAAGAAACCTATTCCAAGGCCAGCTTTCAGGCTGGGGGGCCTCCGAATGAATTTTAATCCATGGGTTTTGGTTCTGGTCTTGGCATCCGTATCTTCCGCGTCGGCGGAACAAGTGAAGGTCTCCCATCCCGTGCACCCTGGGTCGAACCTTCCGATCCTTTCGTTCTCGAATCATGACGGTGTTTGCCGAATGCTCGGCTTCGAGAAAGCAGTCGCCGCCTCCGTCATTCGTTCGGACAAAGGGCCGGGTGCGAAAGCGGAGATGGTCTTCGGACTATCCGTCGATACGAACGGTCGCATTTATGGGCATGATCGCATGTGGGCGATCGCCGAGATCACCTGCATGAACGCGGACCCGGCGTTCATCGTTCCGGAAGAGTCCCAGGATTTCCTGAACCCCGTCCACCCGCAAACCGGACTGCCTTTCGCCTATCTCGATCGCAGCGTGAAGGCGCGCGATCAGATTTGCCAGGCTCTCGGTTCGGATCGAAGTACCCGCGGACTCGACTGGCCGCTCGTTTCTAACGAAACGAAACGCGGCACGCTCGTTCATGATACGCGCGATGTCCAGGATATCGACGCGCCGACTTTTTCCCGAATGATCTGCGTAAAAGTAAATCCACTCGCCCCTCTTCCGCCACCGCCGATCATCAAGGAAATCCCGATCGAGGACCCGACCTCGGTCGAGCCCGAGAAAAACTCCGAGACCCCCGCCAAGAAGCGCGAAGAAGGCGAAAACGAAGAGTCCGAAGAAGAGACGGAAGAGGAAGAGGAAACATCGACCGGTTCTCGCCGTCGTCCCATCGAGACGGAAGACGACGCGAGCGAAGGCTAAAACACGCCGACTAAAGCGCGTCGGCCGCGACTTCGCGATCGTCGAAGTGGATTTTTTCAGTGCCGATGATTTGGTAGTCCTCGTGACCTTTTCCGGCGATGAGGACGATATCCCCGCGCGCGGACTGATGAATGGCGAGTTCGATGGCCCGTTTGCGGTCGACTTCCCGGCGCCAGTTGTGATGGCGCGTACAACCCGACTCGATCTCGGCGAGGATATTTTCCGGATTTTCCGTGCGAGGATTATCGCTCGTCAAGATAACGATGTCGGAGAGCCGGCACGCAATCTCCCCCATCACCCGGCGCTTGCTTCGGTCGCGATCGCCGCCGCATCCGAAAACGCAGATTAGTTTATTGCCGGGTGGAAGCATGGGGCGAAGGACGTGGAGGACTTTTTCGAGGGCGTCCGGTTTATGGGCGTAATCGACGAGGATGACTCGTCCACCGATCGGATCGGGTACTTCGTCGAGTCGTCCGGGAACTCGCTCGAGACGTGAGATTCCTTCCCGGACGGAGCTCTCCCGAATGCCGAGCGCTTTCGCGAGCGCGACCGCTCCGGCGATATTTTCGGCGTTGAATCGTCCGATGAGTTTCGAACGAATCGCGATCCCGGAGAAATTCGCCGAAATTCCCGAGGTGTCGAGTCGTGCGTCCGAAGGGACGGAAAATGGCGTCGCCGCGGAGAACTCTTCCAGCAGTCTTGCGCCGTCGGAAGAATCGGCGTGTACGACGGCGACGGGGTGCTTTCCCCAGGCGACGGAGCGCTCGGTCTGGCGGGCGAAAAGGATGCGCTTGGATTGGAAATAATCTTCGAGGTCGGGATGGTAGTCGAGATGTTCCGGACTCAGATTTGTAAAAATCGCACCATCGAAGGCCACGCCCGCAGCACGACTTTGTTTCAGGGCATGGGAACTCACCTCCATGACGACGGCATCGCAACCTTCACGACGCATCCGGCGCAAAAGCTGATGCAGTTCGACGGGTCCGGGGGTGGTATGGGTCGACGGAATTTCGACCCCATCGATTCGATAGGCAACCGTACCGATGAGGCCAACCTTTTTTCCAGCCGCCGAAAGGATCGACTCGACGAGATAGCTCGTCGTCGTCTTTCCGCTCGTTCCCGTGATGCCGACGATCACCATTTCCCGCGACGGGTTGTCCACGATCTGCGAGGCGAGTAGTCCGACGGCGAGTCGCGCGTCCGAAACTTTCAGGTATTTTTCCGGGGAAATGCCGAACTCCTCGGGATCTCGCTCGCCGATCAGAAATTCCGCGCCGGCGGCCTCGGCCGCATTCAGGAAGGAATGGCCATCGACGCGAGTTCCGGGAACGGCGACGAAAAGCACGCCCGGTTTAACCGACTGGGAATCCGAGGTGATCGCGACGATGTTCTTTGCCGCGCATTCGGGCGAAATTTTCGGTAGCCGCGGAAAATCGAGGGTCAGGATTTCGAGGAGTTGGGAGAGTTTCATCTCCCAGAAAAGCTATTCGATCTCGGTATCAAAGCGAAGTCGGATTCGGTCTCTTTCCGTGAGTTTCGCTCCCGGTTCGGGGGACTGGGTCTTCAGCCAGCCGCTCCCCGTGACGTCCATCTCGAAAGCATGTCCTTGAAGCGCATGCAGCGCTTCCCGAATCGTCATTCCGCGGAGCTCTGGCATTTTAAAGACCAGTTTCCCGTCGGGCGCGCTTCCCTGGAGCTCGAGTCTCTGGAGGGGGGCGGCCGGATGGGACTGGGAGACGCTCACCGCCTCGCTGGCGGGGGTTTTCTTCCGGAACTTTTCGGCAAGTTTCGGTATCTCGTTCCTTTCGATCGGCGCGTTCATCGGAATCCCAAACCGCGTGACCACCGCGTTGAGGACATCCCGAAAGAGGGGCGCCGCCGTCTCCGAAGCATAGTAGATCCCGCGTGGATCATCGACGAGGGTGAGAATGACGATCTTCGTTTCGACTCCGACGGGAAAACCGACGAAAGAAGAGATATAGCGAGACGAAGAATAACGTTTCGTTTTCGGGTCGACCGTCTGCGCGGTGCCGGTCTTTCCGGCCACGATATATCCTTCCAGGGCGGCGTTCTTTCCGGTCCCTTCGGGCGTTACGACGGTTTTCATCGCCTCGACGACCTGGCTCGCGACTTCGGCGGACATGATTCGTCGGGGTGCCGGTGGCTCCTCGCCTGGAACGGGGTTCTTCACGAGCTTCGGTTCGACGAGGTACCCGCCGTTCAGGAAGCTCGCGTAACTTCGCGCCATCTGCATCGGGGTGACCATGATCCCCTGTCCGAAGCCGACGTTTGCAAGCGTCAGGGGGGTCCATGGCTTTTTGCTGGGAGGAAGCCAGCCCGAGAGTTCACCCGGGAAGCCCACGCCGGTTTTGGTCCCGAAACCGAAATTTCGCAGACCCTGCATGAACTTTTCCTGTCCGAGTTTCATCGCCAGCTTCGCGGAAACGACGTTCGAGGAAACTTCGATCATTTTCTTTAACGAGATGAGGGAGAATTTCTCATGGGTCTCGGCTTCGGAGATCCGTTTTCCCTGGACGCGGAAGGCGCCGAGTTCCCCGTCGAGTCGATCCGAAAGCTTCCATCCGTTGGCGAGCGCAATCGCGAGCAGAACGGGTTTCATCGTCGAACCGGGTTCGTATCCGTCGGTGAGCACCCGGTTTCGCTTTCCTTCGCGAGACCCGCTCCGCTTATTCGGGTCGAAGGTCGGTGAATTCGCGATCGCGAGCAGGTCGCCATGGATCGCATCCATGACGATGACCGATCCCGAGCGAGCTCGGGTCTTCTCCATCGAGTTTTTCAGCGCGGCCTCCACGGAGAACTGGAGAGAGGCGTCGATGGTCAGCTGGATGGATTCCCCATCCTTCGCATCGGCAACGGCGGAAGCGTCATAGAGAGTCGGGCGACCGAGCGCGTCCTTGATAGCGCGCATGGAAACGACCTTTCCTTCGAGCCGCTTTTGTTTCCAGAGCTCGATGCCTTCCGTGCCGTCGTTGTCCAGATTCACCGTGCCGATGGTTTGCGCCGCCAGATCGCCGTGCGGGTAACGACGGAAGTTCTCCTTCACGAGCCAGAGGCCCGGAAGCAGGGTGCCTCCCGAGTCGGTGATTCCCCATTTTTTAAACTGTTCGACCTGGTCGTCCGGAATGTGTCTCTTTATCCAGACGAAATCACGTTTTCCTGCCTTCAGCCGAGCCGCGATCTGCGGCAGCGGAACGCCGAGGGCTTTCGATAGGAGTCGGGCGAGGACCTTCGGATTCTGGATTTTCTTCGGATTCGCCGCCAGCGAAGCGACCTCGGCGTTGATGGCGAGCGCTTCTCCGTTACGGTCCGTGATGAGGCCGCGTCTCGCTTGGACGAGAACTTTCGATTGGAACTGACGTTTCGAGAGCTGGGTCAGTCGGTCGTCGCGAATGATCTGGATGTAACCCGCACGCCCGGCGATCCCGGCGGCGATCGAAAAGACAAAATAGAGAAGGATGCGAAATCGATTCGTCACGAATTTATTTCAGGTAGACGACTTGTTTAGCCACCGGATGGGCGAGTTTAAATTGGGTGCGCGAGAGGAGTTCGAGTCGGCGCGGAGAGCGAAGGCCGGAAACCTTCAGCGCGGTTCGTTCGAGCTCGTGGCGGATATTCGAGAGCACCTTTTCCGTCTGGTTGATCTCATAAACCGTGTTCACGATCTTCAGCCGCAAAGCGACGGTCGAAATCGAGAAAATGAACAGGACGGGAAAAATCCATTTCGGAAACCAGCGCTTCATCTTGAAACTCTTTCCGCTATCCGTAGCTTTGCACTGCGGGCCCGCGGATTCGCCGCGAGCTCAGTTTCATTCGCTTCGAGGGGCTTCTTCGTCAGTTCGGCGAGCGTCGGATCCGCCCGGAACTTCTGTTTCACCCTGCGGTCTTCCAAAGAGTGGAAGCTAATCACCGCGATACGACTGCGAACTTCAAGATTCAGTATAACACTTTCCAATAAATGATCGAGTTCGCGAAGTTCTTGGTTCACATGAATCCGTAACGCCTGGAACGTGCGAGTGGCGGCGTGGATCCGCCCCCCCCGTTCCGAGGGGGGAAACGCGCGTTCGATGAGGGCGGCAAGTTCGAGGGTCCTTTCGGGGAGCCCCCCCTTTTGGCGAGCTTCGACCAATAATCGCGCGATGCGTCTAGAGTTTCGTTCTTCCCCAAATTCATAAATAATATCAGCTATATTTTTTTCTGATGCGGTGCGAATAAATTCCACTGCACTTTGACCTTGGCTCCGATCGAGGCGCATATCCGCCGGGCCGTCGCGAAGGAAGCTAATTCCCCGTTCCGGGTCTTCGAGCTGATCGCTCGAAAAACCGAGGTCGGCAAGAATTCCCCGGATCTTCCGCCCGCCGAGATGGGGTGCGAGCGTATCCGGATCGAGATCGCCGAAACGGGCATGGAGGAGTTTCAACCTCCCGCTTTCAAATTCTTTCGCAAGCCGGCGTTTCCCGCGGACCAGCGCCCCTTCGTCCTGGTCGACGCCGATCACTCCGTGATGCACGGGCAAGGCGGCCAGGATCGCGGCCGTGTGTCCGCCGCCGCCGAAGGTACAATCGAGAATCCAGCTCGGTTCTGCGGTCGTCCGCAGCGGTTCGACGAGAGCTTCGACGATCGGTGCGAGAAGAATGGGGATATGGAGGGTCGTCGCTGTTTCTTCAGTCACGGGCGAGGTCCAACATGAACGTAACCGGCCCGTCGTTCAAGAGGGAGACTTCCATATGGGCTTGAAATGTACCGTTCGCGGTCGGAATGCCCAGGGCCCGCGACACGCCGATCGCTTTTTCATAGAGAGTTTTTGCGAGCTCCGGTTTCCCGGCGTCGACGAAACTGGGGCGATTTCCCTTCGTCAGATCACCGTAGAGCGTGAACTGCGAGACGATGAGATGGGCATAACCTCGATCGATGAGGGAGAGGTTCATCTTTCCCTCATCGTCTTCGAAAATACGGAGCTTCGCGATTTTACCGACGATCCTCTCCGCGTCGGCCTCCGTATCCGAAGCGCCAACCCCGAGCAAAGTCAGGATTCCTGGTCCGATCTCGCCTACGGTCTCACCGTCTACGACCACCTTCGCCCATTGAACCCGCTGAATGAGCGCTCTCATCGCATGGTCCTAACGGCGGCGGTTTTTCCGCTTTTTCGAATAGGCGACGGGAAGGCGCCTACGCGCGATTTTGCGATCGGTCTGTCGATCCGCGACGATGGAGTTCCGCGCGCCGAGCTTTTCTTTGAAATAGATCTCGATCGCTCGCCGCGCGAGAAAACTCGACTTCACTTTCCAGTATTCCTTCGAGATGACCAGCGACGCGATCGCTAGGCGATGTTCACCTGACGATCCGAAGCCGACGAACCAGTCGTATTTCCCTTCGGGATCGTTCCCCGTGAGGCTTCCGGTTTTTCCGCCGACATCGACATAGCCGACGCCGCCTCGCTTGAAGCCGCGAAACGAGCCGCGCGAGGTCCCGTTCGATACGGTCGCACGCATGAGGACTTTCATCTCTTCCGCCGACTGGGCGTCGATGACGACGTTCGAAAGTTTCGGCGTGCCCTCGAAAACGACCTCGCCCGCGAGATTCTTCAGCGACGATACGATGTAAGGTTCCATCAGCCGGCCGTCGTTCGCGATCGCGGCGGCGATCAGGGCGCCCTGAAGCGGGCTCATCGTATTGGTTTTCGTGAAACCCGAGGCGGCCTCCGCGATTTCCCATGGATCTTCGGTAATATCGGCGCGGCCCTCCTGGACGGGCAGATCGCTCAGGAGTTTTCGGTTGAATCCGAAGCGCTCGGCGTATGTTTTCAGCTCCGTCGGCCCCACGATAAAAACGCCGAGTTTTCCGAAGACGGCGTTCACGGAGCGGGCGAACGCGTCCTTCAGGGTGATCCGGGTGGTCCAGCGATTCGTCGTTTCCTGGAAAATATTTCGCTTATAAAGAGTGTGCGCGCCGCCGTTGAAAGAGAGGATGGAGCCCGCGTTCATCTTCCGCTCGGAGATCGCGGCCGCCGCGGTGACGACCTTAAAAACGGAGGCCGAAGGAAAGGTCGCGCGGAGCGCGAGGTTCTGGTCGACCCAGCGGTCGTCCGGCGAATAGCTGATGAGCGAAAGGATTCGCCCGGTGGTGGCGTCGAGCGCGACGAACGCGCCGTAGTCGGGTTTGTACTGCTTGAATATCCCGAGCATCGCATCGTTCAATCCCGGCTCCATGCCGTACTGGACGGAAACAGGGTAGCGTCGGCCCTTCAGGTCGAGAATGAGATCGGTCGGAAGCGTGCTCGCCGCGCCCTTTTCAGCCATGGCCTCGGCGATGTCTTCTTTGAAGATGTCGGGCTTGAGCCCGAAAAGCTCGGAGACGGGGCCTTGCCAGAAATCCTGGGTGCCGCGAATCGCGAATATCGCTGCGACCAAGCCGAGGAAGACCACGAAGTGGCGTTTACGAACCGAGGCGAGCCGCCGAAAAGTAGCCGTCTGAGTTTGCGGCGAAGAAACGGGGGGCGCGCGGTTCGGGGATTTTCTCTTGCGCCGAATCATCCAGCCATTCTCACCCGCCGGATTCCTCCAGGTCAAGCTCGGGAGCCGACTCTTCGGTCGATTCGAGGGGCGAGGAATCGAACTCGCGCGGAGTTTCGGCTTCGCCATCTTCTTCCGTCGAAAAACCGTCGGTGGGTGGCGGCTCGACGCGTTCTTCGAAAGGGAGTTGGCTCGCGAGCGCGGCATCGCGTTCCTCGAGCGTGATGTATTTCGCGCGTTCGAGTTTCTCGATGATGGATCGAATGGTTTTCGCGGCGTAAGGAGTCAGTCGTCGGTCACGAAAAGACTGCGAATACCGCTTCGGCGACGGGAGGAGCATTGCGAGAAAGGCGCCCTCCTTCGCGGTCAGCTCGGAGGGCGCTTTACCGAAGTAGTGGCGGGCGGCCGCGCCGATTCCGAAAATGCCCTCGCCCCACTCGGCGATGTTAAAATAAACCTCGAGGACTTTGCGTTTCGGTACGTTGCGGTCGAGACGAATCGCGAGAATGAACTCTTTCCCTTTTCGATAGAGGGTCTTCTCCTGGGTTAAAAAGACGTTTTTCACCACCTGCATTGTAATCGTACTCGCGCCACGCGAGAATTTACGATCGGCGATGTCTTCCTTGATCGCTTCGCGCAGCTGGTTGGCGTCGAAACCGTCGTGAGAAAAGAAGGCCCAGTCCTCGCTGACGACGACCGCGCCCATGGCGGGTTTGGAGATCTGATCGAGCCGAACCCATCCCGCCGGGGGTGTGTTCAGTAGGCGCATCTTCACCGGATTTTTCGGACCCTGATAAAGAGTTTGTGGATATTTCGTCTTCAGAACCGCGACGTCCGGAAATTCTCTTTCCACGAGCCGATAAAGGCCATAGGCGAGCAAGGTTCCGACGGACAATCCGATCAGGGTGGTGAGAAGAGCGATTTTTCCGAACGTGGGCCGGAAAAAGTTTTTGATGTTCAAGCGAGACACGGACTTCTAATTTAGCACCCGGGGTCTTGAACGCGATGCGAAATCTTCGTTTCCCCTCGAGGGGAAGTTCTTGTTTGCTCCCTGCGCCACAGGTAAGCTCTCATCTAACGTGGCCAAAAGAAAAAAAGCTGTAAAATCATCGAAGAAATCCGTTCCGACGAAGCCTGTGATCAGAAAGAACGGAGCTCAGATGGGACTCGAGTCGTCCAAGATTCGGGATCGCTCCCCTGCCGACAAACAGCTGAATCTTTATCGGAACAATCCCCACATCATTCCGAGCTACAACCGCACTTACAACAACGCGAAGAAGGCGAAGATCGCGCGTGACATGCTCGAGCGTTACACTGGATCTCCGCCTTCGGCCTTTAAGAAGCAGATCATTCTGACGAACTTCGAATACTACGTCGAAAGATTTCACACGCTTTGTGGGACGGAAAAAACGCGCGGATCCGCGATGACCGTCGTCCACAGCGATTCGGCCGACGTCACGGTCGTGAACTTTTCGATCGGCTCGCCGATGGCCGCGCTCGCGATGGAACTGATTTCCGTCGTCGAACCGAAAGCGGTCCTCTTCCTCGGAATGTGCGGCGGTCTCCATCGCACGCTGAAAAAAGGCGATTTTATCGTTCCGACCGCGGCGATTCGGGACGAAGGGGCGTCGATTCATTTTATGCCGCGACAGGTTCCGGCGCTGCCGACTTTTAAAATCCAGAAATTCGTTTCGGAAATCGTCGTCGAGCGCGGCCTGGACTATCGCACGGGCGTGATCCATACGATGGATTATCGTTTCTGGGAGTTCGACGAAAAGTTCAAGGCGCAGCTCTACGAGGAACGCGCGCTCGGGATCGACATGGAAACCGCCACTCTTTTCGTCGCGGGTTTCGCGAGCAAGGTGCCGATCGGCGCTCTGCTCCTGGTGTCGGATTTGCCGCTGAAACGCGGAGGCATTAAGACGAAGAAGTCCGCTTCTTCGGTGTTTAAAACGTTCACGGATCTCCACCTCGAGATCGGCATCAAGGCGATGTCCGAGATCTCGGAGCGGGGCGAACATATCCGACATTATAAGTGGTAGACCCAGGTAGGAAGCCGACCTCATGCTGAAAAAATTCCTCGATTTCTTTTCGAACGACCTCGCCATCGATTTGGGGACCGCGAATACCCTCGTTTTCGCCCGAGACCGCGGCATCATCATTAACGAACCCTCGGTGGTCGCCATCCATCGAAACGCCCGCGGCCAGACCCGAGTCCTCGCGGTCGGTAAAGAAGCGAAAGATATGCTGGGCCGTACCCCGGGATCGATTCAGGCCATCCGGCCTCTTCGCGATGGAGTCATTTCGGACTTCGAAGTGACGCAGTCGATGCTGAAATACTTCATTCAAAAGGCTTCCGAACGCCGGACCTTCATTCGCCCGCGGATCGTGATCTGCATTCCCTTCGGGATCACGCAGGTGGAAAAGCGGGCCGTGAAGGAGTCCGCTCAGTCCGCCGGCGCCCGAGAAGTCTATCTGATCGAAGAGCCGATGGCCGCCGCGATCGGCGCCGGACTGCCGATCCGCGAACCCTCGGGGAATATGATCGTCGATATCGGCGGTGGTACGACCGAAGTCGCCGTTATCAGCCTGGGCGGCATCGTTTACTCGCGTTCGGTTCGCGTCGCCGGAGATAAGTTCGACGAAGCGATCGTCCAATATATCAAGCGCAAGTACTCGCTCCTCATCGGCGAGCGGACCGCGGAGCAGATTAAGCTCGCGATCGGCTGCGCCTATCCATTCGAGGAAGAGAAGACTTACGAAGTGAAGGGCCGGGACCTGATCTCCGGCGCTCCGAAAACCATCGAAGTGAATTCGGAAGAAATTCGCGACGCCCTGGCCGAGCCGGTTTCCGCGGTCGTCGATGCGATTAAAACCGCGCTCGAACGGACGCCTCCGGAACTGGCGGCGGACATCGTCGATAACGGGATCATCCTGGCCGGTGGTGGAAGCCTGCTGGCGAACCTCGATGTCCTCATCAAGGAAAAGACCGGTCTCCCGGTCGCCGTCGCGGAAGACCCGCTCACCTGCGTCGTGCGCGGTTCTGGAAAAGTCCTCGAGGACATGGACTTGCTTCGCAAAGTTACAGTGATCTAAGGGCGTTCATCCGTCGATCGGGAACGATCACGGCCATGTAGAAGGCTTCGAAATAGTCTCGGTCCATGAAGAAGTAACCCCGTTCCCCGGCCGCCTCGCCCCAGCTGTTTTGGATGCGGTATCCGAGGACCTTTCCGCGTGAATCACGGTAAGCGCCCGTAATGACCATCGCATGGGCACCGTCGGCCTCGAGACCCACGATATCCGCCTTGGTCTGCCCCTGCGCCGTGATCGACATGAGCCCGTTCTTCGAATCGACGTATTTTCCTGCGATGGCGACCTCGATATAGACCGCTTCTTTAGCCGCGAGCTTCTGGATGAGGATGTCGTGAATCGCCGTAAATGGACCCTGCTTTTGTTCGAGGTCGGCGAAGATGGAGCGGTTCAGAAGGCGATAGACTTCGGGTGAGCCCAGCCCTTTCGGATCCGGCTTGTATTTGGTGGCGGGGCTACTGGCGAATTTTTTAAGCTCCGGAAGGATCTGAAACGCCGACTGCTCGGGGCGAAGATTTTTCTTATTCTCGGCTTTCCAGGTGAAACGGCGAGTTTCCGTCGAACTGATATGCATCAGGACTTCGCGACCGTCACCCTCGTTCAGCTTTGCCGCGAAACTGTGGGGAGTGTAGGTCTTTCCGCCCACCTCGAATTTGGTCGGAAAGTTTCCCATCCGTCCGCGGATCTTTGCGTAAATCTCCGACTTCGCATCCTGGAGGAACTTCCAAAGTTCGATTTCCTGAAGCTCCGTCGGAGGTCCCGGAAGCGCGTTCTTTCGGGCTGCAAGCTCGGCCAGCTTTGCCTCGATTTCCGTGTTCAGCTCTTTAATCAGGGCCGTACCCACGGCAGGGTCACGAAAGTCGAGCTTCGGCTTCCACTCCTTCGCCGGAACGAGCCCGACGTTTTTCGCGAGCCAGTCGGACGTCATCGACCAACCGCCTTCGGAGATGTCGTCTCCGAAGTACAGCGCCTCCTCGACCCGATAAAAAATACTCGCCATGACGAGGTGATCCTCGCTGAGCGTGATCTGTTCGCCGAAGACCTTCTTCGCGACGCGCTCGAAGCGACCGATCGCCGCGGAAATCCAGCAGCAACCGTATTTTCCCTGATCCTTAACCACCGTATCCGCCAGCAGGATGTTTTTCGTCGGATCGCTGCGACTGATCGATCCCAGAAATGGCTCGTCCGGCGCGGCCGGAACCATGACGGCGCGGCAGGTTCGTCCACCGAGGTTCTTTCCCATCGCGTGCGCGGGAGGTGTGGCCAGAAAGAAGAGGGAGGTGGCGAAGAGGGAGGCGACAAGAAATTTCGGCAGGTGCTTTTTCATCTCTAAATATAGAGATCGGTTCCCGCGGGCGACGGATTGAAAGGAAAATGAACGTTTTCGAGGTTTTTGCGTCGTTCTTTACGTCATTTCGATGACGCTGCGACACGAGTCGGCTTTTAGTATCCCGCCGGATGCCCTTCGACGATCGCCGAACCGTAAGTCCGATCCCCTTCGCATAGGGTCACCTGCACCGAGAGGAGTCGGAGGGTTGGCGCCTCGGCGCGAAAGCGGGAGATGACGATCTCCCGAACGCGAGTGAAGATCGATGCTCCGAGAGACTCGCATGTGGGAAAATCTCGGGCTGCGGGCAGGAGATCCTCATTTTCGTTCAGATAAGAATGTGGGAGCGAGGCAAGGGCCCCCCGGGTCGCGGACTCGAGGGTCGGAAAGTCCACGATTCGCCCGCGAATCGGCTCGCCGGTGAACGTCAGAACGGTCTTCCAGAGGTGGGAATGAGGTGTTTCGCGAACATCGAGGGAATGCGAGGCCTCGAAGTCGAAATAAAGAAGGAGTTTCGTACGAAAAAGGGCGTCACTCGATGTTGGCGGATTAAAGTTCGACGACATAGGAGGCCCCCTGTCCGAGCATTTCTTCGATCTGTGTTTCGACGGAGCGAACGCGCGCCTTCTCGAGTTCGGCCCGCGGAAGCGACGCGACGAGGCGCTCGCAAAAGACCCGCGCCAGTGATTCCGTGGTGATGTTGTCCACGGGAAGAAGTACGACTTCATCGGCTGGGAAAACATACCGCTTTCCGCAGATTTCAGTTTCGAAGTCCCGCGGTCCCTGACCGAGGATTTTTCCGAACGGGTTCTTTTCGGCGAGGAGAATTTTCTCGTCCCACTCCCGACAGATCCGGCGCATCGCTGTTTTCAGCTCGGAGAAGGGGAGCATCGTTTCGAGCGAGTGCATCTCGAACTCAACCTTCACGACGGTCCGGTAATTATGCCCATGAAGGTTTTCTTTGGTGCCGTCCGGAAAGACGGTGAGGTGAGCCGCTGAAAACTTCAGCGCTTCCTTCCGGATCTGAATTCTGAAAAAGCCCTTAAATTCCGACATTTTTTACTGCCCTGCAGGTAACGCACTTTGTTAGCGATTTGAAGACCTTTTTTTGGTAGGGTCCCGGCCAGCCCGATTAAACTCCATGAAATCACGAGAATTATCCCCCATACTTCCGACTTCTTTGCGCGATCGGGTGGCCCTGGTCACGGGAAGCGGACGCGGAATCGGTGCGGCCACCGCGGAGGCGCTCGCGGAACGCGGGGCGCGGGTCTACCTCTGCAGTCGGACGGCATCGGAAGTCGAAGGGGTCATCTCACGGCTCCAAACTCGATTCGGTTCGGAACGCATTCAGGGAAAATCGATCGACCTTGCGAATCCGGACTCCTTGGTTCGCCTCTTTGACCAGGTTGAGGAATCGTTCGGGGAGTGCGCGCGAATTCTCGTCAACAACGCGGCCGTCGGTTACGTCACGGACTTTCTGGAAACCTCGTCGTCGCGAATGTTGGAGATCTGGGAAGAAATCCAGAAGATCAACATGCGCGCTCCCTACCTTCTCTCCCATGAGTTCATGCGCCGTATTGCCGCCGCATCCGCAACTGCCGATGACCGTGGCGGAGCCATCGTGAATATCGGTTCGCTCGGCGGAATCCGCGGAACTGAAAAGTTTCCGGGTCTTTCCGCCTACGTCGCCTCCAAATTCGCCGTCGCCGGAATGACGGAAGCGCTCGCAGTCGAAGGTAAGCCCATCGGCGTTCGCGTCAACGCGGTTGCGCCGGGTGCGGTCGCCACCGAAATGCTGCGAAAGGCGGCACCCCACCTGCGAACGGAGACGACGCCGGCCGACGTGGCTAAAATCATCGCCTACCTTTGCGACTCCCAGGAATCCGGCGCCCTTTCCGGTACGATTCTCGAGATTCACTCGAATCTCGAATAAGGAATTTATGGCCTACGATCCAAAGGACTATTTTTACCGAAAAGCGAAGGAAGAGAACTACGCCGCGCGATCGGTCTTTAAAATTCAGGAAATTGACCAGCGTCTGCGCATTTTCAAACCCGGAATGAAAGTGCTCGATCTCGGCGCGGCTCCCGGGTCCTGGTCCCAGTACGCATCCGAAAAAGTGGGGCCCCATGGACGCGTGCTCGGAATCGACATCCAACCAATTAAAATCACCCTCCCCAACGCGCTCTTTCTTACCGCCGATATGCGCGAACTCGATCTCGCGAAAACGATGGCGGATAACGGAGTGAAACCGCCATTTGATCTCGTCCTTTCGGACATGGCTCCGAAGACGACCGGCTACCGGCTCCAGGATCAGATGCGATCGTTGGAACTCTGTGAACTCGCCGTCCGCACTTCCGAACGCTTTCTCAGACCCGGGGGCGGATTCGTCTGTAAACTATTTCACAGCGACGAGTTCGAGAAATTTCGGGGCAATCTCCGCGAAATCTTCGCCAAGATCGACATCATCAAGCCAAAGAGCGTGCGTGAAGGATCGAAAGAGATTTTCTTCGTCGCCCGCGGCTTTCGCCCGCGGACGACGATAAAGTCGGAGGACTGATTCCAGCGGTATCAACCGCGAGCAATCAGTTATAACAAGGTTTGAATTCACGCATGAGCTGGCCGATGTAGCCGCCGTAGGCGTGGTGGAATTCGTTGAAGTAGGTCGAAATCTTCATTCCCGGACCCGGGTAGATGCGGCCGTCGAACTTCATCGTCTCGGCCTTCTGGTCGATGAGTTGGGTCACGAGCATGTCCATCGCGCAGCGAATATGGGCCACGGGCTTGCGCACCTCTTTTAGAGGGAGCAGACAATGGGGCGCGAATCGACGATTCGACTTACGCAGCGATTCGCTTCGCTCGAGCTGGTACATGCCGAACGCGTAGTTTCCCGTGACGTCGCGATGGTCCTTTACGTCATTGTTGCAGCCGGATTCGATTCCGGCGATGGAGGCCATGGTCCAGACCCAGAACTTCTTCTTCATATCGTGGTCGAATTTCGACCAGTTCGGGCAAACGCGAGGAGCGCTCTCCATGCCGAGAATTTCGTTCGAGAGAAAAACGGGCGAGAGAGACTCCTCGATGTAGGTCTTTACGATCCGACCGTAGGAACCGTACTCGCCTTCGGCATCCAGGAAGAGATTGCACTTCGGCCAGGCCGACTTTAGGCCGCCCTGGGGGGATAATTTAAAGCGCACGGGATGAACTTCGCGAGCCCGCTTCTGTTTCGGTGCGGGTGTTTTCGGTTCGATCGCCGACGTGGATTTACCGCCGCTTTGTTGTTCCATCGCCTCGATGACGAAGTCTTCTTCCTCGATCGCGACCTTGCTTTCGCGCTCGCGAAGCGCGCGAAAATCTTCGGCGGTCATCGAGATGTCCGACATGTCCAGGGGAGCTTCTTCGATATGTTCCAGATCGGCGTTCCGCTCCGCTTCGGTGATCGCGGCGAATCCGGAGCTCTGGCCGTCGCGCTGGGCGGGAGAGTTCTGCTTTAGATCGTTCGCGTCTCCGCGCACGAGCGAGGTCAGGCTGATCGCGGTAATCGAAAGAAGGACGGGTAGGCCCCTAAGGGATCTAAAATCGAATTTTTTCATGGCGGCAAGACACTCCTGAAGCGGGGGTGGAGACACAGGGAACCGGACCTACCTTTTGCACGAGTTAGACCATCCAGGGGCGGCAAATTCTCTATTCTTTACGCAGGAAGGGAGGTCGGGACCTGTCGAAGATTTCGACAGATGTCTTTCCTTTGCGGGAGGCTTCGAGTTTAGATGGAAGCATGTATGTTTACTCGAATTTAGCGACCAGTCTCGATGGAAAGATCGCGACGACCGGACGGGAATTTCTGATCCTCGGATCTCCGGATGATATCCGTCTTTTGCGTAAGCTCCGGAGCGAAGCCGATGCCGTCGTCTACGGCGCAGAGGTGCTCCGAGCGTTTCGCCGGGCTTGTCTGCCGCTGAATCCGAAGCATCGACTTACGAACGCGGTACTGAGTCGCACCCTGGCCGGGATTGATCCCGAATGGCCTTTTTTCAGGGACCCGCGCATCGATCGTATTCTTTATGTGACGGGAGCGGTTCCGGCCGCCCGGCGCCGCCGCTTCGCCGAGACGTGCACTCTCGTTAAAGTTTCCGCGAGGGATCCCGCGCGCGACATTCTCCGGGACCTGCGTCGGCGCAAATTCACGCATGTCGGTGTCGAGGGTGGCGGCGCGGTGATGTGGGAGTTCGTCGCGCTCAACGCGATCGACCGCTACTACCTCACGCTGACGCCCCGACTGCTTGGCGGACGGTACGCGCCCACGCTCGTCGACGGGCCGGGATTCAGCCCGGATCGGGTTCTGAACGTACGGCTCGAGACCGTAAAGAAGCGAGGTTCAGAACTGTTCTTAACGTATGTTCCGGTAAAGGGGCGCGGCCGGAGGCACCCCGAGATCTCCGGCAAATCCTAGAAGGAGCCCTTTTAGCGGATTTCCGTGGGAGCCGGACAACCGGGACAAGGTGCGGCGATCGCCTTGGTATAGAAGGTCCAGAGCGTAAATACCGACTTCCGAAGCCCCGTCGCCATGATCGTGACGAGGGAAATCGTGATTGCGATCAGAAGGACATACTCGATCAGGGCCTGGCCCGCTTCGGAAGCATGGAGGTTGGTTTGTTGGTCTTCGCCCTTTCGCATCTTCTCTATTTTCGGTTAGGATCGGTGTGAATGGCAAATGATTCTCAACCTGCCGGAACCCCTGGGAAAAAGCTCTCGGTCGCGAGCGTGCTGGTACCCGTAGCGGGCATTCTAGCGGTGACCCTCCTGGCCCTGGGTTACATCCGGGCCCGCGAAAACGAGCATCCCAGTGGAGACGGTCATTCCCATGAGGGAGCCATTCGCAGGAAAGTCGGAGAAAAAATTCCGGATCTCACCTTAAGGACCCTAGACGGGCAGGCGGTGAAACTTTCCGAGATCAAGGGAAAGGTCATTCTCCTGAACTTCTGGGCGACCTGGTGTCCGCCGTGCGTGCTCGAAATGCCGTCGTTGCAGAAACTATCCACGGAATACGGTCCGAAGGGACTTGCCGTCGTCGGACTGAATTTGGATGAGAACCCAGAAGAAGTGCTCTCGCCGTTTCTGAAAAAACATTCGATCGAATTCCAAATGTTCGTGGATCCCAAAGGCGAAGTCGCCGACCGGTTTACGATCTCCGGCCTGCCCCTGACGATCGTCGTCGACGCGAAGCAGACCCTGCTGCTCGAGCAACTGGGCGACGAGGACTGGTTCGCGCCAGCCTTCCGCGCGCAGTTCGAGAAGTGGCTCGGGGAGGTCGATGCCGGATGACGTTGCCGCTTTTTCTGACTCCTCGACTTAAATATCCGGCGGGTGCGGCTCTTTTCGTCATCGCGCTGGTCATGTACTCGACGACGAATCATTTTCCGATCTTCACTCCGCGGGAACTCCCGATGTTCGCCATGGACGACGCCATACCGTTTGTTCCATGGACGGTCCTCATCTATGTGAGCGAATACTTTTTTTTCATCGCGATCTACCTCACCTGCCGGGACATGGTAAATCTAAACAAGTATCTCTATTCTTTCCTGGCGACCCAGGGATTCAGCTGCTTGATTTTTTTTCTATGGCCGACGACTTTTCCGCGCCATCTTTTCCCGATCCCGGACGGGACCCATCCGCTGATCGCGGGGGTTTGGACATGGCTCCGTGAAGCGGACGCACCGACGAACTGTTTTCCGTCTCTCCACGTCTCCACCGTGTATCTATCGGCCTATATCTTCCTCGATGAACAGCGGGAGAAGTTTCCTCTTTTCATCGTATGGGGAACTCTCATCGCGCTTTCGACGCTCCCGACGAAACAGCATTACGCGATCGATATCGTCGCGGGATGGCTTCTGAGCGTGGTGGCTTACTGGTACTTCCATCGAAAGGCGAAGTATCGTCCGGTCGTCCTATTCGGAGAAAGCCCCGCCGCGCAGTTCGCGACCAGCCGTGCGGTCGTTTCGGACGATCACCAGGCGAATCGATAGTAGAGTTCCTCGAACTTCGCAAAGGGCAGGACGAAGAAGTCCGCGTCCTTTCCGACCTCGAGCGATCCCTTACGTTCGTGGAGGCCGAGCGCGCGCGCGGCGTTGTACGTCGATGCCGCGAATAGTTCCGCTCGCGACAACCCCAGATAGAGAGCCGAAATCGTGAGGACGGCCGGTAGATTTAACGTCATGGAGGTTCCCGGGTTGAAGTCCGTGGAGATCGCCACCCGCGCGCCGGCTTCCAAGAGCTTGCGGGCGGGTGCGTGCGGTGCCTTCAGGTAAAACGCCGTCCCCGGAAGGAGCACGGCCGTGGTCTCTGAGTTCGCGAGCGCGCGAATTCCATCCTCCGAAATCTTCAGCAGGTGGTCGGCCGACAGCGCGCCGATATCGGCCGCGAATGCCGAAGCGCCGGTGTCCACCAGCTCGTCCGCGTGGACTTTCACCTTCAGCGCGTGAATTTTGGCGCGCTCGAGAATTCTTCGCGCCTCCTCGATGGTGTAATATCCCTCGTCGATGAACACGTCGCAGGCTTTCGCGAGGTCGGCGTTGGCCACGGTCGGGAGCATCCGTTCGAGGAGCTCCTGCATATAGTCTTCTCGCGAACGCTCCTTCGGAAAATCATGGGCCCCGAGGAAAGTCGGAATGATCGTCATTTCCGGCGTGGCTTCTTGGAGAAGTTTCACCACACGAAGGACCTTCAGTTCTGTTTCGAAGTCGAGCCCGTAACCTGACTTCACTTCGATCGTGCGGATTCCGAAACGATGCGCCTCTTCGATTCGAGCGCGGCCCAGTCGAAAGAGTTCCTCTTCGCTCGCGGCGCGGGTCGCCCGGACGGTGGTCTGGATCCCGCCGCCAGCGGCGGCGATGGATTCGTAAGTCGCGCCGCCGCAGCGAGCGGCGAACTCGCTCGCGCGATCGCCGGCGAAGACCAGGTGCGTATGACAGTCGATGAGGCCGGGGGTCACCGCGTGCTTTCGGTCCAGGTCGAAATTAGGAACATTTCGGTACTCGTCCGGAAGTTCGTCGCTTTTTCCGACCCAGAGCACTTGGTCGGCGACGACTTTCATTCCCGATTTTCCGGTCGCAAAATCCGCATAGGGCACGGTTTTCACCGAATAGGCCATCGCGCCGTCTTCGATCCGACCCAGATCGGTCTCCGCGGGACGGCGACCGTCTTTTCGGCGAACCCCCTCACCCGTCAGGAGTTCGGAGGCGTGGAGAAGGACGTGGACTCGGTCCTGTGGATCGGACATCGGCTACTTTTTCTCCGAAAAGGAGGTGCGCGTGCAGGCCATTTCGACTTCTTTGCCACGGAGGACCCGCGCGAAGGAGTTGCCGCCCATGAGCATGGTCATCTTCACCTGCGAGCGGCGATCCATTTTTAACTCGAGCAGGGATTTCTGGTCTTTGCGTGTGGCGAACTGGACGAAGGTCGTTTCCTGCTTCTCCGGAATCCGGGAAACGCCGGCGTAGAATTCGTCCGGCCGTGAACCTTGGTACCTGATGCGAATCACGTCCTCACCCACGGGATGGATCTGGAGCTTCTCGGGTGCCTTTCCCGGGAGTGTCAAGGTGCAGTCTTCGTAGGCGTGCGCAGGTAGGATTCCGAGGGCGAAAAGGGCGAGGCCGGACCGTAAAAGCGAGGCATTTCTCATGGGGTTTTCTCCGGAATTATTCGGGGAGCATCGGTATGCTGCCACCCCTGGTTTTAAAAGCCTTCTTTCCGATCTCGATCGACGTCGCGTACCCGGCGTCGGCGTGCCGAACGATTCCCATCCCGGGGTCCGAGTTCAGCACGCGCGAAATCCGTTTTCCCGCCGCTTCCGTTCCATCAGCCAGGATGACGATTCCAGAATGCATCGAATACCCGATTCCGACTCCGCCGCCGTGGTGGAGAGAAACCCAGGTCGCGCCGTTCACCGCGTTGATCATCGCGTTCAGGAGCGGCCAGTCGCCTACCGCGTCCGATCCGTCCTTCATCGCCTCGGTCTCGCGGTTCGGGCTCGCTACGGAACCGCAGTCCAGATGATCGCGCCCGATCACGATCGGCGCCTTCACCCTTCCGGTACGGACGAGGTCGTTGAAAAGCAGACCCGCTTTTTCGCGCTGTCCGTATCCGAGCCAGCAGATCCGCGCCGGGAGGCCCTGGAACTGGATGCGTTCCTCGGCCATGTGGAGCCAGCGATGGAGTCCGCGGTCTTCGGGAAATAGGTCCATGAGCGCGCGGTCGGTCACGCGGATATCCTCGGGGTCCCCCGAGAGCGCGACCCAGCGAAACGGTCCGCGGCCTTCGCAGAACTGGGGCCGAATGTAGGCGGGGACGAAACCCGGAAAATCGAAGGCATTCTTCACGCCCGCTTTCATGGCTTGGGCGCGGATGTTGTTTCCGTAATCGAAAACGTGCGATCCCCGCTTCTTATACTCGAGCATCGCTTCCACATGGCGTCCCATCGAGGAGATGGCCATCGACTTGTATTTTTCGGGATCCGCCGAACGAAGGGCAACCGCCGCCTCAAGCGACATTCCGTGCGGAACATAGCCCGTCAGTTCGTCATGCGCCGAAGTCTGGTCGGTGACGAGGTCGGGCTTAAACCCTCGGTCGAGAAGTTCCCAAAGGACTTCGGCCGCGTTTCCGATCAGTCCGATGGAGAGGGCTTGCTTCGCTTGCTTGGCCTTTTCGACGCGAGCGAGCGCATTTTCGAGCGAGTCCGCGAGAACATCCAGATACTTCGTTTCCAGTCGTTTCCGCGCGCGCGCCGGATCGACTTCGATATTCAGGCTCACCAGTCCGGCGAATGTCGCCGCGAGAGGTTGCGCCCCGCCCATGCCCCCTAAGCCGGCGGTGAGGAGCACGCGACCCGCGAGGTCGCCCCCGAAATGTTGGCGACCCGCTTCGGCGAACGTCTCGTAGGTCCCCTGTACGATGCCTTGGGTCCCGATGTAAATCCACGAACCGGCCGTCATCTGGCCGTACATCATCAGTCCCTGGGCTTCGAGCTCACGGAAGTAATCTCCGGTCGCCCATTTCGGTACGATCCAGGAATTCGCGATCAGAACGCGAGGAGCGTCGGCGTGCGAAGGGAAGACGGCCACGGGTTTGCCGGACTGGACGAGGAGGGTCTGGTCTCCGCGCAGTGTTTTTAAGGTATCTACGATCGCCTCGAAACAGTCCCAGTTCCGAGCTGCTTTTCCGTTTCCGCCGTAAACCACGAGTTCGGCCGGATTCTCCGCGACGTCGGGGTCTAAGTTGTTCATGAGCATCCGGAGCGCGGCTTCCTGTTCCCAACCGAGGCAGGTGAGCGTGGTACCGCGAGCGGCGCGAACAGTGCGGGGACTCTTCATGGGGGCAACTCCTTCGGGGATTAAACTTCGGCGTCGATTTCGCGATCGATCAGCATCGCTTCGATCGCGTTCATATCCAGGTAGAACGTCCGGTCGCGCACGACCGGTTTCACATGCTTTCGGACGTTCCATATCGTCGCTTCGATTTTCTTCGAGGATCGAAGCGGGCGATGGAACTCGAGCCCGGTGGTGGCGGCGAGCATTTCCATGGCGAGCACTCTGCGCACGTTCTCCACGATCTTCGTCGCCTTGCGAGCCGCCCATGCACCCATCGAAACGTGGTCTTCCTTATCGGCGGAAGTAGGAATCGAATCGACCGAAGCCGGGTGCGCGAGCGTCTTATTCTCGGAAACGATGCTCGCGGCGGCGACCTGTACGATCATGAAGCCACTATTCACTCCGCCTTCCTGCACGAGGAAAGCTGGAAGCCCCGAAAGAGCGGGGTTAATCAGCTTTTCAATCCGCTGCTCCGAAATGCTGCCGATCTCGGCAATCGCGATCGAAAGCGCGTCCATGGCGATGGCGACGATTTGGCCGTGGAAGTTCCCTCCCGAGAGCACTTTCCCGCTCGCCGGAAAGACCAGTGGATTATCGGTGACCGCATTCACTTCGCGCTCGAGCACCTGACGCACAAAGCGAAGGGTGTCCCGGGAGGCGCCGTGAACCTGCGGCATGCAGCGAAGGGAGTAAGGATCCTGGACCTTCCCGCAGTCTTCGTGGCTCGCCGAGATCTCGGAATGTTTCCCGCCGGGCGCGAGGATCGCACGCAGTCGGTCCGCGACTTCCTTCTGACCGGGATGCGAACGCACGGCCTGGATTTCGGGTTCGAATGCATCGGTCGTACCCTTCAGAGCTTCCACCGTAATCGCGCCCGTCAGATCCGCGACGTCGCAGAGATATTCGGCATCGAGGAGCGCGAGGGTCCCGAGCGCGGTCATGAATTGCGTACCGTTGATGAGGGCGAGCCCTTCCTTCGGCCCGAGTCGGATCGGCTTTATTTTCGCGGCGGCGAGGGCTTTCGCCCCGTCCATCAGTTTGCCGCGGTAGTAGGCGCGACCCTCGCCGATCAAGACCAGCGACAGATGGGAGAGCGGCGCGAGATCCCCGCTCGCACCGACGGATCCCTGCTCGGGGATCCAAGGGGCGATGCCCGCATTCAGAACCTTTAAAAGGTGCTCGACGAGCGCGACGCGGACGCCGCTATGTCCGCGCGAGAGGTTCGCCGCGCGCAGAAAGAGCATCGCCCGGGATTGCTCGATCGTGATCGGATTTCCCATGCCCACGGAATGAGAGCGGAGAAGATTATACTGGAGTTCTTCGAGGTCGTGCTCGGGGATGCGTACGTTCGAAAGCAGTCCGAATCCGGTGTTTACGCCGTAGATCGTCTCTCCCTTCTCCGTGCGACCGCGCAGATAGCGATACGCCTTCTCGATCTTCGCCCGTGCCCCCGGAGCGAGAGCGACTTTTCTCTCGGCCCGCGCGATCTCGCGTACGGCTTCGAGAGTGATTTCGTCTCGGCCTAGAACGAACGCGGCCATCTCAGTTCCCCGACTCGATCGCGGCGGTAAGTTTTCGGAATGCGGCCGTGCGATTTTTAGCGTCGAAGATCGCCGAACCGGCGACGAAACAGTCGGCGCCGGCCTCGCGAATCTCTTTGGCGGTATCGGGAGATACGCCGCCATCGACTTGGATGAGAAACGGATTGTCCCGCCGAAGCTCCGCGAGCTGGGTGATTTTTCGCAGGGTGGAGCGGATGAACTTCTGACCGCCGAATCCCGGGTTCACGCTCATGACGAGCACCAGATCGACCAGCGGCAGCACTTCTTCGATCATCGCCACCGGGGTCCCTGGGTTGATCGAGACTCCGGCTTTGCATCCCAGTTCCCGGATGCGGTTCAGGATCCGGTCCAGGTGCGGAGCGACTTCGGCGTGCACGGTGATGCAGTCGGCGCCGGCATCGGCGAACGGCGCGAGCCATTCTTCCGGCTTCGTCACCATGAGATGGCAGTCGATCACGCTCTTGGTCTTTTTTCGGATCGACTTCACGACCACCGGCCCGAGGGTCAGGTTCGGTACGAAATGCCCATCCATGACGTCGACGTGGAGCCAGCCGGCGCCCGCCTTTTCCACGGATTTAATCTCCGCGCCGAGTTCGGAAAAGTCGGCGGAGAGGATCGAAGGCGCGATGACCCCCGATTCGAAAGCTTGCATCCAGATCCCTGATTTCATGCGTTCGAGCGTACCCGAAGAGGCAGGGGGATTCCACGTCCCCGTAGACCATTCAGGTAAGCCGACGCGTCGAGTTCTTTTTTCCCGTCGGGTTGGATTCGCTGGAGTTCGAGCCCCCCCTGGGAGGTGCCTAGAAGGAGCATTCCCGCTTTTTCCTGGAGCTCGCCCGGTCGGACGGAGAGATCCGCATGCACCTGGGTTTGACGCACCTTGATCCGTTCGCGTTTTTCACCGATTTCCAGCCAGATGCTGGTCCCGGGCCAGGGATTCAGCGCGCGGACGCGCCGATCGAGTTCTTCCGCGGAAAGCGCGGGATCCAGGCCTTCCATTTCCTTCGTCAGTTTATGCGCGATCGTGACGAGCGCTGGATCTTGCGCGCGCCCTACGAGCGTGCCCGCGGCCAGGCCTTCAAGCGTCGAGAGGATCAGGTCCCCGCCCATTTTCGCCAGCCGGTCGTGAAGGGAACCCACGAATTCGCGCGGCTCGATCTTCGTCTCGACCTGTTCGTAAATATCGCCCGCATCGAGCTCACGGACCATCTTCATGGTCGTCACCCCGGTCACCGCGTCCCCGGCCAGCATCGCATGGTGGATGGGAGCGGCGCCGCGCCACCGAGGGAGCAATGAGGAATGGATATTCACGCAGGCGACTTTCGGCAGGTCGAGGACATTCTGGCGAAGAATCTGTCCATAAGCGACCACCACCAGCGCATTGGGCGCGAGCGCCGCGAGTTTTTCGTATTCTCCGGGCAGCGTCAGTTTCTCCGGCTGGAAAACGGGCAAGCCTAGTTTGAGCGCGAGTTCCTTCACGGGAGAAAATTTTACTTCGAGCCCGCGCCCAACCGGTCGATCCGGTTGCGTGTAGACGGCGACGATTTCATGCGCCCGATGGAGGTTCTCCAGCGCGGGGAGGGAGAATCCCGGCGTGCCCATGAAAACGATGCGGAGTTTGCGCAACGGCTAAACTCCCCGTCCGCGCGCGGTCTTCGGATCCATGAATCCGTCGTGCCCGAAGGCCTCGCGTTCGGCCCGCTCTTTGCGGAGCTTCTTTTGCGCGAGCTCTTTTTTCAGTGGGCTCAGTCGGTCGATGAAAAGTTTTCCGTCCAGATGATCCATCTCGTGCTGGATCGCGACCGCGAGGAGCTCTTCCGCGTCCAAGGTCTTCGTCAGCCCGTCGATGTCCTGGTACTCGATCTTTATCTTCTTCGCGCGCGGAACTTCGGCCGTGTACTCGGGTACCGACAGACACCCTTCCGAAATCGAGGTTTTCCCTTCGGCCTTCAGGACGATGGGGTTGATCAGGACGATGGGCTTCCTTTGCCAGACGGCGCTCCGTCCGAAGACCTCGGCGTTCTTCGGCGCTTCGGGTGGGAGTTTGCCCGAGAGCTCGTCCGCGAGTTCCGCGTAATCATATTCGACGTCGAGCACGAGGATACGCTCGAGAATGCCCACCTGGTTCGCGGCCAGTCCGATGCCCGGAGCGTCGTACATCGTTTCGAGCATGTCGTCGGCGAGCTTCCGGTGCGACTTCTCGATCCGGGAGATCGGAAGCGCCTTCTGGGTCAGAACGATGTCCGGGAATGCGTAAATCTTCAGCTTCGCCATGATGTCCAGGAATGGTTGTCCTATAGCCCCCGACTACTTCTCTTGTCGGGAGACCAGTATAAGCGCAAATGCCGTAAAAATCAGCGTCGGAGCCCAGGCCGCGATCACTGGAGGCAGTGCGCCATTCGTGCCTAGGGATAGTCCGATCGAATAGAAAAGCCAATAGAAAAAGGTCACCGCGAGACAGATGCCCAAGTCCTTCGCAAGGCCGCCCTCGCGTCGTCCCCGAACGGAAAACGGAACGGCCATGATGCACATGACGATCGGGATGAAACTTAGGCTGAAGCGGGAGTGGAATTTCACCTGGTAGGATTTCACGTCCAGACCCGCGTTCTGGTTCCGGCTGATATAGGTATGCAGCTCGCGGAGGGAGAGTCCGTCCACTTCCTTTTCGATTTCCTGGAAGTCTTTGGGTGTTTCCGGAATCGTCAGCCGAAGCTCGTTAAATTTCTGGTTTACCGGAAATGGATCGTCGGCCATGAACTGCGTGACCGTACCCTGGAGGAGTTTCCAGCCCTGCGGCGTGAATTTCGCCGTTTCGGATTCGACCGTCTGGACGAGATCGAACTTCTCGTCGAACGAATATACGGTCATGCCCAGGATCTGCTGCGTTTTCAGGTCGAACGCCTTCAGGTTATAAATCAGGTTTTTCGAACGGTACCAGATCTTCCCCTGCTTCACGTCGAGGTAGAAGTCCGTCCGTTGTTTCATATCCCGCCAGTAAAAGTTCGTGCGGCGCTTATAGAGAAAGGGCAGCGCGCTATCCTGCAGAAAAAGAGTTCCGACGGAAACCGCGAAGACGAAAACCAAAAGCAACGACATGATGCGCTTCAGGCTGATGCCGATCGCGAAGACGGCCGTCAGCTCGTTCGTCCGATTTAGGCCCGAAAGCGTCAAAACCGTGCCGAT
This sequence comes from uncultured Bacteriovoracaceae bacterium, assembly GCA_964536965.1. Classification (GTDB taxonomy): domain Bacteria; phylum Bdellovibrionota; class UBA1018; order UBA1018; family UBA1018; genus JACMQW01. The sequence goes on from CAZIAL010000002.1 coordinate 116,640, forward strand.
CAGGACGGAGGGGGGGACCATTTGCACGAAGACGGCGGGGATTTGGTAGAGGTTGAAGATTAAGACTTGGCGGGTCGGAAAGTCGTTGTCGACGATCATCGCCGTGATCTGCTGGAACATATAGATCGCCGTCAGACCGAGCGACGCAACCGCCAGGTTTTTCAGGAAAAGGGCGATGATATAGCGGTCCAGCGTCTTCATTGTTTCCCGGAAGTCCTATCTTCGCTATTGTAGGCGAATCATGACCGACCCGAAAGAGACTGTTGCCGCCAAGGGCGGGAATTCGTATTCGACGAACGCGAAGCTCCGTTATTTCTTCGAGCAGGCGTGGCAGCTGGCCGTCGCTCTCCTGATCGTCTTCGCGATTCGCTCTTCGATCGTCGAGCCCTTTAAGATCCCGTCCGGGTCGATGATTCCGACCCTTTATGTGGGTGACTTCATCTTCGTGAACAAGTTCGCTTACGGGCTGAAACTCCCCTTCTCTGATTTTTTCGGCTCCCCGGTGAAGCTCGTCGATCGCGCGCCGCCGAAGCGGGGCGATATCATCGTATTTCTTTATCCTCGAGAGCCCGAGACCCATTACATCAAGCGCGTGATCGGCCTGCCGGGCGACACGGTCGAGGTGCGAAACAAGGTGGTTCATATCAATGGTGAGCCGATTGCGCAGACGCCGGCGACGCGCGAGGAACTCCAGGCCCAGCTGAAGGATATCGGCGACCCTCGTTACGGCGATGAGCATATGCAGCTCTTCACCGAAAAACTGAGCGATGGCGAAGTCCACAAAATCCTGGTCGACAACAATAACGAGTACACGACGAACTTCGATCCCGCCAAGATCCCGGAAGGGAACCTCTTCGTCATGGGCGACAACCGGGACTTCTCGAACGACAGTCGTTTCTGGGGCCTCGTGCCCTTCGAGAACATCTCCGGCCGTGCCGAGATTATCTGGCTCTCGATGTGGTTCGATACCAAGGACAGCGACAAGAACTCTTTCAAGCCGGGGCGCATCGGCACCTCTTTAAGGTGAGATGAGCGAACCGTCGTCGAAACCCGGTTCGAAGCGCTCCCGGGCATTCTTCGAACACGTCGTCTCGGTCGCGTCCGCGCTATTCCTCGTCTTTCTCGTCCGCTCGAGTTTCTTCGAATCCTACAAAATCCCTTCCGGTTCCATGGTTCCGACGATTCTCATCGGCGACCACGTCTTCGTGAATAAGTTCGCGTATCGTTTCACGCTTCCTTTTTCGGAATATTTCGGCGATCCGGTCGTTCTCTTCGATCGCGATCCGCCCAAACGGGGCGATATTCTCGTTTTCGAAAGCCCGCGAAATCCCAAGATCGACTATATTAAACGAGTCGTCGGGCTGCCGGGCGAGACGATCCAGATCCGCAACCGCCAGCTCACCATCGATGGTAAGATCATTCCGCTTTCGAAACCGCCCGAAGATCAGGCGGCCCATGTCGCGGAGCTCATGTCCGAGTCGAAGGTCGACGACCATGGGCTCGAGATGATGCAGGAGGAGCTCGGTGAGCGGACCCACTGGATTTTCCTCGATGGCCGAAACTTCGTCTCGGAAAACTTCGGTCCGTACGTCGTTCCGGACGGCGCGATTTTCGTCATGGGAGACAACCGAGATTTTTCGGACGATAGCCGTTTTATCGGGCCGATACCGATGGACCGCATTCGCGGGCGCGCGAGCTGGATCTGGCTCTCGATCTGGCTCCGCTTCGACCCTTTCGAGCTCGACTTTCGGCCACTGCGAACCGGTCGCTCGCTCTATCAACTCTGAGACGGAGCCAAACGGCGCGCCATTCGATCGAGGAGGCGGCCGAGAGACTTTCGGAAACTCTCGGGTGCGCGATCGAGAAGTGGGATAAAGCGCGGGGAGAGCCAGTAATAAAGACGGACCGAAGCGCGGCCCAGCGCGCGTCTGTTCAGTCGTTCATCGCGAAAACTGCGCAGGCCCGGAAGGGTATCGGCCGAGGTCACGTCGAGGAGGGAGGTGGCGATGAAACACTTCTCGCCGGTCAACGCGGTGTAGGCCGCTTTAAACTCCGGCCGGTGTTTGCATCGACCGCTCCCTAGGTATTTCCGGAGGGCTTCCGCGGAGAGGGCTTGAAAGGGCATGCCTTTCGAAAAGCTGACATACTTCTGGAGGCAGAGGTTTAGCTCCTCCTTCTGGTGCGCCCGCTTGGCTTTGTCGTAGAGCTTGGCCATGTCCCAGTAGATTCCCGAGAGCATCACGATCTCGTAGAGATCTTTCGTCCGATCGAAAAGATCGAGGGTCAGCCCGTCCTTCCCGCTCTTCTTCCACATTTCGAGGATGAGAATGTACTGCTGATACTTCTTCACGCTCTCGATGACTTGGCCCGCCTGGGAAAGTTTCACGCCTTCTTTGGCGATTTCGACGCGACGGCGGAGAAGTTCCTTGCGCTGCTCTTCCTGCTGACGACGAAGCTGCTTCTCGATTCGCGAACGTAAGATCGTGCGCGAGGGTCGTTCCTTTTTTTCGCTCATTCGAGTCCTATCCTAACCCGTAGGGATCGACATCGACAAGGAGGGGGAACTTTTCGCGTTGGGCGAGTTGTTTGGCGAGGGCGATGGAATGACCGAGTGAACGGACGGACGAAGACTTGATCAGAAGGTCCCAACGGTAGATGCCCTTGGCGCGTTCGAGGAATGCCTCGGAAGGCCCGAGGAAGTCGAGCTTGCCGCCCGGGTCCTGGCTCTCGAGCTGCGACCGCGAGCTTTCGAGGTGCCGCACGATTTGTTCGCATCGGCTAACCGCCTCCTGGCGCTCGGTGGACTCGATCCGGAGGCGGGCCATGCGGCCGAAAGGAGGATAATCGAGCGCTTTGCGAAGTTCGATCTCTTCGGCCAGAAAATCGGATTCTTCCCGAAGGCCCATGAGCACGGCCAATACGGGCGCGTCCGGCTGGTAGGTCTGGATCAGGACTTTGCCCGGGAGTTCGCCGCGACCCGCGCGGCCCGCGACCTGGGAGAGGATCTGGAGCGCGCGCTCGGGCGCCCGAAAATCGGGATAACGAAAGAGGGCGTCGGCCAGCACCACGACGACGAGCGTGACCTTCGGAAAATCATGCCCCTTTGCCAGCATCTGGGTGCCGAGGAGGATCTGGGCCTCCCCGTTGCGAAACGCGGTCAGGGTTTTTTCGAGTCGGCTCGCGCTCGTGACGGCGTCACGGTCCAGACGTAGAATCTTCGCTTCCGGAATCAGCTTCGGGATTTCTTCCTCGAGACTTTCGGTACCCGCGCCGATCGGGTCGAGATCCACGGCCTGGCACTTCGCGCAGAAATCCGGAATCGCTTCCATATGGGCGCAAACGTGGCAGCGGAGCTCTCGGGAGCGTTTGTGGACCGTGAGGGATATCGAACAATTCGGGCATTCCGAGATTTCCCCGCAGTCCCGGCAGCGCAGGAACGCCGCGAAACCGCGGCGATTCAGATAAATCATGACCTGCTCGCCGCGGGCGATCGTTTCGCGGATCGCGGTCAGGGTTTTTTCCGCGATCGCGGCCTGGATCCCTTCGACCCGTAGTTCTTCCGCGAGATCCACGAGCTCGATCGCCGGCATTCCCCCGGATGCGTATCTACCTGGCAAGTCGAACTTCTGGTAACGGCCCTCGCGAGCGCGTTCGCGCGTTTCGAGGCTCGGGGTCGCGCTTCCTAAGACCACCAGTGCGCCGACTTGTTTCGCGCGGACGATGGCGAGATCCCGTGCGTGGTAGCGGACGCGGTCGTCTTGTTTATAAGTCGGGTCATGTTCCTCATCGACGAGGATCAGCCCGAGATCGGCGATCGGGGCGAAGACCGCGGAACGCGCGCCGACGACGACGCGAATCTCGCCGCTCCGGAGCGCCGCCGCCTGGTCCCGGCGCTGGGCGTCCGGCATCGCCGAGTGCCAGCGCGCCACCGCCTCGCCGATTCCGCTTTCGAGCCGTTCGTGGAGCTGGGAAGTCAGCGCGATTTCGGGAACGAGGAGGATGACGCCTTTCCCTTCGGCGAGTACCTTCTTCGCGAGCTCGATATAGACTTCGGTTTTTCCGCTGCCGGTCACTCCGTGGAGGAGGGCGACTTTAACTTCGGTTGCCGCCGCCGGAGTCCCGCGAAAGTCTTCGAGCCCGGCGAGGGCTTGGGCCTGGTCGGGATTGAGATGGATGATCCGAGGCGCGACGACGTTTCTCGAAAGCGACTTGGCTTCCCGTCGCGCAGATCGAAGTCCGAGCGATGCCGGCGGACAGGCGGCCGCGAGCAGCTCTCCGAGGGGTTGGGCGTAGTAGCGGGATGCCCATTTACAGAGTTCGAATACGTCGGGCGGGATGCGGTCTTCGTCATCCCCCCATTCGAGGATCGTCTTCAGCTTCGCGGGATCCACCCCCGACGAAAGCTCGGAGAGTGGTTTCGGTTCTTCGACCACGAAACCGAGCACGGTCGAGCGGCCGAAGGGCACGCGAACCCAGGTTCCGGGAGAAAGCGCGGTGAGCGAATCGGGCACGGCATAGGAAAAAAAGGAATCCAGCGGCCGTGGTACGGCGACCGAAACGATCCGAGGTGGAATTAGCGGACCCACTGCACCCATTGTTCGATGAGCGCGCGCTCCTCCGCGGGGATCGACGAGGAAATGGCCGGCAGTCCCTGCACCTGGATCGCCTTCATATCGGCGAGATCCGGGGACGTGATGACCTCCATCGCTTCGCCCTTCAGTACGAAATCCCCGCCGCGATAAACCGAGATCGAACGGGAGTAAGGGAAGTTCTTCGAGTATTTCGTCTCTTCGTACCTGAAGTCGAAACCCCCATGGAGCAGGCGAAGCGGAACGAATTCGTCTTTCAGAACCCAGAGCGCGGTGCCGCCTTCGCCGATCACCCAGCCGACCTTCTTATCGAGTCGGCCGATCGAGGTTTTCTCGGCGGCGCGGCGCTCGAGCTCGCCGGGTAGCGCGAGGAGTTCCTCCTCGGAGACGATCGGTATGCCCGCGTTTTTCAGCGTCGTCACCAGGTGCGCGGCATTCGTTTCGAAGAGAAGAAGACTCGTTAGACTATCGCTCGCGGAGCCAAGCTTTCGTTCGAACGCGTAAAGCTCACGATCGTTCTGGTCCAGGAATCTTGCCTTCCACGTCTTCGTCGCGGCGTCGAAGTAACCGATTTCGCGAATCTGCGCATTGGTGCCCGTGATCCGCGTTTTCACGCGGAGCGATTTCAGAACCCGGTGTTTTTTCGCCAGGGACGAGATGAGGAAATTCGACGGAGGAACATAGGCGTGCGCCGACGAAGCGATCAAAGCCGAAAGCACTCCGGAGACGAGCAGGACGGAAAACGAGCGGACGGGAATCATAGTTTTCCCTTCGTCGAAGGCGGATTTTCCAGGTGGCGTTTCATCAGGGCACGAACGTCGTCGGCGAGGTCGGGACGTTTCAGCGCGAAGGCGAGCGTGGCGTCGATATATCCGATGCGATCGCCCGTGTCGTAACGCGTGCCTTCGAACGAATAGGCGAGGAGCTTCTCGCGTTCGGCTAAAGTTTTTAACCCATCCGTCAGCTGGATTTCTCCGCCTTTTCCCGGCGGCGTCTTACGCAGAATATCGAAGATCGTCGGGGACAGTACGTAGCGGCCGGGGATCGCGAGCTGGGACGGAGCTTGATCCGGCTCGGGCTTTTCGACGAGGGTCCGTACATGGGTCAGGCGATCGTTCAGTCGGTCTCCGCCGACGATCCCGTACTTCGAGACTTCTCGCTTCGGCACTTCCATCACACCGACGACGGAGGCGTTTTCGCGTTCGGCGACTTCGATCAGCTGCTGGATGCAGGAAGTCTTCGAATCGATCAGATCATCGCCAAGGAGGACGGCGAAAGGCTCGTTTCCGATAATGGGCTCCGCGCAGAGCACGGCGTGCCCGAGCCCCATCGGCTGTTTCTGACGGATCGTCATGATGTTGCAAAGTTTCGCGATGTTGCGGGAAACGTCCGCGAGCGCGTTCTTCCCTTTGCGGTCGAGCATCGTTTCGATCTCGAATGAGTAGTCAAAATGGTCGACGATCGAATCCTTGTTGCGGCCGGTGATGAAAACGATGTCCTGGATGCCCGCGCGCACGACTTCCTCGACGATGTACTGGATCATCGGAATGTCGACGATGGGGAGCATTTCTTTCGGGGTGGCTTTGGTCGCCGGAAGGAACCGGGTGCCCAGGCCCGCACAAGGAATGACGGCTTTGCGAATCTTCATCTTCGAGACTCTACCCGAGCCGAAGGGGTTGTGGAAGGCGCGGCTTCTCGACTAGACTGCGAGAAAGTGGAACGTTTCAAAGGGGTTAATGCATAATGTCATATATTTTTTCTCATCGGAACGTAGGCTCGGGTTTGAAACTCTTTTTCTTCGGCTTTTTCGCCATCGCCTCGGCCCATGCGACGGACTACCACTCTCCACGGACGGCAGGTCTGGGGGGTGCGGGGCACGCGGCACCGATTCTGACCGACGCCATCTACATGAATCCGGCGATGATTTCGTTTTTGCCGACCTACTCCGTGTCGGTGAGCCGCAACAGTTACGCGGGTCCCGATAACACTGAGCCCCGCGGACGCGTCATCAACGCTTCCATTCAGGACGGCTCGAACACCCTCTTCCAGGCGGGCGTGGGATACACGCGGAAAACCTATGGCCGCGAGGTCCACCTGGGCGCTTCGACGAAGCTCTTCGAAAAGGCGGGGATCGGCATCGGCGGCAAATATCTTTTCGGCAGTACTTCGCGAGAAAGCGCCCAAGACGCGACCCTGTCCGGTTTAGCCGCGCCACTTCCCTGGCTCCAGGGCGGGATCATCATCGATAATCTGATCGAGACGGATAAAACGAAAATCTGGGGCCGATACCGCGAGTTCAAGCTCGGCTTTAAATTTAACATCGAGCGAATTCTTCTGATCTACGCCGATCCGCACCTGATTCCGGGGAAGCCGGGCGATAGTTTCGGTTACGAGGCAGGCGTGGAAGTCCCGATCATGGCCGACCTCTATCTGCGGGGCGGGCTGAACCGGAATTCTTTTCAGCCGCATCTCGGAGCGTACGGGCGCGGTCACGGGTTCGGATTCGGCTGGGCGTTTCCGCGATTCTCGATCGATGCCGCGCTGACGCGGACTTTCGAACCGGTTCGGACGAACAACTTTCTGTTCTCCTTCACGATGATCTAATCCGCACTTCGCCCGTCATTTTGCCCATCAATTTACCCTTGAGTGGGCTATAGAGGCTCCATGGAATCGGAAGCAACGGCCGAAAAGAAAATTTCCCCCGCCGAGGCGCTGCAGGAGTCGTGGGCATCACTCACGGCCGACCAGCGCCACGAGGGTTTCTTTTCGCTTCCGCGTGAAGAGGCGGAAGAACTCTTTATCAGCGTGAGCGCGGCCGACCAGTACGAGCTGATTAAAGATTTGGCGAATGCCCAGAAACGCGGATGGATCCGACTGCTTGCGCCCGACGATACGGCCGATCTTATTCAGCAGTTTCCGCATGATGAACGCGCACAAATGCTCGCGCTTCTCGATATCGCGACGATGCGTGAAGTCGTCGCGCTCCTGGCCTACGCCGAGGACGATGCCGGGGGACTGATGAACCCGCGGTTCATCCGCCTTCGGCCCGATGTTCCGGTGGACGTGGCGATTCGTTATATCCGCGCGCAGTCGAAGGCGAAGATCGAAACGATCCATTATGTGTATGTCCTGGATCAGGAACAACGCCTCGTCGGCGCGATGTCGTTTCGCGATCTCTTTCTCGCGCCGCCCGAGAAGCTCGTGAGCGAAGTCATGGTTACGGATCTGGTGTCGCTCCCCGAGGACATGGACCAGGAAGAGGTCGGCCGGAAATTCGCCCAGTGCGGGCTTTCGGCGCTTCCGGTCGTCGATGCCGAAGGGAAGATGAAAGGGATCGTGACGGTCGACGACGTGGTGGAAGTCGTCGAAGAGGAAGCCACGGAAGATATCCACAAGCTCGGGGGCACCGAGGCCCTTGACGAGCCGTACCTCCAGATTTCGCTTTTCAGCATGATTAAGAAGCGGGCGGGCTGGCTGACTTTTCTCTTCATCGGAGAAATGCTCACGGCGACCGCCATGCAGTTCTACGAACACGCGATCGAGCGCGCGGTCGTGCTCGCGCTCTTTATTCCGCTCATCATCTCCTCGGGAGGAAACTCCGGCTCGCAGGCGACGTCGCTCGTCATCCGGGCGATGGCACTCCAGGAAGTGCGGCTAAAAGACTGGTGGCGCGTGCTCGGACGCGAGCTGGTGGCCGGCCTCTCGCTGGGTTTCATTCTCGGCGCGATCGGCATGGTTCGGATTCTGGCCTGGCCAGGGCGAAATGAACTCTACGGCGAACATTATAAAATGATCGCCTTCACGGTCGCGTCCGCGCTCGTCGGCGTGGTTCTCTGGGGTTCGATCGCCGGATCGATGCTTCCTTTCTTTCTTCGTCGCATCGGATTCGATCCGGCGACCTCTTCCGCCCCCTTCGTCGCGACTCTGGTGGACGTAACTGGGCTCGTCATCTATTTCAGCGTCGCGAGCCTCTTTCTGACTGGCCTCCTTCTCTAGTCATTCGGTTTAAATTAAAGATTTCGACCACTTAGATACAGTTTCAGTCTGGGGTTTTCTCTTGCTTACCCGGGGGGGCAAGCATATAACGCAATGCGTCTATGAGAATGAAACACCTTCCCCAGCATCTGTGGTTCTGGTCCGTCCCCCTCGCGCTCGCGATTGGGAGCTTTGCTTTCGGCTTCGGGCGCAGCGACGCTCCGGCCGCGAAGACGGCGATCGTCCTGGCACCGCAGTCCGAAGTGGACACGGTTTGCGCCTCTCCGATCTTCGAGATGGGCCGGGCGATTTCGTTCCATGAACTCTCGGGCTTCAGCGCCGCCAAGTTCGAGCTTGAATCGGTCCATTTCCGGGACGTCGTTTGGAAAACTCCGGACGACATCGAGTTCGCCTACCAAATCGACATGAAGATGCGGCTCGCGACCGACCGGTTCCTGGTTCCGGAACATGTAGTCGCATGCAAGGTCGAGAACAAACTATCCAAACGCGCCCAAAAGCTTTCCCGCACGATGCTTCCGGTCCTGGGAGATCTCCACCTTCCCTCCACCCGAATTACCGTCTTCGATCAGTCGTCCTCGGATCGCGACCGTCTTTATAACTATCCCCGGATTTCGGAGATCACGGTCTCCAGTAAGGGATATTTCTCGTTCAATCAGAATTGGGCGCCTTATCGGAAGCTCCAGTCGCTCGGTCAGTATCTCGACCACCTCCGTTATCGCTCCTTCTACGACCAGGTAGAGATCCGCGAGATGGGCTACGGACGGATCGGGATCTTTGCGCAGAAGGACGTCACGGGCGAACGGGCTCAGCTGCTGATCGTGCTGAAGCAGTAGCCCCTCCCGGAACGGCGGCCGTTTTCCCCGTCGCATCTCGGCTAGATTCGCCCGGGATATGATACGGATGAATTCATGGTGCATCTCCCCGATCTGATTCAGGACCTCGGACTGATTCTGATGGCTGCGGCCGTCGTCACGCTCATCTTTCGGATGATTCGCCAACCGGTGGTACTGGGCTATCTCATCGCCGGGATGCTGGTGGGACCCCATTTCCACCTCGTACCGACGGTGAAAGATGTCGCCAACATTTCCATCTGGGCGGAAATCGGCGTCATCTTCATGCTCTTTGGCCTCGGGCTCGAATTCAGTTTCAAGAAACTGGTCAAGGTCGGAAAGAGCGCGGGAATCACCGCGACCTTCGAGATCATATTCATGATCGCCGTGGGTTATGTCGTCGGCATGGCGTTGGGCTGGTCTAAAATGGACAGCCTGTTTCTCGGCGCGATTCTCTCCATGTCCTCGACGACGATCATCGTCCGTGCGTTCGACGAACTCGGGATGAAGACGCGAGGATTCGCATCGCTCGTCTTCGGCGTTCTGATCGTCGAGGACCTGATCGCGATACTCCTCCTCGTCCTGCTTTCTTCGGTCGCCGCGACCCAGAGCCTCTCGGGTACGGCCCTGCTCGGATCATCACTCCGCCTCAGTTTCTTCCTCATCCTCTGGTTCCTGCTCGGGATCTATCTTCTCCCGACCCTGTTCGACAAAATTCGGAAGGCTCTCTCGGACGAGACGACCCTGATCATCTCGATCGGCCTCTGTCTGATGATGGTGATTATCGCCACCGGGGTCGGATTCTCTCCGGCCCTCGGCGCTTTCGTCATGGGGTCCATCCTGGCGGAAACTCGGGAAGGTCACCGCATCGAGCGGGTGATCCTTTCGGTGAAGGATCTCTTCTCGGCCGTCTTTTTCGTTTCGGTCGGGATGATGATCGATCCCGCGATTATGAGGGAACATTTCGGCGTGATCGTCTTCCTGACGTTTCTCACGATCGTCGGAAAATTCATCAGTTCGGGTTTAGGCGCGCTCATTTCGGGAAGAAGCCTGAAACATTCGATCCAGGGTGGGCTCAGTCTCGCGCAGATCGGTGAATTCTCCTTCATCATCGCGACGCTCGGGAAGACGTTGGGCGTGACGAGCGACTTCCTCTATCCGATCGCGGTCGCAGTTTCGGGGGTCACGACCTTCACGACCCCTTATCAGATTAAGAACTCGGAAAAGTTCTATAATTGGTTGAACCGCCGGATTCCGAACTCGTTTCGTCAGCTGCTGGCGCGCTACGAGACCGCGATGTCCGGAGGCGGCGATGCGAATGTGATCGGATTGGTATTTCGCGAGTACGGGGCGAAAATCCTTCTGAATGCCGTGCTCGTCGTCGCGCTTAGCCTCGCCCTCAGTCGGGCCGGTCTACCGCGGTTGCGGGATGGTTTCGGCGAGGTTCCTTATCTGAATCTCATGGTGTGCGGGGTGGCTTTGCTCCTGTCGGCGCCGTTTCTTTGGGCGATTTTCCTAGGCCGTCCGGCGCACGCAGAAAGTTATGGAGAGGCCACGGTGAATCGGCTGCGACGGCTGCAGCTCGGAATCACGTCCGTTCGTTTTATGTTCGGAGTGGCGCTCGTTATTTTCGTCGTCAGCCAGTTTACATCCGTGCTCGCGCTGTCGGGTCTCGTACTGATCGCGCTGGCCGCGCTCGCGACGCTATTTTTTACGCGATTCTCGGAGCCACTCTACGAAAAAATGGAGCGCCGATTTGTCGCGAATCTGAACGAGAACGAACGTCTCGCTCTGGAACGGCATAAGAATCTTCATCCGGCGCTCGCGCCATGGGACGCGGTGCTCGTCGAAATGAAGGTCTCCGCGAGTTCCCCCTTGGTCGCGAAAACCCTTCTCCAGTCCCAGCTGAAAGAGAAGTATGGGGTTACCATCGCCATGATCGATCGGGGGGGGCGACGAATCCTTTCCCCGAAACGGGACGACCTCCTCCTCCCGGGCGACGAGATTTTTCTGATTGGTACGGACGAGCAGCTTGCCTCGGCGCGGCCGGAGATCGAGTCGGCCATTCCGGAAGAACTGCCGCCGATGTCGGAGTCCTATGGACTGACTTCCCTCACGCTTTTGCCCACCGATCCGTTCGTGAACAAACCGATCCGTGAGTGCGGTCTGCGCGAGGCGATCGACGGACTCATCGTCGGTCTCGAGCGGGACGGGAAACGATACCTCAGCCCCGACTCGTCGATGGCGCTCCTTCCGGGCGATCTCGTGTGGATCGTGGGCGATCGCTCGCGCATCCGCGAGTTTCGCGGAAACTAGAGAGAGGTAGAGACGAATGACCGAACCAGGACTCGCAGCAGGCAAGAAACTCGATCAGCGGGTGAACCTCGCCGTGTTCGACGACGACGCGGGCGAAGCGCCGAAATTCAGCACCGACGTCGCGACCGCCTGGCGGGTCGTCGACGAGATCTGCGACCGCGGGTATAAGCTGCAGCTTTCGGGCAGCCGGATCTGGCAGGCGCGGTTTTATAAGTCGGCGGCGCATACCCTCGAGACGCAGGCCTCGACCGCGACCGGAAGTTCTCCCGCGGAAGCGATCTGCATCGCCGCGCTGATCGTTCTCGGGGCGCACGTTCGGAAGGACTAAGATACCGGCGCGGTCGCGAACTCCGCTTCGAATCCTTTTGGAGTCGGGATCAGAAAACAAAAAAGGCCACCTCCGAAGAGGCGGCCTTTTTTGTTTTATAATGGCGGTTCCAAAAGGATTCGAACCTTTGACCTTTGCCTCCGGAGGGCAACGCTCTATCCAGCTGAGCTATGGAACCAGACCATTGGCTCAGTCGTAACACAGGCTTCTACCCCTGGAAAGGAGGTCGAAAAACGGGCCGTTCGCCGCCGGAAGTCCCTGGCGGGGAGGAAACGACGAACGGCCCATGCCTCTGTAGGGGCACTTTTAAAGTCAGGGTCTCAGCCGAGCATCCGGAACTGCCCGCCCTCGCTCGCGGCGGCCTTTTCGCAAAGCTGCTCGAGCCGATCGTGGATAATCTTGTATTTGGATTGGAGTTCTCCGAAGAACACCCCCGAGTCGATGAGCTCGTCGTGGCATTCGCGCAGGTTTAGGAGCGCCGAAAAGAAGTGTCTCCCCTCTTCCGAAGGCCGCTTCGCGTGGAGGCTATGCGTGAAGGACTGGATCATTTGTTCGGCGCTGCGAAGCAAACGGTTCTTTTTCGGGGCTTCAGCGATGTCCGCTACGAGACAGAGCTGGTGAAATGAAAGGGCGAACTGGTAGGTCAGATAGTTCTTGAACATCAGGGTCCTCCTTGAGCATCCAAGTCGCGTTTCCCAAACAGAAAGTTCGAGAGAAGGGTCATCAGAGCTCTTTCGATTCGGCGCGCCTCCTGCCCACCGAGTATCCGCACTCCCATGCGGATCACCCTGACACGGCTATCTTACGCAGAACTTGTGCCAAAACTCCCGGAGGCGAAATGGTACGCAGAGATTGTATAAAAACGGCCACTTCACGCATCGCGAGTTAAATAATGCGCGTCAATGATGCGCTCCTATCGCGAAAATTTTTCAATTACGGTGACGTAAAAAGAGTCGAAACGACTCCGCAGAATGTCACTTTTGGTTTTTCGCACCTGCTGAAGACCCGCGGTGGGAGCGGAATTCCGCGGAATAGAATCCGACTAAAGTTTTTCGCGCGGTGATCGGCTGCCGAAGATCGCGGTGCCGATGCGCAAATAGGTGGCTCCCTCGGCGATCGCGTCGGAAAAATCAGATGTCATGCCCATGGAGAGATCGCCACGCGTGAGGGGCCGGAGAGCGGCCTCCAGAGCGGCCATTCGGTGGAAGGCTTCACGCGCCCCGCCCACCCGCTTCGGATCTGGAATGGCCATGAGCCCGCGAAGTTCGAGGTTTGGAAACGTGCCGATGGCCTCCGCTAATTTTCGAATCTCGGAAATGCGTACGCCGGATTTGCTTTCTTCGTCGTCGACGTTCACTTCGATCAGCACTCGAACGGGGCCTTTTTCAGGCCTTTCCGCGGCTTCCGCGCGTTTCGAAATTTCCTCCGCGAGCTTCAGCGAGGAGACCCCGTGAATCATGAAAACCCACGGGAGGAGGATCTTCACCTTGTTCGATTGGAGGTGACCGATAAAGTGCCAGCGGATCTCCGTGAGTCCTTCCGCGCGCGCCTGGGTGGCCTTCGCGATCATTTCCTGAACGTAATTCTCCCCGAAATCCCGATGGCCCTCTTGGTAGAGTTCCCGAATTTTCTCGAACGGGTGGGTTTTGCTCACGGCGATGAGCTTCGCCGCATCCGCGGCGCGACCCGCTTGGAGGGCCGCCGCAGCGATCGCTTTGCGAATCGCTCGGTAATTTCCGAGTAGTTCAGTCGTCGTCATCGCGTCGATTTCTTCCGCCCGCCGGATTTCCAGCCGGGACGGAGCTTGAACTTTTTCTCGAGATCCTGGACGAGCTCTGACATCGGGAGTCCGACAACATTCGAGTACGAGCCGCGGATTTCCTGGATCAGGCACATTCCGATACCCTGCGCCGCATAGGCGCCCGCTTTATCCATGGGTTCACCGCTCTCGACATAATCGGCGATTTCCCCCGGCGTGAGTTTTCGCATCTTCACGGACGTCGAAACCACGGCATCGTGCCAGCGCTGGATCTTCCCCCCCGAAAACGCGCAGATCACATATCCCGTCAGAACGGTGTGGGTCTTTCCTGCGATCGTCCGCAGCATTTTGCGCGCTTCGGTAACGGAGAGCGGCTTGTTCAACACCCGTTTGCGATCGGGAGAAACCACGGTCGTATCCGCAGCGATGAGGAGGCCGTCCTCTCCGCCGCGAACTTTTTCGAAAGCGGCGAGCGCTTTCTCGGTCGCGAATCGCGCGACCATCTTCCGGGGGGATTCGCCGGGGCACTCGACTTCGTCGGTTTCAGGTTTCACGATTTCGAAGGCGAAACCGATTTCCCGAAGGAGCTGTTGGCGGCGAGGGGAAGTGGAAGCGAGGTAAATCTTCATGGACGGTCCGGGGGATGGGGTGCGCTCTTCGTCGGTTTCAGTAATAGAACTGATTCACGATGTAACGGAACTGGTCCTTGAATTCACGGATATTGTCGAGGCGCTCGAAGATCACGCAAACTTCCGTTTTCGAGTTCTTCTCGGAGAGAAAGAGCAGCGAGCCCCCGGTGCGAAAGGTGGTGGCCAGGCCGAGGCCCGCGCCGGCGACGCTGACCTTCATTTTATACTGTTCGTCTTTGTAGACCGTCGACAGATGGCGCAGCACCTTCTCCTTGTCGATGGACCCGTACTGATCAGTCGCGCAGATGCCGACTTGGACGCCGTCGAACGCGATCGAGACGTCGATCGACGCCCGGTCCGAGAGTTCGATGTCCGTGTCCCGCGGGGTCTGCTCGTAGATACGGCGACCGGTCGCGTCCGTCGGAGCGGCGAAAATCGCGTTCATGATCAGCTCGTCGACGGCGTTCGCGATTGTATTCGCCATGCGAGTCGGATACTTCGCCTTGATCAGGTATGCGCGGAGCGCTTCTACGACCTGTTGTTTCTGGGTCGACCGCTTCATCTGGATCGTCTGGACTTGGGACTTCGGGTGGAAAAAATTCCGAATGCCGAAAGCGCGCTCGAGCAAGGTCGCTTTCACGACATAGGAATAGCGGATGCCCGCCTTCGCGGCTTTGTCGGGTCCGGAATATTTCCGCAGCACGAAGTTTCCGAAAAGGGGGCTTTCCGTGAGGAACTTTCGCTCTTCCAGGTCGAGATCGGAGAGGTAGTGGAACCGGTTCGTATTCACGCGATCGCTGAACAATCCGACTTGGTCGTGGATCGCCGATTCGAAGGCGCGGAAACCCGGCTCGGTCCCGAAGTCGACGAAGATCGCTCCGACGTCCTTCTCCTTGATGAGATCCGCGATCTGCATCAGATCCACGGACTGGACGAATTCGAGTTCCGCCGTCTCCGCGATTTTCTGCGCGAAGACGACGTCGTCGGGTCGGTTTGAGACGAGGATGAGGGTTTGGGCCACCAGTAATCCGACTGGCCGTTATCGTGAGAGGAAAGAGAAATACTCTTCTTCGATGTCGTCGAAGACTGCTTTACCCGAACACTTCGTGCATTTCAGCTCCGGCAGCTGAATCGAGTTTGGATTCAGGTCAGCGGTGCGGAAAAGCGCGATGAGCTCGGCCTTGCAGTTGGTGCAGGCGAACGGCACATAGATCGACTCGACGGTTCCGCCGCAGACGAAGTTCGAGATGAGGTTCACCTGCTCCACGATGGCGGTCGAACATTGGAAGAAAGTCATCTTCACGTTCTTCGCCTGAAGGGTCTGGAAGTACTTGATCCAGCCTTTTACGCCGACCGAGTTGATTCGAGTGATTTCTTTGCAGTCGACGCGAACCTCGGCGGGCGTCGGGCCGACCATTTCTTCCAGGTTCACGGTTTCCTCGATGGAACCGGAGAGCCGGATGGTTAGGATGTTTCCGTTCGCTTCTTTCGCGACCTTGATCATGGGGAATTACCTCTGCGGGAGCCGCAATCTATTGAAATCTTTCTAAATTCCGGGGAGACTTTGAGTATGGGGCAACAGAACTTTCGAGTCAAATTCTCACTCGGGTCGAAACTCGTCTTGAGTTTAAGTCTGTTGTTTTTCGTCATCGTCGGTTTTTTGAGCTATTCCGCGGTAAAACTCGTGGTTGATGACAAGGTGGATTACGCCTTCCAGCTGAAGTCGATGGAGGCTTACATAGCGGGTCAAGACTTTAACGAGAAAGTCCGCCCGGTCATCGATAACCTCCGACTCTATCTTACGACTTTCGATCCGCGCCTCCCGGTGACCCCTATCCAGACGGATAACCTGAAAAACCTCGTCCACTCCCAGCTGGAGGCGGGTCTCTATCTTTCCTTTCTCGTGAAGCCGGACGGTACCGCCACAATTTTGACGAAAAACACCAACGAAGAGGTGCTGAAGAAGGCGGGGTACAACCCCGACGCCATCGCGCCCGACACCGAGCTGCTGAAAAAGGTCCGGGAGGAGGTTCAGGAAAGATCTTTCTCCTTCCAGAACTTTCCGCAGCCGGGCGGCATTCCGCTTCTTCTCGTGGCGTTCGGCGATGTCGGTCTGAAGGATTACGAAAAAGGGATGCCCATCGGCATCGCGTTCATCGACGGTCGGTCCCTGATTTCTAACGCCCGCTTCGGCGAGACGACGATCACGACCCCGACCGGAAGAGTCCTCGCTTCGACGAATGCTCGGCTGAACCTCGAATCGCCGAATATCGCCGCGCATCCGAATTTCGTCGGCGCCACCGCCGCGAAAATGGGTTCCGGCACGAAGGAATTCGAAATCGACGGCAAAGTCTATCTGGGCGCCTTTCGCCGTCTTCCCATCGGACCGATTGTACTGACGCAGCTGGAAAAAAGAAAAGCGATCGAAGCTGCGTTCACGCTGGGAGAACGGCTCGGCATGATGGGGATCATTTCCATCATCGCGGCGATCCTATTCGCCATCGTATTCTCCAATTCCATCACGAAACCGCTCAAGCAGCTGACGCTCGCGACCGCCGCCGTGGCCCGTGGGGAGTTCAACATCGAATCGAAGGTGAAGACGCGCGACGAAGTCGGAATGCTCGCGAACTCCTTCGATCTCATGTCGAAGAAGATCCAGGAACTGATCGTCGAACAGGTGAAAAAGGCTCATATGGCGGAGGAGCTGAAAGTCGCCGCGGCGGTGCAGGAGAGCCTGATTCCGCCGCCCGAGTACCGGGACGACCACCTCGAGATCATCGGAAGTTATCAGTCCGCATCCGAATGCGGCGGGGACTGGTGGGGGTTCTTTCGGATCAAGAACAAACTTTGCGTGATGATCGCGGACGCGACCGGTCACGGAGTTCCGTCCGCCCTGATCACCGCTTCCGCCCGAAGCTGTTTTTCGGTTCTGGCGAAGTTGGCCCAGGAGAAAGCGTTCTTCCGCCTCTCGCCGGGCGAGATGATGTCCTACACCAATCGGGTGATCTTCGACGCCGCTATGACGAAGATCATGATGACCTTCTTTATCGGGGTGATCGACCTCGAGGCGAAGACGATCACTTACGCGAACGCCGGCCACAATCCTCCCTGGCTTTTTCGAAAAAACGGCGAGCGCTTCGAGCTGAAGTCGCTGCTTTCGAGGGGGAATCGTCTGGGCGAAGTCGAGGAGTCGGGACTTTACGAGGAAGCGACCCTCCCGATGGATATCGAGGACATCCTCTTTCTCTACACCGATGGACTCGTGGAGAATAAGAACGAAGGCGGAGAGCAGTACGGCAAGAAGCGCACGAAGAAGATCGTCGAAGAGAATCTCGTGAACGGCCCGCGCGGAATCATCGATGCGCTGAAAAAATCTTATATGGAGTATAACGGAAGCGTGAAGTCGCTCGACGACGACATCACGCTCGCCTCGATTCGGATTCATGCCGAAGCGCAGGCGTCAGCAGAGCCGACGGCTTAAGGTAAGGAGCGTTCAATGGAAGAACAAAATTTCGAGGCGGAATCGGGCGGTAAAGGCAGAAAGATCATGATCGCCCTGCTGGTGGTTCTTCTCGCGGGAGCGACCGGCCTTTACGTCTCGGGAGTTTCGATCAAATCGCTGCTTTTCGGCGGAGCCGCGGAAGACGGCGAGCAGGTCGGCGTCGTAAAATCCGTGACCGGTCAGCTGAAGCGGCAGCCGAAGGACTCTCTCGAGTTCCTGGACGCGCCCGTGAACGCGAATTTATACAACGAAGACACCGTAATGACCGGACCTGAGGACCGCGCGACCATCGAGCTTTTCGACGGTTCGATTCTGGAGCTCGAGCCGGGGTCCCTGATCCGGCTGACGTTCGAATCGATCCAAGGCGCGGCCGGAATCGAACGTCGCGTCCTTGTCGATATCGTCGCGGGTAACGTGAAGGGAGACATGACTCGTCCGAAACTCGTCGTTCGACGCGGCGGCCAGCCTGTCGCGCGTCCGTCGCCGAGCCCCACTCCCTCTCCGGAACCTTCACCGGAGCCCTCTCCGAGTCCGTCCCCCACCCCGTCGCCCAGCCCGTCCCCAAGTCCGTCTCCGACTCCCGCCTTGGCGGGGACGCTGAAGATTACCACCCCGACGGCAGGCCAAGTATTCACGATTCCCGCTGGCCAGGCGCCGCCCTTGAAGCAAGCGCTTATCTTCGAATCTCCGGCGGAGAAAGAAGCCGAAGTTCTGATGGTTCTGAAGAATGCCTCGGGTAAAGAGCTGCTGAAACGACCGGTGAAAGCCAACCGAGGACGCGGTGGTCTGATGGCCACGTTCGAACGTCCGGGCAATTACTCGCTCGAAGTACGGAATCCCGATGGAACTCCGATCGGCCGCGGAGTCCGCGCGCCGTTCACCATCGCCGCCGATTACGAGGGGATCGTCACCGAAGCCCCGCTCGTCGGAGGAGAGCCGATCGACTCGAACCAGTTCACGGGGAAAAAGCTCCAGGAATTCGATGTCGTCCTTCGCTGGAAACCCATGGAAGGAATCGAAAAATATCGGGTGTTCGTGAAGAACAGCGCGGGAAAAACCCTCGTCGATGAGCAGGTGACCGGTTCGACCTATGCTTTCCCGAAGGGAAAGATCCACACCGATCCACTCGTCTATCAGATCCGCGCGGAGTACCCGAACGGATACGCGGCGGTTTCGAAGCAAGAACAGTTCATGTTCAACTTCAACTCGCCGCCCCTGACCATGCCGACCGATGGCGAGGCCATTTCGCTCGCGGATCCCGAAGTCCAGAAGCAGAAAGGGATCTTCTTCTCCTGGCAGCGGACGACGTTCACCGAAGCTTACGAGTTCGAGATCGCCGCTGATCCTCAGTTCCAGAAGGTCCTGAAAAAGGTCATGGTGAAGGGTAAGGATAACTTCCTGATTTTCCGGAATCTGAAGCCCGCGACCTATTACTGGCGCGTGCGAGCGGCGGCGGGAGCGATGCGAAGCCCACCGATGCCGGGATTTAAGCTCGTTTTAAACCCCTAATCGCGGAATTGGCCCCTTCCTAATAGGTGACTCCGACGGAGAATTCCGTTAGGTTGGTCCCGTTATGGCAGCCGTCACTCAGTATCTTTGTACCGTACGATCCCACCGGATGATTACGCCGACCGTCTACGAACTCGCATTCGACGCCGAGCCGATCCCTTCGACGGATCCGGCGAAACCGGCTCCGACCGAGCCGTTCCATTTCGAAGCGGGCCAGTACATCAGCATCATCATTCCGGGGGCCGGCACGAACGGCAAAGACCTTCGCCGAGCGTATTCGATCGCTTCTACGCCGGAAGCGCGCCCGGTCGAACTCTGCGTGAAAATCGTGGACGGCGGTCCGGGCTCGAATTACCTGAATAATCTGCGTCCCGGCGACACTTTCCGGGGATATGCGCCTTATGGCGACTTCACCTACGAAACGTCGTCGGATAAGCACGTCTGCTTCATCTCCACCGGCACCGGCATCGCGCCTTTTCGCGCCATGATGCTGTCGAAAGCTTACGCCGCGAATCCGCCGAAGAGCGCGACCTGCCTGCTCGGCATTCGCGACGAAGACGAGGTACTGTACGAGAGCGACATTATCCCCCACGGTAAGTGGATCGCCTGCGTTTCGCAGCCGAAGGGAAAATGGAACGGTTTCAAGGGCCGGGTCACCGATTACTTGCGGACGCTCGGTGAGGATTATCCTTGGACCCAGACCGAGTATTACCTCTGCGGCGCCGGCCAGATGATCGACGAAGTCCGGGCGATTCTCACGGAACGGGGAGTGCCGAAAGAGGCGATCCACCGCGAGATCTATTTTAAGCAGCCAAAGCCCCCGGTTGTCGCTTAAAATACCCATAAGTTACAGCAAGATGGAACTTCTCGACGGCATGGATCAAAATGGACGATGGTGATTCGGTAAAACTTGACTATTTACATCAACTTTTGTAAAACACCCTCCGAAGCTGTTCTTATCCGGAGGTTCCATGTTCACCGCTCGCACCGTAGCCGCTCTCGCCGTAACCTTCCTCTTTGCCCAGGGCTCTTTGGCTGTCGGTCTGATTCCTCGGAAAGGACAGAAGATCAGTTTCGAGCGGAATTACAGCGTGGACCATCTGAAGAACCATCCCCTTCAGTTCACGAAGAAGACGACCTTCACCATCTCGAATGCGAATGGAATGCTGACCGGCACCTGGAAATCGACGATGCGTGATCCATCGACCGACGCCGCCGTCGAGGCCGAAGCCTCCTCGATCTGCCGTCCCCTTCGTCGTGGAAAACTCGAATGTGCCTTCGGTAACGACGCCGGCACGGTTTTCCTCACTCCCGAGTCCTCGAGCGTCCGCATCGCGATTCCTGCCGGCCAGGGCGTCGCCTTCAGCGAGCGCACCGAAGAAGGAATGCTCCCCGGCGAGTTCCTCCTCGGCACGGATGACGACAATAACCTCTTTCGTCTGAACGTTAAAAAAGCGAAACGCTGACCGACCTTCCGATCAGGACGTGCCGAAATCCGCACCCTGCATGAACGTCTGCAAAGACAGGGTCATCCACGCCGCCAGAATCACCGTGAGCACCGCGACCAGAATCCATACCCGGAAAAGGCTCTGATTCGAGGGTACGAGCGAATACCAGGACTTGAAGATTTGGTGCGGTTTTCCGCCTTCGACCGCCGCTCGGAATTTTATCGCGAGCGTCTTCGCTTTCTGGTCGACCGAAGCCCGACCTCGCGCGACCGTGCCCGTCGCCGGATCTCCAGTATAGCCGGCGACCTCTCCTCGGCGGAGCTTTCTCCATCGGGCGAAGATCGAGGGATCGAACGCGGTTCTCGGCAGCGACTGACGAAGGGACTCATCCACGGAATCGTGGGCGTAGGCGAGCGCGATCGAAGCGTCGCGGGCTCCCCCATGTTCTTTGGGGGCCATGAACAGCAAGGACTGCGATTTTTCATCATCGTCGATCGCGACGGAGCTCGCGGAAACGAGCATCGGCGCGCGCGCGTTCGGAAAAATCCCGAAGCGAAGATGACGTTTACGCAAAAACTTCCCCGCCTCTTCGATCGTCGTGAGCTGGCGGGGCCCCGGGTGCCCGGAAACGGCCATGAAATAGCGGAATCCCTGTTTCGAGAGCGAATCGCAGAAATCCACGAGGTAGTCTCGGACCACATGAGCGCGGACGCGGATCGCGAAGGTCGAAGTGTTCGCGTCGACTCCGAGCGGGACGCGCGGAGCGAGGACCGTCGTCCATCCCTCGGCTTCGAGTAGCTCCGCCGTCCGGCGGCAGAGCGCCTCCGCTTCGATGAGGTCCATCGAAATCGGCAAAGCGTCGCCGTGATCTTCGAGCGGTCCCATCGGAAGGAAAAAGAGGGTCCGATCGCGCGGAAAACCGCGGACCTGTCCGGGGCGAAGGTCTTCGAGTTTAAGCATGGGCATGCGGACCCTCCGGAAGATTGCCCGCGCCGGCCAGCAGTTCGGCCGCCGTGCCGCCGACGATCCGGCGGAAATCGCTTTCGGTGATCATCTGGGATTCGAGCGCGTCCCGAAGGCGATGCAATCCGATCTTCTGGTTGTTGCCGAGGATCGGCCAGTCGGATCCGAAGAGGATTCGGTCCGCTCCGATGCGTCGGGTGGCCTCGGCGATCGTCTCCACCGGTTGCCAGGAAGTCTCCAGCCGGAGATTTTCGTATTTCTCGGCCTGATCGATCGCTCCGTCAGGATCGGAGAAATTCATGCGGGCGACAACGAAGGGGGTTTTCGGCCACTGGGAGAACCAACTCTCGAAGCGCGCGATCTCGGAGAATTCGGGACGTCGATAAAAGAGGTGCACCTTCGGCGCGCCGGTCTGGATGAGCACGATCCATCCGTGGGCGGCGGCGGCATCGATTTGTTCGGCATAAAAGTCGGACGTGGGATCGAAGCCGTCGGATGCCGGGTGAATCTGGAGTATCCGCGCGCGTCGTGCATGTGCATCGCGGATGAACTTGAAAATTCGCTCTCTTCGGTTTTCGTCGGTCGCCTTGCCTTCGATATAATTCCTCGGAACCCGAACGGCGGCGATGAAGCGTGGATCGCTTTCGGCTAAATCGAGGATGCGGTCGTTGGGCACTTTCGAGGGATCGGAGAGGATCACCGCGCGTTCCACGCGATTCTTTTCCATCGAATCGATCAGGTCACCGAGCGAGGACTCGAAGAGCAGATGGGAAAGAGGCGCTAAAGCGCTGAGTTCTTCGACGACCGATCGGCCGGCAGAGGGAAGAAAGCGAATCCAGGGTTGGACCCGGTGCAGAGTTCGGGAAACGGGCGTGGCCCAGAACTTTCCCCACTTCCGCGTTCCCGAAGGCAGGCTTTCCGCGATTCCCTCGGGAAGAAGTTGGACCTGGAAGTCGATGATGGACATAGGATCAGTCTACAAAAGGTGTGAAATTTTAGCTAGTTCATGCGACGCATTACTTTTTCAGTCCCCCGCCCCGTTTCGGATTTTCACTTCTTTTGTCCTAGACCCCGCGCTATGATCGAAAGCGCTTATGGCAAACACATCCCACGTTGGTACTCCCGCTTCGTCCGCACACGCCGTCCATGAGGAAGGCGAAATGGATTTGGTCGCGACTTGGCTGGTCTTCGACCTTCCCCGCACGATCGCCGGCGCGATGGCCGGAATTTTCGCGGGACTCGTCGCCTGGGTTTTTGCCGGAGCGCTCGCGACGCTCGGTGGGCTGGAGTTTTGGTACCCTTTTAAAGTCCCTGCGCTGACCCTCCTCGGCGGCGATGCGATGAGATACGGCGTGACCGCCGCGATCGGGATCGGGACGATCATCCACTGCGCGATCTGCGCGGTCCTCGGCATGGTTTACGCGCACTTCGTGAAGACGAATAAGTGGGCCCCGCTCCTCGGAGCCGGATTCATGTGGGGAACGTTCAGCTGGATCTTCATCAACAACCTATTTATCCGCTCTTTCCAGAGCGTGCGTGAGCTCGACCTTCCGAACGGAGCCGCGTTCTTCGTGCTGCTGGTCTTCGGGTTTTCGCTCGCATCGCTCCGGATTTTCGACCGCATCGTCTGCGGCCGCGCGCGAGATTAACTCTCCCCGTTTTGTCGGCGCAATTCGTCCTGGGCCGACTGATAGCGCGCGTGCAGCTTGCCTAAATTCTCTTCCTGTTTTTTCTGATAGTTTTCCACGCGGGCGCGTTCGCGGCTGGAGAGTTTTTCGAACTCCGCTTCCAACTTCTTTTTTTCGCCGGCGTACTCTTCATTATGTCCCCGGCGAAGAGCGTCGAGGCGCTCGGCTTGCCGCTTGCTCTCTTCGGAGAGGGAAACGGTGAAGGATTTTTCGATCTCTTCTTTTTCGTTTTTGTAGCGTGAAACGGTCGAAGAGATTTCGTCCTCGTGTTTGCTCTCGAGTTCGCGCAGTTTTTTGGCGTGCTCGGTCTTCTGCTGCTCGACATGCTGCGAGTAGCGCTGCTCTTCGTTAAAAGTTCCGCGGACCTGGGTGGAATTCGACGCCATAGGAATGGGCCCCTCCCATTAGATTCGCGGAGACTCGGTGCATAGAAAAGAGGCAGGAAATACCCGCCCCGCCAAAGGGGCGAAAAGCGTCACTGGAATGACGGTGAAGCCGCAGAAAACAGCGAACTACTTCAGATTCGCGATCGTTTTGGTCGTCGAATAGCCGTCGACGAAGGGGAGGGCCTTTACGCTTCCGCCGTTACCCATGACGTCGTCGGCACCGACGATGTATTTCGGAGTACCCGGTTTCGCCGCCGGAGAGTAATCGCCGCCCTTCACGAGAACGTTCGGTTTCAGCAAGCGAATGATTTCGAGCGGAGTATCTTCGCCGAACCAGGTGACGTAATCCACGCATTCGAGGCCGGCGAGCGTGAGCATACGATCCGAAAGCCGGTTGATCGGGCGGGAAGGACCTTTCAGGCGGGAAACCGATTCGTCTTCGTTCATCGCCACGATGAGTAGGGTTCCGAGCTTTCGCGCCTGATTCAGATAAGTGACATGGCCGCGATGGAGGAGATCGAAAACCCCGTTGGTAAAGACGATCTTTCGCCGCGGGCCGCGGTGGCGCGAAAGAATTTTCTTCAGGGTCTCAGGTTTCTTAATCTTCGAAAGGGGATCGCGAGGATTCATACGGAGATCACTCGGTCGGCTGGAGCTTCGTCATCCGGTCGTGCCAACAACGTTTCCGACTGTCGAAAAGGGCGATCCAGATGCCGAGTCCGCCGAACAAAAGACTGGGTAGAAAGAAGAGCGCGCGGATAAAACATTCGAAACCGGTTCCGCGCAGACGCAGTCCGAAGATGCGTTTGCCGATGGTCGTTCCGAAGGCGACTTCTTGGGCGGCGAGCAGCGCCCAGTTGCAGGCGAAGAGAAAAACGCCCACCGAAATGATGGCCAGCGGAGAAAGGTCGCGAAGGTTTTCCAGGTCCGTCGACAGAAGCGCGGTCGAAAGGATGGATGCGCAGATGCTCAGGTTAAAGGCCGAATCGAGAAGATAGGCGAACGCGCGCTGGAAGGAATATCCCACGCCGTAATTCAGAACGAGCTGCGCCTGCATGTCCTGTTTTCGCGCCGCCGAGGCGCGAGCCTGATCTAAACGTTGGGCCTGAATCGATTCGAGTTCGCGCCGAATTTTTTCGGCCGCGGTGTCGATCGGGGTCGAGGGGAGGGCTGGCCCCCGGGGCGAGGCCGCGGGACCGGCAGGATACGCGAACTGCGGGCGTCCGGCGGCGACGGCGCCCGTTCCGGTGGCCGGAGTCTTCGGCGCCGACTTCGATGCCGGGGCGTAAGGAAGCCCGTCCGCGAAGGGATGAAAACCTAAGCCATCGGTGAGGGGCTTGAAATTGATTTCCCGATCCATTGGAACTGTTTATCGCATAGAGCCAGCGACCAGGCTAGTAGCAAAAAGCGCGGCGGTTTCCGCGCGTAAAACCCAAGCGCCCAGACTGGTCGATCGGCACTCACTACGATTCAGGAGAATTCGTTCGGATTCACTCCAGCCGCCTTCGGGCCCGATCAGGATCGCGACGCCGCCGACGCGCTCCGCGGCCGGGACCGAATTCAGCGTTTCGAAAATATGGGGCGACTCCGCGCGAGCCGCCTCGTCGGCCCAGATGCGCAATGGCCGCTTTTCGCTAAGGACACTCGCCAGCTCGAGGGGTTCGCGCACGATCATCCGTTCGAGTCGACCCGACTGTTTCAGCGACTGGTCCGCGATTTTCTGCCAGCGCTCGCGATAGAATTCCGGTCCTTTGCGATCGACTTGGACCACGGCGTGCGCGCAAAGCACGGGGATGAACGTTTTCACGCCGAGTTCGCAGGCTTTCTCGATCGTCCATTCCATGGCGTCCCCCTTCAGCACCGCCATCTCGAGCGTG
Organism: uncultured Bacteriovoracaceae bacterium; assembly: GCA_964536965.1. Classification (GTDB taxonomy): domain Bacteria; phylum Bdellovibrionota; class UBA1018; order UBA1018; family UBA1018; genus JACMQW01. Next base: position 142,460 of record CAZIAL010000002.1, read on the forward strand.
ATGGGAAGAGCGTTCAGTTTCGGATCTCGAAACGCGCTGCTGCGCGCGTGGATCTGGGCCTTCCCCTTTCCGAGAAATTCCACCTCGGCTTCGATGCGCGCGCCCCGTCCGTCCAGCGCCTCAATCCTTTCGCCGTTCCGCGTTCGCAGGACCTGCAGAAGGTGGTGCGCCTCGTCTTCCGAAAGCGTGAGCGGTCGATCGGTGTCCGGCAATTTTTCGACTAGAACTCGTTTCATCGCGTTTTCCTCAGTCTCAGCCGGGTTAAAGTCGTATAGCTTCCCGTGAGCGAAATGGTCTCGGGAGCGATAGGCTCGATTCGCTCACTAAGGACCAATGCATTGCTCCAGTGCCATAGCGGAAAATAAGGCAGTTCTTCCAGCACGCGCAACTGGATCTTTGCCAGGATTTCGCGGCGGCGGGGAAGCGAGACTTCCCGTCCGGTCTCTTCGATCCAGCGGTCCAGGAGGGGGTCGGCGTAGCCGACGCGGTTGTCTTTGCTCGTCGAACGGAGCGCGCGATGATAGATCGAGCCGTCGGACACGCCGATCCAGCGGCCCATGTGCATCTGGAAATTTCCCTTTCGAATCGAGGCGAAAAACACGGAAGGTTCGACCGGCTCGAGATCGAGGTGAATTCCGACCTTCCCGAGCATTCCGCGCAGCACCTGGGCGAGCTCCAACCCGACCTTATCCGTGGTGGTTTTATATCTGATCCGCAGCCGGACCCCGTCCGCATCGGGGAAATAGCCGGCTTCTTCGAGAAGTCGGATGCTGGAGGCGGGGTCGAAGGTGGAGGCTTGGGGGGGGATTCCCTCGGGCAGCGAGGGACTTAAGAAACTAGAAGCGACGGTGGCCTGCCGACGCAGGACGAAGTCGACGAACGCGCGGCGGTCGATCGCGCGCGCGATGGCCTGGCGAACCGTTTTCGAGCGAAGCACGGGATCTCGAAGATTAAAGGCGAGGAAAGTCGTATTCACGCCGTCGCGAGCCACGAGGCGAAATCCGCGCAGCGGATCCGCGGTAATCCAGTTCGACTTCGTGGGAGAGAGAGAATTCATGACGACGTCGCCTTCTCCGCCCATGAGCTTCAGAAGTCGTGAAGTTTCCTCCCGGACGACTTCGAATCGAAGCACCGGGGCGAGCGGTTCGCGCGGGAGCAGACGAATCGTCCGTTCGAAAGTGGCGGGATAAGGATCGACCGAGTACCGCCCGTTCGTCACGAGGATCTCGCCGGGTTTCGGATCGCGACATGGATTATCGGGATCGCCCGCGATTCCGAAATAACGAAGCATCGAAAGGTTCTTCGCGAGATACGGATCCGGTTGCGAGAGTTCGAAGACCAGAACGCCGCTTCCGGGCTTCACTCCGGTCACGTTTGGAAAGCCGGCTCGATGGGGCGACTTCAGCTCCGGCGAAAGGTAGTTCTGGACGCACCGGAGAATCCTCGCATGGGTGAGGAAAGTGCCGGCGTGATCGGTCTCCGATTCGGATCCCAGCGTGAAGACGGCGCGCCGCCCACCCGCCTCGAAGCGCCATTTTTTCGACAGGTCAGGAACGGCTTCGAGATTTTCGTCCAGTCCCGTGAGCGCGCGGAAGACCAGCATCTGGAGTCTTTGGCCGATCGCATCGAGCGAGTGCCGTGGATTCATTGTCGCGGGCGAGCTCTCGACGAGCACGCGAATCTCGTTTTCGATATTCGACTGTTCCGCGCCTTTTTTTTTGCAGCCGATCAGTGGCGCCGCGGCGATTGCGAGTGAAACGAAAACTACCGAAATCCGCCGAATGCTTTTAGAATAAGTCTTTGCCGCGAATTTTATCCGCTGGAGCTTTTCCATGTTCGGTCTATCCGGAAAGATAAAGCAGTTTCCCATGATTCTCCTGGCGCTCGTCGCCGTTGCGTCGCCGCGATCTTCCGTCGCCGCTCCGAAGGATCTGCTCCCCGAGTTTAGGGTTCCCGCCGGTGGAGTGCTACGAGAAAGCGTCGATTTTTGGATTAAGATTTACGGTCAGTACACTTCGCGCGAGGGAGTCATCCACGATACGAAATATCCGTCGGTCGTTTACGGCGCGTATGATTTTCGGAAATCCAAGGAGTCTCGTTATCGCGTTGTGAAGCGGGAGAAAGAACGGATAAAGAAGATTCTGGTTCGCTTGCACGAAATCGGAGCGGGTTCCGACCCGGCCGTGATCGCGAAGCTGAGCGATCCGGAAGAGCGCCGAATCGCGGAGCTGTTCCGCGGGATCGACGACCCGAGCAAGTTTCTGGGAGCGGCTCACTATCGACGGGTGCGATTCCAGCTCGGACAAAAGGACCGATTTCTCGAGGGATATAAGCTCTCGGGAGAGTACCTGCCTTACATGGAAGAAATTTTCATCGAACGGGGAATGCCCTTCGAGCTGACCCGGCTCCCATTTGTGGAATCGAGTTTCAACACCCTCGCTCGCTCGAAGGTGGGAGCGAGCGGAATCTGGCAGTTCATGCGCACGACCGGCGACGACTTTCTCGAAATCGACGACGCCGTCGACGAACGCAACGATCCGCTTCGGGCCACGGAGGCCGCGGCGCAGCTCCTGAAGATTAACCACACGACACTCGGAAACTGGCCCCTGGCGGTCACGGCCTATAATCACGGGCGATCGAGTTTGCTTCGCGCGCGCAATCGGCTCGGCACCTCCGACCTCGAGGACATCATCCTGAGGAACCGGATTCGCGGGTTCGGATTCGCGAGCGCGAACTTTTTCGCCTGTCTCGTGGCGGCGCTCGAGGTGGAACGAAATCCGAAGAAGTATTTCGGAGACGATACGGACCGACTTCGCCCGCATCGATTTTTCGAGGTGAAGCTGCCGAAGGGAATTCTCTTTAAGGACTTGCTCGCCTTTCTGAAACTGAAGAAGAAGCCTTTGATCGAGCTGAATCCGGGGCTGACCGAACTCGCCCTGAAATCGAAGTCGCCGATTCCCGCCGGTTACCGTCTCCGGGTCCCCAATCCGAAGGGAAGCGGTACGGATTCCGACCGAGCTTCGAAGCGCCGGGTCTTTCTCGCGGGATTCGCAAAGATTCCGACGACTTATAAGCGGTAAAGCCGCCCCTCGCACGAGCCGATAAGGAACTATGGGGGTCTGGCTAAAAACGGTCGCCGGCATTTGGACCGCGGCGCTCTTCTTCGCGGTGGGTCAGCCCTCGTCCGCGCGCGCAAGCGATGAGATCTTGTTCGGCTCGGAATTCACGTTCTCGAGTATTCGAGCTCTGCTGGGCGAAAACAACATCGTCCGCTACGAAGGGACGCTGATGCGGGCCCTCGAGAAGTACGCGGCGGAAATCACCCGTCGCTGTGAATCCGGGGACGCGTGCCTGTCGGAGATCCGCTATGGCGATGTCGATGGGAGTCGCCAAATCGCGGAAGTCTCGGTTCTTTTCTCGGACGGATTCCAGTTTTCGGTGAAGACCGACGCGAACGTCCTGGAGTTCTCGATGACGCCGCAGACCTCGCGCCAATGGGAAGCGCGCGAGCCCCAGATCGAAGACTGGGTGTTCGGCGGGATGAAACGCGCAGGTCTCGCCCCCCAGAAATTTTTCGGGAGTGGCCATGTGAACATCGACAAGGCCACGGCCTTTGGTGGAGACGTGCGGCGCTTTCGGGATTTTTTGGTCGATTTCCATAACCACCCGGGACTCGCGGAAGGGATCCTCGAGAAGGATCCTTTTAACGCTCGTTCGATTTCCCGACTCCCGGAACAAAACCGCCGAAATTTCGAAAAACTGATCGCCGCAGTCGATCGCGGCGAAATCACCTCCATCGAGGAACTCGAGCGCCGTATCGTCGCGGATGTCTACGCGGATCAGGGTTGGGGAAAAAGCCATAGCCTGAACTTTCACGGGAACCGCCTCGAAGTTCGCTCGGTCCGGGCCCAGCGCTCGTCCGACCAGTTTACGGCGCTCACGGAACTTTTCGAGGGACGGATTCGGTATCTCCATTCCCTTCGCGTGGCCGGGAAGCCGGTCCAGCTGATCCGGGATGTAGGCGCCAGCGCGGGTCTACAGAGTTTTAGCCAGGCTCACTATTACGTCCGGGATGCGGGACTGGACTGGGCCCGCTTTAAAAAGACCCTGCTTCCGAGCTATTACCCCTATCCCGGGGTACTCAGCCGTGAGGTGGCCTACGGAAAACGGATCGAATGCGTTTACTGAATGAAGAGCAAACAAACCAAGCTCTTCGACTATTTCGGGAATGCCTGGGGGGGCATCGGCAAACCGTGACGAAAATAGCGGTTTTTCGTCACCGCGAAAGACTTGCCAATATATTTGCTCTGCGTTAAACCCCGTTCCATCCAAACCACGCGCCCGTGACGTCTCTCCAACCCGCGCGTTCGTTTGCCCATATTTCCCCCCAATTCTCGAATTGGGTACACCGAAGGGGCGATTTCCCATGATGGGGGTCGCCCCTTCATGCTAATGAATGCATCCATGTATTTGATCGGGATTGCCGGCGGATCGGGTTCGGGGAAAACCACGTTCTCGAAGAAAATCATTCAGCGGGTGAACGATCCCGGCGTCGTATTGCTGTCCCAGGATTCTTACTATCTTTCCGCGCCCTCAGCGCAGCACCGGGTGCACGGGGAAGCGAACTTCGACCATCCGGACTCCTTCGACTGGCCTCTGCTTCGTGACCATCTCGCGCGACTGAAGCGTGGAGATGAAGTGGCCGTTCCCGTTTATGATTACAAGACGAGCCGGCGCACCTCGGACACTCAGGTGGTCGGGCCCGCGAAAGTCGTCATCCTCGAGGGAATCTTTACTCTCTGGGATCAGGAGCTTCGAGATCTTTTCGATCTGAAGGTTTATCTGCACGTCGAATCCGATATTCGTTTCATTCGACGACTCCATCGCGACGTACGCGAGCGCGGACGAACGCACGACGAGATCATCCGTCGCTACTACGATACGGTTCGTCCGATGCACCAACTTTACCTGGAACCGACGCGCAAATACGCCGATTTAATCGTCGGTGAAGAAAGTGACGTCGCCGCGGACATCTTGGCGGCGCGAGTGCGCGAACTTCTCGCATAATTCCGTGGCCCATCGCCTCGGTTTCGAGGCAAAATCGAGGTTATGAAAGACTCATTCCTCGATTCCCTCCCCGTGGAAGCGGGATCCCTTCGGATCATCCCCCTCGGCGGCCTGGGCGAGATCGGGATGAATTGCCTGCTGATCGAGTCGCCCGAGGAAATCATCGTCCTCGACTGCGGGGTCATGTTCAGCGAGCTCGACCACTTCGGGATCGAATTCGTGATTCCGGATTTTTCCTACCTGAAAGATCGCGCGGCGAAAGTGAAGGCGATCATTCTCACGCACGGACACGAGGACCATATCGGAGCGGTGCCGTACCTGCTGAAGAACGGCATCCGAGCCCCGCTTTACGCTTCGCCGTTTACTTCGCTCATGCTTCGCGAAAAGCTGACCGAGTTCGGACTCCTCCAGGCGACCGAGATTCGCACGTTCAAGATGGGCGGAACGTTCGCCACGAAGGACTTTCGCGTGACGACGACGTCCGTGAACCACTCGATCGTCGACGCGGCCGCGCTCATCATCGATACGCCAGTGGGAAAGATCGTCCACACCGGAGACTTTAAAATGGACCCGTCGCCTTTTTTCGGGCAGCGGATGGATGAAAAAGTCTTCAAGCAAGCGGGCGAAGAGGGCGTTCTGCTTCTCTTGTCCGATTCGACGAACGTCGAGCGTCACTCGCATTCCCAGAGCGAAAGCGACGTCTACCAGTCTTTCGACAAACTTTTCGCCGCCGCGGAGGGGCTCACGGTCGTCGCGATGTTCTCTTCGAACGTCGCGCGGATGGCCCAGGTCTTCGACCTGGCGAAGAAGCAAGGCAAACGCATCGCGCTTTGCGGACGGAGCATGGAGAAAAATTTCCAGCTCGCCGTCGAGTCCGGTAAAATCAACGAATCCGCGAGCCAGCTGATTTCGCTCGCCCAGGTCGATGATTTCGACCGCGAGAAAGTCATCGTCCTTTCGACCGGCACGCAAGGCGAGTACCGCGCGGCGCTCTTCCGGATCGCGCAGGGCGAACATTCCCTGATCGACCTCCGAGAAGGAGACCGCGTGCTCATGAGCTCCCGGTTCATTCCCGGAAACGAGAAAGAAGTCGGGCGAATGATCAACAATCTTTTCAAGCAAGGTGCCGACGTTCTGTACGAAGCCACCCATGCGATCCACGTCTCCGGACACGCGACTCGTCCCGAGCTGAAGATGATGCTCGAGTGGACCAAACCCCGGTTCTTCCTGCCGATCCACGGAGAGTATCGTCATCTCGTCCACCACGCGCGAGTGGCGACCGAAACGGGCATGAAAGACGAGCAGATCCTGGTCGTATCGAATGGGGCGGTGCTATCGATCGGGGAATCCCATTTCGAAATCGTCCACCAGATGGATGAGGAGCCGCGTACGTTCATCGACGGTTCGGTCATGAATGAGATCACGAAAGACATCCTGAAGGATCGACGTAAGCTCGGCGAAAGCGGAGCGGTCTTCGTTCTGATGACCCGCGAACCGGATACCGGGAACGTCATTGCGGGACCGGAGATTATTTTCCGCGGAGTCGCAACGCCCGATACCGAAGGGCTCATGATCGAGAAAGCGCGCGAGGTCGTGCTCCGTCTCGTGCGTGAGGCGAAGAAACAGGCAGATCGTGGCGATCATTCCGGAGATCTCGCCGAAACGATTCGGGTCGAGGTGCGCCGGGCGGTCCACTCGATTCTCGGGAAAAAACCGGTCGTCATCCCATTCATCCTGGATCTTTAGACATGGCACCATTCGCGGACTTCGATCTTGGACGGTTACGCGGGAAGCGGGTGCTGATCACCGGGGCGACGGGTTTTCTGGGGGGCGCGATCGCCGCCCGACTGCTCGCGGATGGAATTTCGGTCGTCGCGCAGGGGCGCAAGGAATCCGTGCTCGCGCGGCTCCGGGAGAAGGGAGCGATGCCCGCGGCGGCCGATCTCGCGAGTGCGCCGGACGTCGCGCGCCTCTTCGCCGAGTTCGGTGCGATCACCCACGTCGTCCACTGCGCCGCGCTCTCGAGCCCCTGGGGAACTTACGCGGAATTTTACCGCGCGAACGTGACGGCGACGGAACTTCTCGCCGACGCGGCGCTCGCCGCGGGCGTGGAACGGTTCATCCATATCTCGACCGCGAGCATCTATTCGGCGCGCATGCATCGGCGCGCGATTCGCGAAGACGCGCCTCTGCCCCCGAAAAAGGTCAGCGGCTACGGAGAAACCAAATGGCTCTCGGAGGTGCGCCTCGACGAACGCATCGGACGCGGGCTTTGGGCGATTAAACTTCGGCCCTTGAACGTCATGGGTGCTGGCGACGCCACGGTTTTTCCGCGTCTCCTGCGTTTAGCCCAGAAGGCTTTCATTCCGATTCTTCCCGAAGGCGATGCGGAGACCGATTTCACCCCGGTCGAGAACGTCGTGGATTGCGTGCTCGCGGGACTTACGACCGAGGCGAACCTCGCGGGCCGCGCCTATAACATCTCCAATGGCGAGCCCGTGACGATTCCTGAAGCGCTCGCGCTCTTCCATCACGAACTCGGGATTCCCACGCGCGAAAAAAAGCTGCGACCGGGAGCCGCGTTCCTGGTCGCGCGCGCGGTCGAATGGACGCATCGTAAATTTCTTCGGGGCCGCGAGCCGGGCATCACCGTACAGGCGCTTTGCGCTCTTTTTTACAGCCGTAGTCTGGACATCTCGGCGGCGCGCAAGGATCTGGGATTTCGTCCGCCCGGGGACACGCTCACTTTCGTTCGTGAGCGTGTCCGCGAGTATCGAAAGTCGAAAGACGAGAGGGCGTCGTGATCTAGAAGTGGAAAGGGTGGATTTCCACAAGGTTCCGCGCGGAAATGGACTTCGGCCATTTCGAAGCGGACTTCTTCGGCGCTTCCGGAGCTTCGGGCGTCTCTTGCTTCGTAACCGCGCGATAGGGATCATCCGCGAGTTCGATCATATAGAGCGCCGGTTTCAGATTCGCCGCGAAGGTAGGATCGATCGCTTCCTGACCCGGATAGAAGCCGCCTTCCCAGATCGACGAAGGGGTGAGTTCGAAGGTGAACGCGAAAATTCCGTGCTCGCCGTAAGCCCAGTCCGTCGTATCGCCGGATGCGATGTAGAGATCGCTCGCCTGCTGGGGGGTGTATCCGTTCCATCCCGACATCGTGCGCGCCATCGTTTCGAAAACCGCCAGATCTTTCGGCGTCTCGATCGAGTCGTACTTATGTCCCCACGGATACAGGATCAGCTCCGAGAAGGTATGAAAGGAGAGGAGGACCTTCGCATTCAGATGGAGTTCGACGAAATTTTTTACGATCTGGGTTTCGGGTTCGGAGAATGGGTGCTCGCCCATGTAAACGTCCGAATTGGTATTGGTCGAAGATCCGCCGGTTCCCCACTGGTAGCCGTAGTTCCGGTTCAGATCGACGCCGAAGGTGCCATCGCCGTTCGGGCGCCGATTTTTTCGCCAGCTTTTATAGTTCCCCGTCGAGATGTCGAATTCCGAGCCGTCCGGGTTCACCAGCGGCACGAACCAGATGTCGCGTGAATCGAGCAGCGCCGAGAGCTTCGGGTCGGCCTTGTTTTTAAGCAGGTAGTCCGCGAGGCGAAGCGGAATTTCGGTCGAGAGATGCTCCCGCGCGTGGTGAGTACCGAGGAAGATTGCGCCGGGTTTGTTGCTTCGTCCGCGGTTCAGCGATCCACGGTCGGTATTCAGTTGGAGGGCGTAAATTTCCCGTCCCTCGAGGGAAGTCCCGATGACGTGGACTTTCGCGTGCCCGGGATTTTCCTGTGCCATTCGGAAAAGGGCCGTTTTCACTTCGGCGTAGTCGTGGAAGTTCGCGTCCTTTTCGGGGAATCCGGGGGCCGCGGACTTCGAAGAAATTCCGCCGTGGCCTCCGCGACCGATCGAGGCGTCGAAATTTCCGAGGACCTTGATTCCGGCGGCTTCGATCGCGCGGATCGTTTCGGCGTCGGCGAATCCCCAGCTCGAATCACTGCGAAGGAATTCGATGCTCATCCCGAGGGTGGAAGCCGTCGTCCGCGTTTCGCGAGTGTGGGCATCGATTTGGATAAAACGTTGTTCGAGGTTTCGGGGGGCGGCCAGGGCCGCCGAGGAGAAGACGAAAGAGAGCGCGATCAGAAAGAGTGTTTTCATGGTTACCGTCCTTAGTAATGAAGGAATGGTATCGCCTGTCAGAAAACCGACAAGTCTCCCTGTGTCATTCTTGAATCATTTCCGAGGGTTATAAAACGCCAGGATTAATACTTTATTAACCCGGTCAAGCTTTAGTCCCCCCCACCCGAAATGTGTCTTGAAAGGGGTCAGTTTACATATGGGCAAGAAACCAGAAGTTCAGGCAGCGGGAGCACAGGGCGGGAAGACGATTTGCGGAGCGGAGGGCTGTAAAACCTCTGATCACCGCTTTGGTTTCTGCACCGAGCATTACGAACAGTTTAAATTCGGACTGATCAAAAAAGACGGCAAGGCCGTCTCCGACTACGAGAAAAAGTTCGGGCATTACGAGGCGTTCAAACGCCGCGTCGCCCAAAAGGCTGCTTAACCCTACAGCAAGGCGAGGTCACCCTCGTCTAGGGTTTTGCAAAAGCGCTGTACCCACCACCACCTCGCGAAGGCCCGACTCCACATCCAGTGGAGGCCGGGCCTTCGTTCTTTCCATTCCGGAAAGAACTAGCCGTGGCTCGCGATGATTTCGTTCTGGATGGCGGCTATTTTTTTCAGGGCGTGTACGGCCGAGTCGGTCATCTCGTTCATCTGCTCGCGTGAAAAAGCGCAGTGTTCCGCCGTTCCCTGGATTTCCACGAATTCTCCTTTGCCGGTCATGACGAAATTCATGTCCACGTCGCAGGTCGAGTCCTCTTCGTAATCGAGATCCGCCAAGACCTCGCCCTTTCGAATCCCGATCGAGATCGCGGCGACCGTACCCGTGAATGCGGAAAGCGGAACTTTTCCTTCTTTGGCCAGTTTCCCGAGCGCGATCCGGAGCGCGACGCAGGCGCCGGTGATCGAGGTCACGCGCGTGCCTCCGTCGGCCTGCAGGACGTCGCAGTCGAGAATGATCTGGCGCTCTCCGAGGGCTTTCAAGTCCACGCAGTTGCGAAGCGCGCGGCCGATCAGCCGCTGGATCTCCTGCGTGCGGCCCGAAACTTTCTCGCGGTCCCGTCGAGTTCGCGTATGGGTCGCGCGGGGGAGCATCGAGTATTCGGACGTGATCCATCCCTGACCCTTTCCCTTCAGCCACGAAGGGACGCCCTCTTCGATCGTCGCCGTACATAGGACATGCGTATTGCCCGCGCGCACGAGGACGGATCCCTCGGCGTAGCGGGTAAAGCCGATTTCGAAGGTGAGCGGGCGAATATCGGACGGGGTGCGGCCAAAACTACGCGGAAGGGGAGCGCTGGAGGAGGTCATGGCTCTTTCGACTAGCACGGATTTATGGGAGGAGAAAGGAAAGGGCCTGACTTCCATGATGAATCACCGAGAATTACGCAGTTTACTGGCGCGCGGATTAGCCGACGACGGATATGCCCTCGACTGGACGACGCTCGGCACCCTAGGTTCCGCCGCCCGGACGAAGAAAAAGTCGGCGAAGATCGTCGCCAAGGCGAATGGCGTCTTTGTCGGCGCCGAACTCGCGCGCGCCGCGGAAGCGGAATCCGAATCGATTGGCTTTCCGTTTTCCGCGAAAATCCTGGCCGAAGATGGAACCCGCGTACGCGCCGGGCAGAAGCTCGTCGAGTGGAAAGGGAGCGCGGCCGGGATCCTGATCCTCGAGCGCCCGTTCTTAAATCTGGCGGGCTACCTCAGTGGCATCGCGACGCGCACCCAGACACTCACCGACCTCGTCGCGGCCGAATGGAAGAAGAAGGGGCTCCCGGGGGCGCCTCCGCGGGTGACCTCGACGCGAAAGATTCTGCCCCATTACCGGGACGCGGCGATCTCCGCGGTCATCGCGGGGGGCGGCTCCGCCCACCGGGTGAATCTTTCGGGCGGCGTGCTGATCAAGGAAAACCACATCGCTTCGGCCGGCGGAATCGTCCGCGCGATCAAGGGAGTCCGCGAGGCGGCCCCCCATGGGTTGAAGATCGAGATCGAAATCCGAAATCTGACCGAACTTCGCACGGCGCTTTCGGCGAACGCCGACGTGATCATGCTCGACAATTTCTCGCCCGATCAGGCGAAGGCCGCCCTCGAGATGATCGCCCAGTCGGGAGCGTCGCCGATCGTGGAATGTTCGGGGGGAATTTCGGAAGAGACGATCGCCAAGTACGCGCAGCCGGGCGTCCATATTCTGTCGATCGGCGGCCTCACGCATTCGGTAACGGCGCTTGATCTTTCGCTCCTCATCCAGTGACGCGATGGACGGGCTGAAGTCGCTTCCCTATAACGTGGTGCTTTCCGAAGTCGAATCGACGAACGATTACGCGCGGAAAATGGGCGATGAAGGCGCCCCCCACGGCAGCTGGGTTTCGGCGCGGCGCCAGTCGACGGGCCGGGGACGGCTCGGACGCGAGTGGAAATCCTACGAGGGAAATCTTTTTCTCTCGGTCGTGCTGCGATTCCCGCCGGAGTTTCCGCTGACCTGGGTGCCGCTGGCCACGGCGCTGGCGGTCCACGAGACCGCGATCGCCGCGAAGCCAGATCTCGAACTCGTGCTGAAGTGGCCGAACGATTTGGGTCTCCGGGACCGAAAACTCGGCTTCCGGAAAGTCGGCGGTATTCTTTGCGAGGGCGTCGGGTCCTCGCGCGGGAGCTTTATCGTCGCGGGCATCGGCGTGAATTGCGCGATCGCCCCGGATACCGACCAGCCCACCGCTTCGCTCGGCGTCTCGGTCGACGGCTTTCGAGATGCCCTGCTCGCGAAGCTCGGAGCCGTGTTTCGCCGGTCCGTGCACGAAATTCGTTACGGTTACGAGCGGGTATCGCTTCTCCGCGCGGGCGATCCGATCGAATGGCGGGATCTCCGCGAAGATGAAGGAATCCATGTGGGAACGTTCGAAGGATACGGCGAAAATGGCGAACTCTTGGCCCGCGAATCGGGAGAGTTTGAAACGAAGCGCCTCTATTCCGAAGAGATCAAGCTTCGCCTAAAATAGCGGCTACTCGTTCGAGTTCGAAAGACCTTCGAGCAGTTTCCGGATTTCGGCCTTCACGATGCGCTCCGTGATTTCCGGCAGCGCCTTGCGGGCCATCTGCTCAAGCTGGGACTTCACCGCGTCCTGGACGAGCGATTCGAGCTGCTCGCGAACCTGACGCTCGATTTGTTTTTCGATCATCTTATCGGCGAGCGATTCGACGTTGCCGCCGGCGTGCATGGACGGAGGGGAGTACGCCTGGGTTGGAGTGGGGGCGCCGTATTCGAGGTCGAGTCCCTGATTCATGCCTTGGCCCATTCCTGCCTGGAGATCGTGATGAGTGTCGGGTTCGAGAGGGGACGGATTCATCATGCCGGCCGGCACCTGAATGCTGGGCGAAGTCGGCGAAAAAATATCCGGGATGGACGTCTCTCCGCCCTTGGCGCCTTCGGAGAGATTCCAGCCGCCGAGATCGTCAAGCCCGCTCATCTTTACGGTCGACTCCGTCAGGTGGCGGATATCCGAGTCGTCTTCTGGCGCGGACGGGCGCGCCGTCGGGCTCGGCGGAGGATTTCCGTCGCGGCGGACTTCGAGGTTCATCGTGTGCTCGAGCGACCGCGACGGGCTTTCGCTCCAGAGCGGGTCGGGTTCAGGATCCTGCGGGATCGCGGTATTCGGATCCATTAGCTGGATTTCGCCGGTGACTTCTTCGGCAATCGCAGCGGGTCTCGGATACTGGATCTGTTTAGAGCGCTCCGACGGCTCCAGCGAAAAGGGAGAGGGCGCGGACTGTCCCGGGGGAGGGGGCGGGTTGAACTCCCGCACGCCTTGGCCACTATTCATCTTCAGCGCCTGCGTCAGGACGTTCTTCAGATTCGAGGGATCAAAGGGCTTGGTGAGGCGTCCGTCGAAACGGAGAAGCGCGACTTTCGCCTCGTCCACCTTCTCGAAGGCGCTCGACATGAGGACGAAAGGGATTCGGGAAATATCGGCGTCGTCATTCGCCGCCTTTTTCAGGTCGAAAGCGGAGCGGCCAGGAAGCCCGATGTCGATTAGCACGACGTCCGGTCGAAAAAGGGAGATCTGCTGGAGACACTCCGTCCCATCGGATACGGTATGGATTTCGTATCCGTCTCCGGAGAGGGCAAGTTTGATGACCTTTTGGATCGTCAGGCTATCGTCGGCAACAAGGAGCTTTTTCGCCATAAACGTTATGGAGAAAGTGTGTCATCCGCAAACGGGACTGTAAAGCTTTTCGAGGAATATCGAAGACTTGTAAAATATTTGGTTTCCGTCGCGCGACTTCTGTAAAATGAAAGGTGCTCTGGGGGTCATCCAATTTCATTTGGACCCTACAGTCAAATGCCCAGGGGGCTGTTCCTGTGCAGTGGTGTGCAAGCCTGGTTTACCCAGGAAGCCTAAAGCTGCCATACGGTGCCCACTTTTAAACTTGGGTTCCATTGACAGGATGATCTCCAGAGTCTTTTTTTTGACATTCCTGCGCATCCCGCCAAAAATAGAAAAAGCCCGGGAACTTCGGCAGGAAGCCGCAGGTTCGTTCAGGGTCGTAGAGGTACTTGCGATGTCATCCACGAAAGAATTTTCTCCGAATATCTCCGGCTGGGTCCATGACCTCGCCCGCGCGGAAACGCATCCCGATGCCGAACGTCTGCTCGGACTGGGTTCGAGTCTCGATCCCCACCAGATCGTGGAAGAAGACTCGGTTCGGTTTCTCTCCGAGCTTAGGGAAAAGTTCGGGGAATTCGCGCGCGTTTTTAACTCTTATTCCGAAGCCGGCGCGCGTTTCCAGGAAGTGAAGCTTTACGCGATCGCGCAAACCGCGGCGGATTTCATGCTTTATCGCAGTCAGATCAAACTCGTGGTCTCGAACTCCGCGCACGGCGTGATCGCACTCTCGTTCGCGAGTCATTCGCGCGGACCCATGAGTTTCGATGGCGCGAACCCGGAAGCGTCTTCTCCGCGTGCGCAGGAACTCCTCGCACAGGTAGGACCTTTTCGCGACGTGAAATGGACCTTTCAGGGCGAGGAAGTGCGCCCGGAACAGATCGCGAAGTTTTATTTCGCCGAGTTCGTTCGGTCGACGCGCGAGAAGCGCGTATCCTCCGGCCAGAACCAAGCGCTCCTGGACCAGATCAAAGCCCTGCTGAACGACAAGGGTCTTCAGCTCTAGTACTCGACGCCCATTAACGGAGCTCATGACGACCCTCGAATCTCGCGGAAGAAACGAGATTTTCAGTGACGTTTTTGTCGTACTGTTTTAATAGGGTATTCATTTCAGAGCCGTTTTATAGGGTTTTTGACCCGTTTTTCGTAGTGCCACGGGTGTCTGCTAACCCATCATTTTTTCTTACCCCGTTCCTGAAAACGGTGATATTGGTGCGTGGCGTCACCCGCACAACTTAGTTTCTTAGGAGTAAGAAAAATGAAAAAGCTATTCTCTGTATTCGCTCTCGCTCTCCTCTCCACGTCGGCCATGGCCGGCACCGTCTATATGGACGGCAACGACTACGGCAACCTGCCTGACTGTAACGGATCCGTCCGTACCAGCATCGACAACAACAACACCCAGCTGAACCTCGTGTTCAGCAACGTGGTGAACTGCTCGAATTTCGACATCGTGTCCGCTAACGGCGGACGCGTGAACTACCCGAACAAAAAACTCGGCGGCGCCGATCGCGCTCGTTCCGGATCGTTCACGATCCCAGGTTCGATGATCGACTACGGCTCGAACACGATCCGCGTGCAAGTGAAGTCGAATTCCGGCCAAACTTCGGACACCATCGTAATCCGCGTGCGCGCTCGCAGCACCCAGCCGACGCCTCCGACCGGCGGATCCCATAGCTCGATTTCGATGTCCTCCCGCGACTCCGCTTACATGCGCGCTTGCGGCGGCACGATCCAGACCACCGTCACCGGCAGCAGCTACAACCGCCAGCTGAACCTCGTGTTCCGCGACGTCGTGAACTGCTCGAACTTCGACATCCTGAAGTCGAACGGCGACCGCGTGAACTACCCGAACAAAAAACTCGGCGGCCTCGATCGCTCCCGTTCCGGTTCCTTCACGCTTCCACAGAACGTGATCGACTTCGGTTGGAACTCGGTGACCGTGGTTCTGAAGTCGAACTCCGGCCAGACCAGCGAAACCATCCGCGTGAACTTCGTCGCTTATTAAGCGAGACCGATCTCCACACGGTTCTGTTTGCTTAGTGCATCCTATCGGCCCCGACGAAAGTGATCTTTCGCCGGGGCCTTTGCTTTTCTGAGACCGTGGCGCGTCATGCGGAGCGGGCCTTCGGCGCGCGGCAAACTCGCGGCAAACTCATTGACGTCGGCGCCTTTCTTTCCATAACCTCTCGTTGGTCCCCCCAATCTGAGAGGAAAATTCAATGAAAGCATATCGTTCGAGATTCGGCGCCGCCTTCCTGGGCAGCGTCCTGGCGACCACGTTGTTGGCGGTATCGGCCTGCTCGAAGAGAGAGGCGCCGACGACCGCATCGACGGCGCCCACGGGGAACGAAATTTTAGTGGGCGAAGTCGGATCGATGACCGGCAGCGAGGCGACTTTCGGGACGTCCACGCACCAGGGAATCGAGCTCGCGTTCGAGAAGATCAACGCGGCCGGGGGGGTGAAAGGCAAGAAGTTCAAGCTCGTCACCGTGGATGACCAAGGAAAGCCGGACGAAGCCGCTACCGCCGTCACGAAGCTGATTACCCAAGACAAAGTCATCGCGCTGCTCGGCGAAGTCGCGAGCTCCCGCTCGCTCGCCATGGCGCCGATCGCCCAGAGCAATAAAGTTCCGATGATCACGCCCTCTTCGACGAATCCGAAAGTCACCGAAGCGGGCGACTATATCTTTCGCGTCTGCTTCATCGACCCGTTCCAGGGCACGGTGATGGCGAAGTTCGCCTACGACACGCTGAAAGTGAAGAACGTCGCGATCCTGCGCGATGTGAAGAACGATTATTCCGTCGGTCTTTCGAACTTCTTCACGGAGACGTTCACGAAAATGGGCGGAAAAATCGTGGTCGACCAGAGCTACTCGGCCGGCGACATGGACTTTAAATCGCAGCTGACCGCGATCCGCACGCTGAAACCCGAAGCGATTTACGTTCCGGGCTACTACACGGAAGTCGGCCTCATCGCCCGCCAGGCGAAGGAACTCGGCATCACCGTTCCGATGATGGGCGGCGACGGCTGGGATTCGCCGAAGCTGAAGGAGATCGGCGGCAAGTCGATCGAAGGGTCGTACTTCTCGAATCACTATTCCGAGGAAGATACTTCGCCGCATGTGCAGAAGTTCATCGCCGAATACAAGGCGAAGTACGGCATGGTGCCGGACGGTCTCGCGGCCATGGGCTACGATGCCGCGATGGTGCTCGCCGACGCGATGACCCGCGCTCCGGATCTGACGAACGTCGCGATTCGCGACGCGATCGCGGCGACGAAGGACTACCAAGGGGTCACCGGAAAAATCACGTTGAACGAAAAGCGTGACTCCGTGAAATCCGCCGTGGTCCTGAAAGTCGCCGGCGGCCGCTTCAAGTACCAGACGACCGTTAATCCTTAAACGTTAGCGAAAAACACTCATGATCGAGTTCGTCCAGCATCTGGTGAACGGTCTGAGTCTCGGAAGCATCTACGCCCTGATTGCCCTGGGCTATACGATGGTATTCGGGATTCTCCAGCTCATTAACTTCGCACATGGTGACGTCTACATGCTCGGTGCATTCATCGGCATGTACACGGCGCGAGCTTTCGGGCTCGCGGATAACCCCTCGGTGGGAGCGCTGCTCATCACCCTGGGAGTCGCGATGACCGGATGTGCGATCGTCGGGTTTTTGATTGAACGCATCGCCTACCGTCCTCTCCGGAAGGCGCCACGGATCAACCTCCTGATTACGGCGATCGGCGTGAGTCTATTTCTCGAGTTTTCGGGTCAGCTCCTTTTCGGCGCTGACCCGAAGTTTTTTCCCCAGGTCTTCCAGATCGAGGGAGATTTTTCGTTCGGCGAACTCAAGATCAACCCGCTCCAGGTTCTGGTTTTTCTGATCTCGGTCGTGCTGATGGTGATTCTCCAGACAATCATTTTTAAGTCCCGGATCGGGCGCGCGATGCGGGCGACGAGCTATAGCCACGATCTTGCGGCCCTCATGGGGATTCCGACGAATAAAGTGATCTCGCTCACTTTCATGCTCGGCTCGGCGCTGGCCGGCGCGGCGGGTGTCCTCGTCGGTCTGATTTATCCGAAGATCGAACCACTCATGGGGGTGATGCCGGGACTGAAAGCGTTCGTGGCCGCCGTTTTGGGCGGAATCGGAAATGTGACGGGCGCCGTCGTCGGTGCACTTCTCCTCGGCCTCTCCGAATCGTTTCTCGTCGGTTACGGGTATCCGACTTTCCGGGACGCGCTCGCGTTCGCCCTTCTCATTCTGGTTCTCCTGATTAAGCCGACCGGCCTCTTCGGTTCGAAAAGGACGGATAAGGTATGAGCGAACCGAATCAGGTCGTCGCAAAATCGTCGCTGCCTTACGGTCTGCAGACGCTCTGGCCCTGGATCCTCGCCATGGTCGGCGTCGTCGTCGTTCATTTTCTGCTGACCGATCGGCTCGATCCCTATTTTTTCACGATCCTCATGTACGCCGGGATCAACTGCATCCTCGCCGCGAGTCTGAATCTCGTATCGGGTTTCACCGGTCAGTTCTCGATGGGTCATGCCGGCTTCATGTCGGTCGGGGGCTACACTTCCGCATTTCTCACCACGACGCTCGCGACGACGCGGCCCGAGTGGTTCGCCGACCCGATCATGGGCAACGTCGTCTTCGGAGTGGTTCTGCTCGCCGGCGGAATCGTCGCGGCGATCATGGGTTATCTCGTCGGGCTTCCTTCGCTTCGACTCCGCGGCGATTATCTCGCGATCGTGACCCTCGGTTTCGGGGAAATCATTCGCGTCTGCGTCCTGAACGTCGATGCGATCGGGGGGGCGCGCGGAATGCCGAATATTCCCGGTCTGACTTCCTTCGCGTGGATCTACGGTCTCCTCGTCGTGACTCTCTTCGTGATCTGGCGACTGATTCACTCCGCGCAGGGCCGTGGATTTCTCGCCGTCCGCGAGGACGAGATCGCCGCCGAAGCCATGGGTGTGAATACGACCCAAGCCAAAGTGCGCGCCTTCGCCACCGCCGCTTTCTTCGCCGGAATCAGCGGGGCGCTCTTCGCGCACTATCTGCGTTACCTGAATCCCGCGACCTTCGACTTTAATCGCAGTTTCGAAGTCATCATCATGGTCGTGCTGGGCGGGATGGGGAGTCTGACCGGCTCGGTCGTCGCCGCGATTTTCCTCACGATTCTAAAGGAAGTTCTGCGACCCCTCCAGGAACTGACGAAGCTCGATTTCCGCATGGTCATCTACTCCTCGCTTCTGATCATTCTCATGCTGACGCGCCCGAATGGCCTCTTCGGAACGAAAGAGCTTCCCGATCTCTTCCGCAGATGGAAACGGAAAGGAGGCGCGGCATGAGCGAGCTTGCGACCTCGAATGCGCTCGAGACGAAGGGACTGACGATCCAGTTCGGCGGGTTGAAAGCCGTTTCGGATTTGAATCTGCGCGTTCCCCAGGGGGCGATCTTCGGCCTCATCGGACCGAATGGCGCGGGAAAAACCACCGCGTTCAACATGCTGACCGGAGTATACCAGCCGACGGCGGGCGAGATCGTCGGCTTCGGAAAACCGCTGGTCGGTCTGAAACCGTATCAGATCACCGCGAAGGGTTTCGCGCGGACTTTCCAGAATATCCGGCTGTTCAAGGACCTGAGCGTCCTCGACAACCTGCTCGTCGCGATGGACCGCCATCCGGCGAAGGAACGGTTCAGCTGGTTCTCGATGATTCTCCACACGAAGCGAAGCCGCGAGAAAGAGGCGGAGAAGATCCAGTCCTGCCTGCGCATTCTCGAAATTTTCGGGATGGCGGGACGCGCGCAGGTGGCGGCGAAGAATCTGCCTTACGGAGACCAGCGCCGGCTCGAGATCGCCCGCGCGATGGCGACGGGGGCGAAACTCCTGCTGCTGGATGAACCCGCGGCGGGGCTGAACGGACAGGAGACGGCGGGTCTTATGTCCGCGATTCGAAAAATCCGCGATGAGCACGGAATGACGATTCTCCTGATCGAGCACGATATGAAGCTCGTCATGGGAATCTGCGAGCGGATCGCGGTGCTGGATTACGGCGTGAAGATCGCCGAAGGAACCCCGACCGAGATCCAGAATAATCCGAAAGTGATCGAGGCTTATCTGGGTAAAGCTGCGGACAAGGACAAGAAAGGCGGCCGGTCGTGAGTACGCCCGAATGCGTTCTAGAACTGAAAAACGTTTCCGTCCGTTACGGAGCGATCGAAGCGATTCGCGGGATCGACTTTAAAGTCTATAAAGGGCAGATCGTTTCGCTCATCGGTTCGAACGGCGCGGGAAAGACGACGACTTTGCGGGCGATTTCGGGACTTGTGAGGCCCGCGCAGGGAGAAATTCTCCATCACGGAGTGCGGATCTCGGGGATGGCGCCGAATCTGATCGTCCAGCGCCGGATCTCGCAGGCGCCGGAAGGCCGCGGGATCTTTCTGAATCTTTCCGTAGAGGAGAATCTCGATCTCGGAGCGTGGTGCGCGCCCTCGAAAGAAACTTACCAAAAGGACCTCGAGCATGTGTTCGAACTTTTTCCGCGACTGAAAGAGCGTCGGAAGCAGAACGCCGGGACCCTGTCCGGGGGAGAGCAGCAGATGCTCGCGATCGGGCGCGCGACGATGAGTCACCCGGAGATTCTCCTTCTGGACGAACCCTCGCTCGGGCTCGCTCCCCAGATCATCGAGCGGATCTTCGAAATCGTTCTGAAGCTGAACCAAGAGGGTAAGACGATCGTGCTGGTGGAGCAAAACGCCCTCCAGGCGCTCGAGATTTCCCATCATGGAATCGTGCTTGAGACGGGATCGGTAAAGCTCCAGGGTCCCGCGAAAGAGCTGCTCGCTTCGGATGAGATTCGCAAGGCGTACCTCGGCGAATAGGATTCGGCGGGATCAGCGCGTTCCCACGATGTTCTGGGTGCAGGTATCCGAATCGTAGGCTGAACAGACCTTTCCAGGCGCGTAGAAGAGGCAGGTCGGTGAGCAGCTGGCGCCCGCGGCGCAGTAGTCGGCGCCGTAGGCCATGCACTTTCCCGCGCTATTCCGCGAGATGCATCGGGGGGCGCACGCATATCCCGGTCCGCAGTTTTCCGCGCCGCTCGCCAGGCATTTTCCGGAAGCTTCCCGCATTTGGCAGGGGCTCGCGCAGGTGCGCTGGATGACGAAACTCGGCCCACCGTAGATCGCTTCGGCCGGAGGCGGGGCCGGACTCGGTACGGGGGCGGAAATCGCGGTCGGCGCGGGCGTCGGCCGTGCCGCGATCTCGCGCGCGCGGATCTCCGCGAGTTCCTCGCGCGCCTGCTGGAGTTCGGCTTCCGTAGGCATACGGATCGGATCGGCGACCGCCGCGGTACCGAGCGAGAATGCGCCGAAAAAGAGCGCTGCGGTAAATGTTTTAAAGATCGAGCGCAAAGGCATCCCCCAGCGTTTCTTCGATCGCCGTCGGACGAACACCGATCGCGCGGATGAATTCGGAACTGTTCAGCGAGAAATCGAACTTCTCTCCGTCCGCGAGCGGTAGCATCCCCTTCTGGACGGCGCGTTTCTTTACGATGATGTGATTCTCCGGAAATCCGAACTTTCGCGCGAACATGCGGGAGATTTCGTAAGCCGAGAGGCGGGTGAGTCCGCCGAGGTGATAGAGAGTGTTCTTCGGGTTATTCGTCGTGAGTTCGGTTAGGAGCCCCCGGATACCCGCGACGGCGTCCCGGATCGAAAGCCAGGAGTGGAGTTCGTGGTCGTAAATCTCGACGGTCTTTCCGGCGGCGAGCGAGGTGCGGAGACGGTCGAAGAAACTCGGACGCCAAGGATGGGAGGAACCGACCAGCGGGGAGAGACGAAGGATTGAAGAGTTGTTCGATCGGCCGCGGACCAGATTTTCTCCGCTCGCTTTCACCTTACCCAGGAGGGTGTTGGGAGAGATGTTGTCGCTCTCTAGGTAGTTTCCGCGGGTGCCGTCGAAAACCGACGTGCTGGAAACGTAAAGGAAGCGCGCGGAATTGATTTCCGCCGCTTGCAGGATTTCTCCCGGTCCGGACGCGAAGACTTTCTCCGCGATTTTTGGATTCTCATCCACCCACCGAGCGTCCTCGGGACCCCCGAGGTACACGACGGCATCGGGTCTTTGCCCGTACATGATCCGCTTCAGCGAAGCTCCGTCCCGAATGTCGATCGGAAGGGAGAGGACGCCCTCGATCGGCACATGATGCGAATGATAGGTCACGACCACGCGCGCTCGTTTCTTCAACGAGTTCGCGAGATGGGAACCGAGGAAACCGTTTCCCCCAATGATCATTACGCCCGGCGCTTTTCTGATGGTGCTCAACGCCTTAGACGGTACCCGAACCCCTTTCGGGATTTCAAGTAGACACCCTGGCGGACTCTCGTCCCCCTGGAAAACCCCGCTCCCTTTTCGCCCCGGCCGTCTTCGGCCGAGGCGTTTTACCTTGGGAGGGGGAGGGGGCTCTCCCATCCATGAGAGAGCCCGCCAGGTGTCATTATCGTCGTCGTCATTTCACACCTGCTTGGTTTAAATTTCGAGAGTTGCCATCAGCCGCCGGTTTTTAATCCGGCTTCACTCTCGAACTTAACCCAGCAGTTTTACTGCAGATGCGTTCGTATTGTTCGCTTGGCCAAGCACGCTGATGCCCGCTTGCATCAGAATGTTGTTCTTGGTCAT
>CAZIAL010000003.1:0-18029 GCA_964536965.1 uncultured Bacteriovoracaceae bacterium
TCGATGTTCGTCAGGGTCCACTAAATTTCCCGCGCCGCTTAAATCGGCGACGCGAAAAATTCCTGGCCGATAAAGATAACCGGCACGAAATTCGTTTTTCCCCGTTCGCCACGAATGCCCTACGCGAGGAATGACGACATTCCGAGTAGGAATATTCGGCCGGCCTCCTTCCGCGAAATCGACTCCGCAACTCGGCGCACACGTCGAAGTTTGGGGATCGACAATCAGCAAAGACGGAGCACGGAAGTCTCCCCATCGCTGGTAATCCGCCTGAAAGTATATCGAGCGCTCGGAGGTATAGGCGATCTGGGCGCCGAGCTGGATTGAAAGCGGATCGTAGTACATCGTCGCCAGCGCCGGGAACGAAAAATCGAGGGCGGAAACGGTGCCGATCGCGCGCGCGCCAGCTTGGACGTTCAGCGTCTGGGGAAACGACGTCGGTAGTCGGACGACCGCGCCGAGCGAAACCGTATCGGAGGCGAGAAAGCTCAAGCCGAAATAGGGGGACGCTTTCGACTTCAGCCGGGCGGAAATCCGCATCGTCGAAATCGAACCGGTGCCTTGGTTTAAAAAAATCGTCGTATCGGACTCGAGCTTCGCCCCTAGATAAACTCCGAGGCCGAATGAGAGATTGGGAAGGAGTAAACCGGAGACGCCGGTTTGAAATTCCGGTTTTTGGGCTCGAGTCCGGTGGAGTACGTATTCAGGGACGAACGTCTCTCCGGAATCGACTAACGCGAGGTGATTTAACGGTAGATAGGCGACCGCCCCGAGTCCCCATCGCCTTGGCGAACGGCGGGACTGCACGGAAAAACCGATGCTTTGTCCAAACGTCGCCGGATACTGCGTATCGACCGCCCCGATTCGGGTCGTATCCGAAACCACCGGATTCTCAACCACGACGTCGCGGATGTCCTCAAATGCGTTATCCGCATAACCCACCCACCAATCAAAACGAAAGCGACTCTCACCCGGCACGTCACCTGGAGCCAGCAAACTCAGTTGCGCTGGATTTTCAAACGCGGATGCGGTCGAAGACCGGCCGGCACCGGCTCGGGCGGCGCCCAGGGAAACGGATTCCGATGTGAATCCGAATCGTTCTCCGACGGAAGCCTCCAGGGAGTCGGGCACGGCGAAAAAAATTAGGAGCGCAAGCGCCATCCTCGGAGGAATACGAAGCATGGCGGGAGAACTATCTGGTTTTTAAGAATTCTTAAACTTGAAAGTAAGGGATTGGAGAGAGTCCATCCATTTTTTCCACTCGCTCCAGTCGAGATCTTCGGCCCGGCGGGTCCCATCGAGTTCCGCGTGGTCGAACGATTCTTTCCAAATGGAGTTTTTAGGAAGACCGGAGCGAAGCATTTTGCGGCGATGGAGAAAGGGAATTCGGATCAGTTTCTCCCAGTTCTCGTTCCACTTCGCGTCCCATTCGCCGGGATCGGCGAGTTCGGGGGGCGTCGGCGCGGGCAAACGGAGGGTCGATCGCGCAGTTAAAACCACGACCTCAGAATTCACGTCCGGAGGAGGGTTGAAAGATCTTGGCGGCACCGAGCAAAGTTTTCGAACGTCCCAAGCGTTTTGGATCCAAAGCGAAAGGGAGCCCCACGCCTTGTCTCCGGGAACGGCGCGGAGCCGGGCGGCGACTTCGGCTTGAAACATCAACACCATCGATGGAATTTGTTCGCGGTGGCGCACGAGTTCCAAAAGAATGGCCGTGCCGGCCGAGTAAGGAAGATTCGACACGACCACTAATGGCGTACGTTTGAGATAAGTTTCCGCGGGGACGTCGAGGAAGTCGGCGGCGAGGACCTCAATCCGCTCGTCTTTTTTTCCTTCTTCAAGCCAGGCATCGGAAAGACGGTCGTCTTTTTCCACGATCAAGAAACGACTTAACGCCGTACCGGAGAACTTCTCAAGCAAGGGACGCGTGATCGCTCCGCGTCCGGGTCCGACCTCCAGCAGCGCCGCCGCATCGCAAGCTTCTACGCACGCGAACGTCTGATCGACGATCTCACGGATCACTTTGGCGTCGTTCAAAAAATGCTGACCAAAAGCGCGGCGACGGCGAGAAGCGGGCATCGATCAGTACTCCGGGGAGGCGAACGCGTTGAGGGTGAGAAAATCTGGAATCCTGAGCGCGTGGCCCTGGCGAAAGCGAAACGCGCCCGCGCCGGCGATCATCGCGGCGTTATCCGTGCAGTAAGCCATTTCCGGTAAGATCGGCGGGAGTAGGAGTCCGAGATTCTTCCACTCTGCCTCCAGCCGCGACCGGAGACGTGAATTCGCGGCCACGCCGCCGACGATCGCAAGCGACCGGCATCGGTGTTCGCGGATCGCGAGCGCCATCTTCGTATAGAGGGCATCGACGATCGCTTCTTGGAGTGAGGCGCAAAGATCGGGTAGGCGATCGTTCAAGGTGCCTTCCTTGCGAAGCGCTTCGGCTTTGAGCGCCACCGCCGTCTTTAACCCGCTAAAAGAAAAATCGAGCGTCGATTTCTGGCCAAGCGCTCGTGGAAAATCAAAAGCTCGCGGATCGCCGCCTTGGGCGGCCGTTTCGTCGATCCACTTGCCCCCGGGATAGGGAAATCCAAGCAGCTTTGCAGTTTTGTCGAATGCTTCGCCCGCGGCATCGTCACGAGAACGGCCGACGAGGGAGCGTTTGAGAAAATCTAAAGGCCAGAGCTCGGGTGCGGCCGGGGCTACGTGTAAATTTGTATGTCCGCCGGATACGACGGCGATCAGCATCGGATAAGGCAGTTCGTTGCGGAGAACGGGAGGTTTTCCGGCGCTGTGGAGGAAAATCGAGGTCGCGTGGCCCTCGAGATGATGGACGGGCACCAGGGGTTTTCCGATCGCGTAGGCCAACGATTTTCCGGCGCTTACTCCGACGAGAAGCGCGCCGACTAGCCCCGGACGGTTCGTGACCGCGATCGCGTCCAGCGTGGTGGCCTTGACCCGCGCCTCGTCCAAGGCTTGCTCGATCATCGGGTTGATCGTCTCGAGGTGGTTTCGGGAGGCGATTTCAGGCACGACGCCGCCGTAGGGGCGATGGATCTCGATCTGCGAAAACGTCGCGCAAGAAAGAACTTCAAGCGAGTCGTGCGCGTAGCGTACGACGGAGGCGCTGGATTCGTCGCATGATGTTTCAATCCCTAGAATCAGGCTCATCCGGTCAATTTTTCAATTTGAGAATCCGCTTTTTTTCCTTCGCGAGTTCCTTCTGCATCTGTTTGAGGATCGCGCGGACTGCGGGATCCGACTTCTTTTCGTAACTTTCGTCTAAACCCTCGAGCCGGAAAGTTTCGGGCTTCGCGATCGATTCGATCGGAATGACGCCGACGTATTGATTCCGGTACGAAGACTGGACGATCGGGATTGAGTTTTCGACGACCGGATCTTGGGTGAAACTTTGCGAATTAGCGCCGATCACGTGGGCAACTCCTTTGAGTTTCTTCACGAGTTCGAGATCCGACTCCATTCCGGCGTGGCTAAGAACGACGAGTAAATCCGTCTTCCCTTCCAATGCGGCTTTTTCACGTTCGAAAGCAGCCAGGCGGGGCTCGATTTTCAAGGGCTCTGGATAAACGAGGTTCTCGCCGATCAATCCGATCACGCCGATGCGAATGGGCTTTCCCTCCGCGCCAGTGCGTTCCACGACCATCGATCCCGGAAAGAGAGGTTTACCGTTTTGGGTCAGATTAGCGGCGAGTACGCGGATTTTCGATTGACCTAACAACGCTTGGTAAACGGGAATACCCAGGGCGAAGTCCTTATCGCCAGGGACGGTCGCATCGAGCCCCATCTGTTCATGCGCTTTCACGAGCGCGGCCGCTTGGATTCGGCGTGATTCGACGAGGACTTCGGGAAATTCTTTCGATTCGAAAAGCAGATTGCCGGAGTCGAGCTGGACGAAGGGTCCCTTCTTTTCCGATTCCAATCGTTTCATCAAGCCCGAGCGCCTCACGATGCCGCCCATCGGATCGACCCGACATCCGCACGGTTCGACTTCGCCTAGGACGTCGTTCGAATAAAGAATCGTCGCGGCGTGGGCGGAGCCAAGCGACAGCAGTCCCGTCGCAAGAACGAGCAAAGCTAGGGGACGGAATCGATTTGGCATAAAGGACTTTCGGAAGCGAGGGTTCGCCTCTGCGGGATTATTTTAATTTAGCGCGCGCCGTTTTTGCTTCGGCAGACTTCGGGTGTTTATCCAAGACTTCTTGATAAAAGCCTTTCGCATCCGCTTTCAGTCCTAACGCGTCGAAAGACGCGCCGATTTTTAGAAGCGCTTTCGGCAAGCTCTTCGACTTAGGAAACTTCTTTTGCAGATTCGAATAGTCGATGATCGCTTTTTCGTGCTGACCCTTGGCCGAATAGGATTCCGCTCGAAGAAAAAGCGCTTCTTCGACGTGCTTTCCTTTGGGAAATTTCAAGTACTGGCTCATCAGCTCGATGGACTCGTCGTAGTCTTTCGATTGGAAAGCCGCGCGGCCACGTTCGAATTCGCCCTTCGGTTCGGCTTTCGGGACTTCTCGGGCCTTTTCGCGAGCCTTCTCTTTTTGTTGAAGCGCATCGATCATCGCGGCTTGGGAGGCTTGAAGTTCTTGGATTTTCAATTCCATTTCGCGCAGCTGCGCTTCGCGTTCCAAACGTTTGGCGCCGTCTTGAGCGAGGGTTTCGTTTTTCTGCTGGAGCTCGTCGATGCGACCATTGAGTCGGTTGATTTCCCCGCGTAGTTCGTCGGTAATGCGCTGACTGTCGGCGTCGGATACTTCGGTGACCTTGGTCGGATAGCCCGAGTCCGGATTCTCGGAGTCTTTTTTCATCTGTGCGCGCGTTTTGAGGCACCCGCTGGAGAGAGCGATCATCAAAAGGACACCGAAGAGTCGAGGGAAAGTCAGACCTGGAGCGAAACGCGAAGATAGCCTCATGGTAAGATCATCGCACTGCGCTGCGTGGCAATCAAGGAGGAGGAGGAGTTGATGCTCCGCCTCCACTAGAATTCGGATCGGGAGCCGCATTGTTCTGGCGCTTGAGGACCTCGGTTGCAAGTTCCCCGGGCGGCGGTTCGTAGGTCGACGGAGGGGGAGGACCTACGGGCATCTCCGGCGGGAGAAGACTGGAACGATCCGAACCTTGTTTCAGGGCTTCGAATTCCGATTCTTCCGCCAGCCGTTTTGCGCGTTTCGCATGGCTTTGGGCGGTGGCGAAATTTTTTAGTCGGTATTCGTTCTGGGCTAGGAAGTACGCCTCGGTCGCCCGGCGGTATTTTTCCGGCGCCAAAGTATCCGCGTTTACTTCCTTCGCGGCCCTCAGCGCGGACGCCGTATCGGACATCAGCTGTACCGGCCGGTCATGGAAAAGCGAACAACCGAAACCCGAGAGAGACAGCCCGATCGTAAGCGTCAAAAAAGAAAAGAGAGCGAAACCTGGTGGTTTCACTCTCTTTTCTTTTTCAGAACCGAAAAACGTCATCGGAAGGCTTATCGGGCCGTGATGACGAAATTGCCGCGGCGATTGCGGGCATGGGCATCGTCACTCATGCCTGGATCCAGCGGACGTTCTTTGCCGTAGCTGATCGTCGCGATGCGATCTGCGGAGACTCCCGCTTTTTTCAAAGCATCCCGAACCGCATTCGCACGTTTTTCGCCCAGAGCGATGTTGTATTGGATGCCGCCGCGTTGATCGCAGTGGCCTTCCACTTGAATTTTCAGCGAAGGATTTGCTTTCAAGATTTCGACGTTCGTATTCAACGCCGAACGGCCCTCGCCGGTGATGTCGTACGAGTCGTATTTGAAGTAAATCGTTTGCAGGCCCATGGCTTTACCGGAGTCTGAGTCGCCCATGGTGTTCTCATCACCGCTCATCTCTCCCGCCCCGCCGGAACCCTCGGTTTCATCCACTTTGCTAGCCGACTTACAGCCGACCAGACCCAACCCCAGCGAAAATGCGATCAAGATTAACGAAAGTTTACGCGACATAAGTCCTCCTGGTAAGATTCGAGAGTAAAACAGGAAATTTGAAATGGAAACCCTGAAAGCCTGCCGTCGCCTGGTATTCCTTTTTCTTTTCCTGGCTTTGCAGTCGTCTGCGAAGGTCGCGCCGGAGTTCAAGCGTGAGAGTCTGCAGACCCCGCATTTTCGAATCCACACCCCTCCGCAGTATCGAAAATTCTCCGAAACCTTTGCCGAGAAACTCGAAGACGCTTACCGAATTCTCACCGCCGAGCTCGACTGGGAGCCAGTCTCGAGAATTGACGTGGTGGTACGTGGTGATACCGATTTGCCCAACGGAACGGCCGCAGTTTTTCCTTATAATCGGTTAGTGATCCATGCGGTCCCACCCGAGCCATGGGGATTTTTCTCTGAGTCGGACGACTGGATCGCTACTTTGGCAATCCACGAGTTAACCCACGTCGTCGCGAACGACGAAACCCGAGGGATTTTCGATTTTTTTCGTTCGATCGTCGGTACGGCCGCGAAGATCAATCCGTACCAACCCGCATGGTTGGTCGAGGGGCTCGCGGTTTTTTCCGAAACCGAGCAGACTTCGGCCGGAAGGGGGAGGTCGGTTTGGAATTCGATGGTCGTTCGAGAGGATCTCGAGAATCGACGTCTTGGAACTCAAATCACCCTCGACCGCTTGAACGACGGCTTCCCGGGATGGCCCGAGGGCCATCTCCCTTACCTATACGGATACGTTCTGACGGAAGCGATCGCCGCTCGCGGCGGCAAGGATGCTCCTGCCAAAGTCTCGACCGCCAATAGCGGACAGTTCCCGTTCGTGATTGATCGAAGCCTCAAGCGTACGATTGGTTTGGATTTCGCGGAACTTTGGACGGCCACGGTCGCGCTTTTGAGGAAAGGGTACGAGGAAGATCGTGCCTTATTGGCTAAGGAAACCGAAACGGCGTATGCGCGGTTGACTGAGACGGGACGAAAGACCCGAGGTTCCGTCGAATCGAAGCGAAACGGCGAATCTCGAATTTATTTTATTCGCGATTCAGTACGAAGCGGGGTGGGTCTTTCCTCGCTCGATCTTCCCGGGCCTGGAAATGCGAAAACTCCGACCCATCAGGATCTGACGTTTTGGCGATGGGACGGAGGCACACGGCTATCGGTATCGCACGACGGGCGGTACCTCGCTTATTCGCGAAATGCTCCCTTTCAGGAGCACTCCCTTTTTTCCGACGTCTATCTCTACGATCTGGAAAAAAACCGGGAATCGCGGATTACCTTGGGCGCGCGCGCTAGCGATCCTGCGCTCTCGGAAGATTTCGATTGGGATGCCCGACAGGGGAAAGTCGCGAAGGGTTTTCTTCTTTATGTGAAGAACCTGGACGATGGAAATCAGGCGATCGCCCGGTGGGACGAAGGCGGGGAGGCGATTCTTTACCGAGGAAGGGAGTTTGAACGCTTGGGTGCGCCGACGCTGGGAACGGGCGACTACGACCGTAACTTTATTTTCTCGGAAAAACCCCGCACGGGTGGAGAGCGACTTAAATGCGCGACTTTGCCTAAACCTGAGACGACTCGGACGAACGAATCCTTGGACGCCGCCGCGTTCGATTTAACTTTGCCCGCGCACCCACGCGAGGTGGCGACTACGCCGGTGTGGGGAAAAGACGGCGATGTTTATTTCTCAGGATCTCAAGGAGGGGTGTTCAACCTGCGAAGGATCTCCGCGGCGAAACTCCGGACGGCGCTTTTGTCTCGCACGTCGGTCGGTTCGGAACGAGTGACCCATTTTCGTTCCGGCGTCCTACAACCCGTAGCGGATTCAGAACCAGGTTCCTTTCGCGCAATGGTTTACGGACCCGGGGGCTGGGATATCGCGCGGGTACGAATCTCCGAAACTCCGTTCTCAACCGAGGGTCCGGGGTTATCGACTCTTCAGGAAAAGATTCGCTCCGAGTCGAGTGCAGATTCGGCTGTTGATCCGGGTTCTTATTCGGCTGCTCCTGTCTCCGTACCCATATCCGAACCGTCGGCGCCGCAACCGATCTCGTATTCGGTCTTACCCGCGATCCTTCCCCATTACTGGGCGCCCGATTTGCGACGCGTGCCCGACGGATGGTCGCTTGGAATCCAGACGTCAAGCTACGACGCGTGGGAAGACCATCGTTACCGGCTTTTTCTGGGCGGGGACACTCGCGCGAATTTCCCGATCTGGAATTTCAATTATCAGTTCGATGGATTTTTTCCGACGTTCGAGTTTTCGATGCGGCAAGAGAATCGTTACTTTGCGAACTACCGCGAGAGTAACCGGATCGAAACAACCGAGGCGAAAGTTTACACTCCCGCGGGTTGGGATTCGTTTTTGATCTTGGGGTTTACGGGCCAGACTTCGCGGTTCTTCGGGGAACGGGAATCGACGGGGGGATTCGAACTCGGATGGACGTTCGACCGTACGCGGGTGTTTAGCGATTCGATCGATCGGGCGGGAGAGCGCGGGCTGCGGGGGGGCGCGGAACTTACCGGGTACTACGTCGGCCAAGAACGCTTCTCGTCGCTCAGTTCGCGGCTTGAGGCGCGGATTCCCTCCCTCTTCTCCCGACATTTCATTCGGGTCTCCGCCCAGTACGCGTCCGCGAATAACCGTCGGCTCGCTTCGCTCTATTATCTCGGCGGAGGCGAAGAGACGATCGCGGGCGACCGGGCATTCCTGCTTCGGGGATACGTTCCGGGAACGATTTTCGGTCGTGAAATCCTGACGGCGAACGCTGAATACATCTTTCCGCTCCAGGATTTTTTTAGGGGCTTCGGCACTTTCCCGCTTTTCTTGGAGCGGACCCGACTTAAAGTTTTCTTGGATACGGGTTCCGCGGAATTTGTCGCCGACCAGCGAAACGACCTCGAGGGTTGGCCGTTGGGCGCGGGGATCCATGCGTTGACCGATCTCAACGTACTTTACCGCGTGCCGCTGACTATCGGGCTTGGATACGATCACGGTTTCTCTCGTGAACGGGGGGGCGAGCGCCGAATCGTTTTAGGCATCTTCTCGCCCTTGGCACGTCCTTCGCTCTGAGCGAAATCGGAATCAGTTTCGATTCCGATTATCCATCAGGAGTATAGTATGAAAGACGTGAACAAAGTGATCTTGATCGGCCGCCTCGGCGCGGATCCAATCCTTCGGGAGACCAAGACCGGTGCGGTTGTTGTCCATTTTCCCGTGGCGACTTCTCGCCGTGTGAAACCCACGGAACCGGCGGAGGGCGAGGAGACGAAGGTTGAAGAAACCCAGTGGCATCGGATTGTCGCCTGGGGAAGACAGGGCGAAACGTGCGCCGAATTTCTTAAGAAGGGCCAGAAGGTCTATGTCGAGGGTTCGATCTTGAGCCGGAAATACGAAGGAAAAGACGGGAGCGAGCGTATGTCGTTTGAAGTGATTGCCGATACCGTGAGCTTCTTAGGCGGGGGAAAGAACGCTTCGCCGACGCCGCTTGAGGCGAGTGCGTAAAATCTCGGTCGAGACCCGGCTTAGAATCGCAATCTAGGGGAGAGGTCGTGCAGGAGAAGCTGCGCGGCCTCTTTTTTTGCTACGCCCGGCAGGGCGCAGCTCGAGGAAAATCTATTTGGAGATGCGAACCAAGTCCCCAACGATTACCGATCGCGGTATCAACACCGGAGTTTTGTCCATCGGGTAGAGCTTTTCGAGCCGCGCGATCGAGGCGTCTTTTTCCGCGTGAATGACCTTCACTTGGGCGAAAGGGAAGATCAGGTCTTTGTAGAGTTTTTCCGTCGTAAGGTCGTAACTGGGGGACTTGCGCGCCACCTCCAGCACGGTGCCTACTTTGATCCCCTGATTCGTACCGAGGTTGATAAAGTAGTCTTTTTGGAGGAGGTCGTTGGGATTCCCTAGGTCGACTCCCTTAAAGACGCTGTAAACGATCGCCGTATCTGAAAGAGCGGAGGGGACCAAAGTCCACGACGCTAAAGCGATTAACCCGGCCCAAAATGATGCGATTCCTTTACGCTGCATAGACCCATCCTTAGGAGACGTCTGTGTCTCTAGGTACCCATCGGGTCGGGAAGGGCGAAACTTGAATGGCGAATAATTCAAATGGGATTCGACAAAGGGCTGACGCTCAGGGCCAGTGCCCTGCATGGATCAGTTACCGACGGCCATCACTTTATTGCCAGCGATCTTCAGCGATCCATTCAAATCCTTGATCGCAAAAAAAGTAAAAATAACGGATCCGGGATTAGGGCTTTCACCTTGGACGGCGCTTCGGTTGTTGGCAATCGTGACATCACAAAGAAGTTCTTTCCGCTTGCCGCTCTGTTTACCGCTCTGCTTACAGACCGACGTGATCGTATTGTAACCTTCGTCGTAGCGAAGCGCGTCTTGCAGGGCGTCTTTCACCGTCCAGCCAAGATAACTGCTCTCGTCGATGGTGCTCGAATCCGCTGAAATCACGATATCCCCATTAGTGATCAATGCGGCTAGTGCCGAAGAGTCCACGGTCCAGCCGGTGGACTGGCCGAAGCTGGTGCTAGAAAACAGAGACAAAAGAAGAACCGACGAAATTTGGGTAATTTTCATAAGAGTGAATCCGCCCGATTTTGCAGGGAGGGGATTCTCCATGCGCTGGTCAGGGGTGGTGAGTGACGGATTCGGAAGATACCGCAAAGTAACGCATTGCGCAATAAGCAATTTAATAAGAATTCTTATTAGTGGGTAGTTTTATTCTTTTAGATAACACAATGCGATATTGCGAAATTAGCCACTTTAGGTAAAAGGTGCGTCATGCGATATCGATCCTCTTATCTAGAATCCCTGTTGTTATTCTTCTGCGTGAACTCGGCCCTGATTTCTGCGGCTTCAGCCCAGAGTCCCGACACGCTACCCGGCAGAGAGGTCGTCCGAATTCAGCCCTCCGAGCTTGTTCGTGAACGTTACGTCGTCGCGATGGAAGACGAAGCAACGGGGCGTCTCCAATTCTATCGCTGTCTCGATACCGATTATGATTATCGAGCGGATTTTTGTAGACGGGTGAGTTCCTTGACGTTTTCGCGTGAAGAACTCCTCAATCGAATTCGGTTTTTGCGCTTCCATCTCGGCATGGATACCGCTCTTGCGCTTGGCACGTTAACCGTTGCCCATTGGATCTTTCCGGGCGTAGACCCGCGTCCTCCCTACTGTGAGCAACGCATTTTAGGAGCACTCCTCGCGCTCGAAACAAAAGTCGTCTTCCACGCGGACATCGGGTGTGTCGGCGGCGATGACGAACTTGAAGTCGTTCTTCGTCGGGCTCTAT
Source organism: uncultured Bacteriovoracaceae bacterium (assembly GCA_964536965.1). Taxonomy (GTDB): domain Bacteria; phylum Bdellovibrionota; class UBA1018; order UBA1018; family UBA1018; genus JACMQW01. The sequence continues at coordinate 11,258 of CAZIAL010000003.1, forward strand.
CGCGAAAGGGATCGTTCTAGTCTGGCAGGGGAATTCTGCGAATGAAGCAAGTGTCCGGAGATAATGCGACGCGCCTATCAATTCTCCGTTCGACGCTCCCACGCCCTTTATGCGAGAACAGGGGAGATGAAAACCGCCGAAATTCGCGAACGTTTCTTGAAATACTTTGAAAAAAACCAGCACACGATCGTGGAAAGCTCGCCGCTGGTCCCGGCCAACGATCCCACGCTGCTTTTTACGACCGCCGGTATGGTCCAATTTAAGGACGTCTTCTTAGCGAAAGAGTCGAGACCCTACACGCGTGCGACTAGCGTCCAGAAATGTGTTCGCGCTGGCGGAAAGCACAACGATTTGGAAAACGTCGGCTTCACCGCTCGCCACCATACTTTTTTCGAGATGCTCGGAAATTTCTCCTTCGGTGACTATTTCAAAAAAGACGCGATTCGATTCGCCTGGCAATTCATCACCGAAGAATTGGGGCTTCCCAAAGACAAGCTCTACGTAACCGTATTTGAAACCGACGACGAGGCCGCTGCGATCTGGCACGAGCAAGAAGGAGTATCGCTTGATCGAATTTATCGGCTCGGAGAAGCAGATAATTTTTGGGCGATGGGCGACACCGGTCCTTGCGGGCCGTGCACGGAAATTTATTTCGACCGAGGTCCGAAGTACGGCAAAGACGACTTTTTGGAATCCCAGGCCGCCAACGAAGATCGCTTCATGGAGTTCTGGAACCTCGTGTTCATGCAGTACAATCGAGACGCGAAGGGCGAACTCACGCCTTTGCCTAAACCTTCCGTCGATACGGGGGCGGGCTTGGAGCGGATTGCTTCGATCCTCCAAGAAGTCGATACGAACTATGACACCGACATCTTCCGTCAAATCATCGCCGAAATCGAAAAACTTTCCGGCGTCGAGTACATCCGCTCGAGTCCGCTGGCAGCGTCTTTTCGGGTGATCGCCGACCATGCTCGCGCGGCGGCGTTTCTGATCGGCGACGGAATTCTTCCCTCCAACGAGGGACGTGGATACGTGCTTCGTCGAATTCTTCGTCGCGCCATCCGTCACGGGAAGAAACTCGGTTTCGAAAAACCGTTTATGAGCCGTGCGGCCGGGTTCGTGATCGATCAAATGCGAGCTGCCTATCCCGACCTCCAAACCCAGCGTGCTTTCATCGAGCGCGCTATTTTGGCGGAAGAAGAGCAGTTCTTTAAGACCCTCGACAAGGGACTCGCCTACACGATGGAGGTGATCTCCCGGGTCGCTCCCGCCGCGCGCGTCGAAGTAGGCGGCCCGACGGGGTGGGTTTTTCCCGGAGAAGACGCTTTCAAGTTGCACGATACCTTCGGTTTTCCACTCGATCTCACTCGGGTGATTGTCGAAGAACATCACGGACAAGTCGACGAACGTGGTTTCGAGACCGCGATGGCAAAACAACGCGCCGAAAGTCGCAAAAGTTGGAAAGGATCCGGAGCGGAAGCGCTCGACGCAATTTACCTCCAGCTCGCCGCGGAGCTTAAAGAGCGGTCGAAGCTTCCGAAATTCGTGGGATTCGAATCGCTAACTGCGGACGGCGAAGTGCTCGCGATCCTCCGCCAAGGAGAGCAGAAAATCGAGCGAATCGATTCAATCGAGGCTTCCGCCTTGGCATCCACGGCCGACAGCGCGGACGCGGCGATCGTCGAAGTCGTATTCTCCCGAACTCCTTTTTACGCCGAGAGCGGCGGCCAAGTCGGCGATAAGGGAAGGTTAGCCGGCGTCGGCACCGATCTCGAGGCCGAGGTCTTGGACGTGCAAAAGCCGGTGCCGGATTTGATCGTGGCACACGTTCGGCTGCAAAAAGGCCGGCTCGAGCTCGGTCAAAAAATTCGTCAGGAAACCGATCGGGAGCTTCGCTTGCTCACGACGCGAAATCATACGGCGACCCACCTTCTCCATTGGGCGCTTCGTAAACACCTAGGCCCCCACGTCAAGCAGGCGGGGTCGATCGTAACCCCGGATCTGCTGCGGCTGGACTTCTCGCATTTCGAGGCGCTTGGGGTCGAGGATCTGCGGGCGATCGAGGATTTGATTAATGAGAAGATCTGGAGAAACGACGGAGTGAAGAAAGTGGTGATGGCCAAAGAGGCTGCCATCGCCGCCGGTGCGATCGCATTCTTCGGGGAAAAATACGGCGATACGGTACGTGTCGTTTCCGTTGGAGATTTTTCAACCGAGCTTTGCGGCGGTTGCCACGTCGATCAGTCTTCCGACATCCATCTTTTCAAGATCATTTCGGAAGCGTCGATCGCCGCCGGCGTTCGCCGGATCATCGCTTACACCTCGAAAGGAGCTTATCAGTACCTTCGAAACCGCAACGATTTGTTAGGCGCGGTGAAAGAAACGATCAAAGCTCAAACGATCGAAGAGATTCCCGCCCGCCTCGACCGGATGGCCGAGAGCGAGCGTGGGCTTCGTAAGCAGCTTGAACAGATCCTCGCGAAAGCGGCGGCCGGCGAAGCTGACGATTTATTCGCAGGAGCGAGGAATCTTGGCGGTGGACGGCTAATCGCCGGTTTGGTTGCGCTCGATAGTCAGGGCGCCAAAAAATTGCGCGATCTCGGAGAGTCCCTACGTAATCGTGCGGCCGACGCTGTGATCGTATTGGGGATGCAGGACGGGGAGAAAGCGAATCTTTTGGTCGCCATCGGCAAGGATGCGCAAAAGAAATGGAATGCTTCCGAGATCCTCAAGCGCCTCGCTCCGATGATTGAAGGGCGGGGAGGCGGAAAACCCGACCTCGCCCAGGCCGGTGGGACGAAAGTTTCCGGTCTTCAAGACGCGCTTAAAGCGGCCGAGGTTTTGCTTGCGAACTGAAGGCATGCTGCCCCAACTCTCATTCCGTTTTCTGATGGCGTTCGTTGCCGTCGCGCTTGCGGTCGGATGTACGAGGACGGATCCGGACGATGGCAAGCAGGTGATGCGGGCGGTGATTCGCGACGATATCAAGACGCTCGATCCGGCGAACGCTTACGACGAAGTGAGCCTGATGGTACTGCCCAACATCATGGAAGCGCTCTATCAATACGACATCACGTCGCCGACTTACGAGGTCGTTCCGCTGCTTGCGGCGGATCTTCCGACTTATTCCAAGGATCGTCTCACCTTGCGAATACCGATTCGAAGCGGGGTAGTCTTCCAGGATGATCCGGCATTTCAAGACGGCAAGGGTCGCGCGCTTCGCGCGGACGATTTCGTCTTCGCGATCAAACGTCTGGGGCATCCAAAAATTTCCTCGCAAGGAGCATGGGTTTTTCAGGGAAAGATTCGCGGTTTCGACACGTTCGAGAAGAAGCTCCGCGATGTTCCCGCCGAAAGACTCGCCGAAGTCTTCGAAACTACGGAAATCGAAGGCGTTAAGGCGATCGACGATGCGACGCTTGAGCTAAAGCTCACCAAACCCTACCCGCAGATTTTGCATATTCTCACGATGACGTTCGTCGCTCCGGTGGCGAAGGAAGTCGCCGCGAAGTACGCGGACGAAAAAGCGCAGATCAACGCGAATCCGATCGGAACGGGAGCCTTCCAGTTCAAGAATTACGACCGCGGCCACGAGGCAACCCTCATTCGGAGTCCTACCTATCGGGGCGAGATGATGCCGATGGGGATGGGGCTTCTATCCGGGAAGGCGATGCCTTTTCTTGAAAAAATCGTTTTTTCGGTGATCAAAGAAGATCAACCCGCATGGCTTAAGTTCCTCAACGGAGAGATCGATTTTTCGGGCATTCCCAAGGATAATTTTTCTCAAGCCCTCTCGCCATCGATGGATTTGAGTCCTGAGATGCAAAAGAGAGGCATCCAGCTCTCGAAAATTACGGGCGGCCTATTTTGGTTTCTCAATTTCAACGTTCAAGACAAAGTGCTCGCGAATAAAGCGCTTCGTCAAGCGATCGGCTCGGCGATTGATCGTGCGAAGTGGATCGAGCTTTTTACCAACAATCGTGGGCGGAAAATGGACACGGTCCTGCCGCCCGGCGTCCCGGACCGGGTGGCCAATCCTTCGCTCAAATACGATTATGATCTCTCGCGCGCGAAAGCGTTGATGAAAAAAGCGGGATATCCGGACGGCAAGGGATTGCCCACGATCACGTTCGATATGCGCGGTGCGGATACGGTCAATCGCCAGATGGGCGATTTTTTCACGGGTGAACTCGCAAAGATCGGCGTCCGCTTGAATGTGATCTACAATACGTTCCCCGCGTTTTTGGAGAAACAGAATCAGGGCCGTCTACAAATGTCCTATGGGGGTTGGATCCTCGATTATCCGGACGCCGAAAATGCTTACCAGCAACTTTACGCCTCGAAGACGAATCCGATCATTAATAACTCGTTCTTTAATCACCCTCGGTACAACGCCCTCTTCGAAAAGATGTCGGTGATGGAGCCAGGTGCGGCGCGGGCAAAGTTGATCCGCGAGATGGACGACATTGTTCAAGAAGAAGTGCCTTGGGCTTTTGGTTTTTACCGCGACAACTTCGTTTTAGTGCATCCGTGGGTTCCGAACTTCCGCGCTTCGTTTTTTACTCGCGATGGTTTCAAGTATTATTCGATTGATCGCGAGATCAAAAAGAAGATGAAGCGTTAGGTGGGATTCCTCTTTTCCGTGACCGAAAACAGAATCGGCCGACCCGCTTCGTTGCGGGTCGGCCGAATTCTTGTCGAGACACGACGTGGACTAGCAGCCGAAGGACCGGAGTCCTCCTTGCCCATCCATCCGCGGCGCCAGGCTAATAACGACGCGGAAAAGGGACCGGATTCAGGCGTGTGCCGGTTCTCTTGCTAGCGTTCGTTTGAAAGATCGTCTGCCCACGGGTAGGGACAGACTGAATGGGGTGTTCGGGGTTCCCTTGATCTTCTAACGTACCGCTTTGGGAGGACCAGATAAGACCAGTATGCCACAGTGTGTTATGTGTGCAACTTAAATTTTAAGATTTCTTATTAATTTAAAAAGTCTTTTAATTCAAGCAATTACAGCAAAAAATTGGAAATTTTAGTCTGAGTTACACCCGGCGACTCGACTCAAGGCAGGGTTGCCAAAGGAGATCCCCTCAATCACATGCGTTGGGACGAGGTCTTTATTGGCCTCTGCTGGGAATCAGTTCTCGAAGAACTCCCGTGAGCAACGCGCCATCGTGATTTCCTCTTCGTATGGATTCACTTCGTCAACGTAAGTGTACGAGATCGAATCGTGGTGCTCGGCGTGCGCATCCCGAATTGAGTCGGTAACTTAGAAAACTCGGGTGATTATTAGCGGGATCAGGAGGGTTGGTTTGGGCCTCTCAGTATTCAGGTTCTTTTACTGATCAGCCGGATAAATCGATTTTGTTCAACGCAAAAATTTATCCCGACTTCGGCGAAGTTCTAGCGGTGAAACACGATGGTATCCACCGCTAGCGGTGAGCCCAGGTGGCGCCACGAAGCTCGTGTCTTTCGATTCTGGCGGCTATCGCCGAAATATTCGCCTCGATTTCGTGGAAAAGGTCGCCGGAAAAGTAAGAACGCCACGACTGCCTAAGTTCGCGCGATTAAGGCTTCTTCTCCGCAATGATGTCCACCACCATCGGTCCGACATAAAATGCATCAGGATCGGCTGCCGCAAATTCCCAGTCCCTGAGAACGGTCGCGGCGTCGCTTTCGGAAAGATGGCCGTCTTTTACAAGCACGGGAAGAAAATTACGAAAGAACGAGTCCGGCCACTTCCAAACTCTCTGATGGGGCCGACCTATCCGCGCTTGGGGTTTGAGCGAAACGATTTCAAAGCCCTGTTTCGCTAGCAGCACGGGAAGTCGTGCGCCGACGTTTGCATCGCCGCCATGGGCAGCCCAGCTTTGGATGACCGCTTCGACCATTCGGCGAAACGCGGGAGGATTTGTCGATTCTTTTGAGTGGAGCGCCATCGTTCGATAATCGACGTATTCTTGGAGAACGAGTTTTCCACCCGGCCGAAGGTGTCGGCTGATCGAGCGGATTGCGGCTTCTGGATCCTTCAGAAAGATAAAGATCCAGCGCCCGTAAGCCGCGTCGAAATTTTTCTCCTCAAGATCGAATTCGTCGATCGGAGCGTGGTGGGTGGAAATCGATGCGAGGCCGCGGCCGGGTCCGCCCTCCTTTACGACCCTGGTTTCAAGGGCCCGGAGAAATTTTTCGGCCAGATCTACGCCGACGATCTTTGCGTTGGGGCCAAGATACTTTGCGAGTTCAAAAGTCGTGAAACCGGGGCCGCATCCGCAGTCGAGCGCCTTGAAGGGAGCGGTGGTTTTTTCCGGAAGCCCGGCTCGGCGCCAGAGATTAACCGCTCGGCGCCGCCAGAGCGCGTGTTGTAATCCCAGGCGTTCGTATTCTTCGCGATTCACTCCGAGGACATATTCTTGTGAGGTTGGATCTTTTTTAGTCATGGTCGAACTCCGACGGCAATCTTATCGACTTTATCCCGGAAAAGAAAAACCCCGGCTCGTCGAATCGACGGCCGGGGCTTAGATCGCTGCGTAGAGTTTACGCGGAGCTTATTTTTTCGAGGTCGCTGCAGCTGCTTTCGAAGCCGCTGCCATCGCTTTAGCTTTATTCACCGCTTCGGCCGAAGTCGGTGCGCCGGCTGCCGTAGCGCCCGTACCCGATTTCGAGGGCAGTGCCGCGGGTGTCGGAGACGCGGCAGGAGCCGTTTCTTTTTTCACGCCGACACCGTGTTTTTTCAACACGAGTTCACGGATCTCTTTCACCATCTCCGGGCGTTCCT
>CAZIAL010000003.1:18039-102049 GCA_964536965.1 uncultured Bacteriovoracaceae bacterium
CGTTCCTTCAAGAAATTACGCGCATTATCCCGGCCTTGGCCAAGACGTTCGTCGTTGTAGGTGTACCAAGTTCCGGACTTCTGGATCACGTCGCAGTTCGCGGCCATATCTAAAAGATCGCCTTCTTTCGAAATGCCTTCGCCGTAAAGGATGTCGAATTCGACTTCTTTAAACGGAGGCGCGAGTTTGTTTTTCACGATCTTCACGCGGGTACGGTTACCGATCACATTCTCGCCGTCTTTGATCGCGCCGATGCGGCGGATATCGAGACGAAGCGAAGAATAGAACTTAAGCGCGTTACCGCCGGTGGTGGTCTCAGGATTTCCGAACATCACGCCGATTTTCATCCGGATCTGGTTGATGAAGATCACGAGTGTTTTCGATCGGTTGATCGTTCCGGTGAGTTTCCGAAGGGCTTGGGACATCAGGCGGGCCTGGAGACCCATATGGGAATCGCCCATCTCGCCTTCGATTTCGGCGCGTGGCACGAGAGCCGCGACCGAGTCGACGACGAGAAGGTCGACCGAGCCCGAACGCACGAGCATATCGGCGATTTCGAGGGCTTGTTCACCTGTGTCCGGCTGGGAAATCAGCAGGTCATCGGTACGCACGCCGAGCTTGCGGGCATAGGTTACGTCGAGCGCGTGTTCGGCGTCGACGAAGGCTGCTACGCCGCCTTGCTTCTGGCATTCCGCGATGGCGTGCAGGGTGAGGGTGGTCTTACCCGAAGATTCCGGCCCGTAAATTTCCATGATGCGGCCGCGGGGATATCCGCCGATGCCGAGCGCAAGGTCCAGACCGAGCGAACCCGTCGGAACGACCGGCACGTCCTGGACGAGGCTTTCACCTTCGCCGAGACGCATGATCGAGCCTTTTCCGAACTGCTTTTCAATCGCCTGGACGGCGAGTTCGAGGGCTTTGTTTTTCTGGACGGTGTCGGTGTTGCGCGTGACTTGATTATCAGTGTTAGCCATTTGGACGGTTCCTTTTCAATTTCCCTCTCCTGCATCACAGATCCCGCGACTGCGTGATCTGTTTCGTTCCGCTTATGAAGGGCCGTTCGCTTCGTATTCCCACTTTGCCGGCTTCTTCAATCTCGGGACCGCTTCGTTATCTGTCCCGGACTCTCGTTTCGTATCTTCAGGAAAGGATTCGTTATGACGAGATTCTTTCAGAGTTTTAGCGACGACTGTACCGAAAAGATGCGTAAGTTATCCGTAAGTGCGCAAGTCCTGCCGTGGAAAAGAGTCGGTGAAAATCTGTAAGAGTTTTCAGTAGTTTCCGCAGAGCATTATTAAATAGCGGCAAAATATTGGCGATCATCGCCCGGAAATTTAATTGCTGCCTCGTTTCATTTTCGGACGAAGAGGTGCCAATGCGGACTGGAGCGCGGCCAATACGGAGTACGCGGCGAGATCGCGAAGCTCGAGACGCGCTTCCCCGGCAGATCGGGAACGACGAGGTTTCAATCGCAAATCAAGTTCGTGGATCTGCGCCTTCTTCTGTCCACGAAAGAGAATCGCCATGTACGCGAGACCCACTTTCTTTCCGGTGGGCCCGAGATAGCCCGTGATCGAGGCCGCGACCGTCGCCTCGGGAGTTTTCCGAAGCAGACCGCGAACGAGTTCCTCGGCGACCTCGGCGCTCACGGCCGATCTCCGGGAGAGCGTCGAGCTGCGCACGCCGGCCCAGCGCCGCTTCGAATCTTCGCGGTAAACGACGAGCGAACCGCAGAAAAGATCCGACATGCCGGGGATCTCCGTCAGCAGAGCGGCGAGCCATCCTCCGGTGCAACTCTCCGCGAGCGCCAGTCGTTGTTTCCTTTTTCGTAGAATCTCCGCCAGGGATTGAGAAGCGGCCTTCAGTTTCGTTTTCATCTCTTCCAGTTAATGACGAACTCTTGACGCTTTCATCCGATAAATCGAACGAGGATAGATTTTCTTATACCGCGCCTCCATGAGCGGTTGTTAACCTAGGGATGGCCAAAAATTCGGCCGAAAGTTTCAGCCCCGCACCGCTGGCGGGGGTTGAAGTGTGTGGTGTTCTACTCAGATCAATTCAAGGAGAGAAAATGAAAAAGCAGATCATTCTAGTGCTCGCGTTGGCGCTCACGGGTTGCGCGACCGGCACGTCGGTAGCGAAGAAAAACGAACCGAATCGTGGCATCGCCCAGGATACGCGGATTGAATATACGACCGATACGCGCCAGTTTAACCCGGTCTGCGGCGTGGCTCCGAATACCACGGTGGACACCGAAGGCGGCGAACTCGCCCTGAACTCCCGCATGGAACGCGTGACCACTTATGTGATCCGCACTCCGATCTACGACTGCGAAGAAACGCAGGGCGATGGCCGCGGTGGAGACTGGAAAGGTTTCTACGACCAGGCCGGCAACAAGGCCAATCAGCTCGCCGCCGCGATCAAGGGCGTGGGCGCGGGTACCGCCCCCCACCTCGTCGCTTACTTCCAGCGGGGTAAGCCGCGCAGCTGGCGCCAGTTCTCCGACCTGATCAACACCGCGGCGGCCGAGATGGAGCGCACGACGGGGATCAACCGCGGTTGGACGAATAACGTTCTCAAGCAGTACAAAGCCGATAACATCGTGAATCTCGGATACGCTTCGAGCGCTTCCTGCCGAATCACGGGTTACATCGACGAACGTTACGAAGAGCGTGAATTCCTGAGGGACCAAACTGTGATCGTGGCGACCACGATGACCGGTGGAAAGCTCCTTCCAAGAGAGTGCGACAAGTTCTACGTTTCTTACGACGGCCGGGAAGTCACCGGACGCGCGGACAGCGACGTAAACGCCTACAGCGTGACGACCCAGTACAACACGCTCAGCAACTCGACGAGCCAGCTGAAGGCGCATGTCACTTACCGTGGCTCCCGCAAAATCGTGGCTCCCGGTTACTTCATCGAGATCCCGGGTTCGACCGCGGTCGGTACGGGCAACACCGTGCAGATCACCGTGCAGAACGCTCGCCTGAACGAACTCCAGCAGGTGCCGGAATTCGCCAACGCGTGTAAGCTCTCGGCCAGCGTGACGATCTACGGACGCAAAGGCTCGGCCTGGGGTTCGAAGAAGAGCGCGCCTCTGAAGTCGGACAAATTCGCACTCGACGCGAACAAGACCTCGACCTCCCGAGTGGTCGAAGGTGTGGCGCTCGCCGAAGGCCAGCACCCGGTCGTGGACATCAGCACTGGCTTCGCGGCCGGCTGCCCGTTCTACAACACGACCCTGATTTCGAACGGTCGAATCGAAGAGTAATCGAAGCTTAGGATGAAATGAGACGGCGTCGGGCTCTGCCCGGCGCCGTTTTCATTTGCGCCGACCGGCCGACCCGGAAATCAGAACTCGGTCTCGAAAAGCGTCCGCACGAAGCCGTATGGGTCGGCGGCGAGTTTTTTCGCGAACAAGTCGTAGGTCATCGCGTGCTCTTCGAGGCCGATACCCCAGAGTGCGCCGACGTAGCCGGTGTAGATTTTACGCGCCTGGAGTTCGTATTTTCGCAGGCTGAATTTTTTCGGATCGCGGAATGGCCAACGAGTGTCGCCCACCTTCGCATCGAGTTTCACGAACTCGTAACCGGTATTCAGGAGGAAGGCGGCGAAGAACGACGCCTCCTTCGTTTTTCCCGCCCGGCTCAGTTCCGACGAGAGATAGGCCGGGAGATAGAAATGGTGCAGGTAAGGATGCAGGGACTTTTCGAGTCCGCGAATGACCGGATAAGGAGAGAAAGAGACCTTTTGCTCGAGGTTCTCCTGGAAGAGGACGATGAACTCGCCGGCGGCGTTCAGATTTCGGATTTCGGTCGAGGACTTCGGCAGTTTTTGCTTTTCGAAGAGACGATCGAGGTAGCGCATATGCCACATCCCGAAGGAGACGTCCTGGATCGCCTGGCCGATGATCTTCAGGGTCAGGTTCCGGTTGAACCGGCTGTGGGTATACATCGAGTCCCAGAGGTTGTTCACTTTGCCGAACCGGACGGAATCCTGGAGGGAGAGCAGCGCCGCCTCGAAAAATCCCGCCGTCTCCGGGCGGCGGAAAATCTCGCGCAGTTCACGCGCGAAAAGAACTTGTTTCAGCATCAACCCCGATTTCTCGACGATGTCGTCCGAGGTTTCCTTTTCTACTTTCGAAATCGGAACCTGCACGATGTCGAGGAGATCCAGAAGCTTCGTCACGGACTCGTTGCAGCGACGGATGGGCCCCGGGGCTACGAGCGAAAAATTTCCATAATTCATGCAGCGATACTGGAGCGAAGCTTCGAGGCAAAGTCGGGTGCGCCCCGCGTCCGCCGTACAGGCTTCGCGAATGCCGACATTCGCCGACGCGTCGACCGAGAGGAGAAGGAAACCGGCAAAGACGAGGAGGCGGCGATAGGCGGTCATAACTGCCTGAAATTGCGAGATTCGTGCCGGTAAAATGGCGAATCCCCGAAGTCCTGATGGAGTTCGGGGATTCGGCGGTGTCTAAAGTTTAGACAGGCGTAAGGATTCCGTCCGTCTCGGCTTATTTAACCGGAACGAGGTAGTCTTTCACGACCGCCAGATGCTGCATTCCCGGCGCACGCGAATCGGTCGCCTGGATCGGGGCCACGAGCTCGAGTTTCGGGAAAATCGTACTGTCGAAAACAAGGCCGTTCGAATAGAGGTTCTGGCCTTCGACGAGGGAATCGTTCTTCGAGCGGAACGCGGTCGGCACCTGGTATGCCGCGAGATCGGCGTCGTTCAGAACCCAGTCGTAGTTCTTCCGGCGCGGCATATTCGTCGTCGAGTTCCCCTGGGAATCGACCGGAGCGTCGCGCTCGAACATCACCGCCGAAAGGAGCTGCACTGCCCGGTCATTCCGAGTGGTGACGTTAAAATCTCCGCCGAGAACCACGTAATCCCGGGCCGGAATATTCTGCGTAATCAGGCGGTTCAGGTCGGTCGCTTCTTGGGCCCGCACGTCGGCTTTCGAGGCGCTCCAGTGCACGCTGATCGCCCAGAGGTCGCGGTCGCCTGGAATATCGAGGCGAGCGTACGCGAAGTCGCGATTCGGCATTCCGCGATCTTCCCATTCGCCGGCGGCGAGAATCGGAAATCGGCTGATGATCCCGTTCGGGATCTGGTCGGAGCTTTCGCTCTCGACGTAGTAGTAGAACTTGCCATCGATGGCGGAGACCATTTCTTTCAGGTCTTCTTTCGAGTTCGACTTGTAGTTGAACTCCTGGACCAGAATCACGTCGGCTTTCAGACCCTTCATGATCCGAATGCCTTCGCCGTTATCGTAGTTCTGGCGGTTTCCGGTCGATAGGTTCGCGGCCATGACCCGAATCGGAGTGGCATCGGCGGCGAGGGCGGAAGCCGACGCGAAGAATGCAAGCACCAGGGCGAAACGCTGGGAAAGAGAGGGGGTTGGGAAAGATTTCATAGGGCGTTCGTTACCAAGGATCGCCGCTATGCGCAATAGGAGGTTAACTCTTGGTTACTCTTCGAGAATTTACTCACCCGTATCGATCGCGAAACCGGCGAAGTCTTCTACGAGCCGTAACGGACGATGAGGTAGAGAACGACGAGTCCCTGGATCCCCGCGACCAGATCGTCGATCATGACGCCGAATCCTCCGGTCCATGCTTCGTGGGGACGAGTCCCGCGGCCTGCGACGGTTTTCGACCACTGATCGAGGGATCCCACCGGCGGAAGTTTTACGATATCGAAGAATCGAAAGAGTACGAAGGCAGCGACCCAAAGTCGCCAGTCGGCATCGCGCGGAAGAAGCAGGACGGTGATGCCAAAACCCACGACTTCGTCCATCACGATGTGCTGGTTGTCGGCGATGCCGAAAAGATCCTGGAATTTTTTCCCTGCCCAAACCCCGGCGAGAAAGAGGATGGCCCAGAATCCGAGTTTCCATCCGGTCGGGTAAGGAGCGATCGCCAGCGCGAGCGGGACGGCGGCCAAGGTTCCCCAGGTGCCGGGGGCCTTCGGCAGCATTCCCGTTCCAAAAAATGTTCCGACCGTGATGGCGAGCCATCCGGGAAAGCCTCGAACCAGGGGCCAGTCGATTCGTTTCCGGTCACTCATCTTTCACCTCGATCGTCGTACCGTTCGTCGAATCGGCGACGATTTCGCGCCAGCGTCTCGCGAGGAGTTCCGGCAGTTCCGCAGGACGTCCCGCGCCCGTCACGATCACCGAACGAACCTTCGCTACGGCGACTTCACCCGTTTCCTTCAGTATCTTTTGCTCGAGCTGCATCGAACTCCGACGAAATTCGACGAGCGAGGTCTCGACCGTCAGCCGGTCACCCATATAGGTCGGCTTGAGATAGCGGATTTCGATCGCGGCGATGACGGGAAACCGATCCCACTCCTGGAATTTTTTTAACGTGATCCCCTCGTCCGCGAGCATTCGCCAGCGGGCGAATTCGAGGTAGTGGAGATAGTTCGCATGATTCACATGGCCGAAGCTGTCGAGTTCGTACCCGCGGACTTCGATCTCGGTGCGATAGGTTTTTCCGGGGGATTTCGCCATGGCCCGATTGTAACGATTTTACGCGGCCCGTAAAGCCGTCATTTCGCTTGTAACGCCTTGGATTCCCTGCGTAACTGGCATCGCCATGACTACACCCTCGTCGATGTCCCTTCGGAAGCAGTTCGACTTCCGATGGGATGTTTTAGACATCATCGTCAGCGGAAAGTCCTCCATCGATTCTCGCGAAGGGTTCACCGTCACGAGTCATGAGGACGCGGACCGCTTCCTCCTGAGCTACGGTTTCGATCTGGAGAATCCGATCGAGGCTGCGGAGGCGTTCGGTCATTTCCACGAGGCACTGAATTTCATCCGTCGTTACTTCCTGGCCCCTGAGAATCCCGATGGGTTGAAAATCGAGATCCCCCGGAAGATCCTCGAGCTCGCCAACGTGCGCGATCTTTTTCTTTACGCGTCGTACAACTTTCCCGGCCAGCAGCGCGACACGCAGGGCGCCGTTCTGAAGAACTGGGCCTGCAGTATCCTGAAAGTCATGCACACGATCGCGCATATCGACCAGGATCTCCGGGTCGGATATTTCGCCGATGTCCAAAAACAGATTCTCGATCGATTCTATCGGCTCATCCAGCGAGACGAACACGGCGCTCTTTATTTCGGCGTGGGGCCCGAGGATCCGGCGAAAGTTCCGCTCGTCGAGTTCCAGGCGAAGCAGAAGAAGTCGCGCGATTCCACGCTTCTGAAACTTCTGCATAAGTCCGAGAACGTGGCCGAAGATATCTTCGACCGCGTGGGCATTCGCTTCGTGACGCCGAAGGTGATCGACGCGATTCGCATCGTGAAATATCTGAAAGACCAGATGATCGTGATGCCGCCGAATATTAAGCCGTCGCGCTCCCGGAATACGCTGATCGATCTCGATCACTTTAAAAACCATCTGAACGAAGCCCTGCGGAAGTTCGATTCCGGCGAGTATACGGAAGAGCAGTTCCAAGCGAGCGTCGAGGAGGCGGCCCAGCCGCCGCAGATCACTTCCGTGAATCCGCATTCGAGCGAATTCTACCGCTCGATCCAGTTCACCTGCCGGCAGCTGATCAAGCTTCGGAATCCGCTCTTCGACGATCTGAAGGAGCTAAAGGGCGTCGCTCGGAAAGACGAAAGCTGCTCACCCGAAATCAGCCGCCTGATCGAGCGAATCGATCTGAAGCGTATCCAGCGCGAGGTCCGTTTTTTCTATCCGTACGAAATCCAGGTCGTCGACGTGAAAAGCCACGAACAGAACGAGCAAGGCCGGAGCGCGCATGGCGAGTACAAGCGCGGACAGCTCCTGACCGCCATGAAACGCGTGATGGGAGTTCTCGCGGATGTCGCACCTTAGGAGCGCTTCGTAATGAGGCTCGACAGCGACATGGTTCTGATCGGAACCGGACTCGCTCCCCTGGTGGCCGCCCAGATTCTCCTGCGCCAGGGTAAATCCGTGCTGCTTCTGAACCCCGAGTACGATTTCTTCGGCGAGAATTCCGAATTCGCGTTCGACCCGCTCTTTCCGTGGGCGGGTCGCGAAACCGCGCTCCGCTTGCGCGACTCCGAACACGAGGCGGTACTCCGGGAAATCCAGCCGGAGTTTCCGGGCGCGATCGAAGTCTGGCCGGGAAGTCATACCGGGTTTCGCGATCCGGTCGCGCCCTTTCTGCGGATGCGGAACCGGCTGATCATCGGACGGAAAGAGGATGAATCCTGGTCCGGTCGAGAGGAAGTCGCGCTGCACGCGATGGAAAAGGGCGGACGCGCGATTTCGCTCGAAGGCTGGGACGCGCTAAAAGGTTTTCCGGGAATCTCGGCGAACAAGATCAGCGATCCTGACCGGTACCGCGGCATCCTGATTCCGAAACTGGCCGACGTCGATGCCGTCCGCTTTCGAAACGGCGTGCGTGAATTCGTCCGCGAGCGCCTGGGGGAGGAACGGCTCGTGGTCGGCGCCTCGCCCATCGAATTCACGACCGAGGGCGTGCGATTTCGAAGGAACGGAAAGCCCGTGAACGTTCGGGTCGGCGAAGGCGTGCTCACTTTCTGGACGCCGAAGCTGACGTCCTGGATTCTTTCGCTCGCCGCGAGTCACGAGGTTCGTCCAAGTCTGCCCACCGGGCTTCGCATCTGGGAAGAATGGTCTCTGCTTTCGAAGGACCCCGTGGATCCGAGCGCGATCGGCATGATCGACGATCTCGTTTGCTGGGCCGAAGGCGAAGGCGATCCGATCGAGACCGACGGAAAGCGGCTCGGAGTGCTCAAGCCAGGACCTCTGCACCCGATCTCCGCACACCATGAAGGACATCGCGCCTGGGAGAGTGAGGTCGTTTCCGCCGAGTCGTTCGACCGAATTTCCGAGCTCTGCGACGAAATCCTGCGCTGGGGTCGATTCACGCTCCGCTCGCTGAAGATCCGCCAGACTTTCGAGTGGGCGGGACACTATCCGAGTTTCATTCTCTTTCGCGGGAAGTTCGAATCGCGCGTCGTCACCGGCTGTGAGGGCTTCGTCGCCGATGTCGTACGCACGGCGCGCATCGCGGCCACTCGATTCATCGAGGACGTGCGATGATCCGGAATTTTCACTCCACTCGTTTCGATGTCGCGATCGTGGGGGGGCCGAGGCTTCCCGAGTGGCCGACGGTCGGAGTTCGCGAGCTGTCCTCCCTGGTTTCGAAGTTCGGGCTCGAGACCGCGTGGATCGGCGGTGACGGACTCTTTCCGAAAGGAATTCTCCCCGCCGGCGGTTCCGGAGGGATCATTCTCGTCGAAGATGCCCAGGGCCGGATGCACCGGGTACAGGCGCGGGCGATCGTGAAGTGGGTGTTGCCCGACGAGACTCCAACTCCATTCGAAGGTTCGAGCCATCCGGCAGTGCTTCTGGGTTCTACCGCGATGAAACTCGTCGAGAATAGCGCCTTCGTCTGGAACGAGCCGGTCGCGATCCTGGGCTCGGGGAACCGTGCGCTCCGGTTCGGAAGCTCCCTTCTCGAACGAGGTTGTCCCGAAGTTTCGATCGTCGAGATCCACGCCCAGTGGGACGGCAAACGTTACGCCGGCTGGGAAGTGGAGCGCCGTCGATTCGAAGTCCTCGGCGGAAAAATGATCGAGGGTAGCCCGCTCAGCTTTAAGAAAATCGGATCGGGCGTCGGCGAATTCCGCGTTCGCGATGACCGAGGCGTTCGACTCCTGGAAATCACTCGTCTGATCAGCTTCGGACCCTTTTCGAAGACCGATACGATTCGCGAGCATCCGCCGGGAGGGCTCCTCTTCGAGGTCGATCAGACCGCGCTCGCCCTACGGGAACTCGATCCGGAAGGCTGGATGCTCGAGGAAGAGCGAGCCCGGTCGCTCGCCGCGCGAATCGCCAAGGCGCTCGTTCCCGATCTCGGAACGTCCCGGGACGAAGTCGAAGGCTTGCTTCGCCGATCGCGCCTGCGTTCGAAGCGTTTCCTCCGCCACTTCGACGAACCGTTCGAATTCGCGTTTAACGGAAAGTGGACGGCTGCGCCCGTTCTGAAGGCGGTGAAAAGTTTTTCCGGGACTCCGAAGAAGCTGCACGCCGAGAAACCTATCGCCAGCATCGAATGTTTCGAAACGATCGGATGTAATCTCTGCGAGCGGGCATGCCCGACCCAGGCCATTCGCCTCGATCGTCTCCGATCCCGAAAGGTCGACGAGGAACCCCGTTCGATCCTGCTGGAGGAAGCTTGCACGGCTTGCGGGCTTTGTCTCCAGGCCTGTCCGAGCGCGACGCCCATCATGATCGAGGAGCCGCTCGAGCGTTCGATGGGTAAAGTGTATTTTTCTTGGCGCGAGCCGGAAGCGGCTCCGGAAACGGGGAGCGTGGTGACGCTCCTGAACCGCCGCGGGGAGGCGCTCGGCACGGGGCGCGTGATCGGTAACCAACCGGTCCAACTCGCCGAAGGCGAGGTCTTTTCCGAAAACGTCGTCGAAGTCGAAGTTCCCACGCATCTCCTCTGGGAAGCGCGGGGAATTCGCAAGCCGCGTGCCCACGCTTCGGCGGTCGATCGTGAGTTCTTGCGGCAGTCCGAACGTGAATTCTTGCCGGACCGCGTGGAAATCACCTGGAACGGAGAGCGGCGTTTTGTCCGTAATGGAATTCCGATTTCCACCGCGTTCTTCGAGAACGGATTCCAGCGTCCGAACGATCGTCTGCTTTGCGAAGACGGATCGTGCGGCCTTTGCGAAGTCGAGATCGATGGGTTGAAGCAGCTGGCCTGTCAGACAACGGTGCGCAAGGGAATGGCAATTCGCTCGCTACGCGACGAGGCTTCGAGTGACGATCTCTGTCCTTGTCTCGGGATCCAGGAATCGACTTTCGTCGAGCGGGTGGAGCAGGGAAATCTTTTGTCGGTGGATGCCGCATTCGAGAGTACGGGACTGGGTACGGGCCGCTGTCACGGACAGCTCTGTCGAGGGCCGGCGAAACGCTGCCTCGAAAAAATAGGGCTCGACGCGGATCAGATTCGCAATCACGTCGACTGGCGCTTTCCTTGGTCCGACTGGCGCATCGATCCAGGGAAGCTGCAGTAGCCCTCAATATCCGTGTTTTTTGAGGAATTCTTCGATCTTGGAATTCATCAGATCGGGGAGGTCCATCTGGGGGCAATGGCTTCCATGGCGGATGACTTCGAACTCGCTATGCGGGATGAGCTGGTGGAGAAGCTCCTGCTGCGCGATCGGAACGATCAGGTCGGCTTCGCCCGCGATGATCCGCGTCGGCGCCTGGATCGTATGCAGCCAGCTCGTTCCGTCATACTGGTCATAGTTCCGGATCAGGTTCAGGAAAACCTTCGGATCCATGTCCGCGATCTGGTCGACGTAAAGCGCGATGTCTTCCTTGGCCGTGAGATGGGGGTTGAACCCCAGCATCCCGATCGTTTTATGGATCAGAGGATTTCCCTTTTGCAGACCCCAGAGTTTTTTCAGGAGATCGGGAGATTTTTCGGCGAGGAGTTCGAGGACGCGAAAGCCCGGCAGGAGCGCGTTCGAGTGGAGAAGGGTCTCGAGCGGACGCGTGGGCGTCCCGTTCGAAAGGACGAGTCCTTTCACGCGCTCGGGGTAGAGACGGGCGAACTCCAGCACGACGTTCACGCCCATGGAGTGGCCGAGGAGGACCGCGTCCTGCAGGCCGAGCTCATCGAACATCATCTTTAAATCTTTCGCGAGGCTTTCCAGCGTCAGCGTAGATAGATCCTTCGGGGCTTCCGAGTTCTGGTGCCCGCGGTAATCCATCCACACGGCTTTATACCGATTCCGAAAATATTCGATCTGATAGGTCCAGTGCAGACTCGAGCACACGAGCCCGTAGCAGAAAATGATCGGCTTTCCTTCGCCTTCGACGCTGTAGAAAAGCTTCGTATCGTCGAACGAGCGGAAGTATCCGTTTCGCGTCGGAATATTCGTCGGTGGGCGAAGTCGATCGGCGAGGCTTTTTTTTCTGGATCCGAGGGGACGGTGGAGTTCGCTCATGGACGTTTCGGGATGGGTTTAGGGACGTGCAGAAGAGTTTCGCAGACCGCCTGGAAAGCTTCACGCGTTTTCGGATCGGCGACTCGAAATGCGTCGTAGACGGCCTGGAACTGCACGCGATCTTCGTCCATGATCCGGAAAGGCGAGGCGCCGTTTCCGTGGAGAGCCCCATTCTCGCTCGGCGCACGGCCGACGCGAAAGGAGATTTTACTCGCGTATTCGCGCTCGAGCGCTTCGACGAGTTCGGACTCGGGAAGCTGGAGTACCCGGACCAGCGTAGCGACATGCACCGGCGGCAGGGGAGTGACTCCGCGCTCGATATTGGAAATAAACTGTGTCGTCACGGGGGGCTCGAAGAGCTGGCCGAGGGCCCGCTGGCTCAAGCCCATGGCCTCCCGTTTCTGGCGAAGATAAGTCCCGACAATGCCGGGCGATGGTTTCGAAGACGTACCGCGAGGTTCACCCATCTCTTAAGAATAACGCACTGCATATATTGGGGTCAACCGAGGTCGCTGATTATTTGGAATTTTTTAACGTTTTCAATAAGATAGGTTTTAGTGGAATCCTCGAAAACCAGCTTGCCCGGTCGGACCCTCGGCCCCCGGGCCCGGGTCATCGCCTACCTACTCTGGACGGGCGTCGCCGTTTATTTCGTCGGCCTCGCGGTTTCCTCGCCGCTGGGTTCCCGATGGCTCGATTTCCCGGTTTACTGGGAGGCCGGTCAGAAGGCGCTCCACGGAGCGACGGTTTACGATGTCGGCGGGCACTTTCAGTATAAATATTCCCCGCTCATCGCCCTTCTCGTCGGGAAGCTTTTTCAGGCGCTTCATTTCGAATCGGCCTCCTGGATCTTCCAGAAAACGATGCTCCTCCTCTGGGCGCGAATCGTATGGCAGGTTTCGAGCGGACGCATCGAAATCATCGCCTTCTTCCTTCTCTTTTTCGGAAACGCGCTTCGTCTCGATCTCGCGCTTGGACAGATGAATGCGCTCGTCCTGTACCTGCTGCTCCTCATGTTCGCACTGCTCGAAAAGGAGCGATCCCGAGTCCGAGATCTCGGATTCGGACTTCTCTTCTCGTTCGCCGTGCAGCTAAAACTTTTTTCCCTCGTCATCATTCCGGTTCTCCTCTTTCGGCGGGAGTGGAGAAAGTTCGCGCTCGGAGTTCTGATGCTTCCGATACTTTCGCTCGGAGGAGTGGCCCTCGCCCACGGTCCGCAGTTCGCGCTCTCCGAAAATCGGGAATGGCTACGAAGTCTGGCGACGTCGACGGACGAACTGGTGATTTCCGCCCAGAACGCGGGGCTGCTCGGAACCTTGGCACGCGCATTTCCTTGGGGAGAACTGGTCGTCGCCAAAGCGCTCTGGATCGCGATGGGTACCGCGTTTCTCGTCTTTCTCTGGCGGAACCGAATTCGCGGCGTAGGTTGGTTTCGAAACCAGCTGCTTCTCGTGATCGCCGTTTTCAACCCGCTCGTCTGGTCGTACTGGATCCTCTTCTCTTTTCCGCTCGCGGTTCGTGCATCTGAACTGTTTCCCAGGACCTGGCATGGTTCGGGATCTGCGGGACGGACCGCGCTGGCAGTAGGGGCGGGCATCGTCTTTTTCGCATTCAACGGTCAGCATGCGAATTGGGCGTGGAACGGCGGCATTTTGTTTGGTTTAATTTTCGTATGGTTTCTGGCGCGTGACGAGAGGAAGCAATAATGAAGACGATTGTGATCTGGGTCCTTTGTTTTCTGTATGCGACTTTCTTTCTCGGAAGTTTCCCCCTTCCGCCCGTCCCGGGTCGGCCTTTCTCGGAAGAGAACCTCGGCGTCTCGCGATTCGCCGCTTACGACGGCATCAGCCGTACGCTCTCGAAGTGGGGGAACGAAAGTTCGTTCATTCTTGCCGTCGGCCTTCTCTTGGTCATTTTCGCGATCTGGATGCTCTTCCGTCATTCTTCCACGCTCTACCTTAAGCACGGAGGCTTTCCAATTTTCAGCTTCTTGTTCATCTTGGCGAGCGCGTTCATCGTCGCCGATTTCTCGAGAGAAGTCGGCGTCAGTTCTATCGAGTCGTACGCTTCGGCGCGTTCCAACTGGATCCTTCACGGAAAAAAATTGACCTATCCGAAATGGCCTACGGAAGAGCTGAAAACCGCGCTCCATACCCGAGTCCCCGCGGATATCGCTTCCGCGCTCGACTCGGTGGTCGGGCCAGAATTCGGAAAAATTCCCCCGTACGATAAAGTTTACGAGGGATGCCGTCCTGCATACGAGGCGATGATCGCCGAGGCGGGTCCGGTTCCGGCGGCAAGAGCCGGGGAAAGTTATTCGGATTCGGTCCTATCGACTTACGGCTTCGCGTGCCGCTTGATGGAAGAAGTGATTTCGCGTTTCGGAAAGGCCGACGTTCGAAACCCGGCCGAGTGCTTCTATGGTCCGGCGGTAAAAATTATCCACGCGTTGGATCGGCAGAAGCTACGATGCGGCGTCGCTTCGCTTCGAGGCGAGAACGACGCGACGGTCATCTGCAAAGGCTTCGGCGATCACTTCGGAACGACTTCCTTTTCGTTCTGTAAATAGCTGACGCGGAAATCAGGACGTTTTCAAGCGATCGCCTTGGAGTTTTCCCTCCCGCTCGAAGTACGTCCGTAGCGGAGAGTGTTCGGCCAACGTTAGATCCGGGTCGGCCTTCAGAAGTTCCATCGCGTCGTCGCGAGCACGCATGAGCCAGTCACGGTCGCGAACGAGGTCGGCGAGCTTGAAAGGAAGGCCTCCCGCTTGGCGAGTTCCGAGGAATTCTCCCGGACCTCGAATGCGAAGATCCGCTTCGGCGATCTCGAAGCCGTCGTTCGTTTCTTCGAGAACCTCGAGGCGCGCTTGGGTTTGCTCCGAACCGTGCGCGCCGGTGAAGAAAAAACAGTAAGAGGAATGGGATCCCCGGCCCACGCGACCCCGAAGCTGGTGGAGCTGGGACAGCCCGAATCGTTCGGCATGTTCGACGCAGATCACGGTCGCGTTCGGTACGTCGACGCCGACTTCGACGACGGTCGTAGAAACGAGGATCTTCACGGCGCCGAGTTTGAAGGCTTCCATCACCTCCGCCTTTTCGTCGGGGCGCATTTTTCCATGGAGCAGCCCGACTCTGAATTCCGGGAAGACTTCGCGCTGGAGCCGTTCCGCTTCGACGGTGGCCGATTTGAGGGACTGGAAACCCTCGGCTTCACTGTCTTCGACGAGCGGATATATGAAATAAGCTTGTCGCCCCGTCGCGAGTTCCGATCGAACCCGGTCGATCGCGGACGTTCGACCCGCGCCGCGAACGACCTTGGTCGCGATCGGGGAGCGCCCCGGCGGCATCTCTTTGATCATGGATACCGAAAGATCGCCGTAAGCCGTCAGTGCGAGCGTACGCGGAATCGGAGTCGCGGTCAGAACGAGGAAATGCGGATTCACCGTGCGGCCGTCTTCGGTCGAGTGGATTCCCTTGCGGCGGAGGATGCGTCTCTGCTCGACGCCGAAACGATGCTGCTCATCGATCATGACGACCGCAAGAGATTTAAAGACGACCGGATCTTCGATGAGGGCGTGAGTGCCGACGACCATGAGCGGCTGGCCCGCCGCCAGTTTTCCGAGGAGGGCTTCGCGCTCCGAGGCGGGGGTTCGCCCGGTAAGCAACGCGAGCGAAAGTCGGTCTCCGAAGAGCTTCTTCGCGTTCCGGAAATGCTGTTCCGCGAGGATCTCGGTCGGAGCCATGAGCGCGACCTGATACCCCTCGGCCAGCGCCGCCGCCGCCGAGAGGAGGGCTACCGCGGTTTTTCCGGAACCGACGTCGCCCTGGACCAGGCGGTTCATCGGGTGCGGGGCCGCGAGATCGCCGAGAATTTCGTCGATCGCCTTTTTCTGGTCTCCGGTGAGCGTGAAGGGCAGAAACTTCGCGAGGTCCTCGATCGCTTTCCGCCCGCCGTTCAGCCCGATGGAAAGTGCGTTTTCCTTTTCCATCTGGAGACGTTGGCGAAGGACGAGGAACTCGAACTTAAAAAACTCGTCGTAGATCAGGCGCGAGTGTGACGGCGTCCGAAACGCGATCAGATCGGCGATCGCCTGGGCATTTTCGGCGCTATCGTCCATGTTGGACTTCGGAAAGTGGATGTCGAAGACGGCTTTCGAAATTTCGGGGAGCCCGTGGCGTTCGAGGAAGCGACGGGGCAGATCTTCCGTCAGATGCGAACCGAATTTCTGGAGCGCGTCCCATAGGACCTTGCGCAGAGTGCGACTCGGAAGTCCCTCGATCTCGGTATAGATCGGGACGACCCGGCCTGTATTCAGTGGATCGATCTCCGCGGTGGATACTCCTCCCGGGGTGCCCGACACCGCCGAAACCGGCGCGATTGCCGCCGATTTTCCCCACGAAATTTCCGGATGCACCATTTCGAGCATCCCGCGGAAGGACTTCGGCGTTCCGGTCGCCATGAACTGCGCGCCGGCGACGAACTTATGGTCCATTCCACGGGGCAGGTAAAACCATTTTAGGTTGATCACGCCCGAATCGTCGGTCGCGCGCACTTCGAACATATTCTTGCCGAACCCGCGCGTCGGAACCTTCCGGGCAGAGAGGGCGCGCAGAGCGAGGGTGCCTTTCACGCCTTCCTGGATTTCGCCGACGCTGAGAACCTTCGTCCGATCTTCGTACGAGCGCGGAAAGAAATGGAGCAGATCTCGAACGGTCGCGATGTCGCGGGCGTTGAAAATCGAGGCGAGCCGCGGGCCGACCCCCTTCGCGAACTGGACCGGGGTGAGGATGGGATCGCCGTGGGACGCAGCCGTCGAGGATTTCGGAGCGGGGGTACGAGTCGTCTTAGCCGTAGGAGACTTCGATGACTTCGTAGGCGAACTTACCTTTGGGGGCGTTGACAATGACTTCATCACCGACCGACTTTCCAATCAGGGCACGCGCGATAGGCGACGTGATGCTGATCTTTCCCGCTTTGGCATCCGCTTCGTCGACGCCGACGATTTGGTAAGCGACGTTTTCATCTTTTTCGACGTCCAGAAGTTTCACCTGGGCACCGAAGACGATTTTCTCCGTTTTAATCGTTTTCGGATCGATCACCTGGGCCATCGCGATCTTCGCGTTGATCTCCTGGATGCGGCCTTCGATGAAGCTCTGGCGCTCTTTCGCCGCCGAGTAATCCGCATTCTCCGAAAGGTCGCCGTTCGCGCGCGCGACTTCGATTGCCTTGATCACGGATGGGCGCTCCACGGACATCAATTGACGCAGCTCCTCCTCGAGGAGGCGTTTTCCGTGCACGGTCATAGGTACTTTGTCTTCGGCCATAGGCGCTAAACTACAAGAAATGATTATCGAAAACCAGGGTAGAAAAGGCCCGAAATGCCGCGCTGGATAGCGGTCTCTTACCTCGAATTTAAGCGATTCCGAGCGCGATTTTGGCCCTTTCGAAGGAAAATACTCGTCCCTCGACCGGGCGCCCGGAAGGGATATGGGCGAGCTTCCACTCGGTGTCCGAAGGGGAGGTCGCCTCGGCGGGATTCCATTCCGGAGAGCGAAAATCGGCTGGCGTCGGTTTACCCAGGCCATACTGCGCAATCGCTTTTACGGCCGATTCGTAAACGGTAAAAAAAGCGGTGAGGGATTCGGGTTCGAGTCGCGGAAAGGGCGAGCGCGAAGCGAGCTGAGAGAGCGCCATCTCAAACCGAGGCGCCAGCTTCGAGAAACGATCCGGAGATACGATCGGTTCGATATCCACCCCGATCCGGTGCGTGTTCCCCAAGGAGACCGCGACGACGGCGATTCTCTTTCCGTCGACCTCGGTATGGGAAAGCGAAGCCGCGATTCCGGTCGGCAGAGTGGGGCGGCCATCGGCTCCCACCGTGAGCCAGCCGGGATCTCGCGCGGTCATTTCTCGGATCGCGGTTCGGGCCGCCATTCGACCGAGGTAGAAATCGCGTTTTCGGCTCGTGGCCCAGAAGGTGGAGGCCGGAAACGCCTGCCGAAAGGAATCGTCTCGCTCGGCGGAGGAAATTTCGCTCTCGCGCAGGATGAAGATCGACACGCTATCCCCGCGTAAGGAAAGGTCGCGAAGGCGCAGAATTTTTCTTGGTAGTTCGGACATTTTCCCTCCTGTGCTAACGGCTATTTTTTCTTAAAGAGCGCGTCCGCCGCGGCTCGGAGCGCGTCTTTCGTCGCGCCGCCGACGCCCGTTCCCTTTTTAGGCTGGAAGTAGTCGCAGAAGTTCGAGCGCTCCTTCTCGACCACTCGTTCCGCCTGACTCTCCCGGCACTGATTATGGGCCGTCGGATCGAAGTGCACGCAGTTCTTGCAGACCCGCGTGTCCTTCCCGCAGCCGGCGCAAACATCCTGCCGTCCGTAGTCGAGAACCGTGAGGTCCTTCCCGCATTTCCAGCAGTTTCCCGGTTGGAGCGCCATATCGTCAGAGGGGCGGCCAGGTGGGTATGGTTTGGGAGAGGTAATCGAAAACCGCGGCGTGGGCGGCGCCCACCACCGCCCCGACGGTCGCACCCACTAAGATATCCGTCGGATAATGGACGCCGAGATACCATCGCGATGTGGCGACGAGGATCGCCCAAACCGCTACGAACGGCACGACGGCGGGCGCGGCAAACGGAAGGATCGCGACCAAGAAAGCAAATACGGAGGCACTGTGGCCCGACGGGAAAGATTCATCCGTCGGAGCATGGGTTAACGGTAGGTAGTCGGAGATGGTTTGGAACGGGCGCGGACGTCTCCAGAAACTTTTCAGAGCCTTCACGATAATCCACGCAAATCCCGGCGCGAGGAGAGCATTCAGGTAACGCCACTGCATGGGAAAATGAATGAGCCCGGTATAGCTACCCGCCCAGAGAACGACGACGGCGATCCCCCAACTCGACCCCTGGCCGGTCACGGTCAAAATTTTCAGGAAGTGAGTCAGCACGCGAAAACGGAATCGAACGGCCCCGATCATGCTGGAGCGGTCGAACCGCGACAGATGGCCGCGAATCCAGCGGAAGCGCCGGACGGGCCGCGGATGGATGCGAGGCTTCTGGTCGCCTGGATTCTCCATCTCAGAGCGGAAGCAGTTCCAGCGGCCCGCGTTTCTCTTCGCGGACGGCCTGCAGAATGGCCCGCGCGCTCGCGATGACGTTCGCATGGGGAACTTTCTGCTCGAGCGTCGCCCGACGAATCTGGAAACTATCTTTGATCGCTTGGTAATCCGAAGCCGTGTTGATCACGAGCGCATACTTCCCGGCACGGATTTCGTCCACGCAGTTCGGGCTGCCTTCGTAAGCTTTGTTCGTTTCATCGACGGTCAGGAAGTGCGAGTTCAGGAACTTCGCGGTCCCCGTGGTCGCGAAGAGCTTGAAACCGAGATCCTGGAGTCCGCGCGCGATCGAAAGGGCCTCCGCCTTGTCTTCGTTTCGAATCGAGAAGAAAACGTTTCCCGAAGTCGGGAGTCGCATGCCGGCAGCCGTCATCGCCTTCGCGTAAGCCGAAGCGAAGTTCTTTCCGCGGCCCATGACTTCTCCCGTGGACTTCATCTCGGGTCCGAGCAGGGTATCGACGCCCGGGAATTTAGAGAAAGGGAAGACCGGAGCTTTCACGTTGAACGTCGTGAGGCCGACATCGAGATCTTCCTGGATGCCGAGTTCTTCGAGCGTTTTTCCCATCATCACGTCGACCGCGAGTTTCGCGAGAGGTTTGCCCACGGCTTTCGAGATGAAAGGAATCGTGCGCGACGCGCGCGGGTTTACTTCGATGAGATAAATGCGGTCGCCCTGGACGGCGAACTGCACGTTCATCAATCCGACGACTTTGAGCCGTTTCGCGAGCTCACGCGTATAGGTCCGAATCCTTTCGGTCACGCTCGTAGGCAGCGTGAAAACCGGGAGCGAACAGGAGCTGTCGCCCGAATGAATCCCGGCTTCCTCGATATGCTCGAGAATTCCGCCGATAAACGTTTCGTCACCGTCCGAAATGGCGTCGACGTCCACTTCCGTCGCGCGATCCAGAAACCGATCGAGGAGTACCGGCTGATCGTCGGAGACGCGAATAGCCTCGTCGATCCACCCCTCGAGGAAGGATTCGGTGTGGACGATCCGCATCGACTTCCCGCCGAGAACATAGGACGGGCGCACGAGAACCGGATAGCCCAGCTCGTTCGCCTTTTGGATCGCTTCTTCTTTCGTGAAGGCGATCGCGGCGGCCGGCTGCTCGAGCCCGAGTGGTGCGAGTTCACGCACCATCTCTTCGCAGCGCTGGCGATTCTCCGCCATGTCGATGGAGTTGGTCGATGTCCCCAAGATCGGAAGCCCGGCCTTTTCCAGCGCCTTCGCGAGTTTCAGCGGAGTCTGTCCGCCGAACTGGACGATCGCACCGATCGGTTTCTCGATGCGCGCGATATTCAGGACGTGCTCGGGCGTGAGCGGTTCGAAATAAAGTTTGTCCGAAATATCGAAGTCGGTCGATACCGTCTCTGGGTTCGAGTTCACCATGATCGTCTCGATCCCGAGCTTCCGCAGCTCCATCGCCGCGTGCACGCAGCAGTAATCGAATTCGATCCCTTGGCCGATGCGATTCGGCCCGCCGCCGAGGATCATCACTTTTTTACGATCGGTGATCTTCGATTCGTCGGAGCGTTCGTAATTTCGGTACCGATATGTCGAGTACATGTACGGCGTCTTCGCTTCGAATTCCGCCGCGCAGGTGTCGACCATCTGGAAGGCCGCGAAGAGACCCTGCTTTTCGCGTTCGATCCGCACCTCCTCGTCGGTCACGCCGCGCGTGCCCGAGAAGGTGTACAGTCCGGCGATCGCGCGATCGCTCCAGCCGGCTTTCTTCGCTTCGAAGAGCGTTTCTTTTTTACACGGCCATTTTTCGGCCAGAAGTTTCTTCTCATGCGAGAGGTGGAGCGCGATGCGCTCGAGAAACCAAGGATCGATGGCCGAGCGCGCGTGGAGCGTTTCGATCGTCGCGCCTTTCCGCATTGCATCGGCCACGGCGTAAATCCGCGTCGGATTGGCGACGTCGATGAGATCCCAGCGAATCTTATCGCCTTCGGGTTTCCAGCCTTCCTTCGCATCCGGAAGACCTTTGTACTTTTCGAACGGCATGAACCAGCCGATATCCGTCTCAAGCCCCGAGAGCGCTTTGCCCAAGGACTCTTCGAAAGTCCGGCCGATGGCCATGACTTCGCCGACGGACTTCATCTGGGTCGTGAGCACGGCTTCCGACGGACGGAACTTGTCGAAGTCAAAGCGCGGGATTTTCGTGACGACGTAGTCGATCGAAGGTTCGAACGAACACGGCGTGGACTTCGTGATGTCGTTTGTGAGTTCGTCGAGCGTGTAACCGACGGCGAGTTTCGCCGCGACTCGGGCGATCGGAAAGCCGGTGGCTTTCGAGGCGAGCGCGGAGGAACGCGAAACGCGCGGATTCATCTCGATCACGATCACGCGGCCGTTTTTCGGGTTGATCGAGAACTGGATGTTCGATCCGCCGGTTTCGACGCCGATCGCGCGGATGATGCGCACCGACTGGTCCCGAAGGTTCTGGTATTCGCGATCGGTCAGGGTTTGCGCCGGAGCGACGGTGATGGAGTCGCCCGTATGGACCCCCATCGGGTCGAAGTTTTCGATGGAGCAGATGATGATGACGTTGTCCTTTTTGTCCCGGACGACTTCGAGTTCGAACTCCTTCCAGCCGATCATCGATTCTTCGACGAGGCAGTCTTTCGTCGGCGAGAGGAAGAGCGCGCGTTCGAGCTTCGCGAGAAACTCTTCTTCGGTGTTCGCGGAGCCGCCGCCTTCTCCGCCCAGCGTAAAGGAGGGGCGCAGGATGAGCGGAAGTCCGAGTTCTTTAACGATCTTGCGGCCGTCGTCGAGCGATCGTGCGACGACGGATTTCGCGGAGTCGACGCCGATCTTCGTCATGATGTCTTTAAAGGTTTGGCGATCTTCGGCTTTATGAATCGCTTCGGCGGTCGCGCCGAGCATTTCGACGCCGTACTTTTTCAGCACCCCGCTGTGGTGGAGGGCCATCGCGAGGTTCAGCGCGGTCTGTCCGCCCATCGTCGGAAGAACCGCATCCGGCCGTTCCTTTTCGATGATGCGCTCGACGAAATCCGGAGTGAGGGGTTCGACGTAGACTCGATCCGAAAGCTCCGGGTCGGTCATGATCGTCGCCGGATTCGAATTCACGAGGATGACCTGATAACCTTCTTCTTTCAGAGCTTTCAGCGCTTGCGTTCCGGAGTAGTCGAACTCGCATGCCTGACCGATGACGATCGGGCCGCTACCGATGACGAGGATTTTCTTTATGTCGAGGCGCTTTGGCATTGCTCTTAAAACTCCGTCTTGAACAGGACTTCGATCGGTCGATCAGGGTGAGTGGCGTTATACTTGATAATCGCGAGGTTTAAATGGTCTTCGTTGGATCGTAGGTGGGAATATCCCCAGACGACGCTCCCGAGCGTGATCCCGATTCCCGAGAGCCGGAGGATCCGTGCCGTATCTTCGCGCGAATCAGGTCGGTTCTTCGAAATGAAGACATCCGCGAGCATGCTGCTCGTCAGCGCCATGACGAGGCCCGCGGTCCCGGTATAGGCGGCGAAACGAATCGACTTCCGGCCGGACTGGTAGGCATCGAGTTCGTCGATCGCGTCCGGAGTCGATTCCATGATCGCTCGAAGGCTCTCGCCATCGCGACGGAGAGCGGAATCGCAGGAGAGCGTTCGTCCGCGGTACTTAATCAGTCGGTCACAGCGGAAAGGATTCTCCGGAATTCTCTTCGACGGGGCATTCGGGATCGCCATTGGTGCGGTGGGTCGAGGTTTGGCGGGACGCGGGCTCTCCGGAGGCGCCGAAAAGGCCGGGCTCGCATAGATGAAAAGCGGTAGCATGAACCGTATGGCGAGGCGGAATCCCGACGAAAACATCGTGATTTCGGATAGCTTTATTTGCGGCGAATCACAATGGGAATGAAATGAAGAAGCGGAGCATTAAACAGGCCGCCGTTCCACTCCGGGACGTGCTGGAACCTCTGTTCGTGCGCTACAACCGACCGGAGTTTTTAAGCTCCGATCCACTCGAATTCCCGCATCGTTTTTCGGACCCCTGGGACCAAGAGGTCGTCGCGATTTTTTCGGCCGTCCTCGCCTACGGAAACGTTCGACAGATCCGCCGGTCCGCCGAAGATCTGCTTCGACGCATTCGTGAGCTCGAACGGACACCCGCCGAGATGATCCGTTCGCTCTCCACGACCGCGGGCCGCGCCGCCTGGTCGAAGGCGCTGGAAGGATTCGTCCACCGATTTAACGTCGGCGACGACTTTTATGCCTTGTCCCTCCTGATCGCGCGGAGCTGGCGCGAGAGTGGCTCGGTCGGGGCCCATCTCTCTGGGTTGATGGCGAAGCAAGGTCCCGAGAAGGTCGATAGTTTCGGCCCCGCACTCTCCGAGCTTTTCGTCGAATGGGATCGCTGGCGCGCGGAGCACGGAACGGTTCGCCCATCGTTCGCTTATCTTCTGACGCCGCCCGCGCTCGGGAGCGCGTGCAAGCGATGGTGCATGCTCCTTCGCTGGATGGTGCGGAAAGACGCGCTCGACCTCGGGCTTTGGCGGGCGGGGAGTCCTCTCTTGCCCACGGACTCCCCCGGAATCCTCCCGCGTCAGCTCGTCATGCCGCTCGATACGCATACCGGCCGCATCAGCCAGTACATCGGCCTGACCAACCGAAAGAGCCTGGGGTGGAAGGCGGCGAGCGAAATCACCGAACGCCTCCGCGAATGCGATCCGGACGATCCCGTCCGCTACGATTTCGCGCTCGCGCGCCTCGGAATACTCGACGTTTGTCAGCGCCGGTTTCGGGTGGAAATCTGCATGGGGTGTGATTTGGTACGGGTATGCCGCTTCGCTCGGAAAGGGCTCTCCTCGCAGGCCTCTCGCTCTACTCGATCCTGATCCTCGGATCGCAGGCGACGATGAGTCTTGGAATTCCCATTCTCCTCCTCGGTGCGCTGATGGGTTTCGGCGGACCGCGCGAGTTCGGCATGCGGATCCAGGAGGCCTGCCGCATACCCGTGATGAAGCAGTACTTACACGCGACGGCTTTTCTCGTCGGCGCGTTTATCCTGAGCCTGCTCGGCGCGGCGATCTTTCCGCTCGAAATCGGGGGAGTAAGCCCCGAAGTCAAATGGGTCCGGGATGTCTGGAAGGCCTGGTATTTTTTCTGGCCGGTGGCGGTGGTTCCCTGCGTGCTCGCGCTTTCCGAGGCTTCGCGGAAGACGCTTCTTCGGGTATTTCTCGGCGCCTTCGGGATCGTGGCTCTCATCGGCTGTTTTCAGTTCTTCACGGGCTGGCCCCGACCGCAGCCGGTGCCGGGGCATTCGTTTTTCCACGTCACCGTTTTTCCGGGCCACCACCTCTCCTTCGCATCCATCGCGATTTTTCCGTTTTTCCTCGCCCTTTCCGAAGTTTTCGAATCTCGCTGGATCGGACGCAAGGCGGCGATCGCGATTTCGATCCTCGGGCTCGCGGCGATCTTCGGGACCTACTCTCGCCAAGTCTGGATTTCGCTTCCGGTCGGCCTCTTTGCTTTCGCAGTGACGAAACTCCCGAAGCGCGCGGCGCTGGCCGCGGTGGCGGCGGGCATACTCATTCTCGCCGGCCTCTTTCAGGTCCCCGCCGTACGCGAACGCGCCGAAAGCGGGATGGGGATCCGCGACCGGGTTGAACTCTGGAAAGCGAATACCGAACTTTTCAAGCGCCGGCCCGTGACCGGAGTGGGCTGGCACCACAACCTTCCCCTGGCTGGCGGTTACTTCGCCGAAGTTTACCCAGAGAACAAGAGCCCGTTCGTGGGCCACGCGCACAGCAACTTTTTCGAGTTCCTCGGCGGGATGGGAATCGTCGGCGTGCTCGCGTACCTGTTCTGGACGCTGACCACGCTTCGTCTTTCCTACGCGGCCGGCGCGGGGTTTTTCGCGGCATGGGTCGTTTTCCACCTGAATGGACTCACGCAGGTGAATTTTTCCGAATCGAAGGTCCTGCACTCGATGATGTGGTCGATCGCGACCGCGGTCACCCTTGTCGCGATTCGGCAGGGTCGCGCCTCCGCCAGCGGGAGCGCGCGATGAGCCCGCCGAGGGCGAAACCACGTTCGCGGATCGCGATCGACGGACGCATGGTCGGCGAAGTTTCCCACGGGATTTCCCGCTACGTCCGTATGATCGCGAAGGGACTGGCCGAGCTTCCATCGCTCGAATACGAACCGCTGTTCTTTTGCGCGCCGGGCATGGGCGCCTATTTCTCCGGATTCGAAACCCGGGAAGTACGCACTCCGTTTCTCGAACCCGCGGAGATCGGGACCCTGCCCATCGCCCTCTGGCAATCGAAAGCGACGCTCTACCATTCCCCGAGTTTTTCGAGCCTCGCGGCCGCGCCCTGCCCCTGGATGGTGACGATCCACGATCTGAATCATCTGACGTATGGCGGACAACTCGAGCGCGTATATTACGAAACCATTCTGCGCCGATTCGCGGAAAAGGCGAAAGCGGTCATGACGGTTTCGAATTTTTCTCGCGAAGAAATCGTGCGCTGGAATCCGCGCCTCCGGCCCGAAGTCGTGTACAACGCGATCGACCCGCAGTTCCTAAAGGAATCCGCGCCGATCGAGCCGATCCTCTCGAGGTACGGACTCGTCCCCGGAAAATACTTCATCTGCCTTTCGAGCGAAAAGCCCCATAAAAACGTATCGACGCTCGTGAGGGCCTTCCAGGCCTTTCGCGCGACGTCGCCGGACGCAAAAGATTTTCGCCTGGTGCTCACCCTGGCGAAGTACGCGGAAGAACCCGGCGTCGTCACCGCGCCGAGTTTGGTGGATGCGGACTCGCAGGCCCTGATCCGCGGTTCGCGCGCGCTGGTCTTTCCCTCGGTCTACG
This sequence comes from uncultured Bacteriovoracaceae bacterium, assembly GCA_964536965.1. Lineage (GTDB taxonomy): Bacteria > Bdellovibrionota > UBA1018 > UBA1018 > UBA1018 > JACMQW01. The sequence goes on from CAZIAL010000003.1 coordinate 43,977, forward strand.
AAGGTTTCGGACTGCCTCCGATCGAAGGTGCGGTGCTTGGGGCGCCGGTCATCGTCAGCGATATTCCCGCGCACCGCGAAGCCCTTCGCGATTTATCGGCGGGCGAGGCCGCTTGGGTTTCGCCGTTATCGGAAGCGGGATGGACGGACGCGCTTCGACGCGCGCAAACGGGAAGCGTTCGACCCGTCTCGTCGGGAACGCGGACTAAAATCGTCGAGCGATATTCGGTGCAGACGTTGGGAACGGCGATGGACCGGATCTATCGGCGAATTCTCGCTGACCTGAAGTAATCCACGAATTTTAGGGGGCGAACTAAAGTCGCCCTATGTTAAGATTTTTCGCATGACGAAGTCCGACCAGAAACATGTCCTCATTACCGGCGGCGCGGGATTTATCGGGTCCCATCTCTGCGATCGGCTGCTCGAGCGTGGATACTTCGTAACTGCCGTCGACAACTACGTCACGGGTTCGCGGGATAACTTGGCGCTGGCGCTGAAGAGCCCGAATTTCCAGCTCGTCGAGGCGGACGTCTCTCATCCGCTGCCCCTTTCGCAGATGCGGTTTCTGACTGCGCACGGATTGCATGGTGTGCTCCATTTCGCTTGTCCTGCCAGCCCGATCGATTTCGAAAAGATTCCTTTCGAGATTCTCGCCGTGGACTCCTTCGGTACCTTTCACACGGTCGACCTGGCGCTTCGTTTCGGCGCGCGTTATGTGATCGCTTCGACTTCCGAAGTCTACGGTGATCCTCTCGAACATCCCCAGCGCGAAGAGTACTGGGGTAACGTGAATTCCATCGGCCCGCGCGCATGTTACGACGAGACGAAACGTTTCGGCGAAGCGGTCGTATCGAGCGCCGTCCGCGGATCCGGAGTCTGGAATTCCGCGCTTGCGAACAGCACGCCGTTCCCAGGCACCGAACCGAAACTTCCGCTCCGCGGTGGGATGGTTCGCATCTTCAATACCTACGGCCCGCGGATGCGCCCCGATGACGGGCGCGTCGTGCCTGAGCTCTGCGTGCAAGCCCTTCGGGGCGAAAAACTCTCGATCCACGGTGACGGGAAACAGACCCGCTCCTTTTGTTATGTCGACGATCTTGTCGAAGGGATCCTTCGCTATTTCGACTCGAACCTCTCCGTGCCGACGAACCTCGGAAATCCGAAAGAGCGTTCCATCCTCGAATTCGCGGAGGTCGTGAAGGAGCTGACCGGCGCGAGTTCGGCGATCCACCATCTCCCGGGCCGGCCCGACGATCCGCGGAAGCGTTGTCCCGATATTTCGCGCGCGAAGAAGGAGCTCGGCTGGGAGCCGAAGGTCGGCCTCCATGAAGGTCTCGCCAGAACGGTGGAGTTCTTCAAGGAATCGATCCGGAAAAAGTCATGAAGTCCGGCGAACCGCGAGTCGCGGTCGTTCATGACTGGCTGAATGGAATGCGCGGAGGGGAGGCCGTTCTCGAGGCGATTCTCGAGCTTTACCCCCAGGCCGAAATCTTCACCCTGGTCGTCGAGCCCGAGAAAATTTCCGAAAAGATTCGGCGGCACCGGATTCATCCTTCTCCGCTCCAAAAAATTCCGGGCGGAGTCGCGAACTATCGGCACTTCCTGCCGATCATGCCGAAAATGATAGATACTTTCGATCTTCAGGGATTCGATCTCGTCCTTTCTTCTTCCCACTGCGTGGCGAAGGGAATTCGAAAGCCCGAGAGCGCTACCCACGTTTCGTACGTGCACGCGCCGATGCGCTATATCTGGGATCGGTTCGAGGATTATTTCGGTCCCGGCCGCGCTTCGCTACCCGTGCGGGTCGCGGCGAACGTGGTCCGTTCGCGGCTCCAGCGATGGGATCGGAAGACGAGCTCGAGACAGAACATCGACGTCGTGCTCGCGAACTCGAAGTTCATCGCCGATCGTATCTTGGAATTTTGGGGCCGCGAAGCGAGGGTCGTGCATCCGTTCGTCGATTATTCGCGATTCCAGCGCGCTCGCACGCCGAAAGATTTTTATCTCGTCTTCGGGGCGTTCGCTCCCTACAAACGAGTCGATCTCGCGATCGAAACGTTTCGAAAACTCCACCTTCCGCTCGTTGTCGCGGGTGGGGGTCAGGAAGCCGAGCGGATTCGTGAACTCACGCGTGGAACGAAGATCGAGGTGATCTCCGACCCATCGAATGAGGAAGTGAGTCGTCTGTACTCGGAGTGCCGCGCGATGGTTTTCCCCGGGATCGAAGATTTCGGCATCACCCCGCTCGAGGCGATGGCCGCGGGCGCGCCGGTGATCGCGATCGGGGCGGGCGGAGCGCGCGAGACGGTCACCGAGGAAACCGGCCTATTCTTTCGCGAGCAGACCATCGAGAGCCTTTCGAACGCCGTGCTCAAACTCGAACGCGGCGATGCCCGGATTACCGAGGCCGCTTGCCGCCGGCGTGCGGCGGACTTCTCGAAGACCCGGTTCCAGCGAGAATTCCTCGCGGCGGTCGATTCGTCATCGTAATGACGTCCGGATGGAGACGGGGAACGGGTCGAGAGCCGCTCGGCAGATCGACCCGCCCGTTCTATACTGGAATTCGAAATAGGAGTTCGAGGATGTTCGTCGCATGAAAGCAGATTTTTCCCCGCCGCGAGTTCGGTTAAAACGAATCCTGAGATTTTCGGATTTCACGTTCGCATTCCTCGCGTCCAGTCTCGGTTCGTTCGCCCTCTCCGCGACGCCCGCGACCGCCGTCGCGGGGACAAGAATCCTCTTGGTCGGCGACTCCCATTCGACGGGGACCTTTAAGGACGGATTCCTGGAAACCCTTGGGACGCAGTCGGATCTGGAGTCCGCGGTTTACGCCAGTTGCGGGAGCAGTCCCTCGGGCTGGTTCCGCGACGCAAAGGGGAAAACCTATCGATCCGCTTGCGGTACGTTCCGTCGAGAATTCGGGAAGAAAGCCGGATCCACGGCACCCGCATCGGTTCCCCATCTGCCGGACCTGATTACCGAAGCGAAGCCCGACGTTGTGGTCGTCGCCATGGGGACGAATCAGTATCCGGGCTCGGTCACGGCCGCGGAACCCTCGATGCGCAAAATGCTGAAGGCGGTCCAGTCGCAGAACGCCCGATGCGTATGGGTCGGACCTCCGGAAGTCGGATTCATCCCGGTTGCGAAGCAGAAAGAGTTCTACGCGATGTTCGAGCGACTTGCCCGCGAAGAAAAATGCCTGCTCATCGACAGCCGCGCGCACACGGACGTGGCCCAGACGGATTCGATGAAGACCCATTATCCGGGCGCACCCGGAAAAAAATGGGGCGCGGCCGTCGGGGGGCGGGTGCTTCAGTTCGTCCGCGAAGCGGGAAAGACCTCCGCGCGCGAAAATCACGACACCGGTCGGACCGGCGCTAAAGGTGTCGAAGCGATTTAAAGCGAGGATCGTATCGTTTAGCGATTTTCGATCGCGGGTATCGCTCGGCGAAGCTCTTCCATCGTGCGATTCGCCCACTGGCCGGAGAGGACCGCGCCGGTCTTGCCAAGCCGCCGATGATGGAGCCCATCGCCCCGACCGGCGGGGTAGCGCGCGAATCCGAGGGTCGAAATATAAACGCAGTTCTTTCCCGCTCCGGCGCGCAGGGCTTGGTCGACGATCGACAGCCGCTTCTGCGTCGTCTCCGCGGAGAGATCGCCGTACTTCTGCGCATGCGGAGGTCCGACCCAGGCGCAGGTCGCGCCGGTTTGGGTGATGATTTTCGCGAAATCCGCCGCATAGGTTTCGATATCGGAGGCGGAATAATCCTCAGGGAGAAAGTTCGCGCCGAGGGCGACGACGACGAGATCGGGTTTTTCGTCATTCAGTAGTTTGGAAAGTTTCGGCGTGCGGCTGCCTTTCGGCGAGAAGAGGTGACTCGTCGGGGTACGCTCGAAGTATCCGCATCGCGTGGGGACTCCGTTCACCCAGGTCTGCGTTTGCGAACCGCAGCTCCCGAACGTCGATACGGTCGCCTTCTGGAGAGTCATCAGGAGTTCCGAAAGTCGTAGACCCGGAGATCGTGCGGGTCCCCGTTTCTGCGACGTCGCATATCCGGTCGTATGGGAGTCGCCGATCATGACGATCTTGAGCTCCGACGGATCCGAAGCCGTGGATCGCGAAGTCTGGGGCGAATCCGGGGCAACGTCTTTCGGCGAGGGACTCGCGCAGCTAGTGCCCAGAACCCAGAACGACAGAACGGTGATCAGAGTGCGACGAATCATCGAGTTCGAGTTTATCCGAACCGGACCCGGAATCGGTAGCGCCAAGAAAATGGCGCATGAAAAGGGAGCGGAAATCCCCGTTTCAATCGAGATTTAAACCGAACGAGTAGAAAGCTCGGTTTGGTTAGTCGACCTGGATCATGCGCATCAGCGCGTTCTGGCGATCGACGAGTTCCTTCACTTCGAGCCGCATCAGGCGGTGGAGCGAAAAGTCCTGGACCGTGAAGCTCGCCATCGTGCACCCGGCGAGAACCGCGCGGCGGAGGTAGCGATCGAAGCTGTTCGGGTCGCGTTCGGCCATATCCCGGTCCGCGCCTTGTTCGGCGAGGTAACCCATGAAAGCGCCGGCGAAGCTGTCGCCCGCGCCGGTCGGATCGACGACGCGATCGACGGGATAGGCCGGGGCGAGGAAAATCGAGCGCGGGGTGAAAAGCATGGCGCCGTATTCTCCGCGCTTCACGACGATCACTTTCGGTCCCATTTCGCGGATCTTCGCGATCGCGCGCTGGAGATTCTTCTCGCCCGAAAGCATGTAGGCTTCGGTTTCGTTGATGGAAAGGATGTCGACGCGTTTCAGCGTCACCTTCAGTTCTTCGGGTTTTCCCGTGATCCAGAAGTTCATCGAATCGGCCGCGACGAGGCGGGTTTTCTTCACCTGGTCGAGAACGCTCGTCTGCAGAACCGGATCGATGTTCGCCAGGAAAACGAACTCGGCGTTCTGATGTTTTTCGCTCAGCTTCGGGTCGAACGTCTCGAATACATTCAGCGCGGTGGAAAGGGTTTTCGCTTCGTTCAGGTTCCCGTCGTAGGTGCCGACCCAGTGGAATGTTTTACCTTTCGCGACGATCACGCCCGACGTATCGATGCGGCGGGCGCCGAGCCATTCGAGGTGCGCTTTCGGGAAGTCCTCTCCGACGACCCCAAGGACCTGGACGGGAGCGTAGAAGGATGCGGCCACCGAGAAATAATTCACCGATCCGCCTAAAACTTTGTCCGCTTTTCCAGCGGGAGTTTCCACGGAATCGAAAGCCATCGAGCCAACAGTCAGAATCGTCGCAGGTGTTTTCACGGCCTCGATAGAACCGATTTCAACCCACCTTGTCAATAATGAAGTCCCCTTGGATCGCGCCATTCTCGGCTCTCCAGCCGCCGGGTCGCGCGAGTGCGAATCAGGGGAAGTTCCAGACGCATATAATGAGTCACCGCTTCCCATCCGATCCCAAGTTCTTCCCAGAGATCCCGCCGAACGACCGCGCCCCCGCCCGTTCCGTCCTTCGCTCCCCCGAGCGCGAAGTAAAGCCATTCGCCATCGGATCGAACCGCGACGGTGTGCCGATCTTCCGAAATCCAGGCGCTTCCCCGGTTCCGGCTCGCGTCGGGCATTTCCGCGTGCGCTTTCTCGCGCCAGCCCGGGTCCTCGACCGCGACGAATCCGCGGTGGGTGAGAAGCGTTTGCCACGATTCGATCGAAGGCGGATTTTCGCGCAGCCAATCGATTCGTCCCTCCTCGAGACTTCCGCGATGCGCCCAGAGCGCGAGAATTATCGCGACGGGAACGATCCAGAATCCGCGCGGGAGTCGTGCTTCTTTAATATTTTTCGATAGGCCCGATACTCGAGCTGCGAAAGTTTCACGTAGCCGAGAGCTCCGCACATTAAGACTAGTATCCATACGATCGCCTCAATCCAGACTTGTCCTTCATTTCCGAGCGCGTGAAATCCAGCGCGCCTCCCACTTTCCGTCCCCCGGGCCCTCGGTCCTATAGAACGCGGCCTGTGAAAAACGATTCGTCTTCCAAAGCCGTATCGCCAACTGATCATTCGCACCTCCCGAGCCTTTCAGTTTTTCCCATCGTAGCGGCCGCGGACCGAGCGGGTCGTTCGGCGGCCTCCACCAGCGAAGCGCCGGAAGGGGAAAGAAGAGATCCCCGCGCCCGTCGCAGCCACGCCTTAGAATCCATGTCGCCTGTTCCGCGCGCCACTTTGCTCGGAGGGTTTCCTGGAAGATCTGTTCGGCCGTGAGGGCGATCTTCACCGCTCGGATCGAAGCGCCTCCGGTCGGTATCGCCGCCGCCACCGCCGCCCCTCGCTCGATGGTCATCCGCCGGTTCGAGGCCTCGATCTGGTTTTGGATCCGCAGGACGCTTCGAATCCTGCTTTCGACGCATCGATCGAGTCGGAGCTGGAGCGCCATTTTCGATCGAGCGATCCAGCCATATCCCAAGGCGGAGATTCCGGCTCCGGTCAGAACGAGCACCACGCTCAGAAGTCCGAGCGAGACGCTCCCGGTTTCCGAGTACCGAGGCGAGGGAGAAACAGGGTTTCGAGATGGGTACCGCATTTTTTTCTACCGATCAGACCGTCCGGAACCGTCTGGATGAAAACACCGTCTCGGATCGTCGGGGGTTTCTCCGACTCCAGTGCCGCACGCGTCGTATCGAAGACGACGCGTGCGCATTCGGTCCGTTTTACGGTCGCATGGAATAGCCAGAAGGCCTCGCCTACGGCCAAGACGAGGATTGGAAGAATAAGCGCCAGTTCCAGAACGGACTGGCCATCCGAACCGTTCGAAATGAGCCGCATCACTCGGAGATGGAGTGAATGAGGCTCCTCACGATTTTCGCTTTCGTCCCGCTACCTCCGCCCCCGTCGTTTTCTGGATTGACGGAAATTCCCTGAATTTTTTCTTTCGCCGCGCGGAAGCGGTTTTCGATCGCGCCTCCGAGTTGGGTGACGATCGTGATACTGGCCACGGAAATCAGGATCAGCAGCACCAGATACTCCGTGAGTCCTTGGCCACTTTCATCGGTCGCGAGAGCTGAGAACTTCTTCGTTTTTCGAGTCATGGAAACCTCCGCCCCGTGCCTATGGAAGATCGGTACCAACGGACCGGCCCATGACCGGGCTATGCGTCGAAATTAAGCGGAATGAGCTCACCTCGGCTCGGACATCCGGTCCGAGAACCGAACGAATTGACTTTGCTTGTCATCGCCCGTTAGGATTGGAATTAAAGAGGGAACCCTTGGACCAAAAACGACGTCTCTTTATCTATGACCGCAAAGAAGTCGGCGTCCTGATCCTGCTCGGCGTGGGCGTCGCACTTTTCGCCTTCACCCTCGGCGTCCATCTCGGGAAGCAAGTCGTCCCTAAGGCGACCGAAATGGCGGGGGAAACCCAAGCGGTCGATCCGTTGGTTCCCGCCGAGCCCGGCGCTCCGAGCCGCGTCGAAATTTCCCAGGAAGTGAAGAACGTTCCCGAGGCCGTGGACGAAACGCTCGATCAGAGTTTACGCGACGAAATCGCCAAAACCGGTTTGCAGGTCGAAAAGCCCCGCCAGGTGGAGTTGCCCGACTCGGTCCGACGCGAAACGAATAGAGCCGAATCTCGGCCCGAAGTCGGTCAGCCGAAAACGCCGGTCGCGAGGACGACGAAGGTCGACCCGAAGTCACAGTCCCCTTCGGCGGTATCGTCGCGCTATACCCTTCAGGTGGGTTCGTTTCCGAGTCTTCGCGAGGCGGAGCCAGAACTGCTCAAGCTGAACGAGAACGGGCTCCGTGCGGAAGTGCGCGAGGTCGAGCTCGCCGGCAAGGGAAAGTGGTACCGCCTTTTCGTCGGGCAATTCGATTCCGTGAAGGACGCCGAGAACGCCGGCAAGGGTTTCAAGAAAGAACGCCGGATCGCTGATTTCGTCGTCGTGCGATCGCCGGAAGCGACCTCTCGACAGTAATAAAAGTGAAACGGTTCGCGGCCGCGCTTAGCGGTAACCGAGCGCGTTTTTCTGTTTCTCTTCGTTCATCGCCTCGATCATTTTTAGCACCCGCTGGATGCGGTAAGAGCGGCGAAACGGATCCGACTGGATGAGCGTCGTCTGCTGATCGGTCGAGAGGACGGTCAGGTTCGTCGCGTATCCGACTTTTACGAGCTCCGCGAACTCGTCCATGCGAAAGGCTTCCTTTCCGGCCGGGCTGGTCTCGAGCTTTTTCACTTCGGCGACGTTGACGTTCGCCATTCCGGTCGTTTCGTCCTTCGGGAACTTGTCCAAATGCTTCGCGATCAGCCCCATGACAAGAAATCCGCGGATCGAGAGATCATGACGTTTCGTGGGTTCGAGAAGATTCTCGTCGCAGACGTACTGGATAAACGATTCGAGCAGGCCGGCGTCTTTCAGGGCAACGTCCTGGCTGTTCTCCGAGATATGCACGATGTTCGCCTGTTTGAGCGTATCGAGGAAACTCGTCACCTTCGCGACCGGAACTCCCATCACTTGGTTGGCATAGCGCTCCAGGGAGCCCATCTTGATCCGCGGTCCCTCGGGGAGGTTATCCTTCGAAAGAGTACCGACGAGGAGGACCGCGGTCGAGATTTTCAGGCAGTCGTGCGAGGACAAGAACGTGAAATTTCTTCGTCCATCCGCGTAGTTCATCTCGCTCGAGGAGGTCTCGAGGTTCTTCATCTTCGTGGTCGTCGAGCGGAGTCGCGCGACGATCGCCTTCAGGAGGACCTTCAGCCATTCGGGAATCTGCACCATCGTCGAGTCGTAAACGGACTTCGAGATCTCGACGAGTTCGGTGTCCATGAGGGCTTCGCCGGAGGCGGAGCGTGGGTTTCCATCGAGGAATGCCATCTCGCCTACGATCTGGCCGCTGCGAAGCGTATCGATCTCGATCTGCTGGTCGCCCTTCTTCTTGAAGATGCGCACCATGCCACTCCGGATCAGATACATGGCAGTCGAAGCATCCCCCTCTTTGAAGAGGAGGTCGCCTTTCTGTAGTCTGCGAGTTCCGGATGGGCTGGCCATAGGTGCGCTCCTGGGACGGGTGCTACTTCGTGGTCATCACCCAGGCGCCATCCCAATCGGGGGCCGGGGGGTCAATTTTAAAGTTCTTACAACGCTCGATGAACTCATGGGACATCTCGTCTTCTTTTCCATCGAGAGTCAGCGCCTTCGCGGCGATCTCGAATTTCGATATCGCCGCGTCCCACTGCTGTTTCGCATAGAGTTCACGGGCTTCGTGGAAAGTCGCGAGACCCTCCGCGGCGAATTCGACGTCGAGGATCTGGATGATTTCCACGGCGACTTTCTTTCCCTTCACCTTCACGAAATCGAGGACGCGGTGGGGAGGGAGCGGTTCGCCTGACTCTTTGATCAGGTCGAGGGTCGAACGCGTCGTCAGGATCGCGGAGTGATAGTCCTTCGTCAGTCCCTCGATCCGCGAAGCCAAGTTCACATGATCGCCGATGACCGTATATTCGAAGATCCGCTCGGAACCCATGTTTCCCACCGAGACCGGACCGGAATGGATACCGATACCGACATTCACCTCGATGTCGTATTTCTCTTTGAAGTACGGGCGATCCTCGCGAAGGATGTTCTGCATTTTGATCGCGGCTCGGCACGCGTTCGCGGCGTGCTTCGGCTGGTCGAGCGGCGCTCCCCAGAAAGCCATGACGGCGTCCCCGATGTATTTATCCAGGGTGCCTTCGGTTTCGAATACGACATCGGTCATCTTCCCGAGGTATTCGTTCAGGAAAGTAGACAGAGTCTTCGCGTCCATCTTTTCGGAGAAAGTCGTAAAGCTCCGAATGTCGGAGAATACGATCGTGAGATCGCGCTTCTCGCCGCCGACCGTGAGTTTGGACGGATCTTTCATGATCGAATCGATGATGGAAGGCGATACGTACTTGGCGAAGGCGCCCCGAATGAACTTTTTATTCTTCTCCTCGAGGATGTATTTCACGGAAAAGGTCAGGACGAAGATCGTGAATATCTCGATCATGAGCAGCGAAGTATTCCAGTTCGAGTTCGAGTTGAAGAGGAGCTTTTGGTCGATGAACGCGCCGCCGCTCATGACGGCCAGGAAGAGCAGGAGCGCCGGTACGGATTCGAGGCGTTCGACTCCGTACGCGAAGAGGAGAGCGCCGATCGACATGATCAGGAAGAGCCAAATGGTCCCGGCACGTCCGTCGCCATGATGGAGCATGTCGCCGGCTAGGAGGTTGTCGAGGATATTCGCGTGTCCTTCGACTCCCGGAGTATTCGAGTCGAAAGGGAACGCGCGCATCTCGAAGACGCCCACCGCGGTGACCCCGATCAGGACGATCGCGTCCTTGAGCAGATCCTTTTTCGCGACGCTCGCGATTTGGCGATTCACTTCGATGCGGACTTCGTCGTCCGCCGACATGACTTCTTTCGCCTTCACATACTGGAATGATCCCGCTCCGCCGCGAAAGTTCACTTCCATCATTCCGAGCGGAGAGATGGGAATGTTCCGTCCGGATTTTTTGAATCGAAGCGATCGGATGGTCTGGCGTTCGTTCAGCGAGACTTCGATTTCCTCGCCGAGCACGGCTTTCGCCGTGGCGAGCGCGAGCGAAGGATAGAGGTGGCCGTCGGCCCCCATCATCACGAGTTGCGCGCGGCGCGCGTAGCCATCCGGATCGGGATAGGTATTCAGGAAGCCCGCATAATCCGACGCTTCGTTATACATCGGCAGGTTGGCGAGAAAGGTAGGAACGAAGATGAGGGGAATCTTCCGGAGATCCAGAGGTCGCGCGAGGTCGAGGTTTTTGATGGCGAATTTCTGCATGTCCTTCGGAGTGTGGACCAGTTCCGGGTCGTCGATCGGACAGAGCAGCGGATCCGATGCCTGAAACGCCGGCTGGCAATCGCGGGCGGCCATCCACCCGAGGGAGACTTTTCCGGAGTTGAACATGAAAACGGTTTCGAGATTGTGATCGGTTTCGAATCCCCCGATATTCTCGGTGAGATTCTTTTCTTTCAGGAACTTTTCCATCTCCGCCGAGACTCGTTTGTCTCGTTCGGAGAACGTAATATCGAGCGCCACGAATTTCGCGCCGGCATCGAACGCGCTTTGGACGAGCGCCGCGGTTTTATCCCGGTGCCATGGCCAACGGCCGTTTTCTTCGATGGAGTCGTTGTCGACTTCGACGATGACGATTTTGTTTTTGGCGGGTTGGGGCCCGCGCGCGCCGAATTTAAGGTTGGTATGCTGTCCAGCGATGGTCACGAGTTTTGGAAAAAGGCGCTCGCGCAGGAAGGCGTTCTCGAGTTTTCCCTGCAGACCGGACTCGTGGACCCAGTAAGTCCAGGCGAAGAGGGCGACGACAGGGATTTGGAAGAGCCAGATTTTTGACTTCATCGAGGACTCCGCGCGGTCGGCGATTCAGTGGTACGATGGGTGAGATGAAGAAGATTCTCGTGATGGACGACACACCGACGATGCGAATGATCGTCGCCGGTATGCTCGAGGATCTCGGATTTCGAGACGTGCTCGAAGCCGAGAACGCCGAAATGGCGGTCGAGCTCCTGAAGAAGGAGAAAGTCGCCATCGTGCTGGCCGACTGGAACATGCCCGGCAAGAGCGGGATCGAATTTCTGCGCCAGATCCGTTCCATTCCCGAAACTCGCGGCCTGCCCGTCGTGATGATGACCTCGAACAATGATCCGAGCCAGATCGAGGAAGCGCGCCGCGCGGGGGTTTCGAGCTATCTCGTGAAACCTTTTGGTCGCGCCGATTTGCTCGCGCGCCTCGAGGAAGCGGTCGAGGCCGGAGCTCCCGCGGTCGCTCCTTAGACCTGCGATCGAGGCGAAATTTCCGTCAATTTTATGACCGCTTAAGCGGAAAAGAGTCTGCTTCACAAGCTGCGTATCGGTGGGGACCCGACTAAACTACAGCCACGGATGCCGCTAGAAATCGCTAAACGGACGAATCTCAGTCTTCAGGACGTTCGAGAACCGCGACGTCACTGTCCGGCGCGGGCGGTTTTTTCTTCATGAAGCCGTACGCGATGCATACGGCCATCAGGATCCAGAAAACCCAGAACGCCGGACCGGACGGGGAATGGAAATCGATTCCCGGGATCGAAAGCCCTTCGACGATGACCTTGGTGCCGATAATGGTCACGAGAAGGTAGGCCGTCTTTTCAAGCTGCGGGTATTTCTCGATGATCACGATGAACTTCGAAGCCGCGAATCGCATCATGACGATGCCGATCACGCCGCCGGTGAAGACGACCCAAAGCTTTTTCGTCAGTGCGACGCCCGCGAGAATCGAGTCGACGGCGAACGCGATATCCGTCAGCTCGATCGCGATGACGGTCTGCCAGAACCCGGCCTTCTTCACCTTCTTCGAGAGGTCTTCTTTGTTCTCACCGAAGAAGAGATGTTTGATCCCGATATAGAGGAGGTATCCGCCTCCGACGAACTTCACCCATCGCCATTTCACGAGGTAGACCACCATCGCGAGCGCGATCAGGCGGAAGACGAACGCGCCGACGAGGCCGTAGGTGAGGGCTTTTTTCTGCTGATCTTTCGGAAGGTGCTTCGCGAGAATCGCGAGCACGAGCGCGTTATCGACCGAGAGGATGCCCTCGAGAAAAATGAGCACGCCGATGACGAAGAGATCCTGGGAGGTAATGTCCATTGCCCCGCAGCCTAGCGGAATCGAAATGAAAAATCCAATCGCTCCTGCCGCGGAACCATTGGATTTTTCGAATGAATTGGAGCGATTCGTTTAAACGAATCGCGATTAGAGCAGGTCTTCCGAAACGAGGGTCCGATGCACGGCGGGCCGTTCGGCCATCATTTTCGCGTGGGCGACGAGATTCGGCCATTTATCGGCGTTCATCCCGACGTAGGGAACCCAGCTGAAAACCGTGAAAAGGTAGGCGTCGGCGATTGAAAAGGAGTCTCCGAACGCGAATTTTTTCCCGTTCATCTTCGCGTTCATAATGTCGAGTTTTTCGCCCGCGCCGTTCATGAGGCTTTGGCGGAGTTCTTCTCGGGCGGCGGGGCTTTGTACGAGCCGATCCGCCGTGAAGAGAGCACCTACCCCTTTATGGAGTTCGGTCGCGATGAAGTTCATCGTTTCCTGGAGCTGAGTTCGCTCCCAGGTTCCGTTACGCGGCGCAAGCCCGAGCTCGGGCCGAAGGTCCGCAAGGTATTGTTGGATCGCGACGCCTTCCGTCAGCACGCGGCCGTCCGTGAATTCGAGCACCGGCACGGCGCCGTTTGGATTCAGTTTCAGGAACTCCGGGCGACTATGGTCGCCGTTGTCGCCGACGAGCTGCTGAGCGGTATAGGGAATTCCGAGTTCTTCGAGAATAATATGCGGGGCGAGCGAGCACGAGCCTTGGGTGTAATACAGCTTCATCAGCAACCTCCTGGAGTTTAATGGGAATTTAAGAGAGGATTTCCGAATCCTCCCCGAGATTCACTATGGAAACGAAGCTGCACAGCTCTCCCTACGATTTCTTTGAAGAATGCTTCGCGCGCGCCAAGGGTGCAGCGCTTCCACAATACGATTCCATGGTGCTGATTACCGCGACGCGAGAGGCCAAACCCTCCGGACGCTTAGTTCTCCTGAAGGGGGTCGTTCGCGATCGCGGATTCCGGTTCTTCACGAATTTCGAAAGCCGAAAGGCGGGCGAACTCCTCTCCAATCCGCAGGCGCAGCTTCTCTTCTACTGGCCGGCGTTTGGCCGACAGATACGGATCGAGGGTTCGATCGAGCGGCTCGCCAATCCGGATTCGGATGCGTACTGGTACTCCCGCACCCGCGGGAGCCGGATCGGCGCCATCGTCTCGCAGCAGAGCCGGCCACTTTCCTCGGAATCGGAGATGCGCGAGAAGGTTGCCGCCGCCACCCGCGAGTGGGAAGGAAAAGAAGTTCCGCGGCCTCCGAACTGGGGCGGCTTCGAACTCGTCGCCGATTATTTCGAGTTCTGGGAAGATCGCGAAGACCGCCTGCATGAACGTCTGACGTACCGCAAAGGACCCACGGGCTGGACCATGGGCCGCCTCTGGCCATAAGGCCGGGTCGATGACCGGGTAAGGATACCGAAGCATGAAGCTCCTTTTCAAAACCGCTCTGCGTACGCTGGTCCGGAATAAACGCCGAACGGGGATCACGATCGTGAGCATCGCGATGAGCCTCGCCGTGATCTTCTGGATCCAGTCGGTGATGGCGACGCGCGCGGATTACCTGATCGATAAAATCCTCTCGCTTTCGGGCGGCGACATCCAGATCTTTAAGAAGGTCTATTTCGAAGATAAACGCCTCGCGGACGTCATCAAGGGTCCGATCCCGGATCTTGCCGCCGCGGTAGGCGAGGGAGCGCAGACCGCGCAGCGGATTCGTCTCCCGGGTCTGATCGCGGCGGCCGAAGAATCCTTTCCGATCTTCCTGAACGGCGTCGATCCCATCGCCGAAGCGAACGTGAGCAAGATCAAGGACTTCCTCGTGCGCGGAGATTTTCTCACCGTTGACGCCGACGGAAGTTGCGCGGAGAGACCGATCTATATCGGGGAAAAACTCGCGGATCTGCTTCGCGTGGACATCGGGGGAAAAGTCGTCTTTCTTGGCCAGGCCGCGGACGGCACCCTCGGCAACGAACTCTTCCGGGTGAAAGGGATTTTCAACAGTCGCTCGGGAGATTTCGACAAGGTTTACGCGTTCACGACGATCTCGTGCACGCAAAAGGTCGGCGTTCTCGAAGGGATCCACGAGGTCGCCTACAAGCTGAAGTATCCGTCGCGGATCGATCAGATCGAAGCCGACGTGAACAAGGTGCTCCCCGAGGATCTCGTCGGGATCGGCTGGAAACAGGCGAACCCCATGGTCGCCCAGATGCTTCGGTTCAACGACGGGATCATCGCGCTCCTCACGACGATCCTGGTTTCGATCGTGATCTTCGGGACCGTGAATACGATGCTCATGAGCGTGCACGAGCGCGCGAAAGAGTTCGGCGTCATGCTCGCCCTCGGAATGCAGCCGCGCCAGCTCATGGCCACCATCGTGATCGAGGCGTTCCTGATGGCGCTGACGGGATTCGTCTGCAGCTTCGTTCTGGGAGCGGCGGTCATCGCCTATCATAAATTCTACGGGTTCGACCTTTCGGTCTTCATCGGGAAGTCGGCGACCTTCCAGGGGCTCTCGCTCGATACGAATATGGTTTATCCGGAATTCGCCGTCGTGCCTTTTCTAAAGGCGGCTTCTTTCATGGTCGTATTCGTCACCCTCGCGGGAATTTTTCCCGCGTACCGAGCAGGACGACTCACTCCGGTGGATACGATTCGAGGATAGCGGATGCGACTCGAGGACATCGCGCTATTCGGTCTCTTCGCGACGGTGCTGGGCGGCGTGCGCCCGGCCTCCGCGATCGACTTCCGCGCGCGCTTCGATCTGCAGACGAACGGGATTTACCGTTCGCTTTCTCAACAGGGATTTTCCGAGGCGGCGACGGTGGCGGATGGACTTGTTTTTTTCGGATCGCAGGTGATGGCGACGAGCGATTCATTCGAGTTCGAGGTTCGCCATGAGCTTCGCAGCATCTTCGGCGATACGCCGACCTACCCGCCGGGCGATATCGCACGGCTGAATATCCAATCACCCGAGCGTTTCTTCCGCATGGACCGGATTCTGATCGAAAACGATCGGACGGTGGTCGTCTCCGACTTCGAGCGGATGCGGGCTTCCTGGGTTCTGGAAAACGGGGAAATTTGGCTGGGCCGTCGACCGATTTCCCTGGGCACGCTTTCGTTCTTTCGCGTGTGGAACAAGTTCACTCGCCCGATCGCCGGACTCTTCGGCCCGGTGATCACTTTCGGCTCCGACGGTTTCGGAGCTTCGTACCAGTTCGGCGACGTTTCGTTCAAAGCCGTCAGTCTCTACGGAGTGGAGAAACAGGACGACGCTCATCTCGTAGAGATGCTCTGGTATAATCCCTTCGCGGAAATTCGTTTCCTGGGGGGGCGTTGGTGGAACCATACCGCGGCGGGCTTCGCGTTTTCGAAGACGATTTTCGACTGGATGCTTCGTTTCGAGAGCGTCCATCTCAAGAACGATTCACGGACCGAAACCCAGGTGGGCCTAGGAATCGACGGCGCGATCAGCAGCGTCGTCTCGGTTCTCGCGGAGACCTATTATCAGAGCATCGGCGAGGTCGATACGAGCCGGTATACCGTCTTCGACCCCTCACGTTTCACGAATATGCGGGCTCGGTACTACTCGATCCTTCTCCTGAACTGGCAGGCGACGTCGCTCTGGAAACTCGCCGCCGGGGATCTGATCAACGGGGTCGACGGCGGAATGATCGGAATTCTGCGCGCGAACTACTCCTGGAGCGATAATATCGAACTCGTTTCGGAGTTTAACCTGCCCTTCGCGAGCGAAGGCGCGGAGTTCGCGAAGCGGACGTTCGTGTTTAAGGACGGAAACTATCTCGGCAGCGGAAGCCAGCTCACGGTCGGTCTAAAAGCGACTTTTTAGTGAATGTGCTTTAAGCGAAGTCATGCTGCGGAATTATGAATGAGACCTTCCGGTCCGTTCGTTCTATTCTGTTTACAGTCTTTCGAGGCGTCTCGAGCAGGTCCACACAGGCCCCGACTCCGTTCTGACCCTCCACCTCACGACGTGTTTCACCTTTTCCCGTTTCGCCGGTTTCGTTGGACGAACCGTCGATGCGTAACCCCGCGTCCATCCTAAGGAGAAATCATGATGAAAGTCATTTTTCGTAACGTCGAATCTTCGGAGATCACTCGCGCCACGGTCGAGGATCGGCTGCTTCCGATCGTCGAGAAATTTCCTTACCTGCGAGAACATCGGGTCCGGGCCACGGTGAGCATGGAGAATTCGCCCGCGCATCCGGGCCGGGACCAGTTTACGTTGAAAGTCCGAATCAGCGGACCTCGGGTCCGCTCGCTTATTCTCGAGAAGTCAGATGTGCATTTGCATACGGCTCTCGCCGAGGTCGCCGACCATCTTCTCGAGGCCCTGAATCGGGCGGGCGATCGCGAACGAGTAGTGCGGCGTCGAAGGGATCGCCGACCGACCGGCGCCCTGGATCTAGGAACCGGAACCTAGCGCCTCTCGGCAGCCCCGTCCGCTACCATTCGCAAAAGCGATGAACGAGTTGTCCCTTATCGATTGGAAAGACTGATCCTCCGGCCCGATAACGGGACTAAGGAGAATTCGCTTGTTATTATTCCCTTTCGCCGAGTACTGGTGGTTCTATCTCGCATTTACGGGCTTCGTCCTGGGGATGCTCGCCCTTGATCTCGGCGTGTTCCATCGCGAGGCCCACGTGGTCAGCTTCCGGGAAGCGTCCACTTGGACCGCGGTGTGGATCGGGCTCGCGCTCCTCTTCAACCTCGCTTTCTACCAGTACTGCCTGTGGAAGTTCACGACCGATCCCGTTTACCTCGGGATGGCCGACTTCGACGGCGTCGCGCGGGCGAAAACCGTCGCGCTCGAGTTTCTGACCGGCTTCGTGGTCGAAAAGTCGCTCGCCGTCGATAACATCTTCATCTTCGCCGTCGTCTTTTCTTACTTCGGTATTCCGCGAGCCTACCAGCATCGCGTGCTTTTCTGGGGAGTGCTGGGAGCGCTGTTCTTCCGCGCGATTTTCATCGCCGCCGGCAGCATCCTGATGCGCTACGAGTGGGTCGTGATGATCTTCGGAATCCTGCTGATCGGCACCGGGATCAAGATGTTCTTCGCCGGCACCGAGGAGAAGGATCTCGAGAAAAATCCGCTGATGGGGCTTCTCAAGCGGATTTTCCGGGTGCATCCGAAGATCGAGGGACAGAGTTTCTTTCTCCGGAAGAACGGGGTCTGGTACGTCACTCCACTTTTCCTTGCCCTCGTATTCCTGGAGTTCACGGACATCATTTTCGCGGTCGACTCCGTGCCCGCGATCTTCGCTCTGACTAAGGAACCTCTGATCGTTTTTACGTCGAACATCTTCGCCATCCTGGGCCTACGGTCGATGTACTTCATGCTCTCGGGCGTGATGGAGCGCTTCGCCTACATCAAGTACGGCCTTGCGTGCGTCCTGGTCTTCGTCGGCCTGAAGATGGTCTGGCTGAACGAGGTCTTCGGTGGAAAGTTTCCGATCACCTGGTCGCTGGCGATCATCGCCGGGCTGATCGGCGGATCCGTGGTCCTCTCCATCGTCATGGATCGCCGGAAGAACCGGACGGCGGGGGAGTAGGGCAGGTCAGTCGATTCGCTTCCGCAGAAATTCCTGCGTGAAGACGGACTCGCGGATGGGCTGGTCGAACTTCATCGTGAGATAGTCGACCTGCGTATAATTTCCGCTTTCGCCGGCTCTGGTCACGATCAGCGTACCCGGATAGGTGTGGTCGCCCTGCTTCTTCAGGTTCTTGCTCGTAACCGACTTGTCGAGCTTGCCGTCGCCCGTATAGTAGTCCTGTCGAAGCTGGACTCCATCGTTCGGAGTGAGCCAGCTGATGATCTTTCCGTCCTCGACGGGAGCGCCTCGTCGAGGAACGCTCTCGATCTTCACAACCGTCTGGTTGTCGATCTTCTCCTCGCCAAGCGACCGATGGTCGTAGAAGCGCGAAAGATTCGTGCTCCGGACGAGGTCCCCATTTGAAAAGTCGGCCCCCATCCAGGCGAGTTTCATCGTCGAAGGCGCGACCTTCTGGACCCGGTCCACCGTCGGGTTATAGCTCCAGAGATCCGTCCGAATCCGGAGGGATCCCGTTTGGCGGTCCTTTTCCGGGGCGAGCACCTTCACGGTCGCCCGATCCGTACCCTGGGCCCAGAGCAGAAATTCGAGCTTGCGAACCTGTCCATTGCGAACCACTCGCATCACCATCTTTGATTCGAGGGACTTTCCTCGCATCTGCCACTCGGCCTTGCGAATAAGATCCGCGGGTGCGTTCGAGCCCGCCCTTCTGGCTTCGCGCTTCGTCGTCGCGGCGATCGCTCTCTCCGCGTGCTGGACGTTCAAGGTGAGCGCGGCCGCGATGCCCAAGCCCATCAGAACACCGACTGAAAAGGGAGTTCGTATCACTTCGGGAACCTCGAACTAGTTCTTCGCGCGCTTTTTCAGAAACTCCTGGGAAAAGGTTCGGCCCGGGATCGGATCGTCGAATTTCAGTTCCTTGTATTCGATGCGGGTCTCGTTTTCGGCCTTGCGCGGAAGCTTCATGCTCATCTTCGTCGCCACGGTATGTTTTCCGAAGGTTTTGAAGTTCGTTCCCGTCATCACTTTCGCAAGCTCGCCGTTCTCCGAATAGTACTCATGTTTTACGGTCACGGCGTCCGGGTTGCGGAGCCAGACGTTTATTTTTCCCCAGGCGATCGGCGCGTTCGGCTTCGGCGTGAGTTCGAGCTTGTAACATTTCGTGCCGTTGATCGTCTCCTCGCCGAGGAGTTTGTGGACATAGTCGCGCTCGAGACTCGTCGTCTTCACCAGGTCGTCGTTGGTGAAGTCGGAACCCATCCAGCTCTGGAGCATCATCGATGGAGGAATCTTGATCGTGCGCTCGAGGTTCGGAAGATACTGCCAGAGATCGAACTTCAGCCGAAGATTTCCCGTATCGCGATCCTTGGGGGGCGCCAGGATTTTCACGACCGCCTTGTCTTTGCCTTCCGACCAGAGCTTGATTTCGAGGTTTCGTTCTTGGGAACCTCGGATCACCGTCATCGTCATGCGCGCCTCCACGGACTCCCCGCGCGAATGGAACTCCGCTTTACGGATCAGGTCGGTCGGGTTCGGTGCGGCGAGAGCCGAGGTCGCCCCGACGATCGAGAAGAGGCAGAGCGTGCGCAGTCCCAGGGATCGATTTTTTGCCGTAGTGATTCGCATGAATTCGAGAGTACCATGAAAGGAATGGACGCTGCCATTCAGCTTATTCAGGTATCCAAGATCTACTCGGAAAAATCCGCCCAGGCCGTGCGGGCGCTCGACTCGGTCGGGCTGACCATAGGCAACGGAGAGTTCGTCGCGCTGAAAGGCTCTTCCGGGAGCGGCAAGACCACGCTGCTGAACATCGCCTCGGGCCTCGATCGCCCGAGCGAAGGACGCGTGGTCCTCGCCGGCGAAGACATTACGAATCGGAGTGTCCAGGAATTGACGGAATTTCGGGCGCGCCGCATCGGCTTCGTTTTTCAGTCGTACAATCTCTTTCGCGATCTCACGGTGCTCGAGAATATCGAATTTACTTCCGTACTTCGCGGCGACAGCGAATCCGATGCGCGTGCGCGTGCCGAAGCCGCGCTGAAAGACGTTGGGCTCGGGTCGAAGGGAAACGCCTTTCCGAAGCAGCTTTCCGGAGGCCAGCAACAGCGCGTCGCCGTTGCGCGCGCGATCGCCATGAAGCCCGCCATGATCTTCGCGGATGAGCCGACGGCTAATCTCGATTCGAAGACTGCGGTGGAACTGATCCAGCTCTTCGAGGAAATGAACCGGAAGACCGGGATCACCTTCCTCTTCTCGACCCACGATCCGCAGCTTCTCGACCGCGTGCGCCGCATCGTGGAGATCCGTGACGGGAAAATTCTCGCCGATCGAGTCCTTTCGAACTAGCTCGCGCGCTTCTGGGACGGACGCATGTAGTGCTCCTGGCCGCTGTCCGGTCCCGCGCCCAGTTTTTTCAGGAACTGGTAGTGGGAGAGGAAAAGGCGAGGGAGGGACATTTCGAAGTACGGCATCCCATACTCGGCCGTCGTTTCCTGGATGATCCGCGAAACCGGACCGTAGTGGATCGAGCACATCTGCGGGAACATATGGTGAGCGACATGGGAGTTGAACCCGCCGTAGAAGAACCCCACGACGGGATTCGTCGCGTGGAAGTCGATCGAGGTCAGAAGCTGGTGTTCGATAAACGAGTGCGGAAGTCGCCCGTTTTCGTCGTGATCGACGAACTGCGAATGAATGCCGATATGGGAGCTGACGAACGTCAGAGTCACATAGAGCGAGAGGAAGAGGTGGAACCCAATGAAGGCGGCGATGATCGTTCCGACGCTGTAGGGCAATACGAGCGCCGGGATCGCGATCATGTAGCCGACGTAAACGATCTTCAGGGCGACCATCTCGACGAAGCGCCACGGTGAATGCTTCAAGTTCGTGACGTTCCCGAATTCTTTCATCCGGTAGATCGCGAAGTCTTTGATAAAGATCCAGTGGAGCGTGAAAATCATGTACGCGAACGTCGCGTAGAGATGCTGGTAGCGGTGCATCGGCTTCCATTCCACATGCGGGGCGAACCGAATGGCTTTCGTACCTTCAATGTCGATGTCGCAGCCCGGAATGTTCACGAAGAAGTGGTGGGCGTTGTTGTGGCGAATCTTCCATAGATACGCGTTCGGTCCGAGCATGTTGAACGAGATCCAGAAAATTGCGTCGTCGATTCTCGAGTTACCCGTGATGGCGCTGTGAACGGCGTCGTGGGCGACGTTGTACGCGATCACTTTAAAGAGGAGCGCCTGGCTTACGATCAGCGCGATCGAAACGGGAAGCGAGTGAACATGGAATGCAAGCGCGTACCAGTTCGCCCAGAAGCCGACGAAGAAGAGGGCGATCTTAAACCACATCAGGCCGTTCGCCTTGCGGTTACCCGCCAGCGGCTTGAAGTGTTCGTCCACTCGTCGCTTCAGCGCGTTTTGGAAGTCAGCTTCCTTCTCGTGATTGTACTTAATATTGCGCGCGTACTTGGTCATGAATAGGCCTTTACGGAAGAGTTCAGAAGGCGACCCGACAGATAGGCGCCAAAGATGACGAGCGCCGCGATCGCGATTTTCGTCGAGGAGTCGAGCTCGGTTTCCCGTCCCACCAGGAAGAGGAGTGCGAGCGTGGTCATGCCGAGAATTCCGAGGATCGCGAGTTTCGCTTCGCGGGAGCGACCGACCAGCGGCGGCCGGGGCATCTCCTCGACATAGCCCAGGCGATCGAGTTCCACTTCCAGGCGCTCGGGCGACTGGAACCAGATGGCGAGCTTCGCGAGGAAGCCGCGTCGATGCCCCGCGACGAAGGCGATCCGTTGGTAGTAGTTGAGGTTCGCATAGATCGGATCGTAGTGGTTGGGTCCTTCCAGCGGACCGATCTGGATCGGCTGCTTTTCGTCGAGGTCCTGGAAAGTTCCGAAGAGGCGATCCCAGAAGATGAAGACGCCGCCGAAATTCTTGTCGAGGTAGGGGCCATTCGTGCCGTGATGGACGAAATGGGTCCGCGGCGTCACGAGGACGTACTCGAGCATGCCGAGTTTCCGGCGGATCACGCCGTTGTGGGAAAAAAACTGGATCAGGAAGTTCGCGCCTAAGACCCCGAGAAGCATTTGGACGGGGAAGCCCAGGATCGCCAGGGGCGTATAGAAGAGGAACATGACCGGACGGCTCGTCCAGCTCTGGCGAATCGCGGAGCCATGGTTAAAGTCTTCGGCTTGGTGGTGGACGACGTGCGCACCGACGAAGAAATTCGAACGGTGGCAGATCCGGTGTGCCCAGTAAAAGCTGAAGTCCGCGAGAAGGAGTGCGCCGACCCAGGCGCGCCAGTCGGAAGGCTGTAAGTCGAGAAGGCGGAAATTTTCATGGAGGGCGACGTAGGCGCCGATCAGCGCGGGGAGGGAAAGAAGGTTCAGTGCCTGCTGTCCGATCCCCATCGTGAAATGGGAAGCCGTCGACGCGAAGGAGTAGACCCTTAGGCCGTGCTTCTTCGCGTAGTAGAGTTCCGCCGCGATGACGATCATGAAAACGAGTAGGACGAAAATCATATGCCCTCAGACCTGCACCGAAAGATTCGCGCGACGAACGCGCAAAACAACACGGGGCTAGACAAAGCACGCGCTATGCCACCGAAACGACGTGGGAATGGGCTTAATTCGGCCTTTGTTTCGAGATGATGGAAGGGGAGTGTCTAAAGTTTAGACGCCTGTGAAGGGAGGGCGGGGGCTGGCCGCGCCTTTACGAGCCGACCGAGGAAACCGCCGGACGCGTGTAGCCGCCCTGGGCGAGCCACTTGCTCCAGCGCCTTTCGACCTCGGCGAGATCCTCTTCGGCGTAGACATACCGATCGACGTTCTGGCCGTGCTTGCGGTCGAGGTAGGATCGGAAGCGGGATTCGGATTCGGTATACCCGGGAAGCTCCAGGGCTTGGTAGATCGCTCGGACCTTTCCCATCGGGTCCTTCATAAAGTCTTCGTAGGAAAGTTCGTAGAGGCGGTTCGGCCCGAGCAGGGCTTTATCGCGCTCGTACGCATCCAGGCACTTATCGAAGCTCCAGAAGATCTCTTCGCGCGCCTGCTTCTCGGTATAGCTCTGCAGGCACTGGTCTTTAAAGGTGCGCCAGAGCTTCACGTTGGATTTAAATACTAGATGCGGATTTCGGCGGATGTAGATGAACTTCGCGTTCGGAAAACATTCGAGAAGAAACGGAATGCGCGCCGTCTGCGGCGGGCTTTTCAGGAGGAGCGGTTTATTTCCGCAGGCGAGCGCGACGCGCTTCAGGAGATCCAGAAATTCATATTTAAAGAGTTCTCTCTCCTCGGGAATGCAGTCCTCGAAGAAGACAGTCTTGTTAAAAAAGTAGCGGAAGTATTTCGGGTAGAGCTGCCCCCAGTTCGGCGCGAGTCGAAACGCCGAAGCCACCAGCGCGACGTCTTCCTCGCCGGGCATCTCGAAGTCGAAGGGAATGTTATGCGCCGGATGATAGAAGTCGATGAAACGGATCCGGAGGATGGCTTGAAAAATCTTCTTAAAAAGCCTTTCCGTCAGATTAAACGCATTCGTAAAGTAACACTGAAAGAAGTTCATGTACCCGAACTGCGGATCCTGGAGGAGCACCTCCTGGAGATGGGTCGTACCCGATCGGTAGTAGCCGAGAATAAAGACCGGATCGCGCGAGAACTGGAACTCCCGAAGCTTGCGGCCGAGCCAGAGTCTTTCGACGAGCCGGAACGGTTCGAAGACGCTGAACTTGATGTAGTAGATCAGAATGCGCCCGATGTATTTAAAGTCGGGCTCGTACTTCAGCAGGGTCTCGGTAAAGTCGATGACCGGGATGAGTCTGTGAAGCTTTTTCATCGAAAGGTTTCTCGGTCAGGCCGCCGGCTCGGAAGCGGCGTTCGTATCCTTGCGCACGATCCGCGAGTAGAGGCTGAGCTCGCGATCCGTCAGAAACTGCCAAAGGAGTTTCGGGTACGAAGGGTAGCTCTTTAGATCGCGGTAGTACTCGGGTGCGATCTCGCGAAGCTTCGGCAGTCGGTTCCAGGAGATCGTCATCAGATCGTGGTGTTCGAAGTGATAGCCGACATTGAACATCGGTTTGTTCATCGGGCCGTAGTAGGAATAGGTTTCCTGGGTCTTATCCGTCGTAAAATGTTCGGCGATCCAGCGTGCGCCCAGGGGATGCAGGCCGAGTCCGAAGATGCTCGAAGCGAAAAGATAAACGACGCCGGTGATTCCGATGAACTGGAATAAGGTCGCCGTGACGGCAATCTGGAGGACGAGGTTCGTGACGATCCAGCGATCCCAGAAGCCTTGCGAGCCGAGACGCATCGGGCGAATCGCCTGCGAAATGCCGAGAAGAAATACCCAGAGGGTTTTTCGGATCGGGCAGTTCCCGACCATCTTCGCTTCGAACGGTGAAACCAGGTCGGCATCGTAAGTGTACTGCCCCATCTTCGTATGGTGCATGAGGTGATACTTGCGGAAAGCCATCGCACCCGGGACCAGGAGCGGAAAATCGCAGATCATCCCGATGATCCGGTTACCGACGGAACCTCTAAAGACGAGGTTATGCGCGGATTCATGGATGAAGACGTAGAGGGCGTGGTTCGCCCACGCTCCGATCAGATAGGCGGCGCCGATGATGATCGCCCAGTGGAGATCGCGAAGGAAATAGGCGGCGGCGAGCTGGAACGCGACGATCCCGATCACCCAGACCGCGGTAACCGGATTCGGTCCCATGATCGCCCGGAGCTGATCGGGGTATTTTCTCATCATTTCTTTACGGCGTTCGATGTGCAAGTCGGGGGTCTGGACGTAGGTGTAGTTCATCGCTGCTTCTTCTCCGGAATTTTCAGATAATCGAGGAGGTCGTGGAGACTTTCCAGTGAATCCTGGGTTTCAGTGTTTAATTCGTAATCATGGGGCCCGATTTCGAAGGAGGCGTCCACCCCGGTGAGCTCCTTGAGTTTTCCTTCTCGATGGGCTTGGTAGATTCCTTTGGGGTCGCGTTTGCGGCAAGTGGCGAGTTCGGCATTCATGAATACCAGATCGTGCGGTACTTCGCCCAGAATAGCGCGAATCATCGCCCGAGATTCTCGAAAGGGCGTGATGAAGCCCACGATGACGATGGCTCCCCGAAGAGCCAGAAATCTGGCGAGTTCGGCCGTACGGCGCAGGTTCTCATTCCGATCTTCGGGCTTAAAACCGAGGTCCTTGTTGATCGTCCCGCGGACGGCGTCGCCATCGAGAATCAGCGCGTAGTAATCCCGGAGATAGAGTTCTTTCGCGAGGGCTTCGGATACCGTCGATTTTCCGCTGCCGCTGAGTCCATAGAGCCAGATCACCCGGCCCTTTTGCGCGAGCAGCTTCTCGTAATCCAGCGGCGGAGCGGGATTCGGAGTTTCGTAGCTCATTTTTTCTCCGCGAGGACCATGCCCGCCGCGACGGTGCGGTGGGTGCGTGGATCGATCAGGATCAGAGAACCGGTCGTGTGATTCGAAGCGTAGGGATCGGCCGCGAGCGGCTGGCTCAGTTTGATTCGCGCATCCGCGATATCATTCATCGCGAGAGCAGGCTCGCCCCCCTGGGGCAGTAAGGTTTTCACATCGAGCTGTCGGGATACGGCGAGGATCCTTCCTTTCGTCTTCCGAACGTTCTGCTGGATCGTATAGGCGATCGCGAGATCGGGCGGATCCGCGCCCAGCCAGCAGATTCGGATATTCATTTCGGTGAGAGTCTTCGGCGTCGGTCCCGAGAAGAGGAGGTCGCCGCGGGAGGCGTCGATCTCGCGATCGAGCGTCAGGCTGACGGAGAGCGGAGCGCAGGCTTCGGTGAAGTTCCCCAGGTCGAAAGTATGGATCCCCTTCACTTTCGCTTTCATCCCGCTCGCCGCCACGACGATTTCGTCGCCGACGCGCACGGTACCGCTCGCGATCCGGCCGGCGTAGCCGCGATATTCCGGATGCTCCGGTGTATCGACGCGAATCACGCGCTGGACGGGAAAGCGAAAAGCAGCCGCGGAATCGCGAATGCCGAGCGGCAGATTTTCTAGCGCATGGAAAAGGGTAGGGCCCGGGTACCAAGCCATCCGCTCGGAGCCCTGGACGACGTGATCGCCATCGGTAGCGGAGATCGGAATCGTGATCGGTTTCTTCGCTCCCATGGAGACCGCGACATCTTCGATCGCCGATCGAATGGAGAGAAAGGTCGCCTCGGAATAGTCGACGAGATCCATCTTATTCACGCAGACGACGAAGTGGCGCACGCCCAGCATGGCCGCGATCGCGAGATGCCGCTTCGTCTGATCGTTCGTCCCGTCGACGGCATGGTTCTTCGCATCGACGAGAACGACCACCGCGTCCACGTTCGAACAGCCGGTGATCATGTTTCGGGTGTACTGGAAATGCCCCGGGCAATCCACGATGATGAATTTTCGCTTTTCCGAGGCGAAGTAGCGATAAGCAACGTCGATCGTGATCCCCTGTTCGCGCTCCGCGCGAAGACCGTCGGTAAAGAGGGCGAGATTCACTTTCGATTCGCCCCGGCGTTTCGCCGAGCTCTCGAGCTCGGAGTACTGGTCCTCGGGAATCGCGTGGCAGTCGTGGAAAAGACGGCCGATGAGCGTGCTCTTTCCGTCGTCGACGTTTCCGATGAAGGCCACCCGCAGAAGATCCACGGTGTTTCTCTCGTGTAGCATCAGAAGTAGCCCTGTTTCTTGCGGTCTTCCATGGCCGTCTCGGAATGTTTGTCGTCGACGCGCGTCCCGCGCTCGGTGGTTTTCAGCCCGCGGACTTCGGCGAGAATTTCGTGCACCGTCGAAGCGCTGGAGAGCAGCGCCCCCGTGCAGGTCGCGTCTCCGATGGTCCGGAAACGGACTTCGGCTGTGAACGCTTTTTCGTCCGGGCGCGGTCCTTTAAACGGCATCACGGCGTAAAGAATCCCGTTTCGCGAGAAAACTTCCCGCCGGTGCGCGAGGTAAAGACTCGGGAATTCGATCTTCCGTTCCGCGAGGTAGCTCCACACGTCGACTTCCGTCCAGTTGTTCAGCGGAAAGATCCTAAAACTTTCGCCCGGTCCCTTTTCTCCGTTCAGAATCGACCAAAGCTCGGGTCGCTGATTCTTCGGGTCCCATTCCCCGAACTCGTTCCGGTGGGAAAAGAAACGTTCCTTGGCGCGGGCCTTTTCTTCGTCGCGGCGAGCTCCGCCCACCAGGGCGTCGAAGCGGTGTTTTTCGATCGTCTCGAGCAAAGTCACGCTCTGGAGCCGGTTTCGGGTGGCATCGTAGCCCTTTTCATCCACCGCGGTCCCGCGGCGAATGGAGTCTTCCACGGAACCGACGATGAGATCGAGGCCGAATCGCTTCACGAGGGCGTCCCGAAATTCGATGGTCTCCGGAAAGTTATGGCCCGTATCGATATGAACGATCTGGAAGGGGATCTTCGCCGGCCAAAAGGCGCGTACGGCTAAATGAATGAGGAGGAGGGAATCCTTCCCTCCCGAAAAGAGAATGACGGGTCGGTCGAATTGTTCGGCGACCTCGCGGAGGAGATAGATGGATTCCGATTCGAGATCGTCTAGATCGCTGCGTAACATTCCGGCCTCCATTACCTCATCTCCGCTAAAGGGGGGCAATGCAGCATTTGTATGTCACGAAATTGACGTTTGGTGTTACCTCCGCGCCCTTCTCTATCCTGGGGGTTTCTGCGAGGATTCACCTATGCCCTCCGAAGCGCTCGCGCACTTTTCCAGTCACGATACCCATGTCCAGAGCTGGTATGTGCTCGCCCGCTCCCGCGACGTAAAGAAGGGAAAGGCCGTTTTAAAGGATTTTCTGGGGCGGAAAATCGCCCTCTACCGCGGCGAGAGCGGAAAAGTTTTCGCGCTCGAAGCGCGATGCGCCCACCTGGGGGCCATGATCGCGATGGGAGATGTGATCGGGGATTGCATCCGATGTCCGTTCCACCATTGGAAATACGATGGCGAAGGCCAGTGCGTCGAAATTCCGTATCGCGACTCGATTCCGGCGCGCGCCAAGAACTTCTCCTACCCCGTAGAAGAGAAGTACGGCCTGGTTTGGCTATTCTTCGGCGAAAAGCCGCTTTTCGAGATCCCGAACTTCGCGGGCGAAGAAGATCGGAAACCTTACCTGCGGCCGATGCTTCATGTGAATACGCACCCCCATCTGATTCTCCCGAATTCGATCGACATCAACCATTGGTCGGCCGTGCACGGAATTCGGGTCCTCGATCATAAGCCCGCCGAAGAGATCGATCCGTATCGACTCCGGCATATCGTGCGCGGCGAGCTCATGGAACCGACCCAGAGTTTCGTCCAGACACTTTACAAGATTTTCGGGAAGAAGACGTTCGAGTGGGAGTGGATATCCTGGGGCGGGAACGTCTGTACGATCGATGTTCGCAAACCTTTTCGTGTGAAGTTCATGCTCACCTATGTGCCGCTTCCCGGTCGGGGATGCGTCTCGCAGACGGTGATGTATACCGCGCGTAGGAACGCGTTTTTGCGCTGGACGGGAATCGGCGCCTTGATGAATGCCGTCGATCTCGCGTTTTCCCTGCTTCTCTTTTACGACGATATGAAGATCATGAAGACGATCGAGTTCTGGCCCCACTTTACGAAAGAAGACTCGATGATCGCGCAATGGGTAAGGCATATCCGGAACTTGCCGACGTTCAATCCGGACGCGAAGGCGCCTCCCGCCGAGGTCGGGGTCGCGTCGGAAGTTCAGGGCTAGATGGGTCTCGTTCGTACGCTGGCGAGGTTAAGAAGCGGAATGGCGTGGCGCGCTTTCGAAGCTGCATGCCAGAATCCGGAGGCCGCGCAGGCGAAAAGCTGGGCCACCCAGCTGCGGCTGATGGAAAATTCCGCGTACTGGCCGAACCGCATGCCGAAGAGCCGACGTCTCGAAGATTTTCCTATCAGCGTTTACGACGATTATCTTGCGACCTTAGAGTCGAGTTATCCGAAAACGCATTCAAGCCTGAATGGAGAGCCGATTCTCCACTGGGCCGAGAGTACGGGCACCACGGGGAAACGGAAGATGCTTCCCCTCACGCCGACTTATAAAAAGCAGTTCCAGTCGGTGAACCTCCCGATGGTCGCGGGACTGCTCCGCAGATTCCCGAAGTTCCTCGACTCGAAGGTGCTCTACCTAACCTCCCTCGGTCCGACCGACCGCACGAGCGCGGGGATCGGGATCGGTTTCATCAGCGGCTATAATTACCTGAACACTCCGAAGCTCCTCGCGAAGGCCTATGCGCTGCCCCCCGAGACGCTTAAGGACGGCCCGACCTACGCGAAGTGGGCGCCGATCCACGCGGCGGCGGCCGATGTCGGTGGGATTCTTTCGATTACGCCCGCGCGAATTCGGCAGGTCGTCGAGGAGATCTGGGATCGGCGCGCGGAGATTCTGACTACGCTGCGTTCGGATCCGTCGCTGGCGATGCCCGGGCGCATCGCCATTCTCGAGCGGGCCTTCGCCGAACCGAAACTACGGCTTCGTGCGATCTGGCCGAATCTCGAATTCGTCGGCAGCTGGAAAACCTCGGGCTGCGCTCCCCAAGTCGATACCGTGCGGCCGTATCTCGAAGCTCCCGTTCGCTACATCGACGTCATGTACTCCGCGACCGAAGGCTGGATTAACGTCCCGACGGAAAACGACCGCGACGGCGGGGCGGTCCATCCGGGGGGAGTCATCTGCGAATTCATCGAAGTCGGTCGCGAGATGGTGCGCGAGAACATCATCCCACTCTGGCGACTCGAACCGGGGAAGACCTACGAAATCTTCCTGACGAACCAGATGGGGCTCGTTCGCTACCGCCTCTTCGACTGGATAAAATGCACCGGATATTTCCATCGTTCTCCCATCATCGAATTCGTGGGCAAGGCCCTGCGCGAATTCATGCTCGGGCGGCTTCGCATCGGCGAGCTCCAGCTTTACGAACTGCTCTCTGCCGCGAAAGTCGGAATTCCCGAGAACGAGCTCTGCTTTTCCCGGTCGAAAGCCGGGGATGAGATGGTTCTCCTCGTTCGCGAGGGACGGCAGATTTCCCCGGATCTCGCCCATCGAATCGATGAGGCCCTTCAGCGGATCAATCCGTATTACGGTTCGGACCGTAAGACGCTGATCCTCCGTCCACTCCAGGTCGTATCTTTGCCCGAGAGCCACGACCTCTGGAAAGGGTTGTTGCACGCGCAATCCAAACCGCGGATTTTTACGGAGACTTGGTAGGCGGGAATCTCCCGCCGGGCGGAATTTTGGTTCCCTTAGGAAGATTCGAGCCTGATTCGACGATCGCCCGATCGCCGATGTCGCATTTGGGTCCGATGATGACGTGGTTTCCGATGAGGGCCCTTTTTCCGATCGTCACCTGAGGTTCGATCGTCACTTGGAGTCCGATATGCGACCCCGCGCCGATTCGCACATAGGCCGCCGTGCGTGAGAACGAGCCGAACGAAACCTTTTCGCCAAGCTCCGTTCCCGGTCCGAGGAGGACCCCGGTCATGAGCTGGCAACCGGCGCCGATCTTGGTGGGGAGCAGGGTGAGCTTACCCGAGTCGATGTAGTGTCCAACGACTCCGGAAGTTCCGCCGATGAGCACTCCCTCGCCGATCTCGATCATCGAAGCATCGTAGACATAGAGATCCGAAGACGTGCTGATGCGGAACGCATTTTTCGCGCCGAGGCTCCGAAGAAGGAGAAATCGCAGCAGCGTCGTCCCCATGAAAAAGGGGCGAATCCCCGTCATCTGGGCGAGCCGCGCGATCTGGAAATGAATCGCCCATGCGCGGGCCACCGGATGGCTCGGGAAGGGAAACTCCCCTTCGCGAAGTTTCGGAGCAAAGAGTCTGAGGAAGGCGATCCCGCCGCAGAAGCTGATCAGCGTTCCCCCCAGTAAGAATGGCGCCGAAAGCGCGATGCCGCCCCAGCCAAAATTCGCGTAGATCCATTGCGAACTCAGCGTCGCGAATGCCGCGGGGACGGCGATCTCGAAAGCCATGAAGATCCAGCCGATCAGATCGAATAAGATGAGCAGCGGGATCGAAGGCATGGAATCTCCTCGCACCTAACCGATGAATCGCAAGACCTGGGCCCCGAAATTCAGCCCACCGCCGACACTGATCAGAAGCACGCGATCGCCGGGCTTGAATCGGCCGGCTTCCAGCGCCTTCGCGAACGAAAAGAGAATCGAGGCGCCTCCGATGTTTCCGTGTTCCTTCGAATCCCAAAGCATCGGCGTGTCCTGCATCCCCGTTTGCGCGACGACTTCCTCGATCAGGCGAATGTTCACCTGGTGTGGGATGATACAATGGACGGCTTTCCGTTCCTCGGCGGAAGGAAGGATCGCGTCGATCATCCGCACATAACGCTCGAGCGCATGGATCTTCATCTCGGCCGAGTCGCCGGAAATGAAGTAGCGTTTCTGGTCGAACTCCTCCCGGAGCGGTGGCATCCGACCGGGTACGGTATAGAGATCGACGTGTTCGCCGTCGCTCTGGAAACACGCCTTCTCGACTTCGAAGTGGGGATTTTTTTCGTCCTTCTCGAGCCAGACGGCGGCCGCTCCGTCGGCGAAACCGAACCACGTTTCCTTGACGTCGGGATGGACCGTCTTCGACAGGGTCTCGGTGCAGGTGACCAGCACGTCGGGATATCCGAGCTGGAGGAGGGAATAGGCATAGAGCAAGGAGGCTTGCGATGTGGAACATCCCGCCTTGATTTCGAAGGCCGGGGCATGATGACCGAGTTTCCCCAGGACGGCGGCCGCCTGCGATCCGGTATAGCGTGCGCTCGTCGTCGATCCCAGGACGAACGCGCCCGGCTTTTTCTCCGGCGTTTTCGCCAAGGCTGCGCGGCACGCGGTCTGCGCGAGATCTTCGGCCGTGGGTTCCGACGGGTTTCCGATATCGCCCGGGCGCCGAATCATGCGACGCCGACCTTGACCGAAACCCGATTCGATTTTTTTCGCGAACACCTGCAAAAAAGCGTCAGGCTTATCGCGCGTCTCGGGATGCATGCGGAGGATGTCGACGTTATCGAGCGGAGCGGTCTCCGGCAATCCGATTCCCTGGCCCAGGACCCTCAGTTTGAGTTTTGGCTCGAGGATATGCATAATCTTATGCAGTATGCCCGACATCGTTTCGAATAGAAAGGACGCGCTCGTCTCGTCCGCCGGTCGAATCTCCTTCGACGAACTCGAGCGACGGGTGAACGCAGAAGCGGCGCGCCTCACGGCGGATCGGCCGGAGGAACCTTGGATACTCATCTGGGATCGCAGTTTCGATTTCGTCATCCGATTTTTGGCGGCTCTTCGTTCGAAGGTCGTCGTCGCGATCTTCGCTCCCGAATGGACCGCCGTCGAATCGGAGAAACGCCGGACTCTCCTCGAGCGGCATCGGGATGGGCTGGATCCGCAGACGGCGGTGATTCTTTTCACCTCGGGTAGTTCCGGCGAAGCCAAGGCGGTCCAGCTTTCGAGTTCCGGGATCGACGCGAACATCGACGCCGTACTTCGCTGTTTGGAATTTTCCCGGGCGGAAGAACAGACCTTGTTCTTGCCGCTTTCGTACTCGTTCGGCCTGCTCGGACAATTGC
Source organism: uncultured Bacteriovoracaceae bacterium (assembly GCA_964536965.1). Taxonomy (GTDB): domain Bacteria; phylum Bdellovibrionota; class UBA1018; order UBA1018; family UBA1018; genus JACMQW01. The sequence continues at coordinate 76,807 of CAZIAL010000003.1, forward strand.
TTCCCGCGCTTCGATCGGGCATGACCACCCATTTTTTGCCCGACTTTCTCGGGGTAAAATCGTTACTCGAGTCCTCGCCCGAGAGAGTTCGCGGGATGTGGAGCGGAGTCGCCTCCCACTGGAGCGCGGTGCTGCGCCTGGCCCGCGACCTTGGGCCTTTTCCGCAGGTCACGCATGTGATCTCCGCGGGCGCTCGTCTCGATCCCATGACGAAGTCGGGACTTCGCGGTCTCTTCCCGAACGCCATCCTCTATAACAACTACGGCCAGACCGAGGCGTCGCCGCGAATCCTCTCCATTTCGAGCGCGGATCCGCGCTTTTTCGAGGATACGACGGGATACGCGGTAGATCGGATCGAAGTCCGTCTATCGGCCGAAGGCGAGCTCGAGGCCCGCGGCCCGCAGGTCATGCGCGGATATCTTGGCGATCCGCAGGGCACGACGGAGAAGATCGGAGACGGCTGGCTCAAGACGGGAGACCTCGCGATGATCGACGCGAGTGGGCTCGTTTCGATTCGCGGAAGAACCGATGATCTCGTGAAGATCGGGGGCGAGCGCGTCAGTCCCCATGAACTCGAAGCCGCCGTCCAGGCGACGGGGTGGGCAGCGGAAGTCTGCGTCGTGCCGATCGCGGATGAGCTCTACGGATCGCGATTCGTCCTCTTCCTCGGTGAAGTCGCGTCCGACGCCCCGAAGGACGCCCTGCTCGTGAAATCCTTGCGAGAATCCTTGGCTCCGGCGAAACTCCCGAGCAAGGTCGTGCGCCTCGATCGTCTTCCCCGAACCACGAACGGAAAATTCGATCGTCAGAAGATGCAGTCCAGCCTGAAGGAAAAAAGTCCATGAACGATCTGAATCAAACGCTCCGCGACTGTCTGAAGCGATCCGGGTGGGATTTCGATCTCCCGGAAGACGACGAGTCGCTTCGAGACCTGGGTCTCGATAGTCTCGGAATGGCGCTTTGGATCGTCGAGGTCGAACGGACCCTGGGGATGAAGTTTTCCCCCCAGCGGATGGGGGGCGGCCGCTTCGACACATTGGCCGAATTTCGTCAGATCATCGAAGACGAACGGGGAACGAAATGAAAATTCTCATTACCGGTGGAAGCTCGGATATTTCGAAAGCCGTTATCTTGCGACGCCTCGCGCGCGGTGACGAAGTGGTTTTCACGTCGTCTTCTCCCGAGTCGCTGGCGGAAACCACGGCCCACTTCGGCGGAAAGGCGAACGGCATAGTGTTTCGGCTCGCGGATGCGGAAGCGAGCGAGGCCGACTTCATTCGCGCCGGAGGTTCCGGTTTCGACGCCGTCGTTTTCTGCGCCGCCGAGAAGCAGCCTTCGCTGAAACCGTTCGCGGATTTCGGTTTCCCCGCCTTTCGCGATTACCTGCGCGCCAACGTCGAGGGCAACGCATGGCTCGCACATCGCGTTTTACCCGGCATGGTCGAGCGGAACTTCGGTCGTTTGGTCTTCATTTCGAGTCTTTCGGCCGCGATCGGCACCAGCCGCTATCCCGCTTACTGCACGGCGAAGTCGGCGATCGAAGGCCTGTTCCTGAATCTCGCGGTCGATTACGGCGAGTTCGGAATTCTCTCAAACGTGATCCGTCCGGGCGTGATCGCCACCCAACGAAACGACAAACTGTGGAAACGAACCGGCTACGACAAGCGGGTCAAGGAACTCATCCCGGTTCGTGAGATCGGCACGCCCGATCAGGTCGCAAGCGTCGTGGATATCGCCCTCGAGAAGGATTCCTATCTGAACGGCGCGGTCATCCCCGTCGGGGGTGGAATGCCTTCCATGCGATCGGCGGGACTGCTGAAATGAGGCGGCGGTGAGTACGTTCGTACCGAAGCGCCCCATCTATCTGAAGGGAATTTCTTCGTACCTACCCGAACGAGTGGTGGATAACGATGCCTTGGTCGCCTGGATGGGTTCGGAGATCCGGGGGTCATGGATCGAGCGCCGGACGGGAATCAAGTCACGGCGCTGGGCAGATCCCAGCCAGGCCTGTTCGGACCTCGCGCTCGAAGCGGCGGGAAAAGTCTTCGCTTCCCTACCCGAAGGCGTCCGTGCGGGAGTTCGGCAAATCGTGCTCGGTACCGTCAGCGGCGACTATATTTCACCGCCGACGAGTCCACTGCTACAAGAGAAGCTAGGTCTTCGCGACTGCGGCGCATTCGACCTCGGCGCGGCTTGCGCGGGTTTCGTCACCGGTCTTCATGTGGTCTCGGCGCTCGTCGCGGGCACCGAAGTCGATCACTTGCTCGTGAATTCGGAAATTCGATCCAAGTACCTTTCAAAGGAGGACTTTAACACCGCGGTCCTATTCGGTGATGGCGCCTCGGCCGTTCTCCTATCCGGGGATTCGACGAACGCCCAGTTTCGCGTCCTCGGAACGAAGCTGGCTTCCGACGGCGCCGTCTTCGACCTGATAAAAATCCAGGCGGGGGGATCGCGGGCGCCGTTCACTCCGATCACTTCGCCTCCGGATGCCTGTCTCAAGATGGGAGACGGCGCGGCGATATTCCTGAAGGCCGTGCATGCGATGACCGAGTTACCCGAAACCCTGCTGGCGTCCCTCAGCCTCCGATTCGAGGATCTCCGCTGGATCGTTCCCCATCAGGCGAATCTCCTCCTGCTCAAGGAGATCGAGAAGCGGATCCCCGAATGCGCGGGAAAAATAGTGGAGACAGTTTCTTACACGGGCAATACTTCGGGCGCGAGCGTTGGGATCGCGTTGGCGAAGCTGGCCGAAAATCCTGAGCTGAAAAGCGGAGACCGGATCCTACTCGCCTCGGCGGGTGGAGGCGGGCTGGCGGCCTGCGCGGTGCTCGAGCGCGTCTAAGCCTTCGATGCTCGGACGATGACTCGTCCGGAGGCCCGGGGCGCTCCCGGTAGAGAGCAGGGGTTTCGCGAGGAACTCGGCGCGGATCAGGAAGCGATCCACTTCTTCGCCCACTTTTTCGAGCGGTACGACGGCGTCGAGCATCGACTCGGTCACGACATCGCTGAGGTCCGCGCGTTCGTTCTTCGAGTTTTCGGCCCATTCCTGTTTCATGCGCGGGTTGCCTTCGAGCACCTTCGCGACGATCTGGTCGCCGATGATTCCGATCTTGGCGCCTTCGATCGCGATCGTTCTTTCCGCGCCGAAAATCTTCGGGAAGGCGAACATGCAGGAGCCGCCGTAGAGGCGACCCGTGATGATGCCCATCTTTCCGTAAGGGTATTCGATCATCGTGTGGACAAGGCCGATCATCTTCATGATCGCGTCCGCATCGCTTTCGGAGGCGCGAGGGTCGCCGCCGGGAGCGTCGATGCACGAAAGGACGGGAATTTTCAGCGCCGAGAAAAGTTCCATGGCGAACTGACTACGTTCGACCGCGCGCACCGTTAGGAGGTTATTCGGGTGGAGCGGGGGATTCGCGATCACGCCGATCGTTTGCTCTCCGCGACGCACCAGGAAGGTGCGGGCGACGGAGCTCAGCTGCGGATAAATCTCCAGCGCGTGTCCGCCGAGCTGGGCCAGAACTTTCACGAGCGCGTTTTCCGATTTATAGTACTTTGGCTTTTTTTCGTCCGGAATCAGAAGCGTCTCCGCGTGGTCGACCGGAGTTGCGTGGGGATAGACGGCGAGTTCGCGCGCACGCGTATATACGGCTTCGGCGTCCGGCTGGATTTCGTGGATGAGCGAGTTCGTTTTAAACTGATGGCCGGCCGAGGCGAAGCGTTCGAAATCTTTTCCCTCTTGGCCGAGGAAAATCGAGATGACCTCTGGGCCGGTCAGATTCACGAGCGAGCCTTCGCCCATGGCCAGACGATAATGGGCTTGGCTCAGGAATATCGCGCCGAGGCCCAGGCATTTTCCCATCGCCGCGGCGATGTAGAGGTGATTCTTCCGGTACTGGAGAAGGTCCGGGATGATGCTGAATACGGGGGCAAAAAGACTGCGGCCTTCGGTGAACCGGGCGCCGAGGGTGTTCAGGAGGAAGATGAGGCTTCCCTCGTGCTGGTCGATTTCGCGAATGAAATGATGGAGACGGCTGGTGTTTTCTTTTCCGAAGCTACCGCCGTTCAGTCGGAAGTCCGTCAGGGCGACGGAGACGGTCTGGCCCGCGATCTGGCCGCGAACGGTGATGATCCCGTCACATTGGACGCGGTTGAATTCCCGGGAAGGATCCCAAAAGAGCTCGACCTGCGCGGTTTCGCCGTAGATCCGGCGAAGCGCTTCCAGGAAACGATATTCGCGAAGAGCGATCGTCTGCCACTGGTAAGGATGAGAGTCCGCCTTCATGCGAACAGGGATATCAGACCACACCTCGCCCTTACAGCAATTGGGGTGCCAGATGCGCTCCGATCCGTCACCCCCGTCTGGAGACGGAAGCGGCGCGTTTAGTCGCGATTTTTCCCGAGTCGGGAGCGCGAGGAGAGGCGGCGAAATTAGGCGGGTGTAAAACTCCTAGACAGTTCGACTCGGGCCCGGAGGGGCGTGAACGGGCTAAAGCGAAGAAGAGTCCCGAAAACCTGGCATCTTTCTCGCTTATACGGGATCGGCCAACCGTGGAGATGACCATGCTGCGTTCCCCCCTCTCTAAAACTTGTTTCGCAAGCGCCCTTTGCCTCGCCGTCGGCGCGCTTACGCTCACGGCCTGCGGAAGAAATCCCGGCGCGCAGCCTCGTTCCTATCCGATTCCCGGAATTGAAAAGCTCGAAGAACGCATGGCGAACGCCCAAGCGAAGTGCGTGAAGATCAATCCGACCGAAATTCGCCGTCGTGCCGTCGTCCAAGGGAAAGAAATGTTCGCCGCCGATCGCGCCGGGAGCTTTCGCCTCGAAAAATACGAATTTTCCAAGGTCGCCGGTCGCGTGGAAGGAATTGTTCCGAATTTGAAGATTCAGGTCACCGACTTCGATGACCTGGTCAGCCGCGCTCCGCGCTTGTCGATCGAAGCGACGTGCATGGATCTTAAAGGCGTCGCCCAGGAGCTGAAGCTCTCCCCCGTCGTCGAAATCGAGTCCGAAACCGGACAGATCCAGCAGACGCAACCGTTCGTCCTGTCGATTCCGCCCACCGGATCAATGTCGGCCACCAGCCTTGAGCCCGCGCGAGTAGAGCAACCCATTCCGGTTTCACGAATGCCGAGCGAGGCCGCCATGCTTCTCGGGGCGGACAATGTGGAAGGGTTGAGAACGATCTCTTTTCGCGTGAAAGAATCCGAAGACGGTTCGATGGAAGTGAACGCCGAGTTCGCGGACTCCGAGTTCTCCCGGATCGTGATCCGGGTTCGCGCCGTTTATCGCTGGGACGCGGCCGCTTGATCCGCTTCCGCAATGTCTAATCGTTAAAGCGGTAAGCGGAAACCGCCTGGCCCATGATTTCGTCATGAAAAGCGAGTTCCCCTTTTCCAGTCGAGGCGGCTCCGGCCACGACCATGAGCGGGAGGAGATGCTCTTCACGGGGATGCGCCTCGCGCGCGGCGGGAGCCTTCTCCCAGGCGACTAAATTCCGCGCGCGCTCGACGGAAGAATGCTTCGTCACGGTCTCGGTCAGCCAGGCGTCGAACTCGTACGAACGATTCGCTCCGCCGCCGAAGAATTTGCGGAGGTTGTGATAACTCATCCCGCTCCCGACGATCAGGACTCCTTCGTTTCGAAGAGACGCGAGCGCTAGTCCTGCGCGGAGGTGGTCCGCGGGGTCCAGCCCACGCTTTAACGAGAGCTGGATGATCGGAATTTCCGCATCCGGAAAGACGAGCTTAAACGGGATGAAGACGCCGTGATCGAAACCTCGATGGGACTTTCGCCGGACTTCGATTCCGGCCGCGTCGAGAAGTTCCGCCACTTGGTCGGCGAGCTTCGGTGAGCCGGGCGCCGGATAGGAGATGGCATAGGTTTCGGCGGGAAATCCCGTATAATCGTAAATCAGCTCGGGATGCTCGTCCGTCAGGACGGTGAATTCGTCTTCTTCCCAGTGGGCCGAAATCACCAGGATCGACTTCGGTCTTTCCGGTAAACTCGAGGCGAGTCCGCGCAGCCAGGCGCCCATGCGGTCCCAGGTGTCTTTTGGCCCGATCGAACTCCAGTCCATGAAGAAACAGGGGCCACCGCCGTGGGCGATGTAGAGCGTGGGTTGGGCGAGAGCGATCGGCACGATGGATTCCTTTCGGTGAGGGCGCCTCGTTTAGGCGATTCGGCAGGCCTCTTCGAATTCCAGGCGCGGGCCCCGGGGGTGGAGTTTACTCGAATCGCCGTAACCCAGCGTGAAAATGAAGTTTGAACGCCAGTTCGTGCCTTTGAAAAACGTTTCATCGACCTTGGCATTGTCGAATCCCGACATCGCGCAGGAGTCCAGTCCCAGCGCCCGCGCGGCGAAAATCAGATAGGCGCCCTGGAGGGAGCTGTTTCGGAACGCCGTCTCCCGGATCGCCTGCTCATTCCCCGCGAACCACTCGCGGGCATGCGGAATGTGGGGCGCGAGCCTCGGCAACTTTTCGTAGAACTCGAGATCGTGGGCCACGATGACCGTGACCGGCGCGCTCCGGACTTGTTCGACGTTGCTCCCCATCAGCGCGGGATAAAGGCGCTCTTTCGCCGCCGCGGATTTCACAAATAGAATTCGTGCCGGTCCGGAGTTCATGCTTGTCGGTCCCCACTTCGCGAGATCGTAGAGCTCGGTCAGGAGTCGCTCCTCGACCGGGCGGTCGAGCCAGGCGTGGTGAGAGCGGGCTTGGGTGAAGAGAGTGGTGACGGCATCGGGCGTAAGGGGTTGGCTCATAAAACCAGATTACGCCCCAAAACGTTTTTACATTAGTCACTAAAATCTAGAATCTTTATGCCAATAACTGCATAATCGAGAGAAGGGGTACGGTATGGAACTCGACGCGATTTCAGTCTTCGTCAAGGTGGTGCAGGCGGGCAGCTTCACGCAGGCCGCGAAGCAGCTCGGCATGCCGAATTCGACGGTGAGCGCCCGGGTCGCCACGCTGGAGCGACGCCTCGGAACGACTCTGATTCACCGAACGACGCGAAAGATCAGCGTCACCGAAGCGGGAGAGGCGTACTTCCGCCGCTGCGTGCAGGCGCTCGGAGAAATCGAAGCCGCGGAATCCGAAATCGCCTCGACGCAGAAGGATCCGCGCGGAGTGCTCCGGCTCACGGCGCCGGTGGATCTCGGGCATACGCTCCTGCCCGGAATCGTGCAGACTCTTCTCAAGCGCCATCCGGACCTCGGCGTGGATCTCGTGATCACCAACCGCGTGGTCGACCTCGTCGGCGAAGGAATCGACGTCGCCATCCGAGCGGGGGAACTCGAGGATTCGACGATGATCGCGAAGGGTTTTGTTTCCTCGAAACTCGAATTTTACGCCTCTCCGGCCTACTTAAAAAAGGCGGGTACGCCGAGCGCGCCGAAAGATCTGGAAAGGCATGCGCTCATTCGGTTCACCGACGGCGAAGCGACGGCGCCGACCGAACTGGAAGTGAGCGACGGAAAAACTTCCGTGCGCGTCCGGGTGGGTGGCCGCATCCAGGCGGACGATCTCGAGACGATTAAGATCTTCGCCGTGCGAGGCGAGGGAATCGGATGTTTTCCAGGTTTCATCTGCGAAGACGAGATCGAAAAGGGGAAGTTGGTACGCGTGCTTCCCAAATGGTATTTCGGCGACGGACATTTCTCGCTCGTTTATCCGGCCCAGCGTTTCGTCTCGCCGAAGATCCAGGCGTTCATCAAAGCGGCGGCCGAGATGCGGGAACGCTGTACGGTTGGCCGTGAAACCCGGAATGAAAAAACCCGCTAATCGTCGATTCCCACTTGCGTGTTCCTCGGACTAACGGGCTTTTGGCAGCCTCTGCAAAAAAAATGGTGAGTCGTGATGGGTTCGAACCATCGACCCTCACATTAAAAGTGTGATGCTCTACCAGCTGAGCTAACGACTCACCGACATGAGGGCTGAAGCAAGTCTTTACCTAACGGTCGGGTCGACTGCAACGGTCAATTGAGAGGTTTCTAAAAACAACGCGGCGCATGGCGTTTAGCCTTGGCCCGCGGTCTGCGAGCATAAACTGTTAATATCCCGGCGAGTTAGGCGCGGACGGCGAAATCGCCTGGGTTTTCGGGGCGAAGACGTGGGGGGGATTTTTTTTCTTCGTCGGTTTCCGGCATCGGTTTCGGCATCCATTCGGCGCCCGGCTTGAGGTGAATGGTCTTTTCTTTTCGAAGCGTTTTCGCCTTCGTGTACTCGGCGCCGAAAAGCAGGATCGCCGACGAATAGTAGGCCCAGACTAGAATGATCACGAGCGAGCCGGCTGCTCCATAGGTCGAACCGATCGCGCTGGCGCCGAGATAGAGGCCGATCAGATATTTTCCCAGGGTGAAAAAAAACGAAGTGATCAAACCGCCCGTCCAGACATTCCGCCACCTGAGTTTTACGTCCGGGAGAAGCCGGTAGACGCCGGCGAAAATAACCGCGGCGAAAAGAAACGAGATCCCGATATTCAGCGCGTGCCAGAGTACTTCTCCGCCCGGCAGTTTTTCGTTCGCGAATTTGTCGAGGCCGGAAAGGACGGCGCTGGCGAGGAGCGAAACCAGAGTCAGGAGCGCCAGAACGAGAATCATGGAGAACGACAGAATGCGCTGGCGGAGCAGGGTTCGGATGGCGCGGCCCGGTTTCGGGCGGACTTTCCAGATGTAGTTCAGCGCGTCCTGGAGCTGTCCGAAGAGCGTGGTCGCGCCGAGCAGGAGGACCAAGACTCCTACGACCGTGGCGACGATGCCCTTGTCCTCGAGTGCGGAAGCTTCGACCATCGCTTCGATCGCTTTCGCGCCTTCGTGACCGACGAGTCCGCGAAGGGCGCCGAAGATCTCGCCGCTACTCGCTTCATTTCCAAAAAAGATCCCGCCGACGGCAACCGCGATGAGGATCAGCGGGGCCGCCGAAAAAACCGTGTAATACGCGAGCGAGGCGCTGAAGGTGATGGCCATGTCGTCCATCCAGCCCGAAAAGGCTTCCTTGGTTATCGCAACGGTATCGCGCCAGAATGTCTTAAAATCGGTTTGGCGGGGGATTTTCACGCCCCTATCTTATGCAAACCGTGCGCAAACCGTAAACCGTCCTAAAATGCCTCAGCCTCTTCCGGCAAGCGCCGCTTAAAACGCATCTCCTAGTTCCAGGGTTTCTTCCCGACCTGGGCCGACGGACAGGAGGATGACCGGAACGCGCGTGAAGTCCTCGATTTTTCGGATATAGGTGCGAAGTTCTTCCGGAAGATCGGTGAACCCTTTCACCTTTTTCGCATCGTAGTCCGGCCAGCACGGAAAAATCTCGTAGTTCGGAACGATGCGCGCGAGATCCTCCGCCCGCGAAGGCAGGTCGTAAACGGTGTTTCCCCCGAGGTCGTAGCTCGTGCAGACCTTCAGACTTTCGAGGCCGTTCAGCACGTCCGCCTTCATCAGGGCGAGTCCCGTCAGGCCGTTCACTTCGACGGCGTACTTCAGCGCGACGAGGTCGAGCCAGCCGATCCGACGTTTACGACCGGTGGTCGCTCCGAATTCCTTGCCGACATCTCGGATTTTTTCCGCGAGCGCCGGTTCGGTTTCTTCGATCTCCGTAGGGAATGGCCCCGAACCTACGCGGGTCAGGTACGCCTTCATGATTCCGATGACGGAATCGATCGCGCCTTCGCCGACTCCCGAACCGGTCAGCGCGCCGCCCGCGATCGTATTCGAAGAAGTGACGAAGGGATAGGTCCCGTGATCGATGTCGAGCAAGGTTCCCTGCGCTCCCTCGAAAAGGATCGGGCGCTTCTGCGCGAGCGCGGTCATGAGAATCGATTTCACATCCGTCACATACGGACGCAGGCGTTCGCCGAGTTCCACGCACGATTCGTACAGAGGATCCAGAGCGACGGGTTCCGAGGCATACAGCCCTTTCAGGAGGACGTTTTTTTCTTCGATCGCGACCGCGAGTTTTTCCCGCAGAGTCTTCGGGTGGAGGAGGTCCGCGACGCGAATGCCTTTCCGGGAAACTTTATCTTCATAAGCCGGTCCGATTCCGCGTACCGTCGTCCCGAGTTTTCCTCCGGCCGCTTTCGCCTCCCGGACCTGGTCGAGAAGGCAGTGGTAAGGGAGAATCACATGCGCGCGGTCGCTGACGCGGACGCGGTCGTAGGGCGCGTTTTGGATCGCGCCGCTCGCGAGAAGCGAGTCGATTTCCTTAAAGAAGACCGTCGGGTCGAACACGACTCCGTTCGCGATCAGGCAAACCTTGTCGGCGTGGAGGATCCCGCTCGGAATCAGATGGAGAACGGTCTTTTTCCCGTTCACGACCAAGGTGTGGCCGGCGTTGTTCCCACCCTGGTAGCGGACGATATATTCGGCCTTCGCGGAGTAAAGATCGACGACCTTTCCTTTGCCCTCATCACCCCACTGCGCGCCCACGATCACGACGTTTTTCATCAGTTCACCAATCCGGTGCGAGCACCTTCGTTAAAAAAAGCGAGAACCTGCTGCGCGGCTTGCGAAGCGACGCGCTCCTTCGCCTCGACGGTCGCGCCGCCGAGGTGCGCGGTCGCGATGAAGCGAGGGTGGGCAAGGAGCCCTTTAAAGGTCGCGTCCGAATCGTCCGGCGGTTCCGACGCGAAAACGTCGCAGGCCGCGCCGGAGAGATGTCCCGAGCGGAGGGAAGCGAGAAGCGCTGCTTCGTCGACGATTCCGCCGCGGGAGGTGTTGATCACGAAGGCGCCAGGGCGAAGCTGCGACAGCGCGGAGGTGCCGATCAGGCCGATGTTTCGCTCTTCCTTCGGGATGTGGAGGCTGAACCAGTCGGCCTCCGCGAGGACTTCCTCCATCGAGCGGGCGAGTTTAAAGCGCATCTCCAGGTATTTGTATTTCGAAGGAAGGGCCGAGAAACTCTGGACGAGCGGATCGTAAGCCACGACGAGCATGCCGAGGCCCATCGCTTTTTCCGCGACGATCCGGCCGACGTTGCCTAAGCCCAGAATGCCCAGGATTTTCCCGTGGAGTTCGGTGCCGAGGAACGTCTGACCACGCTCCCACTTTCCGCTCACGATGGAGTGGTGGCTGCGGGGGATGTGGCGGGCGAGCGCGAACATGAGTCCAAGCGCCTGTTCCGCGGCGGACAGGGCGTTCGCCGCCGGACAGTTCATGACGGCGACGTTCCGGGCCGTGGCCTCGGCAACGTCGATGTTGTCGAAGCCGGCGCCGGAGGCGACCACGAGTTTCAATCTCGGCGCCTTCGCGAAGACTTCTTTCGTGACGAGGGTCGGAGTCCGTACGATCAGGGCGTCGTAACCGTTCGCGAGCCGAAGCAGCTCTTCCTCCGAAGTGGTCTCGCGGACGTCGATCTCGAAATTCGGGTGCGTCTTCAGAAGCGCGATTCCCTCTTTGCCGAGACCATCGGTAATGAGGATCCGCGTTTTCATGTCGAGGTCGCCTTTGGCTGCGCGCTCGAGTTGGCGAAAGTTGCCAGCGCCGCGCCGACCCCGGCGCCGAAGGTGAATTTGTGTCCGAGCTCCGCGAGCACGAGCTCGAGGCAGGAGATTCCGGTCGTGATATCGAACGGACCGCAATAACCGAAATGCGAGAGCCGGAAGATCTTTCCTTCGAGCTCGTCCTGGCCGCCGGCGATCGTCACTCCGTGTTTGTCGCGCATGAGCTTTGGGATTTTCTTTCCGTCCGCGATCGAAGCCGGAACTTTTACCGCCGTCACCGCCGGCGAAGGGTTTTTCTCCGCGAGAATTTCCAGTCCGAGGGCCCGGACGGCATTTCTCGTCGCCTCGGCGAGCATCTCGTGGCGAGCGAAAACCGCGGGTAGGCCTTCTTCCTTCAGCATGCGCAGGGATTCGGCCAGACCCATCACGAGGGAAATGGCCGGCGTCCAGGCGGTTTGATTCTTCCGGTGGGCTTCGAGTTCTTTCGTGAGGTTAAAATAGAACTTTGGCAGATCCGAGGAGGTGGTGGCGATCCAGGCCGCGTCCGAAAGCGCGATGAAGGCGAGACCGGGCGGAATCATCATCGCCTTCTGGGCGCCGGTGATCAGGACGTCGATGCCCCACTTGTCCATCGGGAGGTCCATCACGCCGAGCGCAGTGATCGCGTCGCAGACGGAGAGCATCTGGAACTTTTTCGTGAGGCTCACGATCTCGCGAACCGGCATGCGCGCGCCGGTCGAAGTTTCCGAGGCTTGGAACAAGACGGCTTTCGCGTCCGGATTCGCTGCGAGGGTTTTTTCGAGTTCGGCGGGGGTGATCGCCGAGCCGGGCGGAAGTTTGATCTCGATCGCGTCGAGCGCGTATACTTTTGCGATCTTCGTCCATCGTTCGCCAAATTTTCCGGCGTTCACCGTGATGACCTTGTCCCCGCGGCGGAACAGGTTCGAAACGGCGGCGTCCATCGCTCCCGTACCCGTGGACGAAAGCATGATCACTTCCTGATTCGTCTGGAAGAGCCAGCGAAGACCCTCTCGGGTCTCCTGGAAAATTTTTTCGAAGCCGGGGGTCCGGTGATGGGGAATGGGCTGCCCGAGAATCGCGGCGACTCGTTCGGGAATCGGCGTCGGGCCCGGAGCCAGGAGGTAGTTCTTTTTCATGACCGAACGACCATAGCCGAGTTCGCGCCGGGATACGAGATTTTGCTCGGGTTTAGGTCCGAGCTTTCGGGAATAAAACCGAGAACTGACTTCCGACTCCAAGCGTCGTATCCACATTCACCTTCGCCAAATGGAGGTCGGCGATTTTTCGGACGATGGAGAGGCCTAAACCTGACCCCTTCACTGGGGAATTGTCGAATTTCGGGGCGCGCCAGAAACGCGCGAAGAGTCGCTCTTTCTCGTCTTCGGTCATGCCCTCGCCCTGATCGGTCACGCGAAACTCGATGGAATCGGCGCGGTCGCGGACTTCTACGGCCACCGTCGTATTTTCGCGGGTGTACTTCAGAGCGTTATCGATCAGGGATTCCATCAGCGTTCGGATCAGGTCGAAATCCGCGGAGATGGAGTAGTCGGCATGTTCGTCCCCCTCGAAGCGGAAAGTGAGCTTGATCTTCTTTTGGGCGATCGAAGCATGCTTTTCCATCCGAGAAATCACATCGATGGCGACCTCGTCGAGTCGGGTGGGATGGAACTCGATTCCGCCCTGATGATTCGATTCGAGGCGGGCGATGATGAGCAGCTGCTCCACCATCCGGGTCATGTAGCCGATTTCTTGCGAGGCGCTTTCCATGAATTCGCGCGTCTGCTCCGGGGTTCGATTCTCCCGCATCGCCATGTCGAGCTCGCCGCGCATGATCGCGAGCGGAGTCTTCAGCTGGTGGGAGGCGTCCGAGACGAATGCTTCCTGCGAGACGAAAGCTCGCTGGAGGCGATCCATCATCCCGTTCAGGGTGGTTGCGAGTTCGTGGATCTCGTCCTTCACCTTCGGAACGGGAAGGCGCTGGTCAATCCGCTGGGCGGTGATGGCTTTCGCCTTTTTAATGATGTTTCTGATGGGTTTCGTCGCCTGGCTCGACAGCGTGTACGAAAGAACGGCGGCGATTCCGAGCGTCGCCGGAATCGAGAGCAGGAAGAAAGCGACGAGTCCGCGTCGTTCCCGCTCGAGAAGAAGCATCGGGGACGCGACCTGGAGAATGAAGTCGCGAGGTCCCGGCTGATCGATAAAGACGTTCGCGATCCGGTACCTAGTTTCTTTCGTCCCGCGAATCTGGAGGGTCCGGGTGGTGAAGGAGGCACGCGTGCGGAGGACCTCCTCTCGTTCCTCATCGTTCAGCGGAAGTTCCGCCTCGCCGAGATCCCGCGAGCGGGCGACGACGAATCCGCGCATCGCCCGTAGCTGGATTTGCGTCCGTTCCAAAGCGAAGGGGAAGATCTTCTCGTCGGCCTGTTTGATATCGTCCGAAAGAAAAACTTCCCCATAAAGATTCAGTTTCAGGGACTTCGCGATGTCGACCGAGTAGTTATACAGGGCCGTGTCGAATTCGGTCTCGTGGACTTTCTGGAAGTTCCGGTAAAGAACGACGGAATAGGCAACGAGAGTGGTGCCCAGGACGAAGACGAGCAACGTCACGAGCTGGGCGCGAAAACCGAGTCTGCGAAAGAATCCGAACGGATTAATGTTCCTGTCGTTTGAGGACATATCCCACGCCGACAACGGTATGAATCAGCTTCGTGGGAAATGGCTGGTCGACTTTTTTCCGGAGCATGTTGATGTAGACGTCGATCACGTTGGAGTCGCTGTCGAAACGAGCGTCCCAGACGTGTTCGGCGATTGAAGTCCGCGTGAGCGGACGATCCGGATTGCGGAGGAAGTATTCGAGGAGCGCGAACTCCTTTTGCGTAAGGGTCATTTCCTGGCCCGCACGCTTCGCTTTCCGCTTCACCAGATCCATCTCGATATCTTCGAATCGAAGTACGGATCCCACTCCACCCGAGGTCTGACGACGAAGCAGCGCGCGCACGCGGGCGAGCAGTTCGTCGAACTCGAACGGTTTAGCGAGATAGTCGTCGGCGCCGGAGTCGAGGCCGGCGACCTTGTCTTTCGTTCCCGAAAGCGCGGTCAGCATCAGGATCGGTTTTTCGAAACCGTCGTTCCGCAGATGGCGGGCAGTATCGAGACCGTTCTGGTCCGGAAGCATGACATCGAGGATCACGAGATCGTATTCGTTTTCCGCGGCCAGCAGCTCGGCGCTCTGACCGGTTTCGGCCAGATCCACCGAGTATCCGGCTTCGCCGAGTCCTTGCTGGATAAAACGCGCCATCTTTCTCTGGTCTTCGACAACTAACACTCGCATGTACGGCATCTTATCCGGCACGGGCGTCGTACGCCAGAGGTCGCTTTTTTCTTTTGCGGAGGGATTCGATTGGTCGCGCGTCATATAGGTCTTCCTTAGATGGGGGTGGGTTAGGGGTTAAGAGTGGAAGTGGATCTGGTGGAAACGAGGTTCGGCCTTGAACAGCGGCCGGTAGAACATGCGTTGGAGCTCGATTTCGATTTCCGAAACGGACCGCTTCACGCGTGGCCGCCGGGAGTGGGGACTCAGCTCGGGTGTCGTCGTGCCCGCCATCGCCGAAGCGAAGGCGACCGGGGCCCGCATGAAGGGTTCGGGAGTGGGGGCATCCGGCCGATGGTGTAAAACGGCCAGTGTCCCGCAAATCGCCCAGATGGCTAGGGTCCAGGCGATGGGAAGAAGACCAGCCGAAACTGGAGTGGAATGTGAGTGGGTGGAGTTTCGGCCGGCCTTCATTCATCCAGAATAGCCTGTCCGTTTAATCTCGTTATGAAAGGGAGATTAAAAGGATTTTAGCGAAAAAGCCTGGAAACTCACGGAGTTTCCAGGCTTTCGGTTCTTTCTAAAAGGAAGTGGGCTCGCTCAGGAAGCGTGGCTCAGTGCGCGTTGGCTTTCGCGGAACGCACCTGTTTGCGGTTCGCGCGCTCAACCATCATGTCGTTGATGATGGCAAGGGCTTCCAAACGGAGATCGTTTTCGAAGATGAAACGATAGAAGTTTTCCATATCGGGATGGTGGCGGAAGTTCTTAAACGAGGCGGACATTTCCGTCGCGCCCGTGGCCGCGGCGAGTGCCGCCGCATTTCCGCCGCCGGAGCTGCCGCCCGAAGCGGGAGCTTCGTCTTCGGCATCTTCTTCGGAACCTTCCGTCGGCGCGGCCTCGAGGGCTTTCGGCTCGGCGGGGAGAGCGCCTTTCGCGGATTTCTTCGAGGTGGTCTTTTCGACCTTCGCGATTTTTTCGGCTTTAGCTTTCGGGGCGGCTTTCTTTGCTTTGGGTGACATGAGGGCTCCTTTTAGTTGCTGACGGAAGAGGTGGAAGGTTTTTTGGAAACAGACGGTGAATCGGAAACGGGGGTGGGAACTTCGGCGTCGATCGCTCCGTAGCGATGGAGCTTGTTGTAGAGAGTCTTGATCGTGATGCCGAGGGCCTGGGCGGTCTTGGTTTTATTGCCGTGGTTGAAGGCGAGCGTGCGCAGGATATGTCCCTTTTCGACTTCGTCGAGCGGCATTCCGACAGAGAATTCTCCGGAGAGGCTCGAGTCTTTCGGCATGCGAATCGCGTAAGGGACGTCGTCGAGCCGGATCTCGGGACCGTCGGCCAGAATTTTCAGCCGCTCGATCGTATTCTGGAGTTCGCGGATATTTCCCGGCCAGGCGTAGTTCTGGAAGACCTCGATCACGCGGGGATCGATGCGCTTCACCTGGGTGGTCCCGCCGTAGCGGGAATGTTTCAGGAAGTGCTCGCAGAGCAGGGGGATGTCTTCCTTGCGCGCGCGCAGCGGTGGAACTTTCATCGCGATCGTATTCAGTCGGTAATAGAGATCTTCGCGGAAACGCCCCGCCTTCACTTCGCCGGCGAGATCGCGATTCGTCGCGCTGATAATGCGGACATTCACCCGAATCGGCTTTTTGCCCCCAATGCGATAGAATTCACCTTCCTGGAGGAAGCGCAGGAGCTTCGTCTGGATTTGGAGGCTCATCTCGCCGATTTCATCGAGGAAAAGGGTGCCGCCGTCGGCCGCTTCGCAAAGGCCTATTTTCGTCGCGACGGCGCCCGTAAAGGAGCCTTTTTCATGGCCGAAGAGTTCACTCTCCAGCAGCGACTCCTGGAGAGCCGCGCAGTTTATGGTGACGTAAGGGGCGTTCGCGCGCGCGCTTTTCTGGTGGATGCGTTTCGCGACGAGCTCTTTTCCCGTTCCGCTTTCGCCGAGGATAAGAATCGTCGCGAGGGTCGGCGCGACCTTTTCGATCATGGCGAGAATCTCGCGGGTCGCGGCGCTCTCGCCCACGACTTCCTGTCCCCGGGATTCCGCCTCGACGAGGGTCTTCAGCGCTTTGTTCTCTTTCTGGAGATCCTTCTGCTGGTCGAGGATGCGCTCATGCGCGCGGCGGAGTTCGAGGGTCTTTTCCTGGACGGCGCCCTGGAGTTTCTTGTTAAATGCGCGCGCATCGAGAAGCACTTCGCGGTTCTGCGATACGATCGACATTTGCGCGGCAAGCGACTCGAAGAACTCGAGATCGGATTCCGAAAAAGCGTTTTCCTTGCGCGACTCGACGACCAGGATCCCGAGGAGTTCGGTGCGGCCGTCGCGTTCGGTGAGAACCGGCGTGGCGAGGAGCGAGCGGGTCTTTTCCGAGACGACCGGGCTCGAAGCCTTCACTTCGTGCGGAATGGTCTCGAGGAGGAGGCTTTCCTTCTTCTGGAAGATGTAGGCGAGCACGGAATCGCGCGGGGAAAGGGCTTGGCCGAGCTCGGCGAGGCCTTCGTCGCCTCCGACCACCGCATCGAGGCGGGCATCGGCGGAAACGCCCGATGGGAGGCTCCAGTACTGGATGCCGTCGAACGGCAACTCGGACTTTAAGATGTTCAGGGTGGCCTGATGGAAGTTGTCGGATCCGAGCAGTCCCTGCAGGCGGATCGAGAGCTCATTCAAGAGCTTGAGTGAGGTGGGGTTTCCGGTGTTGGGCATACAGCGAGAGAGTCCTTTGGAAGGGAGGGCAAATCTTCTTACCCTCAGTAGCGAGCAGACAGGACGAACCGGACCCACGAAGATCCGCCCTAGAGGTATGTCATTTTTACCTCAGGGGCAACCGGAGAATATATAAATTACATGGTTTTGGCTAGTCAAAAACGACGCACCGCATGATTATTTAATAAAATCTTTAATATCATGTAGTTGTAGTTACGGAGACGACCCCCGAGCCCTAGTTCAGCCCCGCCAGCCATGCCTTGATCGGTTCTTTCGTTTTCGTCATGCCCTTGTAAACCAGCGATTCCGGCGACATCGAGTCGATCGCGCGCGACAGGGCATCCCGCTCGGCGACGGACAAATCCTTCTCGCAGTCGAGAAAGTAAGTGCGAATCGTGAAAAGGGAAGCGCCCACCGTGGGAAAGGGCGAAAGCGTCTGTCGTTCGATGCGGAGAAAGAGGCCCGGGTTCGCGGCATCGAACTGGCGGCCCTGGAACTCATTCTGCGGGTGATGATTCAGCTCCGCATCCGTCGCGATCCCCCAGGCGAACCGAACGAAAGGTCCTTTGTTCACCATCATCTCGACCAGGCTTGGCGCGCCCTTCGCGAGTTTCTGGAACGCGGCAACCGGGGCGTGGACCGTGTTGAATGGGCGCCCGATCTTTTCTTCCGCGCCCCAGTGGTTCGCGTAACAAAGGTGAATCGCCGCCATCCACTCTTTCGCGGAAGGAGATCCATCGGGATTCGCGACGAGGTCCTGCGACTGCACGTTCGCATCCCGACGCCAGACGGAGAGATCTTCTTGGACCTGCGTCGATAGCGCATCGAAAAGGTCGCGGTACGGAGGAATCGAGCGACCCGTCACCCCCGAGGACGAGATCAGGTTCATCTTCACGTCGAAAATGATTCGTTCGGCGGAAAGCGTGCATTCGAGAATGGAGCGCTCGCCTTCGGTCCTTAGCCGGAAGAATGCGGGCCACTCGGCAACGAGCTTGTCGACCATGAAGCGGGTGACGGCTTCGAAAGCCGGCGGATCGAAATCCGCCGTCGGGGGATAGTACTTTTCAAGCCGCTCTGCCCGGGCGAGCTCTTTCGTCTTCCGGTACTTCGGATAGGTCTCATCGACGAGAAAGACCTTTCCATCGTGCTCGGAATTCCCGAAGTCGGTTCCGAGCGGGCGCAAGCCGGCCGCGACCTCGTACTTTCCATTCGCCAATGGATAGTACCTGCAGGGCGGGGGGAGCTTCGTATCGAGGGTCACAGTGCTCATGTCTCTTTTTCATCACAGGGGGGGCGAAAATGTCCACCGTTGCCGGGAAGCGGGTTCGGTGGTTGAACCATCGAATGCGAATTCTTTCCCCACTCCTCGTCCTCGCGTTTTACTGCACCTTTTCAGCCTGCTCGACCGCGCCGAAGAAAGTTCCGGTCGAGGAGACGATCGCCGAAATAATCGCCCGGACCAAGACGCCTGGGTACCTGGCGGTGCCCGCCGGGATGCGGATCGAAACCGCGGCCGACAAGGCCGAAGTGGCGCGGCGGTTGTCGTCGACGCTTTCGATCCGGCTCGACGAGCGGGGTCTGGCGAAAGCGGCGGAACGTACCCAGGACGGCGAAGCCGATCCGACGAACTACGACGCGGTCTGGGTGCGCGACAATCTCTGGGTCTATCTCGGACTGAAAACGGATCCGCGGGAATCCGAGAACGCGCGTCGACTTCTGCTGACCCTGACGGACTATTTTACGAGTCCGGCGCAGATGGCGCGGCTTCGCGCGGTGGTCGAGGATCCAAAACTTCTCGATGGAGCCGACGGCGCGATGCGAGCCGTGCATATTCGCTTCGATCGAAAGTCACCGAAGTTTCACGACGTCCAGGAAAACGGCAAAGCCCAGACCTGGAACCATAAGCAGAACGATGCGCTCGGGCTCTATCTCGATTTATTCTGCCGCGCCATTCTCTCCGGAGAAATCGGTCCCGACGAACTGACCGGGATGCGAGTCGAAATGATCGAACTTTTTTCGCGGTATTTCCGCGCGATTCGATTCGACGCCATGGCCGATGCGGGGAGCTGGGAAGAGATCGAGCGGGTGAATACCTCTTCGGTCGCGCTCGTCACTTCCGGTCTGGAGCGACTCCTGCTCGTTCGCCGGCACTTTCCGGGGGTTCGCCCCGCCGAGGTGCGGCGGATGATCGATGCGGGTTACGCCCGAATTCGGAAGAATCTCCGTCTCGGAGGCGAATCGCCGGACTATGCCAAGACGGATCCTCGTTATCGGACGGCGGACGCCGCCCTTCTGAACGTGATCTATCCTGCGCAGCTCGCGCGGCTGAATCGGGCTGACTACGACCTCGTCCTGCGATCGCTCGCTCCGCTGGTCGGAGAAGTGGGCATCAAGCGTTATCTTCGTGATTCCTACCAGTCCGGAAATTTCTGGTTCCATACCGCGAAGACCGACGACACGAGTTCCGACGCGAGTTTCGCCGAACGAGGCACGAAGTTTCTCCCCGACAGCGAAGCGCAGTGGTTCTTCGATTCGTGGTACGCGCTCGCGCTCGCGAAGCTCGGAGCGCGGTACGGGGATGCGAAACTCCGCCAGGAATCGATTCGCTTCCTCAACCGGGCTCTGGCGCAGATCACGCCGATCGCGCCCGTGCTCGGTGCGGACGGGCAACCCGTTCCTTCGATGGCCCTTCCGGAAAGTTACAACACCGTCGTGCATCCGAAGACTCGGGAACGGGCTTTCGCGCCGAGCCCGATCACTCCGCTGAACTGGGCGAAAGCGGCCCTTCGGCTCGCGCTTGAGACTTAAACGGCTTCGACGACCATAACGGCGCCGAGGCCGCCGGCGGCGCAGATCGAAATCAGCGCGAGGCGTTTATTCAGTTTGCGCAGTCCGTGCGAAGCCTGGAGCACCATGCGGGTGCCGGTGGCGCCGAACGGGTGACCGAGCGGAATGGATCCGCCGTGGGGATTCACCTTCGAAAGATCGATCGCGCCGATCTTCCCGCCCAGGCCAAGTTTTTCTTTCGCGAACTGGTCGGATTCGATCGCGCGGAAGGTGGCCAGTACCTGGCCCGCGAAGGCTTCGTGGATCTCGATCAGATCCAGATCGTTCCAGGAAATTCCGGCCGCTTTCAGCGCTTTCGGAATCGCGTAGACGGGTCCGATCAGGAGCGGTTCCTTATGGATGTCCACGGCGGCGGCCGCCACCGAACGAATCGCGGCGAGCGGCTTCAGCCCGAGTTCTTTCGCCTTCGATTCCTTCATGAGCATGACGGCCGAAGCGCCGTCGGTCAGCGGAGAGGCGTTTCCGGCGGTGATCGTTCCGTCCTTGTAGAAAACCGGGCGCAGGCCGGCGAGCTTTTCGACGGAAGTATCGGCACGGATGTCGGTGTCGCGCTCGACCACCGTTCCGTCTTTCGTCGGAACGCCGGCGACGTGGCTTGAAAAGAAGCCGTTTTCCCAGCCTTTCGCGGCTTTATGGTGGGAGCTCACGGCGTATTCGTCCTGTTCCTTGCGCGAAACTCCGAACTGGCGCGCCATCAGATCCGCGCTCTGGCCCATCGAAAGGCCGGTCGTCGGTTCGACGATTCCGGGGGCCATCGGCGCGAGGTAAGAAGCCTTAAATTTCGCGAGGTGCCCCAGGCGCTGGCCCGTGGTCTTCTTCTTCGCGATGTCCTGGAAGAAGTCGGTCGCTTCCTTCGAGAAAAGCGCGCGCATGGAGCTAATCGACTCGACGCCGCCCGCGACGCCGATTTCGATCTGTCCGGACTGGATTTTGCCGATGATCCCCGCGACGGATTCCGCGCTCGATGCGCAGTAGCGGTTGATCGTCGTGCAGGGGATGGAAGGCGGCAGGCCGGAATCGAAGAGCGCTTCGCGAGCGACGTTCGACCCTTCCGCCGGCGCGGCGACGATCCCGAAATAGACTTCGTCGATCTTCTTCGGATCCAAGCCGCTCCGAGCGACGGTCTCGCGGAGCGCGACGCCTCCGAGGGCGGCGGGGGACATGGTTCCGAAAACGGTCCGGGCGCGCGCGAATGGGGTGCGGGCTCCGGCGACGACGACGATACGATCAGATGCGTTCATGGGATGGGAGTCTCTCTCTTCGTTAACGGAAAATCAAAGGGGGGGTTGTCCCCCATTTTAACGGATACCGGAATCTCGGCGAAAGGGGTAATTTAGAGACACGATGATCGGTAAGACAACCTTCTGGCGCCATCCGGGACATCTGATTTGGATTCTGGCCGCCTACGTTCCATTTCTCTGGGAAATGGTCATTCCCTTCACGGGCGATCAGAAGACCTATATTTCGATCGCCATGGAGATGCGCGAACGTGGCGAATGGCTCCAGCCGTACTTGTTCGGGGATCCGAATTATCTGAAACCTCCGTTCCAATACTGGATGACGCTCCTGAGCTGGAAGGTTCTCGGATTTAACGTCTTCGCCACGTTCCTGCCGGGGGTTCTGGCCCTGGTCGGGATCGCCTGGCTGCTGAATGAAATCGCATCCCTTCTGGGCGAGCGGCGCTGGTATGTGAACTCGGGACTCTGGTTCGCGGTGACGGCGGGAGCGATGACTTATGCACTTTCGGCGCAGATGGATATCTACGTCTGTCTTTTTTACGCCGGGGCTTGGTGGGCGGGACTGCGTTTTCTGGCCTCGGCGGAAGGACCGGACGGGGAACTGGGCGACGATCGCGACCGGAGGATCGGTTGGCTCTACGCTGCGTTCGTGATCGCCGGACTTTCCTCGCTGGTAAAAAGTCCACTCTACGCGGTCTTCTGGGTTTCCGGTTTTCTGATCTACCTCTTCATCTCCGGGGAGTGGCTCCTTTTCAAAAACCGGCATCTCTACCTCGCCGGGCTCGCCGGAACGGGGGCCGGCCTGCTCTGGTTCTTCGCGCTTCTGATTCGCGATGGCGATCGCTTCTGGGAACAATACGTTCTTCGCGAGCAGTTCCAGAAAGGCGGGAACGGGGGGACTCTGCTCGATCTCTGGGTGCCGCTCCTGTACATGGCGTTTCCACTCACTTTGCTCGCGGCGACGGCGATTCGGAGCGCGTGGATGGGACGACGGACCGCGGGAATTCTCCGTTTCGTCGCGGCGTGGTCGATTCCGCCGGCTCTTTTCTTTTCGTTCTTTCCCTACCGAACGTCGCTCTATCTCTTTATTCTCGTGCCGGCGTTGTCCGTACTGGTCGACTGGGGTTGTTTTCGTGCGAACCGGACCCGGACTTTTCGGGTACTCGCTCGCGCGACCGGGGTGCTCATGGCGATCGGAATGGCGGCCGTGGGACTCGTCCTTTATCGATTCGATTTCATCCCGGCATGGCTTTTCCTCGCTCTTGCCTTCGTCGGCATCGCTTCCTCGATCGTTCTCTGGCTGGGCTGGATGCGCCTCTTTACGATCAGCGCGCTCTTCGCCATCCTCTTTTTTCGGATGGGCTCCGCCGAAGTGGCCTCCTCCGATCGCGCGGAACTGCGTTCACTGATGGGCGATCTCGGTCCTTACCAGGGAGCGATGCTCGACGAAAATCGAGATATCTGGCACGAGGTCGGGCTCGTCTCCGTCGGACTCGCCTCGCCGATGCGCCGGCTCGACGGTTACGACGGGATCGTCGAACATCTTTCCAGCGGCGGATCGATCATCCTTTCCGACGGGCAGACGGAGAAATATCGTCTCACCCTCGATCAGGTCTTCCAGTCCCGCGGCATGCCCCTCGAATGGAAGACCTGGAAGCGTTTCAAGCGCCGACAGAAAATCCCGTTTAAAGCGGCGCTCATCGGCGGACGAGCTTCCGTCCCGGGGTTCGACGAGATGATCTCGCGCGAGTATACGGTTGTCCGCGTTTCCGGGCGAAATTAGTTCGCGACACGATCAGGATTTATCGGGTCCGGCGGAAACGACCTTCGGTTGGACCACGCGGTCCGCGAACTCGTATTTCTTCACGGCTTCGATCGCCGCGCGAAAACCGGACCGGACGAGATCCGAGAGCTTTTTCGGCGAGAGCGAGAAGTGCTCGCCGAAAAACATGGTCGCATCGGCAGGGCTCGGATGGATGTAGATCGTATCAACATCGCGCCGATGGTGGAGTTCCGACTCGAGAATTCCGAGGATTCGTTTCGCATGTTCGTCGGGTAGCCCGACCTGCTTGCAGTACTTCTCCACCGCGAGGATCGCCGACCGCTGCGTCTCCTTGTTGTGGATGTACTGATTCACCTTCTGTTCGATCACGAGGTAAATCGACTGGATCAGAATGGCGGGCATGCCATGATCCGTCAGCGACCCGATCTCCTTTTGCCAGTGGTAAGGCTGGTGCGTATAGGACGCGAAGATCATATCGCATCCGGCGTCGACCGCCACATGCGTGGAAAGCGTATCGCGGATTTCCCCGTCGACGTAATGGATCTCTTCGCCGGTCGCGTTCTTGATTGAGTACGGAGAATAGATGAACGGCAGCGAACTCGAAGCGGCGCACGCCTGGGAAATCGAAACGTCGTTGTTGTACTGGCAGGTGATGTCGTGGGGAGGCGGGGAATAGGAGTATTTTCCGAAGACCACCTTGCGCGAATGATTCAGCTGGGTCGCGACGATGAAAAGATCCGAGGCGTAGTCCTGGAAACGATTCGACGGCAGGACTTCTTCGCGTAGGAACTCTTCCACGCCGGATGTCGTGAAGAGTCCCGTGGCCTTGATCCAGCGAAGCTGCATGATCGCTTCGAAATTCCCCTGAATGAGTCCCGCGGTGATCGACTTCAGCATTCCGAGCTGGGAAAGCTGTTCACGCGCGAGGCCCGCGCGAAGCTTCAGCATCGTGGGGTAAGTCAGCTTCGGGAGGATTTTAGGAATCGCGTCACGCGGATCGGTAGGTTTACGACCGATGAAACTATTGAAGATATTTTCGAGTGAATACCCCGCCGCGAGGTAGGAGCAGATGACGCTGCCGGCGCTGGACCCCACGAAGGTCGAGATTTCCATGGGCTCCGTCGCGCGTGGGGGCACCCCCGGAGTCTGCAGACCCCCCGTAAACCGGAAGCCCCGTTCTTGAAGCCCTAACGCAACGCCCAAGTGAAAGGCACCCGCTTTGGTGGCTCCGCCGCTGCAAACAAAGGCGATTTTCTTTTTAGGACCGATTTTGAGGCGCTCGTCCATAAGCTATTTTATCAGAATAGTTGAAGTTTTGGGTCGTGGAAATACAATGTTTCCATGTCGGCCACCCCCCACGATTCTGGTACCTGGATCCCGCTCATGGACTACGCGATGAAGAACGGCGTCAGTCTTTCGACGCTCCGTCGATACATCAAGGCGGGGAAGATTGAGCACCGGACCGAACACGGGAAATATCTCATCCTTTCGAACCAAGCTTTACGCAACGTGCATGAAGCCGTGCAGGCGTTCGACGCCGAATCGGACAGCACCACCGCCGGGCTCGAGACGCGGGTGACGAATCTCGAATCACAACTCAAACGAGCTCAGGAAGAAATTTCTGAGCTGAAGATGCTGGTGGCGATCTATGAAGAACGACTTTTCCAAAATCTTCCGAACCAGCTTTAGTCCGGTCGTGGCCTTGGTCGCGGTCGCGCTTCTGTTCGGTGGCGGAGTTTTCTTCGCGCGCCATGCGGAGGCGAGTCCCGAGCTGGACCGCCAGTACGCCCTGACTTCCATCGGCGTCCTCCGGGCTTGGGATAACGTCGACGGCCTCTTCGGCGACCTCGTGACGAAAACCTACACCGAACATCTTTCTCCTTACTCCCGAT
>CAZIAL010000003.1:102059-135557 GCA_964536965.1 uncultured Bacteriovoracaceae bacterium
TCTCGCCAAGGCGAATCCCGCGCTCCAGGCTTCGAAACTGCCGTATGCGAAAGTGATCGAGGATCCCGCCATTCTCGGCCAGATGGCGAAGACTTTCCGGGTCGATTCCTTTCTTCGCACGAAGATCTATAAGGAAGGCCCGCGGTACCGCTTTAAGATCGATTGGTTGCATGCGGGTAAACTCCAGGTGATGGCGACCGAAGCTTTCGAGATCGAGCAGCCTTTTCGGGGTGAAGGAAAGTTCGGCACCGAAGAATTCCGTTCCGCGCTAACCGCGGCGCTCGATCGACTGATCGCCCAGGTTCCGTTCAAGGGATCCGTCAGCGGACGGGACCAAACCGCCGTAACGCTCAACCTCGGCGCGAGTTCGGGTATCGGAAAGGGCGATACGGTCATCATCGGTACGCTCGACGAAGTCCGCTTCCACCCGCTTCTGAAGACTGTCGTCGATTGGCGCCTGACTCCTACCGGACGCGTGGTCGTCGACGAGGTGGACGAAGGAATCGCTTTCGCGAAGATCGACACGGAGGAGTATGGCCGTCAGATCCAGCGTTTCCAGAAAGTCGTCCAGATCATCCCGGCTCCCGAGAACGTCGAAATCGATTCCCGCGTGTTGGATCGTGAAGCGCTCGCTAAACGCGCGAAAGAACCGCCTCGTATCGGATGGATCGCGCCTGGGCTTCTCCTCGGCTCCTCGAGCCGTGAAACCGGGCGCGACTCCGGCAGTGGCTTTCTCTACGGGCTGAAGGCCGATGCGCAGACTTGGTTTACGTCGGACTTTTTCGGAGAGCTGCGATTCGCCTATGGATCGGCGGGTTACGCGCAGGAAACGACGGCCACCGGCGCGACCTCGCTCGCGGACGGCGATTTATCGCTTTCCCAGTTCCGCCTGGCGGTCGGCTATTTTTATCATGTCACTCCGAACTTCTTCGGTCCGAAAGGGTGGGTGAAGTTCGGGTATCAGAATACCTCCTATGGACTTCCGGAGGATGCGACCGCGCAAACGGGTAAAATCGCCTACTCGGGGATGTTCATCGGCGTCGGCGGAGACCTGCCGGTTCGCGACGACTTCGGCGCCGTGCTGGACGTGGATTTCGGAGTTTTCGGTGGCGGCACCGAAGCGGCCGGATTTTTCGGTTCTTCGTCCGGGGCGACCGCCGTGAACGTATTCGTCGGCGGGTACGGGTGGTTGCAGCCGAAGATGAAGCTCCAGATCGGGCTCGATTTTAAATCCCACTCGCTCGATTTCCTGAACGGCACGACGGTTTCGAACAAGACCTTCGCGGTTTCCCCTTCCTTGTTGTTTTATTTCTGAGGCCGAGGCAGTTCTAGATTCGATATGAAAGCGAAGCCGACTCCAGCTCAAGCCGCGCGGGCGCGCGAACTCGTCGCGATCGTCGATCGCCATAACTACTTGTACCATGTGAAAGACGCGCCTGAAGTTTCCGACGCGGAGTACGACCGCCTCTTCCACGAACTACGCGAGCTTGAAGAGAAGTTTCCCGAGCTTCGGACCCCGGACAGCCCGACCACGCGCGTGGGCGGGGCCCCGGTCGAAGGGTTTCGAAAAATTAAACACCGAGTGCCCATGCTCTCGCTCGGAAACGCATTCTCCGAAGAGGATCTTCGGTCTTTCGACTCGAGGATCCGAAAATTTCTCGATCGCGGCGAAGACGAGGAGCTCGAGTACCACGTCGAGCTGAAGTTCGATGGTCTCTCGATGTCGCTCACCTACGAAGACGGGGTTTTGGTCCATGCGGCGACCCGGGGAGATGGCGAGACCGGCGAAGACGTCACCCACAATATCCGGACGATTCGTTCCATCCCGCTCCGACTGACCGGAACGAAGCATCCGAAGCTGATCGAGGTTCGGGGTGAGGTGATTTTACCGATTCGGGCATTCGAAAAGCTGAACGTCGAACAGGCGAAGCGCGATGATAAGGTATTCGCCAACCCTCGAAACGCCGCCGCGGGCACGATTCGGCAGCTCGACCCGAAGATCGCCGCGGCGCGTCCGCTGACCGGGTTCTGGTACGGAATCGGCGCCTGTGAGGGATATTCCTTCGCATCGATCGACGTGCTCCAGAAAACCTTCGCGGAGTGGGGGCTGCTGACCGGCGAGCATCGCCGGGTATGCCGCGGAGTCGACGAAGTTCTAAAATTTTATCGGAAGATCGAGGGGCAGCGCGAGAAGCTTCCCTACGAAATCGACGGCATCGTCGTGAAGCTGAACCTGTTGCGGGAAATCGATCAGGCGGGCTACGTCTCGCGCGCACCCCGCGGAATGATCGCGTTCAAGTATCCGCCTCGTCAGGAAACGACCGTGATCGAAGACATTCTCGTCCAGGTCGGTCGAACCGGCGCGCTGACGCCGGTCGCGGCGCTCAAACCGGTGAAAGTCGGCGGCGTAACGGTGAGTCGCGCGACGCTGCACAATCAGGACGAAATCGACCGAAAGGACATCCGAATCGGCGATACGGTGTTCGTCCAGCGGGCTGGCGACGTCATTCCGGAAGTCGTTTCGGTCGTGAAAGAAAAACGAACCGGTAAGGAAAAGAAATTCAGCATTCCCGAGTGGTGCGCGAAGCACGGAATCGAATTCGAGCGCAGGGAAGGCGAGGCCGCATTTCGCGCCAAGAACGCCGGCGGAGAGTTGCTCAAGCGCCGGCTCGAGCATTTCGCGATGAAAGACGCGATGAATATCGACGGAATGGGCGAAAAGATCGTCGAACTCCTCGTCGCGGAAAAACTCGTCGCCCAGTTCGCCGACATCTACCGAATTCGCTTCGAAGACCTGCTGTCGCTCGAAGGCTTTAAGGAGAAATCCTCGCAGAAACTGTTGGATGCGATCGCCGCGACGCGGAAGCCGGAGCTCGCGCGGCTGGTCTTCGCGCTCGGTATTCGCCATGTGGGCGAGCGGACGGCCAAGATACTTGCCCAGCATTTCGGATCGATCGACGCCATGCTCGCCGCTTCGGAGGAGGACTTCATGCAGATCCACGAGATCGGGCCGGAGGTCGCGCGATCGCTCCGCGAATATTTCGGATCCCAGGAGGGTTCCGCCGAAGTGAAAGCGCTTCTCAAGGTGGTCGAGCCGCTCGCGCCGAAGAAGGCGGCGGCGGGAGCCGTTTTCTCCGGAAAGACCATCGTGCTTACGGGTACGTTTCCGAATCTCTCGCGAAGCCAGGCGAGCAAGATCGTCGAGGAAAATGGCGGCAAGGTTTCTTCGAGCGTCTCGAAGAAAACCGACTTCGTCGTCGCGGGGGCCGAAGCGGGGAGTAAGCTCGATAAAGCCCAAGAGCTCGGCATCGAAGTGATCGATGAGGCGGAGTTCATGACACGCGCCGGACAATGATCGGGAGTCGGCCGGCGGGGGGCGGGAGCGCGAAATCGGCGGTTTTTTTGCACCCGGAGTGCAGATCATAACCTCCCCGATGGTTGACAGGATGGGGTCGCGGGTTACTCTTTGGCCAAGTATATGATTCGTCTCCCGTAACCCCCGAAAGGTCTCTATGAATCTGCACCAACTTTCGATCGTCTCCGTTTTCGCTCTCGCGTCCTTTTCCGCATTCGCAGGCCCTAAGGTCGGCGATACGTCCACGATGAAGGGCACGTTCGTCGGCAGCGGGTTAAACGCTCCGGCGTCTTCCATCCAGAAAATTCTCTCCCACAACCCGAATAGCGGGATCTACGGGGTGGAGCAAACCACCTCGCTCGCGGACCGTTCGCAGACCCAACAGAAGAACGTCTCGGAAGACGATCTGATGTCGGAAGAAATGGCCGCCCAAATCGTCGAAATGTGCGAGCCGGCGAATATTGGACGCCGTGAACGGGTCGCCACCCGCGCCGGCTCCTTCGAAACCTGCCGCGCGACCGCCCAGGACGGGGCGACTACGATCTGGATCGGTTCGGTACCGTTCGGAATGGTGAAGCTGAAGATCGTCGACCAAAACGGCGAATGGAATCTCTCCCTCGACTCTTTCGTTCGCGGGAATTGAACGATCCGATCGAATAGGAACGAGAAATAGAAAAGGCCCGGTCGCGATAAGCGGCCGGGCCTTTTCAATGTTTGACGGTTCGAGGTCTTATTCGCAGTCGACGACCACGAGGACGGTACCGAGTACGGCCGAGGCGCCGGCGACGATGCCGAGCGTTTTAGCCAGTTTCTTGTTCCGTGGAATCATGTCGAGAGCGGTCGCTTCGTCCTGATTCAGCTCGGTCATATCGGTCTGGAACTCGAGATCGAGCTGGGCCAGTTCCGCGTTACGATTCTGGTCGTTCGTGAGGAAAGCCATCCGGAGGGAAAGGTCCACGACCTGGGTGTTCCAGGCGGTGACTTGCTTTTGCTTGCTCGCGATTTCGTCCTTCGCGTCGATCGCGGCCGCGCTGTTCGGATCCAGGACGGAGAGCTGACCCTGGAGGTAAGCGATCCGCTGGTTGGCGGCGGAGATTTGCCCGTTGATCTTCACGATCTGGTTCGGGATCACGATCTGGAAGTTTTCCACGTCGTAGCGTTGGTCGTTGTACTGCTTCTGGCGAATCTGTTTCCGGCTCTGGTAATCCTGCTGGATCTTCTCAGAACCTTTCGTTTTCGTCAGGGCGATGATCCCGACCACGACCGCTCCGAGAAGGAGGGCCACGCCCGCGTAGTTCATTCCGCAACCCGACCATGCGAGGCCGTCGTTCGAAGCGCCGCGGACCGCGACTCCCATCACGTCCGCGAATTCGCGTCCGGAAAGAGCGGCACGTTCGCCAACGCCGTTCATCGCGCCGGCGACGGCGTCCTGGAACTTCGCGTAGTCGCGAGGAGTCTGCGTGCGCAGAACGAAGTGATCCATATCGTCGATCGAGATATCGTTCAGGACCAGTTCTTCCGCGAATTGGGCCATCGCCAGCTTCGGAGCTTGAGCGCCGGAATCGATCGCTTTACGCGCTTTCTTCAGGCTTTTTGCGATCATCGAAAATTTCGCATCGGCGGACGCCGAAGCTTGGGTATCAGCCGCCGCGCTGGCCGTGGTTGCGATCGTCATCGAAACGCTGTTCGAGATGATCGAGAGGGATAGTAGGGATACGATGCCGAGAGTCTTCTTGTTCTTCACTTTGGTCTCCTTGGACGTTGGGGCCTTTGAAGGTTCGAAGGTCCCGGAGCGGCGGGCCTTTCGAGGCGCGTTGTAACGCAATGCAAGGTTTCTGTGAAGTAAGAAAAGGTGCTCTGCGTCACTTTCGGGTGACGATTGCGGGCGGAAGCGTCACTCCACGTCCAAAATCCCAGGAATAGGAGGCTTTTTTAGGACAGGCCCGCCTAACCGGTTCCGACGGGTTCAGCCGAGGAGCTTCGAGAGCTCTCGGATGCGGGATAAAGTCAGAACTTTCAGCCCGGCATTCGCAACGACCTTCCTCGGTGAATTCTCGGGAATAACGACGGTCGAAAAGCCCAGCTTCTTGGCTTCCGCGATGCGAACTTCCATCAGCGGGGCGCGGCGAACCTCTCCGGTCAGTGCGAGTTCTCCGAGAAACAGACAGTCGCCCGGCAACGAAATCTCCTCGACGCTCGACCAGATTGCGGCGGCGGCCGCGAGATCGACCGCTGGCTCCGAAATGCGCAGACCGCCCGAGACGTTGAAAAAGAGATCCTTCTGCATCA
Source organism: uncultured Bacteriovoracaceae bacterium (assembly GCA_964536965.1). Classification (GTDB taxonomy): domain Bacteria; phylum Bdellovibrionota; class UBA1018; order UBA1018; family UBA1018; genus JACMQW01. The sequence goes on from CAZIAL010000003.1 coordinate 107,704, forward strand.
GCGGCAGACCCATATGCCGTTCGAGGATCGCGGCCAGAATCGAGAGCCGGGAGTGGTCGATTCCGACGGCGGTTCGCCTTGGCATCGCGAGCCCGCTCGGAACGACGAGTGACTGGAGTTCGACGAGAATGGGGCGCGACCCCTCGAGCGAAGCGGTGATCGCGACGCCCGAAACAGGTTCCTTACGCTCGGAAAGAAAGAGGCTCGATGGGTTGAGCACCTCTTTCAGTCCGTCGGATTCCATTTCGAAGACTCCGAGCTCGTTCGTGCTGCCGAACCGATTTTTCACGGTACGCAGCAGACGATAGGTCTGGCCGCCTTCTCCTTCGAAGTAGAGTACCGTATCGACCATATGTTCGACCGTCTTCGGTCCGGCGATCGCCCCTTCCTTCGTCACATGCCCGACGAGCCAGACCGCGACCCCCGCGGTCTTCGCCAGCGCCATGAGGCGAGCCGTGATCTCGCGAACCTGCGAAACGCTGCCCGGCGCGCTTTGCGAATAGTTCGACGTAAACGTCTGGAGGGAATCCATGAAAAGCAGATCCGGTTTCAGCTCCTGGACATTCGCGAAAACCCGTTCGAGCTGGGTTTCCGCCGCCAGAAAAATTCGGCCGCGTCCTTCGACGCCCATCCGCTTTGCGCGCGCCGCGATCTGGTCGAGCGATTCTTCCCCGGAAACGTAGAGGATCTTCAGCTCCGGATTCTCCTTCAGGATTCCCTTGGCGAGCTGGAGCAGGAGGGTGGATTTCCCGATTCCCGGATCACCACCCAGCAGCGTGAAGGCGTCCGGAACGAGCCCGCCGCCGAGAGTCCGGTCGAGTTCGATCATGCCGGTGGAAATTCGTCGCTTCGACGCCTTCGAATCCACGTCATCGAGGGGGACCACATCGGCTTTCCGCTTTTCGAGATCTTTAAAGGACTTGAAGTCGTCTCGTACGGACGAGACGGATCCCGCGACCGCGGCCGACTCGGGTTTCTCTTCTTCCAGCGTATTCCAGGACTCGCACGTCGGGCACCTGCCGAGCCATTTAGCGCTCGCATAGCCACAGTTCTGACACACGTATCGGGACTTCACCTTCATGCCCAAGTCCTAACAACGTGCTAGAATCTTTTCTATGGCGAAAGACGCATGGTCCCGGTTCCGCGAAAAAGAAGAGCAACGTGATGAAGAAGATCGGAAGCGTATCCAGGAGGATATGAAAAAAATCGATCCCCAGGCGGAAATCGCCGAAGGTTCGACCGCCGATAAGATGATGATCGATCTGCTCAGCAAATGCGAAATCATGATGGAGCAAATCTCAAGCCTGTACCAGATGTGGATCCAGGGCATGGAGCGGATTCCTCCGATCACCCAGCGCAAGCACCTCGAAGATCTCGTGATGAAAATCCAGACCGCGCCGAAGCCGACCGCCAATCTCAAATTTCGAGTGAGCCAGTTTCAGACGAAATACTCCATGTTCAAGGATAAATGGGATCGTCTCGCTCGCGACGTGGAAACCGGCAAGGTCGTCGTGAAGCGTCGCAGTTTCTGAGCGGCGTCTAATCCTTAGACAGCGTGTTTCCTCGATCCAGGACTCGAAGTCCATATAGCGGGCTCCGGGCGTTGCCTTTTCCTGGTACGGCCTTCGCTATGGGGCGGGAGGGATCCTCCGTATTTTGGATCCCTAAGGAAGCTTATGCGCCGTTCACTCGTTGCCCTCATCCTCATCGGAAGCCTGGTCGGCCAAAGCGTTTTTGCGCTCGCGGCGCCGATCCATTCCCCCGAGGTCGCCCTGTATCTGAAGCATCTGGACGATCTCCAGCTGGCCGATGACCTCGGATCGATCGACGAAGGAGAAGAGGACTCGGAAGAAGCCGTGGACGATGAGGAATCGCCCGTTGCCGGAACGTCCCCGAGCGCCGCGAAGTCAGTGACTTATCGGAATACGGGCGAATTCCTCATCGGATTCGTCAATGATCTTCTCAGGAACCACCCTTGGTGCCGCCCGCGCGAAGAGGCGGCCTTCGATCGCCTGGAGTGCATCCGCGAAGAATTCACCAAGATCGTCCGTAAAGCCGAGAAGGAAGGCGCCGCCGATTCCGTCGAAGCCGCGATCCTGATTCATTATACCTCGGCCTTCACGTTCAACGACCGGTACGAGTTCACCATCGACGCCGCGATGTTGCCTCGTCTGGCGAACTCGCGGAAGGCGCCCAAGCGCGATCAGACGGATCTTCCGCCTTTCACTGAATATCGGTTTAATAAACTCGGCCTCGAGAATACGCGCCGACTGAAGAAGACGACTCCCGATGGAAAACTGGATCCGCGGATCCACCAAGCTCTCAGTAAAGCCTATCGTAAAAAGATCCGCGGAATCGGGCCGGTGAATCCAGTCGATTTCACGGTCGCCAAATACACGCGCAACCAACTCGGTACGCTGAGTAAACGTCTGATGGAAACGACTTGGTTCTTCACCGCCGACGAAGGTGCCCACGTCGTCGCGACCAAAAGCGGGGAGACCCGAAAGATCAAGCTTTCCAGCGAAGACCTCTCCGCGCTCGCACTGAACGACCTGCTCTTCAGCTTCGAGCAGGACGCCCATAATTCGGGTTCGAGCTTCTACCAAACCGATGTCTATCTCGAAGAAGCCGTGATCGCCGCCGCGCTGACGGGCGATGTGGACGCGCGCTGGATCGAGGGGATTCTCTCGATTTCGGAGTTTAAACAGCCGAAGCCGGACCGTTCTAAATTCATGCGCATCTTAGGCGATGTGGCACGGACGCTTCTGATCACCCAGCCCCAGTTACTGCCTTTCTATACTTTCGGTTCGATCGTTTTCGAATCCGTGAAGAGAAACAAAGCCGACCGTACGGAGTACAACAATGAAACCCGCCGCATTCCTATCCGCACTCATTAGTACGATTCTTCTGGCGGCGACCGGCGTTTCCGCCGCGGAAGGTCCCGAATTTCTCGTGAAAGTCCGCGACGGGCGCAAGCTCGGCGAGGCGCGAAAGTCACTGAAGGATCTTGAATCGAAGGATTCTTTCCTGGGAAGACATTTTACCGTCGTGAAGGGGTCGACCGACGCGCCGATCCGTTTCGACGACCAGGATCGCGACCTCGTATTCCGTGCCGCCACGGTTTACTATCATATGACGGTAGCTCGCGACTGGTTCGCGGCGCAGCCGAACTTCGAAAGCGAATCCTTTCGCAAAGGGCTCGAGGAAAAAACGCTCATTCGGCTCGATCAGGTGCAGCCATTTTCGGAGACGATTCATTTCGAAACGACGGGCCGCGAAGTCCATAACGGTTGCCGAACCATCGCGCCTTCGCGGGACTGGGAAAAAGACGACGAGGTTCCGGCGTGGGGCTTCGAGACCTGGTTCTATGCTCCGAAAAAAGTGGCTTCGGCCTCCGCCGGCGAAACGATCGGCAAGATGGTGAACAGCCCGAGCTTCAAGGATCCGCTTCGCGAGAATCTTCTCTACGGCGACTTCATGGATGCGTCGCGCGACGCGCTCGACGGACAGATCGATCCGGTCATCCATGGAATCTCGATCGCGTTTACGCTCGGGCTCACCGAGATCGTACCCGCGCTCATCGAAAACGTGGGCAAGCTCTTCAAAACGAAGCAGTTCTTCGACGCCTCGGTCGTGCCGGAGGTGATCTATCACGAATATGCGCACACGCTGTTGGGCCATATTCTGAACCCGCATCGCTCGACCGCCCTGAACGAAGGATACCCGAACTATTTCGCGTACAAAATCTCGGGTCTGAAGAATCTCGCGGCGAAGACCGGCAAGAAGATCTCCAAGGGCTTCCAGCCGAAAAAAGGCGAGCTCAAGAATCGTTATACCTTCGCGCAGGACTTCTCGGTCAACCTCGCTCGCAGTAGCTTCACTTACAGTCTGTTGGTCGATCTCGAACAGGCTCTCGAAGAAGACGGGTTTCCCGTGATCGTCGCGGCTCTCGAACATCTCGAAGGCACCGAACCGCTGAAAGGGGAGTTCGAGGGCAAACTTCGCAAAGGCGTCGATACCCACACCGACGACCCGGCCAAGCGTGATGCGTTGAAGCTGCTGATTCGCGGAGTGATGCGCGCGCGCGGTCTCTAAACCGAATCCGACTCGCTCCTAAGTCAGCGTTGCGTATCGCCTTTCCAGAGGGTTCGCCCGACGGCATTCTTCCATCGGGTGATTTCGCGTCCACGCACGACCGGATCGATCGTGGGTTTGAATTCACGGTCGATCTTCCAGTTGCGCTCGATCTCGCCGAGATCCGTCCAGATCCCCGCGCCGAGCCCCGCGGCGAAGATCGCTCCGAGCGCGGTACTTTCGATATACTTCGGACGCCGAAGCGATACGCCGAGAATATCGGACTGGAACTGCATCAGAAGTTCGTTCGCCGAAGCTCCGCCGTCGACATTGAGCCCTTCGAGCGGGCGCCCGAGATCCTGCTGCATCGCCGCGAGGAGATCGGCGATCTGGAACGCGATGCCTTCGAGAACCGCGCGCGCGAGATGCGCTTTCGTGGTTCCGCGCGTGATTCCGGTGATCAGTCCGGTCGTTTCGGGGTCCCAGTACGGAGCGCCGAGACCGGTGAGCGCAGGTACGAAGGTCGCCCCTTCGCTGCTCGAAACACTCGCCGCGAGTTTCTCGATTTCCGCAGAGTCATGGATCAGACCGAGTCCGTCGCGAAACCACTGCACGGCCGCACCGGCGACGAAAGTCGAGCCCTCGAGCGCGTAGGTCACGTTCCGATCATCTTCAAGAGGTCCCAGCGCCCAGGCGATGGTGGTGAGGAGACGATGCTGGGAATAGACGGGCTTGGCGCCCGTGTTCATCAGGAGAAACGCGCCCGTGCCGTAAGTGCATTTCGCGAGTCCGGGACGTGTGCACGCCTGCCCGAGCAAGGCCGATTGTTGGTCGCCGAGAATTCCGGTGATCGGGATTCCATCGGGCAGAAAGCCGACGCCTTTCGTCCTGCCGAAAGCGCCGTTCGACGGAATCACGCGCGGCCAGATCGACTTCGGAATCCCGAGCGCCGCGCAGAGACCATCGTCGAATGCACGCTTTTCGAGATGGAAAGCGAGGGTGCGCGAGGCATTCGACGGTTCCGTCACATGTTCCGCGTTACCTGTCAGTTTCGCGACGAGAAAGCTGTCGATGGTCCCGACGGCGAGACGTCCTTCCTTCGCGGCCTTTTCGACCGCCGGCCAGTTTCGGATCGCCCAGGCGGCTTTCGTTCCCGAGAAATACGGATCCAGAAGGAGGCCCGTCGACTTCTGGAACATGGCTTCGAGCGATTGTTTCTTCAGTGAATCGCAGAAGTCAGCGGTGCGGCGATCCTGCCAGACGATGGCATTCGCGAGCGTCTCGCCCGATTTGCGATCCCAGAAGCAAAGTGTTTCACGCTGGTTGGTGATGCCGATGGCGGCGATTCGTTTCCCGGCTTCCGCGCCGTCGATTCCGGCCTTCTTGAGGACGGACTCGACGGTCGTGCCGACCGCTTTCCAGATTTCGTTCGGGTCGTGTTCGACCCAGCCCGGTTTCGGAAAAATCTGCGGAAAATCGAGCGAGGCTTCGGCGACCAGGTTCAGTTCCCGGTCCATGAGAATCGCGGTGGTACCCGTCGTGCCTTCGTCGATGGCGAGGAGGAATGTTTTCATGAGAAGAGGGTAGCGAACTCCCGCCAAATAAAAAACCCCGGTCGCTGTCGGCGCCCCGGGGTTTTTCGATTCATCATCGAGTAGGAAATCTACTCCTGCATCAAGCAGTAACCTTCGTTCGTCTGGTAGTTGATCTTGACGTTCAGGTCGCGAAGCTTTTCGCGAAGTTTCGAAAGATGGAAATCGAAGGCTTTCGGGCTCAACGCCTCGCTCTTCCAGACTTCTCCGATAATTTCCTCGCGATTCAGCCGGCGTTCCGGATTCCGGAAAAACAGCGCCAGGATCTTGTACTCGGTCTGGGTAAGCTGGATGACCTTCTGGATGGAATCCCGCGTAACCGTTTGCGTGAACGTATCGAGGGTCATTTCCTTGAAGCGAGGCTTGGCGAGCGACATTCCGGCCGTTTGGCCCTTCTCACTTAAGATGCGATTGATCTTGAAAAGGATCTCGTTCTTGTTCACGGGTTTTACGAAAAAATCCCGCGCGCCCTTTTTGAAGCAGTCCTGCAGGATTTTATAATCGTCCGACGCGGAAACGACCGCGAAAGGCATCTCCAGGGTCGCCGTGGTTCCGAGGAAGCTCGTGAATTCACCGTCGGGAAGGTGGAGATCCGCGATGAGGAGTTCCGGCTTTCTATTTTCGTTTTTGGCGAGTGCGCTTTTCAGGTCGCTCAGTGACTTGAAGTATTCAGCTTCAAATCCCGAGTTAAACATCTTTTGGTAGAGAAGGATCGCGTCTTCATCGTCTTCAAGAACCCACAAGTGCGCCATGTTCTTTGCTACTCCACCTGCCGTCATATGATTCGTGCCCAAATTATTGCTCAACATTTTACTTTGTCCCGCTTTTTAAACTGAGCGCATCCCCATGCCCCATATCAATAGCTGGTCGTTTAATGGCTTACGAGCGCGGAAAAATCAAACTCGAATATCGCGTGAGTTTTCTAAGAAGTGGAACGCGCATGTAGACGCCAGGCGCGCTGTTCTGCCGCCGAGGTCGTGCAAAGGATTGAGCTCGAAAATTCCGAGCGAAATCACTTTTGCATTTACGCCCGCTCCTTCACAGATCTGTATAAGGTCCGTAGACGTAAAACCTTCAGACTGTGGAGCAGAGACACCCGGGGCAAATGCTTCGGAGGCCGAATCCAGGTCCAGACTAACCACAATTGCATCTACTTGACTCGCTAGTTTTTCCAAACTTTGTGTAAAATGGGAAATCGCCTGAGAATGACGACATGAGTCAAATCGAACGATTTCAACGCCATGTTCAGATGCGTAGCGCCATAATTCGGGTGCATTGCAGTGCGACTGGATTCCAAATTCAGTGAGGTGTCGACCCTCGATGATTCGATTTTCGATGGCGAGATAGAATGGGCTGCCGCTCGAAATTTTCGGACTGGGTTTTCGAAGATCGAGATGGGCGTCAATATTCACGCAGCCCAGTCGGACTTCGGGTCCTAAGAATCGTCGCAGGCCGAGAAGCTGGGAGTATCCGTGGTCGTGTCCGCCGCCGACGACGACGGTTCGATCCGCTCCTGCCGCGGCTTCGCGAATGAGTTCGGCCGCCGCTTCGTGATTTTCTTCGACGGTCGTCGAAATCGCGGCCAGTTCGAATTCGCGGACCAGACAGTCTTTCAGCGGAGTTTTTCCGGGAGCAGTGCCGCTCCAGCGAGCGAAGCTCTCGCGAAATGCGCGAGGTCCGAAGGCGGCCCCGATGCGACCGCCAACGTTTTGCACGCCGAGGTGATCAGGTATTGATACGAGGCTCCATTTGAATCCCATCGCCGATTCCCTTAAACTAAATGCTACTTGAGGTCCGAATCCAATGTCTGAAAAAAAGTGGTTTATCTATGTGCAGGACCACCACGAAGGTCCGTTCACGGTCGACGAGATCCAGAGCGGAATTTCGGAGGGTCGTTTCGAAAAGACGGGATTCGTGTGGGCGGACGGGATGAAGGATTGGCTTCCGATGGGCCAGCTCCCGGATTTTGCGCCACCCGCGGCGGCGCCCGTGCAGCCGATGATCGAAGAGATCGCCGTCGCAAGTCCGGTCACCGAAGAACCCTCCTTTTCGGCGACGGTGACTCCAGTGGAAGCGGAGACGGATACCTCGCCGGCGGAACCCGTGGTTGAGAGACCCGTTCGTGGCAGCGACCGGATCGCGGGGACGAATACGACGATCGTCGAGGTGGGCGAGCTCCGTGGAGAAACGGACAGCCAGCCCCATATCATTCGTCCCGCCGTTTTAGGGGCCGGAGCGGCGACCCGCCCCTCGACCCAGGCTCCCGGCGAGAAGACCCCGTTCTTCACTCCGAGGATGAAACCGATTTTCCTCGCGTTCGCGATTCTCGGAGTCCTCTTCGGAGTCCAGAAAGCCGGGCTGCTGAAACGATTCGAGGACCGCGTTTCCGCGATTTTCTCCACGCTTCCGCCGCTCCCGGACGTCGCACCGGAAGATTACGAAGCGCTGAAGAAAGTCGCGAAGAGTTCGCCATCCGACGGGCCGCAGGTTTCGCTCGCCCTATCGAAGGCGGATGCCTTGTCACCGATTTTTTACGTCGCGACGAACCTTCCCGACGGTGCGCGCTTCGAGATCTATATCGAAGGTGTCTCGCACCGAATTCTGAATACGCTCGCCTACAGCGGCAAGCTCGATGTAACGACCCAGAAGCGGTTGGCGAAATCCCAGCCGCTTCGTTACGCGGACGGCAAACCCATTCCGCGCGGCGAATATGTCGTTTACGTCATGGAAGCTCCCGTCGGCCAGCCCGACCTCGTTTATAAGGAACTCGTCCAGCTGGCGCCGATCGCCCGCAATCTTCCTTATCATCTGCCCCAGGAACGACGACTCGTTTACTCGAAACAGATTTTTTTCGGATCGAAGGACGCGACCTACGAGCAACGGTTGAAGGAGTTCCACGACACTTTGGTGGCGAAAGCGAAGTCGGAAACGATGGAGCTCGGTCAGGCGCTATCGACGCTGGAAAGCCAGGCGGAAGTTTCGATGGCCGCGTACGATCGTCTGAAGCGTCAGCCCATCGGACCCAAGCAAAAGCAGGCTTGGAACGACATCAACCGCACCTGGCGCCCGATCCAGGCCCAGATCGTCCAGCGCTATGCCGGTCAGTCGATCGAGAAGGTGAAGGAAGAGTATTTCCACGCCAACCTGGTTTCCGAATTCATCGTCATCGAAAAAATCGTCTCCGATCTCCATTCGGCCCAGGAGAAGTTGTTCACGACTTCGGCGAACGTGAGTTTGCTCGAGGCGGAAGTGACCGACCTGCGGACCCAGTTCGAAACACGCAAGACCGCGTTCAAATCCGCGATCGAAACGGCGCTCGCCAATCCGTCGGATGCGACCACCGGGCTTCCGGTGAAAGTGTCGATCGAAACCAAATCCACCGCTGCGGCGGCGAAAAGCGGAGAATAAATCATGACGGACGCATCTGAGAAAACTGGCATCGACCGTCGCGGCTCGCGCCGCCGTCCTATTCTGGAATCGTTCTCTTTTTTCGTGGTCGTTCCGAAAAAAGGATTTCATCGACTTCGCGTCGTCGACGTCAGCGACACCGGCGTCGGATTCGACTACGATATCATCGGCGAGATGAAGGAAGCGTTCCCGGTCACGCCGGGGGAGACGTTTGAGCTCCAGTTTTACCTGAACCAAACCCTTTTCATCCCCCTGCATGTAAAAGTGATGCGAATCGACGATTCGAAGGTGATTCGTCGGGTCGGTGCGGAGTTCACTTCGACGGGAACCCCCGAACATGGAGGACTGGCGGCGGTTCTCGATATGATCGATAAGGTTTCCGAAATCGTCCAGTTCGACTCCATCGCGGATTAGTGACGTCGCCCGCGATGAAGATAACGAAGTCAGTCACCGTCGCTCTCCTGGGTCTGTTCATCTTCCTTCCCTCCGCGCTCGCGCGAATGGAATCCGCGCCGACGATCGTCAGGAATTACTTCACGGCGCAAAGACACATCACCTCGGCCGATCTCGAACATCGTCGGAAGGAGCTCGCGCGCGAGCTGGCGGCGATCGAAGGACTCGAGCAGGAGTATTTCGAGTCGTATCGGGCCCTTTCGACGGGCCAGCCTAAACCCGAGCGACTCGTCGCCGAGCTGGGCACCGCGCTCGCGGATGCTTCTCCGGCCGCGGAAAGCGCGCGGACGAATTTTCTCCGCGAATTCGATCGTTGGACGCTGGCCCAGCGCTCCCACCATGCGCTGATCGACCGGCTGAATCTCGAGAAATTCCACTACTTCATCAAAGAGGCCCGCTTCTACGCGGACGTTTCCTACTTCGACGCGATCATCCAGGGCGAGCTGCCGCTCTCGGCCCGAAATCAGGTTCTCCTCATGTCGGCGCACCAGCGGCTCTTGGACGCGCACTCGAGCTATCTATCGCATCTCGATAAATACGGGACGCCGAAGGATGTCTTCCGGTTAGCGGCGATCCGCGACGTCTTCGGCGCTTCGAAGCAGTACTTCGAACGGCTCGAAGCCGTGACCGCTACGACCGGGGAAAAGTTCGCTATTTTCCGCCGGAAGCTCGCGGCGTTTCCACAGCGTCTCTGGGAGAACCTTAAGCTCCTCGCTCTCGTTCCGGACGCGATTCGCCTGGGCGTGGACATTCTTTTCCACGGCGGAGGAAAGGTGAATTCTACCGTCAACGCCGCGTTCGTGAAAGCAGCGGAGCTGAAAGGATATTCCGTGAAGATTCACGGGAAGGAGAACCTGGCCCTCGCCACGATCCATAAGGAATCGAAGACGGTGAACATCATCGCGAAAGTCCATCGTGGACCCGTCCTCGACAATATGGTGCTCGCGCACCTGGGGTTGAAAGACTACGCATTCGTGACGTCGTTCGGTTCCGTGATTCCAGAGTTCTATTCGAGCCGTCTGAAAGACAACCCCGGGATTGCGTTCGTCGGTCCCGGATTTCCGAACGGAATCGAAACCGTCACCGAGAAGGCCATCCAGAATCCCGAGCGGATCATGGTGAATTACGCCGAAGGCAGCATCGGAAATATGGGAGAGACCCGCCCCATCGCCGAGAAATTTTCGACGGCGATGATCCCCGAATTTCGGAAGAAGGGGTATCGCGTAAATTTGATTCCGGTGACCTCCCAGGCGGCATCGTTTCTGAAAAATGACATCGGTTCGGATCTCCTTTTCGGAAAGATCATCGACGCCCGCGTTCATCCGCCGATCACCGACGAGATGATTTCATTTCTGGAGTCCAGTGGTCGCCTGAAGGATCTCGGAATTCTCCTGCGCGCGACCTGGCTCACCGAGCTCGAGACGAGCGGCGGAGAGGGCGGCCGGCTCGCCGAAGGCGCGCTGACTCTGCGGGGAATGGAAGAAATGCTCGTGAAGTATATGAATCTTCCGAACTCGACGAAAAGCTTCTGCCCGCGCCTACTCGCCCAGTAGCGAGTCCAGAACCTCTTCGCGGAACCGTGTAGTGATCCAGGGGAGGTGGGATCCGCCTTCGATCGTGATCGAGACGAGGCGATTGCGCTCGCCGCACTCTTCGCGAAGCACCCGAGTTTCCTCGCCCCAAACTCCGTAAGTCGAGTTCGCGCGCGACTCGATTCGGTTCGCTCCGCAGGCCAGGCGAGCTCGCCAGATCTCCCGGGTTTCGCCCGCGGTTCCATGGGGTTTTAGTCCGCGAAAACTTCCCCCCTGGTCGGAGATGACCTCGTCTCCGGTCCCGTGCGCGATGACCGCCCGGAATCCCGCGTAGTCCCGCACGGCGCAGCGGCGAATTTCGTCCGCGGCCGCAAGCGAGAAGATCCCGTCGATCTTCGCCCCGAGATCGCAGACGAGCCGAAACGCCATGAATCCTCCATTGCTGTGGCCCGCGACGAAAACGCGCGAGACCGGGACCCGCCTCCGAATCTCCTCGATGGCGCCGTCGACATAGCTGACGTCGTCGATGCCCGAGCGATCGAGGTCGCAGCAGCTCGGCGAGGCGTTCCAGAACCGTTTTTTCTCGCGATCGGGCGTTCCGGAGAGATAGGCGAGGTGGAACTTTTTTTCGGCGACGAAAGAATCGAAGCGAAAATAGAGGCGTTGGAGGAGGGGAGTCGCGCCGTAGCCGTGGAATACGACCAGGAGCGGGAGCTTTTCGCCGCCCCCCGCCTTCGGCGACCGGATCGAAATTTCTCCCCGTTCCGGCGCGTGGGCGGGCGTGAAATGGGTTTCGCGCGTGCCGGGCGCGCAAGCCGAGAAGAAAACGACCGATAAGAGGAGGAAGCGCATGTCCCTTCAGCGTAATCCCGACCTTCGATTTCGCCAAGGTTCTGACGTTGGCCGGGGTTTCGGGATTTCCCGGGTAGGCAAGAAAGAGTCGTTCAGGAGGGGAGTGTCCGCTCCGATACGGTCTCTGGAAGGAAAGGAATGTCTATGGCCGGAAAAAATACCGAAAACGAAAGCCGCGTAATCGATCTGAATGAGGTGCGAACCCAGAGGCTCGAGGAGAAGCGACGGAAGACGGAGCGGGTTTTCATGAACCAGTTCCTCGGTGTTTACTGCATGACCGGCGCGAACTCGATGCATCAGATCGAGATCGTCGACGTCTCCGAGGAAGGCCTGGGATTCCAGATCCCATTCAACCCCGAGAAAGAAATTCCGATCACCGACAAAGATTTTCCGATTCGCCTCTATTTTAACCAGGAGTCCTTTCTCCAGGTCCATGTCACGATCCAGAACTCGCGACCCGCGGTCCAAAACGGAACGCGTTATACGCGCTACGGATGCCGAGTGGATCCGAACACCTCGACCTTCGCGGCCTTTCAGGCATTCGTTCGGTTTCTGAAGGTGTACGGAGAGGTTTCCCAGAAGGACAACGGCGACGTGAACGTTTTCTTCGTCTAATCTTCGCGCGTTTCCGGGACCGGTTCGCTCACGAGATCGAGCATCTCGGTGGCGGAGAAGGTTCCCAGGCGACGAAAGATTTGCGCGTTTTCTCCGGTCGGCATTTCGGTCGCCGGCCCTAAAATTCCCGGACGGCGATTCCCCTTAAAGGAGTCGCCGTTGGGCGTTTCCGGAGAGGCCGCCGCGGCGGCCAGGAGAAGCGGGGCCGCGAAAAGCCGCGTCCAGAGATTGAAACTGGGTATTCGATTCGACATCCGTGTCCCTCGATTTGCCTGAAGGCCGCCGCCCCGACAAGGGTCGCCGACATGATGCTATGAGTCTAACGAGCCTTTTCAGAAAAGAAAACCCCTCGACGGGCGCCAAATGGCTGACGCCGCTAAATCTAAATGAGGAATCTCGCGTCGGTCCTCAGGTTTTCGGCCCGAACCTGCCGATAGAGGGGGTGGGGAGTGGTACGCCCGCATCTTTTATCGTCGTGGAGACTCGCAAAATGACCTCGAATCGAAAATTGGGCCGGAAACTTCGGGTAGGGATGGCCCTGGCCTTAGCGGTGACGAACGTGACGATGCTTCCGAGCCGTGCGTTCGGATCAGACCGTCTCCCTACCGATCCGCCTGGCAATCGCACCCAAGGCCAGATGGCGTGCAGCGCTTGGCTCACCCGAACGGTCCCCAATTTTCTCAAGCAGCGGGTCATCGACCTCACCTACTGGCCGAAAGGGGCGTTATCGGAGGAGGCCGCTTTGCGGGCCCGGTTCGAACGCGAACCCGAACTTTGGAAGTGGCTGGAATATACTCAGGGCAATCGATACGTGAACTACGACAACCAGATCAGTATCTTCAACACTCTCGAAGATATGATCAAGGCTGGGCTGAAGAAGACGCTCGGCTTTTGCTGGGGTCACGCCACGATGCGGTTCTACTTCACGCGCCTCAGTTTCTTCGACCCGCGCGGCCTGCATGAAGCGATCCCGGCATTCAGAGAAGGAAGCCAAGAGTGGGTGGATTTCTATAAGGCGAAAATCCGTCAGATCGCGAATGGCGAGCCGGCGGTCATTCCGGGATTCGCGACGCTTCGTGAATTTTCCGAACATCCGAGCCTGATCAACTGGTTCCGCCATCATGCCGCGGACGAATGGGCCGAACGGATGGCCAGTATTTTCAACGCCGGAGCCTTTCTCAGCAAGCGCGATTATACGACGAAGGAAGGACTGGATTTCATCGCGAGCTTACAAGAACGATTGGCGCAAGGTTACAACCCGAAGATCATCTTCGATGAAAACTCCCATAAACGCGTGACGGGCGAGCAAAACAGCCTGCATGTGGTCCAAGTGGTCGGCGTCCATAAACTGAAGAACGACTACTGGGCGATCGAAGTTCTGGACGACAAGTTCGGAGCCAAAAAAGGCGCTCCCGCTCGCGCTGGCCTAGATGCGGATGATGAGACCGAGATCCTCTACCTGAATACGAAAGGTGGGAAGGATAAGAAAAGTACGATGGGGGTCTATCTTCCGTGGCGGCTGAAGGACATGACGAAGCCATTCGAAAAGGGCAACGCCTGGGACCATGGCGGAGGCAATGTGAACCAATTTCGTCTCGCTCCCGAGAATGATATCGAGGCGATGCGGATGACTCTCAACATGCGCGCCTTCTGCATGAAACGGCCTAAGGTTTGTGAGGAGTTGGGCAACCGAAATCCCGTCCAGCGGGGCCGACCCGCGCTCCAGGAGGCTGGCGGCGCGTACCGACCTTTCGAGTATCCGGACGAAAATTAGAACGCCTCGAATTCCCTCTTTTCATCCCGGCCACCATCGTTTAGTGGTGCCTAATGAATGCTCGGGGGAGCGGACGGAGGGATACCGTTCGAGTTATCGCATTTGTACTAGCGGGGTTCGGTGTACTCGTCGGATCGAGCCGGTCTCTCCACGCATTCGGCGCGGCGAAGGCCCAGCCGGAAGACTGCGCCTCTCCGATCGATCTGCGTAAAGACGGTCTGCTCTCGGTACTTCCTTCGGGAGAACAAGGGGATACCTACGCCTGCGGATTCTTCGTCGCGGGATCTCTCCTCGATTCATTTCGTATTCGGGAAGAGGCACTGCCGCCGGGGCATACGTCTATTCTTCCGATCGACCCCATCGCCCTTGCGATCGACCTCGCGGTGGAGACCGACCGGCCGAACTGGTTTCCCTTGCAACTGACCTCCGATCCGCTGAGCTCGGAAGACGGCCGGCGCGGTTCCTACCTGTGTGACATTGTGCAGCATGTCCGCGAATATGGGGTCTGCGATCATGGCGATCCGCGAGTTTATGACCGGGAATGGATGCGGACGCGTTCGACCCTGGCGATGAAGGTTTACGAAGCGGCTCGGGACCTCGCCTATCCCAACGATATGGAGGACGCCGAGGAACGCGGCCGCGCGGTCCACGCCATCCGGCTCGCGCTCGCGAAGGATCCGACCCTGGTTCTGAGTGACTCGCGTCTGGAAAAGATCCTCATCGACGATTCCGAATCGCCGTACGAAGTGGTCCGAAAGATCCTCTATCCCCAGTGCGAGCAGAAACGTTACTTCGGCGCGTACGAAGATCTCCCGCAGTGTCGCACGAAGATCTATGCGGGGTGGGAAGTCCTGGGCCTTGGCGAAGGCAATGCCGAGAGCCGCGCGCTTCGGATTGAAAAAGAAATCCACCGACGGCTGGAGTCCGAGCGGGGAGTGCGCAACGTCCTCCCGATTCCGGTTCTCCACTGTTATGCCGCTCTCCAGAAGGGCCGCGGCTTCGAGGGTGCTTCGATTTTCGACGAAGACTGCATCACGCACTATGTAAGCGTGATCGGACGTCGATCGAAAGGCGGGGTCTGCCAGTTCCTCGTGCGCAACAGCTACGACCCTCGCGACGAAGAAGCGGTTTCGAGCGACTGGGAACGCGACGGCGAGGATTTCTGGGTCGACGCCTCGACGCTTTCGCGCAGCACTTTCGGCCTGCACGGTCTCTGAGCCGGAAGCCCCTGGTTCAAGCCGCCTTTTTCTTCGCGGCGGCGTTCGACTTGCGGTCGATCCATTCCGAGAGAATGATCGCGGCCTTTTCAGGCTCGCGTGCGCTTTTCTCCGAGATCTTCCGGATAAAAAGGTCGATATCCGCGCGAAGGACTTGGGGGTCCTTCCCGCGGAGATCGGTGGTCGTTGGGCTTGAACTTTTTTTGGCCGGAGCCTTAGGCGACTTCATGCAGAAGATCGTTGCTCGGCTCGACGAGGATCTTCTCGATCGCGTCGGAGTGAGAGGCGGCTTGGTTGATTTCGGCCTCGGAAACGGAGCCCACGAAGACTTCCTCGCCCACCATCGAGAACGCGTACCAGCGGTCGCCCATTTTTTGGTAAAGGACGTCCACGGTCTGGATTTTTTCAGCGGCGTTGTTGATGTTCTGGATTTGGATCGTGTTCTTCTTGGCCATTCGATTACCCTCCTGGTTTCCGAGTTGGTGATCAGGCTCGAGTTGCTCTCACCTGACATAGGGCTTTTCGGAGGGGGGGCTGGAACTTTAACGGGAAATGATTGCCCAGCCGCTTTTTTCGGAAATCTACGGCGTGACGACGAGATCGCCGAAAAGCGTGGCGTCGAATACGTCGCGAAAGGAGTAGGTGCCGGCGGCCGCGGGTGCGAAGGAATGCGCCCGAATGACGACCGGGCCGTTCGGATCGAATACCGGGGTGTCCGGCATCACGAGTCCGCCCGTAGAGCGGAGCTGGTGCTGCAGGAAAGGGCCGTGGAAGTAGATGTGGAGAATATTGCCTAGTGGAAAGGTGCAGTTCAGCGCCGTGTTCGCCGGCGCGAATTCGCCATCCGTTCCTCCGCAGCCGCAGACTTTCTGGATTCGTCCATCCCAGACGGCGATCTGGGCGGTGCCGGTCGCGCAGGTGCCAGAGGGTACGGCCGGCGCGGGCATCTCGTTACATGCCGAGAGGCTAGCCGCGGTCGCCAGGGCGGCGAGCATAAAGAGGGATTGACGAAGATCTTTCACTGCCTCCACTCTATCGGAATCTATGATGACGCAAAAGGGCTTAACTCGCTCGCTGACGGACTGGGAGAAGGTATTCGAAACGAAAATTCGCGAGGTGACGGCCCTCGAGGCGGCGAACTCGGGGTCCGATCCGGCGCATGACCACGCGCATTTTCTGCGGGTGGTGACGACCGCGAAACGCCTGGCCCTATCCGAAGGCGCTAAACTCGAAGTCGTGATTCCTGCCGCGTGGCTCCATGATCTCGTGAACGTGCCGAAAAACGATCCCCGCCGAACGCAGGCCTCCCGGCTTTCAGGGGAAGCTGCGATTCTCTTTCTTCGCGAAGAGGGATACCCCGAATTCTATCTCGACGAGATTCGCCACGCGATCGAAGCCCATAGTTTTTCCGCCAAAATCGAGGCGAAGACGATCGAGGCTTCGGTGGTTCAGGATGCCGACCGACTCGACGGTCTCGGCGCGATCGGGATCGCTCGGGTATTTTCGGTCGGCGGCCTGTTGCGCCGGCGGATCTACGAGCCCCTCGACCCTTTCGCCGCCAGCGGCAGAGAATTCGACGATCTGGAGAATACGGTCGACCATTTTTTCGTTAAACTATTCAAAACCGCGGACACGCTCATCACCCGCGCGGGTCGCGAAGAAGGTCGGAAGCGGGTGGACTTCATGCGCGCTTACCTCCAGGAACTCGCGCGCGAACTCGGAAAGGAATTTACATGAAATACGCCGTCATTCTCGGGACCTTTGCGCTCTCATTTTCCGCATCCGCCGCGGACTGGACCGGAGCCTTCGAATGCGTATCGAACGACGCGAAGAAGGAAAAACTGACCGTGAGCTTCCTCGACTCGGAAATCGTCCGGACCCGCGAAAGCGCGACGTCACCCGATCGCTATTATCGGGTGACCGACAGTTCCGAAGAACTCGTCGAAGGAGCGATTCTCGGGCATAAGTCCGGCGCGAATGCGCGTTTGGTTCCGGTTACGAAAGGCACCATGAATTTCACGATGACCAAACTCGACGCTTCGTCGATCACGGCCTCGATCAAAGTCGGAAAATCGGCGCGCACCTTTACTTGCGCCGCGGGAAAGTAACAGGAACTTAAGAAATGCGTAAAATCGGGTGCTTCTTTTTATTCTTCGCCTTCGTTCCGTCAGTGTTCGCGAGCGCGGCCGATCCGTGCCGAAAAATTCGGCGGGCCTGCGAGGCGGCGGGCCAGCGGCCGCCGATGCGATGTGTCCGCACGATAATCGGAGGCGGTGAATTTCCCGGGGTGAAGGTCGATTCCGCCGACATCGAGGCGTGCAAGGCGAAGAAGGATAAGAAGGGCGCAAAAAAGGCCCGGATCGAGGTTCTGGAGACTCGCCCCTCGGAATAGCGGCCCCTTAGGACGGATTAGCCCTAGTTATTCCAAGGACTTAACCGCCAATCCCCCTGCGCGATAGGGCCGAATTTGCCCTTGTGGGGTGGTCGGGTTTCGAGTAATTACTGGGACTTCTCCAAATACGGACCCGTAGCTCAGTTGGATTAGAGCGTCGCACTACGGATGCGAAGGTCAGAGGTTCGAATCCTCTCGGGTCCGCCATTTTAAGATAAAAAAAGCCTGCCTCCTTTAGAGGCGGGCTTTTTTTATGTCTGGATTGGACACCCGAGAGGATTCGAATGCGAGAACGGCCGCGGGGGACTCCGAAGGAGTTTCGCGCGGCAAATCGGCCACGATGGCTGATTTAGTTCGCAGCCCGCCCCCGGAGCAGAGGGCTGGAAGCCCGAAGCGCGAGGGGGCGAATCCTCTCGGGTCCGCCATTTTGTCTTTTGCATGATCGAGGTTTCGCGCGGAACCGAAGTGGACTCGAATGCAGGGCCAGCCGCGCGGAAGGGATGAGTCAGACTTCATTTCCGCTTTGGTATTGTTTGTGTCGGGTAGCCAGGGCAACTCACAAACCGTCACACCGGGATTGACACGTTTGGTATTCTGTAAACATGCCGAACGAATCGCCGAAACCGAACTACTTCACCCAAGAAGCTTCCGTCACATATGACGAGCGGAATCGTCGCCTCGCACCGATTTCGGACGCGATGCATTTCCTGATCCGTCTCGTCCTCGATGCGCTGCCCGCGCGTGCCCGCGTGCTCTGCGTCGGTGTCGGCACGGGCGCAGAGATTCTCGCCCTCGCCGAGGTGCGACCGGAGTGGACCTTTGTCGGCCTCGATCCTTCCGCGGATATGCTCGACGTCGGTCGGGAGAGGCTCCACAGGGCCGGGGTTCTCGATCGGTGTGAACTCGTGCACGGATACGTCGCCGATTTGCCGAGTCAGGAAGGCTTCGACGCCGCCCTCAGCGTGCTCGTCGGCCACTTCGTCCCTCGGGATGAGCGACTCGCATACTATCGCGGGATCGTCGATCGCCTCTGGCCGGGCGGGATCTTCGTCGATACCGAGATCAGTACCGATCTCGCCTCTCCGGAATTCCCCGCGATGGTGGAGAATTGGTCTCGCGTGCAGTTGCTTATGGGTGCCACGCCGGAATCGATCGCGGCTCTACCGATGCAGCTTCGGGAGATGCTCGCCGTGCTTCCTCCCTCGGAAGTGGAAAACCTGCTTCGACGAAGTGGGATCGCGACCCCGATCCGGTTCTTCCAGGCCTTCATGATTGCCGGGTGGCACGGGCGTAAGACTTAGGCCTCGCGAATGAATTCGAGGCCCAGGATGCCAGCTTTCTGCTTTAGGTCGACCCCAATTCGGTCAGAAGCTCCTGAGGATTCGAATGTGAGATCGGCCGCAGTCGGAAACTCGAAATCGCGCCGTATGATATCCTCACTAAGATGCACCCCCTCTCTTTCTGGGTATGGACGACGATTTTGCTTTCGGTGTTCGCGGCCAAGGTCGCGAGCTGGATGATTACTCGCTCCCGTCCGAATTTTTTTCAGTTCGTTTTCCTTTCCCCCGCGCTTTCCACCGACTCCTGGAGAAAGCGGAAACCTTTCTCTGGGGTTTTCCTACGAAACACCCTAGAGAAAGCCGCTGTCTTTTTAGGGCTCACGATTCTGGCCTGGAAACTTTACTTCGCGCTTATCCCGCATTTAAACGCGGATTGGGTGGTCCAAAGCTACCTCGCCCTCGTCCCGCTTTATGTGATGGGTCAGCTGCTGAGCTTACTTCTCGAAATCCTCTTTGCGTCGACCGGTTGGCATTACCCCGCTCACTTCCAGCTCCCTTTCCTTTCGAAATCACTGGCAGAATTCTGGGGTCGACGGTGGGCGAGTTCCCTGGCGGATTGGCTCAATCAAATCATTTTCAGTCGGTATCGACGGAGACCCGCTTTCGGTCTGCTCGTCGCATTTTTTTATTCGGGACTCTGGCATGAAGTATTGATCAACGTGCCGCTCTACGCGTTTCACGACGTCAATCGCTTAGGTTCGCAGTTGATTTACTTCCTGATCCAGGCGGTGGGAATCTTAGGGGAAAGAAAGTTCATTCGTTTCCCATCGGCGACTCTTCGTCGCGCGTACGTTTGGGCGGTCGTTATCTTGCCGGCGCCCCTCGTCGTAAATGAGGGGGTGCTCCGGGTGACTGGACTGCTTTCGTCGGAGTGAAAATCCTTAATCGAAGAGTTCTTCGAGCAGCGATTTCTTCCGCTTATACTTATACGGCTTTGGGTAGTGATCCGAGGAATGCTCTTTCGCGTAGGCGGGCGCCTGCGAATAGGCGGGGGGTGGCGCCACCGAAGCCTCGCGCGGTTCGACGGCTTCCGCCGCTTTCGACTTTTCGATGATCTTATCGAGCTCGCCTCGATCGAGCCAAATCCCTCGGCAGCTCGGGCAGTAATCGATTTCGATTCCTTGGCGTTCGGACATGACGAGCACGGGGTCTTTGCAATGAGGGCATTTCATGAAGAATCTCCTTCGCACGCGATTTTAGCCCGGCTTCGAAAACGCGACCATTCGTTTAAAAAGATGCGTTCGATCGTCCTCTCATCGTGCTTCCCCGATGTCCAAAACCGGAACCTGATCAGACTTTCGCATCCGGATTTTGCCACTCGATGATGGCGGCGAAACCCAGGCTTTCCGGGTCGTGGCGAAGGTAGCCGGATACGACGCGCACGACGTGGAAACCGCGGTTCAGCTGGAAGCTCAGCGTCGGATCCCAAATTTTCTTTAATTGCACGGACCGGACGTACTCCTCCGCCGTCATTTTCTCGCTCTGGAGGTGGTAACCGCGAAGTCTCGCACCCGCGCGAATTCTGCGCAGCCCGAGCGACCTCACGAGGGCCTCGCGCGCACGGTAAAGTTCCGTCCCCGCGCCGGTGCCTTGGAACTCGGGGTGGACCATGATCTCCGCGCCGTAAAGCGTCTTCCCGTTTTCAGGATCGTGGTTCGTGAACATGCCGTTATCCGTGAAGATCCTCCACGGAGTACCCCAGTCGTAGTCATCACGATCGATGATCAGTGACGCGGCAAATCCGATCACCCGGTCGGTCGAACGCTCTTCGATGACCATCTGACCTTCGGGAAACATGTCGCGATGAGACTGGAGCTGGGTTTCGCTCCACGACGGACTTCCCGGATAGACGGCTTCGCAAAGGGCGACGATCGCCGCGAAATCTCGAGCCTCGGTAGGTCGGACTCGGTACCGCTCGTCGGCCGGGGTCACGCTGACGAGGTCGACATCCGTCAGCAGTTCCGAAGTCTTCCGGCTATCCAGAAGCGGAAGGACCGTTCCCGAATCTCGTTGCTCGGCGATGAGTTTCAGATTCAGTTCGCCGATCACCATCGTTTCCTGGTTCGGAATCCCTTCGGCGAGAATCCCGTCGCGGGAAAACGCGAAATCGCTCGGAGTCAGAATCGAGGCTTGGCCGTAGTTCAGCGAAACCGCGGGAACCATGGGAAGGGACCCAACCGTGGACGAGTGAATGACGAACATCTGGTTTTCGACCGCTCTCGCCTGGGCGCAGTACCGCACCCGCAAGAATCCTTGCCGGTCATCCGTGCAGCTCGGAACGATCAGGACGCTCGCTCCCGCCCGCGCCGCGGTCCGGGCGATTTCCGGAAATTCGACGTCGTAACAGATCGTAATCGCCATCTTTCCGAAATCGGTATCGAAGATTTTCAGCCGCGACCCGGGTTCGATGAACCACTCTTCTTTTTCGAAGCGGGTCATATGAATTTTATCTTGGAAGCCGACGTCGCCGTCCGGACTGAAAAAATAACAACGGTTTCGCACGCGACCGGACTTTCCATCCTCCACCGGGATGCTACCGCCGACGATGTAGAGCTTGTGCCGTTCGGCGAGTTCCGTCATGAATCCGACGAATCGCGGGGCCAGCTTGCAGAGATCTCGAACTTGGTCACTGATCGATCGTTTGTAATCGCCCAGCATCAAGAGCTGAGTGGTGAAATATTCCGGGAAAACGACCATATGGCACTTGTAGTCGGCCGCGGTATCCACGAGTCCGGCGACCTGCGCCTCGAACTCCTCGAAAGTCGCGACCGGGCGAATGAAATACTGCAGCGACGCGACCCGTATCCGATCAAGTTTTTCCATACGATTACCCTAGCGCGGATTCTCCTCGAGTACCCGCGAAAATTGGGGGTAATTAACGGCGACGTCTTGGCGCACGCGGTGGACCGATCCTGGAGAAAAATTCGTCGAGGGCTTCGACGACTTCCTGAGCGTTCGCGAATTCCGCCTCGATTTCCCGCGCGAGCTGCTTCCTGAGTTTTTTTCGCAGGGAGCTTCCGGTGGTGGTGAACTCCCACGCGGGATGTCCGCGAAGTTCGGTGATTCTGGATTCGAGAGTGCGGCACGATTTTTCGAGCGAGCGCAGACGGCGCAGTCGATCGTCGTGACTGAGGGTTGCCGTCGCAGAACTTCCCAAGGCACCCTCGGTTTCGTCTTCTCCTTGCAGCCAGGCGCCGATCGCGACGAGCCGTTCGTAGTTTCCCGCTTGATAAGCCGTCTGGACCTCGTGCCAGAGGTTTTTCGCTCGGTTCTTCGTGAGGAACTTCGACGCCGTGGCCGAATCGGGATGGAGCTTTCGGGCGATGATCCGGTAGAGGGAAACGATGGATCTCCGTTTCTTCGCGGCTTCATCGGTCGGACCGGAAACGATTCTTTCTTTCCTTTGTTCGCGCCGGGTCTGTTTCCGGTCGGCGCGTTTGGCCTCGCGCTTCGCCCGTCGTCGGGCTTCGATTACATCTTCATCGTTTGCGTCGAACGCCTCCGAACGGGACTCCGGTTCCGCTCCGGACTGCACCGCGTACAGCGCTTCTCGAGCGCTCATTCCGCGATCGCGGACCAGATCCTGGATCCTGCGCACCTGCGCCTGACGCATGCGAATTTCCTCGTAGAGTTTTTCGAGATCGGCGTACTGCGGACCGAACTCGATTCGTGACCAGCTCTCGTAAGCGCGCCGCTCGACCTCTTCGAAATGCCGAAGTGTCTCCTCGAGGCCCGCCAACTGGTGCGCGAGGTTGCGTTCCTGCTCGAGGAGGCGACGGAGGAGTAGCTCCTGGTCGAGTGTGAGGAGTCCGGTTAGCACGGAGAAGCAGTACCACACGCGCGCCGCACCACTGAAAATCGATCCTTTTAATATTGAGAATGAGTCTCATTTTATATAGCTTGAGAAAATGTTCGCGATTTTGCCCCCAGCTTTGGCGCTCGTCTTTACGATTTCGACGGGCGCGCATGCGGCGCCGATCGAACGCCGGTTCCAGGCGATGGGCACGCAAATTACTTTTCGCGTGGAGGCGCCGGATGGAAAGCGTGCCGAGGCTCTGCATGCCATCGAACGCGCTTATCTCGAGGTGGAGGCGGTCGAAAAACGGCTGTCGACCTGGAAACCTCGTTCGGAACTTTCGCGGGTGAATTCGGCGAAGAAAGGCGAAGCGATCTCGGTTTCCCGCGAGCTTTACGAAGAGCTCTCGCGGGCATTCGCCTGTGAAAAGGAAACGGCCGGTGCATTCGCACCCGCGATGGCTCCCCTCCTGCGCCTCTGGCGAGTGCGTGAAGGAGGCGGCGCGCACCCGAGCGGAGAAAGAATCGCCGCGGCCCTCGCCGATTCTCGAAGTTCGCATTTTCGCGTGGCGAACGGAAAAGTGACTCGCCTCCGGCATTCGGCCGGAATCGAAGAGGGTGGATTCGGCAAGGGCCATGCGCTCGACCGCGCGATGCCGGCCCTTTCGGAGTTTCCATCAGCGGAAATCGATTTCGGTGGCCAGGTGAATGTGCGGGCGAATGCGCCGATTTCCGTCGAATTTTCGCATCCGATTCGAAGAGACCAGGTCCTCGGGACGTTGCGAATCAGTCGCGGTTCGATTTCGACTTCGGGGGATTCCGAACGTCCCGGACATATTCTCGACCCCGCGGACGGAAAGCCCGTCATTCGCTGGGGGAGCGTAACCGTGGTGACCGAAGACGGGTTGCGCGCCGATTGCCTTTCGACCGGTCTCTATGTGTTTGCCGCTCGCCGGGGAGTTTCCGACGCCCCGATTTCCGCCGTCCGGGAAGCCGCGCGCCTCGGGCGAGCCCACGCGTTCGCGCTCGGCCTTCCCGACGAAAAGGGTCGCGTCCAGGCTTGGGCGACCTGCGACCTGAAAGATCGTCTCTCGAGTTCGCATCCTCTCCTGAACCTGAAGTTCGACTGTCCACCCCGTTAGAAAGAAGAACCCATGAAAAGAAATCCTCTCGTTCAATCCCTCTTCACGGCCGTTTTGGCCCTGCTCACCACTTCCGCAATGGCCGACCCGGCCGTCCCGGACAATTCAGAACTCGCACGACGGGTGCAGGTTCTCGCCGACGAGATCGAACGGATGAAGATCGGCGAAGCGGCCGCCGGAGACGAGACTCGTCGCTACGGCTTGGGACCCTCCGGATCGAAGGTCTACCGGGCGAAGGAGCGCCACGTCTCGATCGGCGGCTACGGAGAATTTCTCTATGAAAACTTCGAGAAAAAGCGGGACGACGGCGCGGCCTCGGGAACCGCGGCGGTCGATCGATTCGATCTCGTCCGCGCGGTTCTATTCGTCGGATATCGCTTCAGCGACCGGTTCGTATTCAACAGTGAATTCGAATTCGAACACGGTTCGACGAACCTGGCGACGCGAGCGGGCGGCGCCGGAAGCGGAGAGGTCTCGGTCGAATTCGCCTATCTGGACTGGATGATTCGGCCCGAACTGAATTTCCGTGCCGGGCTCCTGCTGATGCCGGTGGGTTTTCTTTCCGAGCTCCACGAACCGACGACCTGGCTTGGGACGCGTCGCCCGGAAACGGAGTCGCTGGTCATCCCGACGACCTGGCGCCAAAACGGTCTCGGCCTCTTCGGAGATATCGGATCCTTCACCTACCGTACCTATTTAACGACGAGCCTGGATTCGGCCGATTTCACCTCGGGCGGTCTTCGCGGCGGTCGCCAGAAGGGCGGCTATGAGAAAGCGAACGACTGGAGCGGAGTTTTTCGCTTCGACTACGTCGGGATTCCCGGTTCGATGATCGGAGGATCGGTAGTACGCGGGGATACCGGCAATAATCAGGTGGGCGCGCCCGACGTGATGATGACCCTCGCCGAGGCCCACCTCGACTGGAAGTTTCGGGGATTCGATTTCCGCGCATTGGCGTCTCGCGCCTGGCTCGGAAATGTCGCCGAGCTGAACGCCGTGCTGGCGAAAACGGGCACGGCGGCGGTTGCATCCCGGCTCTGGGGCGCTTATGTCCAGGTTGGATATGATCTTTCGACGATGGGTTGGCTTCCATTCACGCCTTTCGTGCGATTCGAAGGGGTCGATACCCAGGACGCGGTCGCCCTGGGCGGCGCTCGCAGCGGTGCGAATCGGCTGAATGTATGGACGGCAGGTTTGCAATATAAGCCGATCGACGAGATCGTGGTGAAAGCCGATTATCAGAATTATCGTCGATTCGATCGATCGGGAGTGGATCAGGTGAACTTTGCGCTCGGTTACGCTTTCTAATACCATACTCGCGCTTTCTCTATTTTTCGCGGAATCCGCGACTGCGAAGGTTTTCCTCACGGTCGAGGAAGGTCTAGGTCTCGCTTTCCGCGATTGCGAAGTGAGGAAGGAAACTCTCTACCTCACTCCCGAGCAGGCACGCGAAGTCGAACGCCTTTCGGGCGTGGCGAAGGCGCCTCGTCTGGTCGTTCGCCACCACGGAACCTGCGATAAGGCGCCGGCTCGATCCGGCCGCGCGTATATCGATACGCGCACCGTGAAGACCCGGCCGCAAACACTGCTCGTGATCGTGAACGAAGCCAGCGAGGTCGAACGAGTGGAAGTCCTCTCTTTCGAGGAGCCTTCGGAATACATGCCTTCCGGAACCTGGTACGCGGTCTTTCGAAGCAAAAAGCTCGGGGAAGGGTTGGCGCTGAAGCGCGAAATTCCTTTCGTAACGGGCGCGACTCTCACCGCCCGGGCTTCGATCCAGGCCGCGCGCCTGGCGCTCGCTTACGACCGGGTGATGCCGAAAACGCCCCCGGGGAAACGGTGAGAAATTCGGACCGACGTTTCATGGAGATCGCCGCCTCGGCCGTCGGAGGCAGCGGAGTCGTTTATGGTCTGCTTCGCTATTTTCTAGGCGGCGAGCCCGATCCTTACTCTTCGGTCGCCCGTCATCCTTGGGAACCTGCGGCGCGCGACGTTCATCTTCTGCTCGCCCCTCTGCTCGTTCTCGGCCTGGCCCTGATCTGGAATGGCCATATTCGACCGAAATACATTTCCGGCGCCCGGAAGCGGAGACGGAGCGGGATCTCTCTGATGTTGCTCTCTCTGCCGATGGTCTTTTCGGGTTATCTGCTCCAGATCGCGATCGATGATTTTTGGCGCCTCATCTGGATCTGGACTCATGGGCTGACCTCCGTTGTCTTTATTTTGGCGTTTTTCGTCCATTGGCGATTCCGGAACAAAACGACCTAAGGTTTATCCACGCGTCCGGATTTAAGATAGAATATCGCCATGACTCAGTATGTAGATTTGTCCAGAGTGCTTTCCGAGGTCGAATCCCCCGTCGACCTGATCGAAAGTATTTTCGCCCATTCCCCGCTCGGGATGCAGATCTACAATTCCGAGGGACAAAGCATTTACGTCAACGACGCCTTCATGCGCATGTTCGGGGTCGCGCCGCCGAGCGACTATTCCGTCCTCCACGACGAGATCGCGAAGCGGGCAGGTGTCCTCGAAGAATTAAAAAAGCCGTTTCGCGGCGAGGCCGTGACCTTGCCGATCACCTGGTACGATCCGCGTGAACTCACCCAGGTAAAAGTCACCGAGGGCAAACGGCTCGCCATGGAGTCCAAGGCGTTCCCCGTATTTCGGAAGGACGGAAAAGTGGGTCATGTCGTTTTCTTCTTTCGCGACGTGACGGCCGAAAGTCTGGAATCCCAGGCACGTGAAAAAGCGGTCAAGGAACTGAATGACGCGAACGTGCTGATTCGTGAACTGCTGAACGGGACGAAGGCGGTAATCTATTTCAAGGACCTGAATAGCGCGTTCCTCATGGTGAATCGTCAGTTCGAGATCGTTTTCGATCTGAAGTCCGAGCAACTGCTCGGGAAATCTGGACACGAGATCTTTCCGAAAGAAGTCGCGGACGAATTTCGAAGGAACGATCTCGCGGTGATCGAGCAGGGAGTCGGAAAAGAAGTCGAAGAAACCGTCATTCACGCCGATGGTAGTCGCCATATCTATCTCTCGCTGAAGTTTCCGCTGAAGGATTCCGAGGGAAAGACTTACGGGATTTGCGGAATCTCGACCGACATTACCCAAAATCGGCGGACGGAGCAGGAGCTCAGCGCCGCTCGAAGGATGGAATCCCTCGGTGTGCTCGCCGGCGGGATCGCGCACGACTTCAACAACATCCTCGGCGTCATTCTGATGCAGTCGGAGAATCTGCCCGGAGCCGAGGCGATTCGTAGCTCGGCCCAGCGAGCTTCGGAGCTCACGCGAAAACTACTCGCATTCGGAAGGCAGCAGGCCCTCGCCCGGAAATGGCTGAACCTGAATGATTCCATCGCGGGGTTGGGCGATATGCTCGCACGATTGGTCGGGGCCGATATCCATCTTGGTCTTGAGTTGGCGCAGGATCTGAAAGAGATTCACGCCGATCCAACCCAGATCGAGCAGATACTGATCAACTTGCTCCTAAACTCCCGGGACGCCATGCCGAACGGCGGAAAAATCGCCCTTTCGACCCGAAATGTCCAGCTCGGTCCCGCACTCGAGGGACGCCGCATCGGTGCCCAGGTGGGAAACTATGTCGAGCTTTCGGTGACGGATACGGGAAAGGGACTGGCCCCGAATATCCGCGAACGGATGTT
>CAZIAL010000004.1:0-86438 GCA_964536965.1 uncultured Bacteriovoracaceae bacterium
GGCGGCGACGATCTCGATCGCGCGATCGCGCGAAAGATGGCGGACGAGGCGAAGGAAGAGGCGGGGGTCGATCTTTACGCCTCTCCTCTGCAGACCGCATCGCTGCTCGACGCCGCGGAAAAACTGAAGCACGCGTTTGCGGAACGTGAAAAGGCCGTCTTCTCGGTGGATCTTTGCGTCGGCGCCGGCAAACGATTCGAGCGCGAATGGAGTCGCGACGAGTTCGAACGTCTGGCGCGTCCCATCCTTGCGCCGACTCGCGAAAGCTGTTTCCACGCGCTGGATGACGCCGGACTCAGCGTGGACGATATCACGGACGTCGTCTTGGTCGGCGGACCGACGCGGCTCGCGATCGTGCGTAAGATTGCGGAAGAAATTTTCGGACGCGTCCCGAATGCGAGCATGCACCCCGACGAAGTCGTCGCGCAGGGCGCGGCGATCCAGGCGGATATTCTGGCGGGAAAAAACAGCCAGTTTCTGCTCCTCGACGTCGTCCCGTTATCGCTCGGAATCGAGACTTACGGCGGTCTCATGGAACGTCTGATTCCGAGAAATACTCGGATTCCGACCAGCGCGCGCGAAACGTTCACGACTTTCGTCGATAACCAAACCGGCGTCGACGTGCATGTGCTGCAGGGAGAGCGTGATCAGGCCGCGGAGAATCGCTCGCTCGCGAGGTTTAAACTCGGAGGAATCGAACCGAGTCCGGCGGGATTCCCCAGGGTGGAAGTGACCTTTCTGATCGATGCCGACGGCATCCTCCAGGTCGAGGCCCGCGATTTGCGGAACGGGAAAGAGGCATCGATCGAAGTCAGACCGAGTTTCGGACTCGGGGAAGCCGATATCGATCGGATGCTCGAAGCGAAAGAGAAGAACGAGATGGGCGATCTCGATTTCAAGCGCTGGATCGAAGTGCGGAACCAGTCCGAGCCGGTCCTGCGCGCCGCCGAGAAGAAGCTTCCGGATGCCTTTCGACTCTTGCCTCGCGAGGAGGCGGAAAAAATCGAAGTGCTCTGTCGAAAAATGCGAACGGCGTTCGAGCGACGGGAACCCGAAGCGGTGCAGAACCTGAAGTACGAGCTGAATGCCGCCACGACCCGTCTCGCCGAGAAGGTGATCGCCGAGACGCTGGCGAAGAAAGTCTGAACCAAAGCGGTCAAAATTGACCCATCCTGGAGCCGCGGTCGAAGGAGTATGATCTAAGGCATGGGCGGCGAACTGGTTTTTAGCGAATGGAGCGGAGGAATACTCGCCGCGGTTCTTTTCGCGGGCTTGACGCTCGATCTGATTCGGCGGCGTCGCTGCCGAAAATGGGCGGAGACCCTTCGGATCTCGGCGAGCGAGGTCTCGCTGCTACGTCAGCGTAAGAAACGACCCGCCTGGGTCCGCTCGCTGCCTCCCGATCTCGATGTTTCGGGGGGCGGAAGTCTTTTCGATGCGCTTTATGCGCACTTCGAGACGCGACCGGAGGGATTGGTGCCCTCGGCGCTCGGACTGGCGATTTCCGCTCGCCCTGCGGATTCCAAAAATGGAATCCTCGCCGTGGACCGACCGCCCACACCGAGCGACGAGGATAGAATAAAGAGTCTTCTGAACGCTCCGACGGACGCATCGGTCGCGCCTCCGTCTGACGCTTTCACGCAGAATTTGGTGATGAATCTCGTGAACGTGCTCCGCGGCAGGAAAAAGCTGAAACAGGGGATCGAGCACGCCGTTCTCGATAGCCTGACTCCCGGCGGAGGATTCGCCGGTGCGAAGATCGGAGGGGCGGTCGGGCTGGCACTCGCGCCGTTCGTCGTCGGAATGGCCACCGTGTTCGTGCCGGCCTCCGTCGCGGCCGGGGCGTGGCTCGGCGCATGGACCGGAAAGCAGATGGGATCGCGCTTCAAGGCGCGCCAATATTATTCCGTCTTGAAGCGACTACGGGTCGTGTCTCGGGACTTTCAGCGCTGGTTCATCGAGCGTTTTCCGGAATTTCTGCGGGAGCTGGATGCGGAATACGAAAAGGCGATCGAAGCGGCGCGTGTGCGCGGACGTGCGCACCAGTCCCGATTCTTCCGCTTCTGGCTGCCCGATCTGCAGACCGTTTTTTTTCGCCGAAGCCTCGCGCAACTGCGTCAGGATCGGGCGGCCGACCGCAAACACTTTAAATCCGTCTTCGCCACCGTTCGTCGCCAAGATCCGCTCGAGTTCGCGGCGGTTCTCGAGCGGATGAACGCGAAAACCCTGGAGAAGCACCCGGAGTTTACGGGATTTCGCCGCGATTATCGGACCGCCCTGCACGACTTCCGCGAGCTGAAAAAGAACTCCATCTAACGCATTGCGCATTGTCACTCCGGAAGACGCTCGTGCTTTGCGCGATTCCGGATTGTTCGTTAGATTAGGCGAATAGAAAGACATCCGGATGCATAAAATCACCTTCTTGCCGATGAACCAGACCGTCGAAGCCAATCCCGGGGAAACGATCCTCGAGGCCGCGGTTCGAAACGACATTCCGCTCCAGCATGCGTGCGGCGGATTTTGCGCATGCACGACTTGCCATGTGATCGTGACGGACGGGGAAAAAAATCTGTCCGAAGCGGAAGAAGACGAGGAAGAACGACTCGACCGCGCGACGGGTGTTCGTCTGAATTCGCGCCTCGGCTGCCAGGCGAAGATCCAGGGCGATGTAACGGTAGAAATCCAGCACGAGGGGCACGGCCACTAGATGAAGCGCCTCCAGAAATTTTCGCGAATTTTCTTGGGTGTGTCCCTCCTCGCGGGACTCTCGGGATGCATTCCTGGTTGCGGCCAAAAGGAAGGCCAGAAACCGATTCCGACTCGGGCGGCAGATATGTCGGCGGTAGGCGCTCCGGGCGATATTCCCGGACAGCCGCTCGCCGTGGCGGGCGGAGACGAACGCGCGCCGAAACGTACCTTCACGTTTCGGCTCCTGGGCGATCCCGAAACTCTCGACTGGAATCGCGCCCATACTTCCGTCGAAACCTGGCTGCTCACGAATCTGATGGAAGGGCTCGTCGCCCATGATGCGAAAATGAATGTCATCCCGTCCCTCGCCGAGAGCTGGACGAAGAGCCCGGACGGGCTGAGTTACACTTTTAAGCTGCGGTCCGGAGTGAAGTGGAGCGACGGAGTTCCGCTCCGCGCCCAGGATTTTTACTTCAGCTGGAAACGGCTCCTCTCGCCGGCGACGAGCGCCTCTTACGCCTATATTCTTTTCGATATCGACGGCGCCGAAGAGTTCTATAAGGGCAAGATCAGCGATTTTTCGAAAGTGGGAATTTCCACGCCGGACGACGCTACGATCGTGATCCGACTCGCGAAACCCGTCGCGCATTTCATCCACATCCCGACCTTCTGGGTGACGTTTCCGCTTCGACAGGACGTCGTGGAAAAGCATGGAACTTCCTGGCCGAAGCCGGGCCGCATGGTGACGGTCGGTCCATATGAACTCTCGAGTTACGATCTCGATTCGAAGGTCGTGCTGAGCGCGAATCCGCACTATTATGGGAAACGCGGGAATATCGACCAGGCCATCGGTCTGATCGTGAAGGAAGATTCCACGGCTCTGACTCTTTACGAAACCGGGAAGATCGATTTCCTCGCGGACATCGCGACCGTGGACCTGAAGCGACTCGACGGGCGTTCCGACCTGGTCCGATTCCCTTATTTCAAGACGGGCTATCTCGGGTTCGTCACCGACCAGTTTCCGATCTCGAGCGTGCATCTTCGCCGCGCGATCGCGATGTCGATCGATAAATCGAAAATCGCCGAATTTCTTCACGGTGGCCAGAAAGCCACCGGGAGCTTTATCCCCGAAGGAATGTTCGGATTCGACAAGTCGATCGGGCTTGGCTTCGATCCGGCGGCCGCGAAGAAGGAGCTCGTGAAATCCGGAGTGAAAGCCGGGACCAAAGTCGACCTCGTTTGTACGAACTGGGAGAAGAATCTCACGCTCGCGCAATTCATCCAGGCCGAGGTGAAGAAGAATCTCGGGATCGAAATCTCGATCCGCTCCTTCGACCACAAAACCTTTCGCGCCCAGCTCGAACTTTACAGTTTCCCGATCTTCCTTCTTTCCTGGAGCGCGGATTACCCGGATCCGGATAACTTCCTGTCGGTGTTCCTGAGTATGGCCGGCAACAACCGGACAAAATGGAAAAATTCCGAATACGACGCGAAGGTCCTTCTCGCCCGATACAATCAGAACCAAAAGGCTCGGGAGAAACTTTACGGCGAGGCCCAGAAACTTCTGGTCGAAGAAGACATGGCCGTTCTCCCGCTTTACAACGAGCCGATCCTCGCTCTCGTGAATCCGCGAGTAAAGAATCTACAGATCAACGCCCTCAACTATCTGCAGATGCGAACGATCGATCTTTCCGGGCCCGAAGCGAGACCCCAATGAGTTCGTCCGGTTCGGCCGTGATCGCGACCCTAAAAGGTGCCGTCGGCGCCCGGTCCGCGGAGCGGAAAGCCACGCTTTCCGAGACCGAGATGCGCGATTTCGCCGTCTGCATCCACGCGACGGTCGGGGCGACCCATCATTCCCCGATCTCTTCGGCCCCCATTCCGACCGTCTTTACGATCTTCCGCGCCGGCGAGTTCGAACTAGTAAATCGTTTCGGCGTCGAACTTAAGCAGATTCTCCATGCCGAGCAGGAGTACGAAATTTTTCAGACGCTCCTGCCGGGTGAGGAGCTTTCGTACAGCACGACGCTGTCGACCGTGAACGAGAAGAAAGGGAAGGGCGCGGCGCTCGCCTTCCTGGCCTTCGAAACGGATTTCGTGCGTACGCAAGACGGCGTGAAGATCGCCTCCGCGCGAAGCACGATGGTCTATCGGGAGTTGGCATGAGCGAAATCAGTTCCGCGGATCTCGTTCCGTTTAAATCCGCGGGGGTGATCACCCTCGACTGGCTGAAGGAGTTCGCCCGCGTTTCCGGCGACTTTAACCCGATCCACCAAGACGAGACCGTCGCGAAAGCGATGGGTTTACCCGGAGTGATCGCGCACGGAATGCTGACCGCGGGTTTGCTGCATTCACGAGCCGTCGAAGCGATCCAAGAATACCGGAATCTCCGGGGTTTCCACATCGCGAGCTCGCAGACCCGTTTTCGCGCGATGACGCTGCTGGGGGACGAGATTTCGACCGGCGGACAGTGGCAGGTCGTCGGATCGAACGAGCTGCGCCTCGAGCTCCAAGCCCGGAATCAGCGCGGGGAGACGACGGTCACGATCGCTTTCAAGCTGGTCCGGTGAGCGGAGCGCCCCTGGAAGAAGTTCCAGAATTTACGGTTTGAAAATCGATTTCACGACCGAGTTCATCTTCAGCGCCCTATTCTTCGGGCAGAACTTCTCCTGGTTCTCGCGAAGGACGAGGCGGAACTGGTCGTAGGTCGTTTCGGAGGGGACCCAGCCTTTTCGTTTCGCGCGATCGAGCGAGTCCGAGATCGAATTTTCGACGATCCAGGTTCCGTTCAGGATGGATTGGCGAATCTGTTCGCGAACGATCGCGATGACTTCTTCCGCGCTGGCGTAGGGCAAGTTCTGCCGGAGGCGAGCCTCGTTCATTTCTTTCACGACTCTCGCGAGGTACTGCGGATGTGAGATGGCGGAGTCGAATTCGGCGATCGCGACGCGAATCGCCTCTTCACGTTGGGCGTAGATTTCCGCTTCGAGGGCCGCATAGTCGATTTCTAAAAGCGTCTGCGCCTCGTAAGAGGCCCGGATTCCATCCTCGCGAGGAGCGAATTCCGCGCCGAGCCCGCCACTGTATACGCCGCCGAAAAGGGTACCGAAGAAGATCGCGCCGGATTGGGTAAGCGTCTGATAATAATGAATATTTAATTCTGTTCGATAAAAGGTCGAAGAAAAGAGGGGTTTGCGTACGAACGAAAGTAGAGTTCGGTCGCCGTATCTTTCCAGGGAATCGGAAGTCCGTGGGCGTCTTTGGCGAGCGCTCCCTCGGTGGCATGCAGGTGGGCGAGGTCGAAGGTCATGCCGAGCTTTTCCGCGTTATAGTAAGCGGCGAAAAGACGTAGTCGTGCTTCGCGACGTTTTTCGGGCAATGTCGCGTACTGCATGAAGAGGCTCTCGAGATCGACCTGGTCGCCGGCCTCACCGAATATGGCGGTGTGGTTCTCGATCCCGTAGCGGAAATGATTCGCGAAATCCACATGATCGCCGCCATATCCGTTCATCGAAGAGTAAAAACGCTCCGGGGTGCTCAGGTATGCGGTTTCGAAGCGATTTAACTCGTTCTCGAGGGTCTTCGGAAGGCGATCGCTCCGGATGAGAGCCTCCGCAGAAACCAGTTTCGTGCCGGTCAGATGGAAGTCGGAGTAGGCATCGAGATTCGTTCCGGAAAAAAATTCCTGCAGGTTCTCGATCTTCGGAAAAGTGCAGCCTTCGAAAAAGTAATTCGCGACGGCTTGGTATCGGCGATAGAATTCGAACGCCGGGCCGCTCTCCAGGTCGAGTGGATCCAGGTGCCTCACATAAAACTTGTAGAATTTTCGCTGGAGGTGGATCTCCTCGTGGGGATTTCGCAGCATCGAGAGAACGTGACTCATGTCATGATAGTGGAGCGAGGAAATCCCCGAAACCGGCAGAATGCCCTCTTCCGCGAGAAGCCGGGCCCATACCGAGAAATGCATTTGCCCGAAGCCCACCATTTTTCGGTTCTGACCCGGCTGGATTTCCGGGGCGCCGAGGTGCCAGACGTCGACCAGGCCGTCTTTCTCCGATGTGGAAAAAAAAGCGGGTACGACTCGTTCTCCTTCTGGAAAGAGTGCTGCTTTTTCCGCGATCCGCTTTCCGATTTTATCGAGGACCGCGGCGGCATCCGCTCGGTTCCGGACCGGTGCGTACTTTCCGACCGAGTGGAGTCCGATCGATTCGAAAACCTTCCTAAGCCCGGGATCGAATTTTCCGCGAAACTCCCAGGCTCCCATGCGCGTTCGAGGTGGCGCGAAAAGCTGGAGAAAGAGGTTCCGATGCTCGTACATTCCGTCGTCGGAAGTCAGAACCGTCGAATGTGTCGCCGAAGAGAATCGATCGAAGAGCGGATCGAGATCATCGACCACGATTTTCGGCAACGCCGTCACGGGGATCGATCGCATCAGGAGCGTCGGACAGGGCCCGACGGGTGGCGTCGCGCGCGCGGGCGAACCGAGAGAAGTCCCGAGAAAGAGCGCCAGGGATAGAAGAGGACGAAAGATCCTACCCATGGAGATCTTTTCGGTCGGCCAGAGGGCATGGATGAGGAAATCCGGCGTCAAAATCCAACCGCAGCGCTAGGCCCCGAAGTCCCGTTTTCCCTGCGGATCGAGGACGTCCCGGAGCCCGTCGCCGGCGGCGTTGAACGCGATCAGGGTGACGAAAAGAACCGTTCCCGGAAAAAGGATCAGGTGCGGATAGCTTTTCATCGCCCGGAATCCTTCGTTAGCCAGGGTCCCCCAGGAGGAGTAGGG
Source organism: uncultured Bacteriovoracaceae bacterium (assembly GCA_964536965.1). Lineage (GTDB taxonomy): Bacteria > Bdellovibrionota > UBA1018 > UBA1018 > UBA1018 > JACMQW01. The sequence continues at coordinate 7,472 of CAZIAL010000004.1, forward strand.
CGGTTCGAGCCCGAGGCCGATAAAGGAGAGAAAACTCTCCGACATGATGTTCGTCGGAATCTGGAATGTGAGCGAAACGATCATCGGGCCCACGATATTCGGAAGGATGTGGCGGGCGACGATTCGGAAATCGACCGCGCCCAGGGCGCGGGCGCCCTCGACGTACAGCATTTCCTTCGCCTGGAGAACGAGCGTGCGGACCAGTCGAGCGTGCGTGACCCACGACGTAAATGAGAGTGCGACTAAAATACCGAGAAAGCCTCGACCGAAGAAAACGGTGAGGAGGATCGCGATGAGCAGGGACGGGAAGATGTAGAAGATGTCGACGATCCGCATGAGGATCGAGTCGGTTTTCCCTCCACGGAATCCGGCGATCGCGCCGATCACGGTTCCGACCGACAGCGAAAGCAATGCGGTCAGGATCCCGACCGCGAGCGACATTCGAGCGCCATAGATGATCCGGCTATAGAGATCCCGACCCAAGGAGTCGGTTCCCATCCAGTACGCATCGCTCGGAGTTTCGAGCTTATGTTCGATGCTCTGGGTTTCGTAGGAGTGGTTCGTGAACTGGGGGGCGAAGATCGCGGCTACGCCGATCGCGAGGAGAAAGATCACGCTCGTGACCGCGAATTTATGCCGCATGAACTTGCGAATCCCGCGGCGACGAAAGAAGGAGAGGATTGCGTTCACGCGCCCTGGGCTTCCTTTCCGGAGAGACGAATCCGCGGATCGAGCATCGCGCAAACCAGGTCGACGACCAGGTTCGAGATGATGAGAATGACTCCGTAAATCAGCGTTACGCCCATCACCATCGGATAATCGCGATTCAGGACCGCTCCGACGAAGTGTTTCCCGAGGCCCGGGACCTGGAAGACCATTTCGACGAGGAACGAACCCGTAACGAGGCTCGCGGCCAAGGGTCCGAGCACCGTGACGACGGGAATCAGCGAGTTCCGAAGGGCGTGTCGGAAGAGGACTTTCGAAACTGTCAGCCCCTTCGCGTGCGCGGTCCGAATGTAGTCGGCGCCGAGGGATTCGATCATGGACGAGCGGACGAGTCGCGCCGTGATGGCGAGTGGGCGAAGCGCCAGGGTAATCACGGGAAGGACCATGCTCGCGGGTTCCTCCCAGAGCGCGGGCGGAAGCCAACCTAATTCAAGCGAAAAGACGAGGACCAGGGTACTGGCGACGAGATAGCTCGGAAGACTCACGCCGGCGATCGCAAGAAAGATCGCGGTGGAATCCATCCATGTACCCTGGCGCCAGGCCGCGAGGACGCCGAGTGGCATTCCGACGAGAACCGCGAGGAGCAGGGCGAAACCGCCGAGGAGCAGCGACGGAGGGAGCGCATTCGCGATCATCTCGTTTACGGATCGGCCGACGTAATGGAAGGACTCGCCGAAGTCGAAGGAGAACACCGCGGCCGAGATCCATTTCAGGAATTGCTGCCAGAGCGGTAGGTTCAGCCCGTAATGAGCGTCGATCGCGTCGCGGATTTCCTGGGGGAAGACGCGATCTCCGTCGAACGGTCCGCCGGGCGCCATGCGAAGCAGAAAGAAGACGAACGTCGCGAGGATCAGGAGAGTCGGAATCGCGCCGAGAATGCGTTTGCCCGCGTAGACGAAAAGGCCGCGCATGCTCAGCGAACTCCCGTCAGGGGGAAGTATTCGACCCAGCCGCCGGTTTTCGGATAACCCTTCGGCGGTTTCACCGTCATGTCTCGGTCGCTGAGCACGGCCGAATAAGCGCAGATAAACGCATCGAAAGCCGTCAGGCTGGCGCCGAGCTTCTTCAGATCGCGGTCGTAGATAAATACGCCCTTCTTCATCGCGATGGTTTCGAGGAGCTCCACGCGGGCGGCGTATCCTTCTTCGAGCTTCCGGTAATTCAGAATCAGCCGTTTCGGAAGACCGAGCGCCGTCGCGATGCTCGAGATCATCAGCTTCGGCCAGACCTCGACGAGCGGGATGCCCGTGAGATGGTGCTTCAGAAAGTGCATGCGCGCGGTCAGCGGCGCGCGATTTCCGCCCAGGGCTTCGTCCACTTCGAAGCGAAATGCCTCGGCCAGTTTCGGCAGAATCTGGTAGCGCGCCCAGATTTCGAAAGGCCGCTGGGTGTACGGGGTGATTTCTTTTACGGCGATGTCGAGATCGCGATTCTCCGAAGCTTTGCGCGTCTGTTCGCGCATCCATTTAATCGTCGGATCCGTGCACTTCGCGACCATCATGCAGGTCTTTTTCGTGCACGGGATACAGGGGGGGAGATCGAGCGGAACATTCACGCCCATCTTCGTCACGCGGCCGCGCTCCGAGGCGGCGGCTTCACGGATCGTTTCGAGAAGGGCCTCGTCTCCAGTTTGGTCATCGTGGCCGGAAATCCGGTCGTAAACGTCGAGCAGAAAGACCTTCTGTTCGCGCGGGTAATACTCCAAAACAGCGATGGCCGTCTTCTGGTTTTTCGCGCCGGCCAGCTCGAGCCCCAGATACCGCCGTGGCTGCATCGGAAGGACTCGGGATTCGCTCATGTGATGGTCAACCCCTGGCGCGCGACCCGGAAAGGGAGATGTCGAATTCCGGAAAGCGCGGTCACGTCGCGAATGATCGACTCGCGCATGCCGAGATTCTTTTCCGGGAGATAGACGAAGAAACATCCGCCTCCGCCCGCGCCGCAGATTTTTCCGGCGGTCGCTCCGCCGCGCATGGCGGTCGCGAAGGCTTCGTCGATTTCCGGCGTCGTAATCCCCGGAGCGAGGCCTCGCCGGACTTCCCACTCGGCCGCGATCGCGTTTCCGACTCCGCGCCAGTCTTTTTCCCGAAGCGCGGATTCGAGAGCGTGCGTGGCGTGGTTGATTCCGTGGAACTGATCGCGAACCGGTCCCTGTCCGTCGATGAAGGCCTTAAAGAGAGCCCAGTTGTTGATCCCGGAATTTCTCGACTGTCCGGAATAGAAAAGGATGATGCGGTCTTCAAGCTCGGACAGGAGATCGACGGGAAGCCATCGGCGGTCATGTCGGCCCGGACCCCAACGCAGGGACTGGAGTCCCCCGAACATCGCGCCGTAATAATCCTGCATTCCGGCCGGGACCTTAATGACGGTCGTTTCGACATCGCGGGTGATTTCGACCAGGCTTTCGCCTTCGACCTCCGTCGCGACGTTTCCGTCGCACCAGACTTTCAGGGCGCCGATGATGGAAACCGAGAGAGTGGAGGAGCCACCGAGACCCGCTCCGGCCGGGCTCTTCGCCCGGGTCGTCAGGTTTAGCCCGACGGTCGGAAGAAATCGCCCCGAACGTTTCTTCTTTTCGAGGAAAAATCGCAGGTACTTCCAGTGGAGCTCGAGCGTTGGCGGCGCCTTTACCGATTCGATCTGGTTCCACATGAACCGAAGCTCGGTCCCTTGGTCTTCCGTTCGCAGGCAAACCACCGGATCGCCGTTCGTATACGACACTTCCTCGAGATCCGTCTCCGCGTAGAGATCGATCGCGAGATTCACCGTCGTCGCCTGATTCAGAAACAGGTAAATCGGCCAAATGTCGACCGTACCCCCGGCCAGATCGATCCGAGTGGGCGCGCGGGCGGTGATTTTCTTGAGCACCTTCATTCCCCGTATTCTACGAAGCCCATTCGGGCCTGCAAAGGGAAATGTCGCGTCAGACGGCGGGCATTCGCGGGATCAGTGTTCCTGCTCGAGGTACCCAATGAACGGAAGTCCGCGGTACTTGCCCGCATAGTCGAGACCGTATCCGACGACGAACTCGGGCCCGATTTTAAAACCGACGTAATCCACCGGCACATCGACGCGCATGGAATCCGGCTTCATCAGAAGCGTGCAAGTTTTCAGCGAAGCCGGGCGGCGGGCGCGCAGATTCGAAAGGAGGTAGGAGAGGGTCAGTCCCGAGTCCACGATGTCTTCGAAGACGATGACGTGTTTGTTTTCGAGCGGCTCGTTGATGTCGAGGGTGACTTTCACTTCGCCGGAGCTGACTTTCTTATCGCCGTAGCTCGACACGCCGAGGAATTCGCAGGAGGTCGGGAGGTCGATCTTCCGGAGAATATCGGAGAAGAAAACGAAGCTGCCTTTCAGCACGCAGATCGCGACGATCTCGCGACCGGCGTAGTCGTTCTGGATGTCCGCGGCGAGTTCCGCGATCCGCTCGTCGAGTTTTTCAGCCGAAATGAGAACCTGAGGTGCCGTATTTGCTGGTTTAGACATAAGCGTTATTCATCACCTCGCCGAAGCCGCCCCCACCTGGGACGATGTAGTGTTTGTCGTTCAGTCCGCGCTCCTCGGCCCAGAATTCGCCGGGAATCGATCCGAGCACGCGGTCGGTCGATAATCCTCGGTCGAGCCGGACGGCGTAAATCACGAGGTCCGGATGGGCTTTGGTTACGTTCGCAAGATACTCGGGTGTGACGATACAGTGAAGCGCAATGTACTTTTTCGCCTTGCCGCCGAGCTTCTTATAGAGGGAAACCGCCTCGACGAGCGTTCCGCCGGTCGCGCCCATCGGATCGGGGAAAAGGACGATCGAATCGTCGACGAGACCCCCGATTTTGTGGCCCGAAACCTGGCTGCCCGTGACGCGGGCGTCGATATCGGTAATCCGTCCGATGGAAATATGGTCCTGCCGCACGAGCGTCGGATTCATGAAGTAGTTCAGCGCCGTGTAGCAGATATGCGACGGGAAGGTCCCCGCGCGCGCCAGGTTCACGGTGACGACGCTCTGGTCGGCGACGATCTTCGGTCCGGAATAAATGGCTTCGGCGGGATGGAATTCCGCCATTCGGGTCTTTACTTCGACCATTCGGCTCGGAAACTCGCGGGCGACGACGGTGTTCAGGAGCGAGGAGTAAATCGAGTGGACAAGCTCGTTGATGACAGGCTGAACGGTTTCCTGGGCGCAGAGGCGCGCGAGGAGCGAGAGGAGGAAAGGGTCCGAGAGCAGATGGACGTTCTTTCCGTAACGATGTTCGATTTCCGAAAGCCGGAACTCGACCTGCTCAAACTGTCGATCGCGTCTCGACATATTCTCCTTCGTGCTTCGACGTCCGAAGCGGTTGGAAGTCGACATTCGGCTCATGGCAGAAGCGGCAGCGCGCTTCGTACATCTCCTTGGCGCCGACGGCGACGACGGAAGCGTCGCCTACGTTCTTCTGCGAGCGGGAAGCGGCCATCCCGCAGACGACGCAAACTGCCTGGAGTTTGGTGACGCTTTCGGCGACGGCGAGAAGTTTCGGCATCGGACCGAAGGGTTGCCCGCGGAAGTCCATATCCAGCCCAGCGCAGATCACGCGCATGCCGCGGTAGGCGAGTTTATTGCAAACGTCGATCACGGACTCGTCGAAAAACTGGATCTCGTCGATGCCGACGACGCGGGTATTGTCCTCCACGCGCTCGAGAATCTCGCGTGCATTCGAGACGGGAATGGAAAGAATTCGGTTCGCGTCATGGGACTGGACGTGGTCTTCGCTGTAGCGATTGTCGATCTTTGGCTTGAAGACCTGCACCTTTTGGCGGCCGTATTGCGCGCGTTTAATCCGGCGCATGAGTTCCTCGGTTTTCCCGCTAAACATGCTTCCGCAGACAACTTCGATAAACCCGGGTAGGCTCTTGTGCAGCATGGGGAAAGGACTACCAAACCGTTTCGGGGAAAGAAACAAAGGGGAGGTCTGTCGCAGCGAGCTACGAAAGATCGCCTACTCTCAAGCCCGATTCTTCGCGAACTTACACCAAGAAAACTTTCCGTCGACCGCGCCGCTTAGCGCAAAAACAGCATGGCGATCGCGGACAGGAACGCGAGGAAGCCCGCGATGACCAGGCCCCAGAGGAGGATCATCGGAAAAAGGGCGATCAGGAGGCCTCGGCCGGTACCCACCCGATAGGTTTCGGTCGCGCCGATGACCGAGATCACCATGGCGAAAACGCTGGCGATCAGTCCGCCGAGGATGGGAATTCCCTTAAAGACCGAAGCCGCGAGCGAGTAACCGACGATCGCGACGGCGCTTTCGTAACTCAGCCGTTCCTCGACATCGGACTGCGAAAGATTGGCGAAGAGTCGTGCCGCGAGCCAGACGAAGCCGGCGAGGAAAAGAATCTTCGCGCAGGTAATGAAAGGGTCGACGAGCACGGCGCCGACACCGAAGGCCCAGTTCGTGAATCTTTCCTGGAGCGCGAGAAGAGTTCTCGTCTGACCGGTCGAATCGATCTCGGCGGTCTTTTCGAACGCATTCATCAGGTCGGAGATTCGCGTTTCGAAAACTTTTCCGAGCCCGGTGTACCAGAGGTACTCGAGCGCCGAACCGATCCAGTTCGTGACGATCCCGAAGACGAGCGGCGCCACGAGCCCCGGAGGGCGTGGCATCGTGCGGAAAAAACGGGTCGGCGCGGTTAGCAGCGTCTTTAGCGTGAGGAAATATCTCGCGATCGGACCGGGTTCACTCTTCGGTGCAGAAGGCAGGTAACCCGCCGATTCGAGATCGTTCGTCATTTAATGTCCGTGCCCGTCGTCTTCCGAGTGTCCACCCGGAACCGCCGGGGCGGTGGCGCTCGGAGCACCTGCTTTTTTCGGTGCGGCCGCGGCGCCGAAGTTCTCGTCCGTGAAATACTGGAGGTCCCACGGAAGTTGGCCCGCGAAATCCGGAGAAAGTTCGAAGACGTCCGAAGGTTTCGCGGCGAGGTTGCGGACGAAAACGCGTTTTCCGCGAACCCAGAATTCGTAATCGAAATTCGCGCACTTCATGCGAAGGCGATCGCCGACCGACGCGAAATCGCCCGTCGGCGCGAAATTCACGATGATCGGACCGGAAAGCTGGTCGAGGAGCGCATCCACCCGGCCGCGCACGACGGGTTTTTCGCCATCGGCGGTCGAAACTTTCCAGCTTCCGTCGGCCGCTTTCTTCGCGGTCTGCTGGAACCCGCTGCCGCCGGTCCGCTGGAACTGGATCTCGGAGATCGCGTACCGCTCGGAACCGGTGATGAGTTTCGCGTTTCGGAGCTCTTCCGGGGCCTTGTCGATCTTCTCGGCTCCGAAGGAGTCGATCTCGAAGAGCGGGTCCTGGTCATCGAGGGTCGCGAAAATCCGGCCCGGTTCCTTGCCGGCGCGTTTCTTTCCGTAAAGTCGAAGTCGTTTCGTCGCCGTTTTCGTCTGGAGAATCAGATCGTAGATCTGGGAATTTCCGGCGAGCGCGCGCTTCGCGCCGGGAGAATCCTTCTTCTCGGCGACGAAGTCCTTCGCGGTCAGGAAAAGGACCCCGGAGAGGAAGCCGTCGATCGAGTCGATGTCGCCTTCGACCACGCGGACTCCGAGTTTCAGCGTCCAGGCCTTTCCGTCTTCCGATCGCGTCGCTTCGATCGCACCGCGTCCCTTCCGGGACTGGAGAAGCTTAAAGCCGGTGACTTCCTTCTCGTTCCAGCCGAAAAGCTTCTTATCCCGGAAGTAGGCCGTATTCTGGGTGAAGACCGAGAGTTGCCAGTCGGGAACGACGAAGATTTTCCGGTCGTTCGGAACACCGTCGGTTTCGACGAGAGTGAAAACGCCGTCGCCGATCGGATGTTTTTCTCCGAAATAGGCGGTGTACTTCGGCCCGCCGTCGACAACGAACGTCAGGCGGCGCTGCACGGGCATCGCGCGGCTCTCGGGCGAAAGGCCATAATCCTTCAGAATTTGCGCTCGTTTCTCGGGCGAATCGGTGGAGAGGTCTACGGTTTCCGACGTCGTCAGATTCCCGAAATTTTTCAGGAGGCTGTTCACGGTCGTATCGTCGCCCTGGGCGCGAACCGGTTCGACGAGATTCCATTTCGAAGTGTCGTCCGGCTTGCAAAGCTTGTCCTTTAAGCTCGCGCATTCGAGGACGATGTTCATATTCGCATTCCGGATCTCGAAGCGGGCGATTGACCGGTTCTTCAGCGGAAAAACCCGTTTGTCGTCGGCCTTCGCCGCTTCCTCGGCCGGACGCTTCGAAAACTCGAGCCAGTACGCGACGCCGCCGAGCACGCAGAGGGCGACGGCGAGTCCGAGCTGGGTGGTGAAACTCGGGAGTTTCTTCTTCCGCGCTTCCGACATGGCTTAGAGCTTCCTCCGCCGGATCCAGACGACGATGCCGAAGATGATCATGAACAGCGGAACGATCACGACGGTGAAGAGCTGGATGTTCTTGCCTTGAATTGCCGAAAGCTGGATCGAGCCGCCCGGCTCCTCTTTGGCGCGAATCGAGATCATGCTTTCGTCGTCGAGAAGCCAGCTGACCGAGTTCGCGAAGAAGTCGAGGTTGACGCCGAAGCGGATCCACTGGTTCGTCCCGAGAAGCGATGTTCCGAGCGCGACGATCCGGGTCTTCGCGCCCTGGTAGGCGGCTGCGGTGTAGAGCGGACCTCGAATATCGGTGCCGGGATTGAACGTGGCGCCGCCCTTGATGATGCCCTGGAAATCCTTCTCGCCCCAGGCGTTCGGCGTCGTCTGGGTCAGCCAGTGGATTTTTCCGCCCTCGGGCGCGGGCGACGCGATCCGGAAAGCGCGGGTCAGCGGGAAAACGCCGTTCGGTGGCCGGCCCTGCTCTTTTCCGATCTCCTTGAGGAGCGAGAGCTCCTTCGTGATCGAAACTTCCTTCGAGAACGTCGGAATGACCGGCACCGTGGCTTCGAGACGCATCATCTGCGAAACCGGGTCCACGATGATCGCGAGTTCCGATTCGATCCCCCATTCGGAGAGGAGCTTCGTCATCTCGGGAGAGGCGTCGTAGACGGGCCCTTTCAGGTTCAGATCGAGCGCGAAGAGCGCGCGGCCGCCGTTCTTCAGGTAGTCTCGGATGAGCGCGACTTCTGGCTCGAAGAAGGCCTTCGTCGGTCCGAGGATCGCGATGAGCGAACAGTCGGCGGCGATCTTGCCTTCGGACACGAGGTTGATCTTCTTGAATTTGTAGTTCTGCTGCTCAAGTGACTGGCGCGCGAGTTCGTAACCTTCGGCGGAGTTCGAAGCGAAGTCCCGCTCGGCATGTCCATCGATCGCGCAGATCATCGGCGTGGAGTTCCGCGAGAGCCGAATCAGCGCGTTCGTGACCTTCTCTTCGTCCGGATTCTCGATCTTCGTCTCACGTTCGCCGACGTAGACCTGGAGCGTGCCTTCGGCGCGAATCCCGGCTTGTTTCGCGCGCGACATTTCCTTCGCGGTGTCGGCGTATTCGATCGTGAGTTTCGACGAAAGCGCGCGCAGGCCATCGAGGAGCGGGCGAAGTTTTTCCCTTTCTTCGATCTTCGCCCAGTAGACGAGGCGCACCGGCTCTTTCATCTCCTTGAAGACTTTCGCGGTCTGGTCCGAAAGCGTATTCGCCTTCGTGCGGGTCAGGTCGAGTTTCTGGGGATACTTCACCGAAAGAAAATTCACGACGGTGAGGATGCCGAGGACGAGCACGACGGTGGTCAGGCTCTGGGCGCCATAGGCAAGCGACCGGCGCGAAACGGAGTTCCGGTACAGGAAAGCGAGGAGGACGACGCTCAGGACGAAAAGCGCGAGCGCGACATGCCCCGCCCATGCGAGCTGCGGGAAAGAGTTCCGAACGAGGATGTTCGCGATCCCGAGGATCACCGTCATCAGGGCCGCGATCGGACCGGCGTTGGGATTGAAAAGAGGCGGTTTCGGGTTCTGGGGATTCATTTCAGTTTATCTCCAGCGGTAGGAATCGAGGACTCGGTGGGTCAGGAAGAGTCCGAGAAAGATGAATGAGAAGTAATAAACCAGGTCGGCCGAATGGAGCATGCCCTGGCTGAAGTTCATGAAGTGGTTGATGAGGGAGACATGCATGAGGACGTCGCTCCAGACCGGGCCGGCCGAGTAGGCCGACCAGCTGATCAGCCAGAGCATGAAGTTCACGATGATCGTGACGATGAACGTGACGATCTGGTTCTCGGTCATCGCCGAGAAGACAAGGCCGGTCGCGAGCAAGCAGCAGGCGAGGAGATAAGTGCCGAGGATCGAAGCGAAGATCGTGCCGATGTCGGGGTTTCCGTAGACCATCAGCACCGCGGGATACACGAGCGTGGTCAGAAGCATCACGCCGACGAAGAGAGCGGATGAGAGGAACTTGCCGACCACGATGTCGGTCAGACTCACCGGGCTCGTCATGAGGAGCTGGATCGTCTGGTTCTTCCTCTCCTCGGCGAAAAGACGCATCGTGATCGCGGGAGTCATCAGAAGAAAGAGGACGTTCATGTTTCCGTAGAGGGGGCGAACGACGCCTTCAGAAAGGGAGAGGGGTTTGCCCATGTTCGAAGCCTGGAAGTTCATCGCCTGCTCGTTAAAGTACCCGAGCATGTTGAAGAACATGTAACCCATGAGGAAAAGAAATACGGCGAGGATCACATAGGCGATCGGGGTCGTGAAATAAGTCCGGAAATCGCGCCGCGCGATCGTCCAAATGTTGCGCATGGAAATGGCTTTCGACATCATGCGGTCCTTTCGTCTTCGGTGGTGAGCTGGAGGAAGATCTCTTCGAGGCTGACTTTTTCGGCGCCGAACTCGAGGACGCCCATGCCGGTTTCGACGGCGGCGCGGGAAACGAGATCTCGGAGTTCGCCCTGGTTCGGCGACAGTTCGACGATCAGCTTCGGTCCGATCGCGGAAACTCCGGTCACCCCCGGAATTCCGCGAATGGCCTCCAGGCCGCGCGGATTCGGCTCTTTCACGGTCATCTGGAGGAGCAGCCCCTTTTTCAGCCGCATCGTCAGGCCGTCGATCGTATCTTCGGCGGCGATCTTTCCGCGGTTGATGACGATGATCCGTCCACAGGTCGCCGTCACTTCCGGCAGAATATGCGAGGACAGGATGATCGTGTGCTCGCCGGCGAGCGATTTGATCAGCTCCCGAATCTCGATGATCTGCTTCGGATCCAGGCCGACCGTCGGTTCGTCGAGGATCAGTACCGGTGGATTGTGGACGAGCGCTTGCGCGAGCCCGACCCGTTGCTTGAAACCTTTCGACAGGTTTCCGATGATTCGTTTCGAGACGGCGCCGAGGTTCGTTTTCTCCATCGCCCAGCCGATTTGCTTTTTCATCTCCGACTTCGGGACCTGATTCAGTCGCGCGGCGAAGTCGAGATAATCGTAGACCGTCATGTCCGTGTAAATCGGCGGCGTCTCCGGCAGATAGCCGATCGCGCGTTTCACTTCGATCGGATCGTCGAAGACGTCGAAACCGTTCACGCGCACTTCGCCCTCGGACGCGGGCATGAAGCCGGTGATGATTTTCATCGTGGTGCTTTTTCCCGCTCCGTTCGGACCGAGAAATCCGACGATTTCTCCCTTCGCGACATCGAAGGTGAGATCGTCGATCGCTTTGCGGGGGCCGTAATGTTTGGTGAGTCCTTTTACCTGGATCATCGGCGATTCCTTTGGGGGGTTTAAGATACGAAGGTATCCGAAATCACACCGGAATCAAGCGACGCGCGTCTCGAACCACCGAAGGGGGAGTTCGGTGGTCCGGATCGCTCGGCTCCTCCTATAACGCGACGCAGGTTGCGGCCCGTCGGGAGCTTCGGATCAGATGGGTTATGTCGAAAAACCGACGCATGGGCTGGCTGATCGCCGGATGGATTTCAGTGAGTCTCGCGGTCACCGGCGTTTTTCTTCCGATCGTGCCGCAAGTCCCTTTCGCGGTCCTGGCGGCATTCTGTTTTTCCAGAGGAAGTCCGCGCCTGCATCACTGGATTCTGAACCATAAACATTTCGGCCCGCCGGTGCGGGACTGGGAACTCGACCAGGTCATTCGTCCGCGGATGAAAATCACTTCGATTCTCATGATGACCGGGGGCGCGGCGCTTGCTTACTGGAAGTTTCACGAGGACCAGCCCAAGATCGCCTACGGTATGCCGGCACTCTTCGCGCTGGCGGCCATCTTCGTCGCGACTCGACGCTCGAAATCTCGCGTCCAAGATACGTCTCGGGACGAGTTTCGTCCGCCGGTCGCTTAATCCGTCCTTTTTCGCGCCCGTACCGCGGGTCCTTCGAGACCCTTCGCCTCAGCTCTGATCTTTTCCGAATTTTTCGTAGTGACTGACCAATGTCTTCAGCCGGTCGATCACCGCGTCCCGGGTCTTCTCGAGCGGAGCGGTCAGTTGCAGGCCGGCGGCGTAATCATGGCCGCCCCCGCCTAATTCCATCGCGACGCGGTTGATGATGATCCGGCCCTTCGAACGGATCGAGACCCGGATGTCATTGTCGTCCTCCTCGCGGAAGAGACAGACGACTTCGGCGTCTTTCAGTAGGAGCAAGAGATTCAGGAAAGACTGCGTATCGTCCGCGGAAGCGAGATGCTTTTTACGCAAATCGAGACCCATTTCGAGCCAGGCGATTTTTCCGCCGGCGGTGACTTTCGTATTCTGGAGAAGCTGCCCGAGGAGCTGGAGGTGGGAGAGTTCCTTCGACGAGTAGATCGCCTGGTAAACCTCCTCGGGATTCACGCCTTGTTCGATCATTTCTCCGGCGATCCGGTGCGCGGCCGGCGTCGTGCGCGCGTAACGAAAGCTGTTCGTATCCGTCATGACGGAGACGTAGAGACCGAGCGCCACGTCGTGATTGATGGTCGCGAGGTCGAGCTGTTCGAACACATGATGCAGCATCTCGCCGATCGAGCTCGACTGGATGTCGGAAAGGACGCTCGCATGGGGAGGGTACTGGACGGGCTGGGTGCCCTCGATCTCCGGATGGTGATCGATGAAGACGATTTTCTTCGCGCGCAGGCTGAGCTCGGACCAGAGTTTTCCGAGTCGGCGGGGATCGTTGGTATCGACGATGATCCAGAGATCGAAGTGATCCCAAATCTCGACCTCGCCCGGTCCGAGGAGAGTATTCTTCTTGGGATCGAGAAACTGATAGCGCCGCGGGAGAGGATCCGGGTTGTAAACGCGACACGCTTTGCGGCCGCGCTTCAGATAGTGGTAAATCGCGCTTTCCGCACCGAGTCCATCGCCGTCGGGCAGGGAGTGGGTCGAAATTAACACCCGCTTCGCATCGAAGACCGCCTGCTTAAAGCGTTGGAATTCTTTGGTTTTAGATAGTTCGGGCGGTTTCGTTTTGGTTCTCAAGTCGGACTCTCTCTCTTCCGAAAAACTCTATGTCAGGCAGTGGCGTTGTTAACCGAGGAAACAGTTGAAATGAAATCTACGAAGTCGACCAAGAAGCTCTCTGCTCGCAAGACGCCCGCCGCCGCGAAGACGCTGACGAAACCCTCGGCGAAATCGATCGACCCGCTTTATGTGATTTTCGAACAGCATCTATTCAATTTCGCGGATCCCGATTCCGACCGGAAGACTTTCATCGCCCATGTCGTGGCGGACTATATCGCTTATCTTCGTAAGAATAACATTATCGTCCCCAAATCCCTCGAACAACCGATCGTCGAGGAGCTCGGGACGCAGGTGAACACCATGCTCGTCCGGAAGATCTACGGATGTTTGACGGTCAACGAGTTCGCCGACCCTTGCGCCGCGCAAGCCCGTGACCTGAAGAAACGCGCGAAAGCGCGCGTCGCGAAGACGGGGTAAGTAGGCCCGGGCGTAGCGAGGCCGTAACTACATCAGCGTTTACGCCCGCGCTTCTTCGCCGGTTTCCGCGCAGTCTTCTTTTTGACGGGCTTCTTTTTCTTCCGCCTTCGCCGCTCCCGGAGGATCTTCTTTCGCGTCTCCGCCACGACGAATCGCATGATCGTGGACGCGATATTCTGCTTGCTCGCTTTTTCGATTCCTTCGAAACCGGGCGAGGAATTCACTTCGAGGATCGTCGGACCGTTCGGCCCTTCCATCATGTCCACCCCGGCCACCCCGAGTCCGAAGGCCTGGGCCGCTCGAATGGCGATTCGGCGATAGGAGGAAGGCAGCGTGACGGGGCTGCCTTCGCCCCCGCGATGGATATTCGACCGGAACTCGCCGACGGGCGCGGTTCGCAGCATCGTCGCCACGATTTTTCCTCCGACGACGAAGACCCGGTAGTCGCGACCGGCGCTTTCCTTCAGAAACTGCTGAATGAGGACGTCTTCTTCGAGAGTATTCAGCGTTTCCAGTACGCTCGCGACGGAGACGGGAGAGTGGAGCAGCATCACCCCAACGCCCTGGGTGCCGCGCAGGACTTTCAGAATCACCGGCATTTCTTTGACGGCCATGAGCGCCGCACGAAGATTGCGGGCACCCCGCGCGAGCACGGTGGTCGGAACACGGACGCGTGACTGCGAAAGAACCTGGAGACTGCGAAGTTTGTCGCGGCTTTCGGCGATCGCCTTCGAACCGTTCACCACATAGGTATCGAGTGTCTCGAAATGTTTGACGACGGCGAGGCCGTAATCCGTGATCGAGGCGCCGATGCGGGGCAGGACTGCGTCGTAATGGTCGAGTTCTTTTCCGTGGACCAAAATACACGGACCGCGAGATTCGACGACGAGTTGGCACTCGAGCGGATCGATCACGTCGCATTCGACGCCGAGGCGCTTCGCCTCTTGAAGGAGACGGCGAATGCTGTGAAGATTCTTATTCCGGGACAATATGGCGATGCGCATGAGGTGTTCACTATCATCGAGAAAAAAATGAAGAAAGCAAAGGGCCTTACCCCATTTATGCCCGCCTGGGCCATTTCGATCGCACTCTTCGGCTTCGGCTGTGGCGGATGTTCGAGCTCCAGCGACAAGTCGGAATTGCCTTTCCAGCGTTCCGTGCAGGAAATGGAGTTCGATCGCTTGTGGGAAGAGGATTTTCCGGGACCGATCACGGATCTGGCGCTCGCGCGAAAAAGCGGCGATCTCGTCGTCGCCACGATCCCCGACCCGGATAAGGGCGGAAAACATCTGCTGACGCTGATTTCGAAGAAGGGAAAGCAGGTCTTCCAGCTGAAGAGTCCTTACCCGGTGAAGGCTCTCGATATCGCCGACGACGGCAGTCGCGTCGTCGTCAGCAACTACGAAGGAAAGCTCCTTTCCTACGACCGCGCCGGCCAGGTCAGCTGGCAGTCGGAGGGCGGCTGCCGGCCGATCCTCATCAATGTTTCGAAGCGAATCGTCTGTTACCACGACGACGATACGAAGCCTTCCTTCGCGTTCGACGTTTATGACTTCGAGGGGAAGCGGATCTCGCGATTCCCGATTAAGCAGGACATCCTCGCGCTGAAGGTCTCCGGCGATGAAAAGTGGGTTGCCATCGCGCTGGCCGGCGGCCGGCTTCTCGTCTTCAACTCCGTGCTGAAAGTCGAACGCGAGCATCGCGTGAACGGCGAAGTGCTGGATCTCTCTATTTCAAGCGGGGATGCGCCGACGCTCGCCGCGATTTCGATGGATGTAAAGAAGGGTCAGACCTTGAACATTTTCGAGCCGACGAAGAAGGCGCCGACGACGATGCGGCTTTCCTACCATGTGGAGCAGGTGGAAACCCTTCCCGCGGGCAAGCTGATCGCCGTTTACGGAAACTCGCCGCGCGGGCAGTACATCGCGGTCCATTCCGCGTTCGACGCCACTCTCCAGTGGCAACAGCTCGAGCAGCGTTATGCTGATTACTCCCTCGCGATTCGCGTCGGTGCGGATCGGATTCTCGCCGGATTCGAGTATGTATCTCCGGGGGAAGGCGCGGGTAATGTGCAGACCCGCCGCAGCAAGCTCGTCGTCCTCGATCTCGACGGAAAGCTTCGAGCGGACCTGCCGCTGAAGACCGCGGAAGGCGCCTACCTGTACTCGTTCTCCTACTCGCCGGAAAGGTCCCTTCTCGGCGTCGGGACCGACGATAAGCGCCTCCAGCTGCTCGAGCTGAAATAGATTCAGGGTCTGCTCGTCCGCGACCGATCGGAAACTATGGGCCTGTGCGGTCGTGACGGAAAATTGGCACCCATGTTCGTTCTGCTCGCGGTCCTCATCGCGGGCACGGCGCTGGATGCTCGCGCGGAGGAATTCAAGGTACTCCCGCCCGAGGCCTGCGCGAGCTTCTTCCGAAAGATCCTGAAAAAGAAGGATGACGACCTCGCGCTCATTCCTTTCGCGGAACGAAGCCTGAACGATATTTACGCCGTGCTGAACGCGCCCCACGGAAGCGACCGTAAGCTGATCGAGGCCGTGTACGCCGCGGACATTCGCCGCATGGGTTATCGCCTGCGCGCGCTTTCCAGCTCAGTCGAGGCGGTCGACAAGGAAATTTTCAAGCTCCTCAACACCGAGTTCAAGGTTTTTGAGAAAATGATCGGTGACTCGGTTTTCGAAATGGAAATGCTGACCGCGATTCGGACCGATCCGGCCCTGCGGCCATTCGTGACTCCCGCCATCGAAATGATGTTCTATGGACGACTCGCGGCGACCGAAAATCGAATGATCCAGAATCTGCGCCGGCTGGGCTGGACCGGAAAGGCGTCGGCGTACCGCCGAGTGATCCGCGCGATCGCGCGGGCGGCGCCGGATGTCCAAAAATCCTTTCTGAAGAAGAACGTGCTCAATCTTCAAGCCGAGAAACTGAGGCTGATCCACGCGGACTTGAAGACCGGGGCGCTCGATCCGAACGAAATCGAGGACGGGGTCCACGAGCTCCGTCGGCAAGTGCGCGAGGTGCTTCTCACGTTCACGACCTACCATGGAATGTTCTACCTGGACGATGCGGTCCGCCTGGGTGGATTACCCGAAAAAGGGCGCGGCCCTCTCAAATGGCTCGTGCCGGAGACGGTCGGCCTGATGAAGAATCCGATCGCTCTGCCGGCGAACGGGTATCTCCAGCTCGTCCACGCCGTGAAAGATCTGGGCGATCTGAAGGCGGGTGATGGAATTCGCGAGTTCATCGCCAAGGCCCTCGAAGAGATGCCGAGCGAAATGCGGGCGCGCGTCGCGGGCGAAGTCGATGCGCTCTCCGCCGCGATCACGAACTCGGGGGAAATCGCGGGTTCGATGGCGCAGACTCGCGCCGAAGCGAGGCGCCAGTTCGAGGAACTCCTCAGTAGCCGGGTCCTCCTCGAGCTCGCCAATTATCTCGATCAGGTAGCGAAGCGGCTCTGAACCGTTTTCCAAAGCGACACCGCTCGAAGCTGGGTTTCGTCATGACTCGGTGCAAGGTCGCGCTCGTCTTGATTTAATCGTGATTTGAGCGTGGCACGGTCCCTGCTTTGTCGGAGACGTAGTCCGCATTTTCAATGACCCAACGTCCCCTTGGAGGAGTCCTCTCAATGCAAACCTTTGGAAAAAAAACGCTCGTCGCCATCCTGGGCGCCCTTTCTCTCGCTGCCGTCGCGGGAGTTTCCCCATCGGCTAGCGCCGCCGAAGCGGCGACGACCGCCGTGAACAGCTGTCTAGGAAACATTTGTGTCGGGATGTCGGTGAGAATCAACTACGGTCACTGGGCCGGACACTCCGGCGCCGTCGTCGGCGTCGATCACTATAACCACACGATCACCGTCGTGAACTCGAGTGGATACTACCTTTACCCGTCGCTGAACGAGGTTTCGCCGATGCATTCGGGAAATCCTTCCTATTGCACGGGTAGCGTCTGTGTCGGCGATCGCATCCAGGTTCTCGGGGGCGCTTCGCGCGGACTGATCGGTCAGGTCGTCGCAACGAACGATTATAGCTACACGGCGACGGTGCTTCTGCCGAGTGGACGGTATCTCGAGACGAGTGTTCGGAATCTCCATGTTCTCTCTCGGAACACGGGAAGCTATCCACGTCCGGGTAATCCATCCCCATATCCGAACCCTCGCGTCTGCCCGCCGGGCCAGGTCTATGACTATTATCGCGGCTGCGTGCGCGTGAGTTCTCCCTATCCGATCCCGCCTCGCCGGGTCGAACCGCCGCGCAACCCGCGGTATCCGCGCCAGCCCTCCTGTCCTCGCGGAACCGTGAATCGTAACGGCCGCTGCCAGCGGTACTGATCGTGAATAAAAAAAGGCCCCCGGAAGAAATTCCGGGGGCCTTTTTTTATGGAGCCGATCGGCGAAGCGCGAATGGCGCGATCGCCGAAAATTACTCGTCCGATTCTTCCATCACCGGCGGAGCCATCGAAAGGGTCGCGGTAGTCGCTGCGCCCTTATGGCTCGTAATGATTTCTTTATGCTTCTTCAGCTGTTTTTCGAGTTTGGTGACCGCACTGTCGACCGTCGCATAGGCGTCGTCGGCGTGCCCTTCTCCGAAGAAATCGAGATGGCTGCCGACGATGTGGCAGTGGGAGATGAATTCGCCATGTTCCTTGTCGAACGTCCATGTGACATGAATCTTGCCGTCGAAATACTTTTTCAGCTTTTCCGATTTCTCGGTCGCGTAGGCGCGAAGGCTGTCGGAGGATTCCATGTGCTTGAAATGAATGTCGAGAATCACGTTAGGTACCTCATCGGTTAGGAAGCGTCCGTCGCGGACGCTCACCGACTATAGAACCTTTTTGCGTTTGCTCGAAGAAAGAATTCCTAGCATGTCGCGATATTTGGCCACGGTCCGGCGCGCAATATCGATATTATCTTTCGCTAACAACTCGACGATCTTCTGGTCGGAGAGCGGATTCTTTGGGTCTTCTTTGGAAACCAGCTGACGCAGCTTTTCCTTTACCGCTTCGCTCGCCAAGGCTTCGGAGCCATCGGACGACTGGATCGAGGAGTTAAAGAAATATTTAAGTTCGAAGATTCCGACCGGAGTGTGGACGTACTTATTCGTCGTGACTCGCGAAATCGTGGATTCATGCATGCCAATGTCGTTGGCGACATCCTTCAGGATCATCGGCTTCAGCAGCTGGACGCCTTTGTCGAAAAAGTCACGTTGTCGGCGGACGATCGCTTCGGTCACTTTATAGATGGTCTTCTGGCGGTTGTGGATCGAACGAATCAGCCATACGGCCGAGCGCAGCTTTTCCTGCACATAGTCCTTCGTATCCTTGCTGCCTTTCGTCGGATCGGCCTTCGCGTTCTGGAGGACCGATTTATAATAGGGTGAAATCCGAAGTTTCGGCAGGCCGTCTTCGTTCAGCGAGATGACGTACTCATCCGCGACCTTATAAACGTAGATGTCGGGCGTGATGTAATGCGTGTCCGAGCTCTGGAAGTTTCGGCCGGGCTTCGGCTCGAACTCCATGATCACCTTCGTCGCTTCGACGATCGCCGGGAGCGGCATTCCGAGGGCTTTCGCGATTCCCTGATAGTTCTTCTTTTCGAGGTCGCTGAGGTGTTCGCCGATGATTTTTTCGACGAGCTCCTGCCGGGGAGTCAGGAACTTCGCCTGGAGCAGGAGGCACTCGCGTAGGTTGCGGGAGCCGACGCCGACCGGATCGAAGTTCTGGATCATCTTCAGCACTTCTTCGGCATCTTCGAGTTCGAGGCCGGATTCCCGCGCGATATCCTCGAAAGAGGCGTTTAAATAGCCGTCGTCGGTCAGGTTGCCGATAATTAGTTGTCCGAACTTAATTTCGTCATCCGCGAGGCTGGCCATGGAGAGCTGCCACATCAGATGTTCTTCGAGCGTCGACGTTTTCGTCAGCGCGTTTTCGAAGCTCGGAAGATCGTCGAGACTTTCCTTCATCGACGGCGCGGTCATGGACGACGAGTTGTAATCGTCGATGTAGTTTTCCCAGTTCATGTCGTCCGGGTTTTCGGAATTCGTCGGCGCGAGTTGTTCTTCGGTCGTCTTCGCGGGTTCCGCGTTGAACGCCTCTTCGTCTCGATTCTGCTGGCCTTCGGCGTCCAGGCCTCCGTCTTCCGTCAGGTTCTCGGTCTCGGCCGAGGACTCGCTGTCCGGGACTTCGCCGAGTTCTTCGAGAATCGGGTTTTCGACGAGCTCCTGGTTCACGACTTCCATCAGCTCCATGCGATTCAGCTGCAGCAACTTGATCGCCTGCTGGAGTTGCGGCGTCATCACGAGTTGCTGGCTCAGTCGTAAGCCCTGTTTGATTTCTAATGCCATTGTGTGGAGCGGTCCTTCGTCTGCCCTGGGGGCTTCAAACTTTGTGGTCGAGGTTCCCTAAAACTGGAAGTTTTCTCCCAGATATTTTTCGCGAGCGATGGGGCTCTGCGCTATTTGTTCGGGAGTCCCTTTCTCAATGATTTTACCATCACTGAGTAAATATCCAATATCACAAATCGCCAACGTTTCTCTGACGTTATGGTCCGTGATCAGGACGCCAATGCCTTGCTTTTTCAGCTTCTGGATCATTTTCTGAATATCCGCGACCGCGAGCGGATCGATTCCGGCGAATGGTTCGTCGAGGAGAAGAAATTTCGGATCGAGGGCGAGCGCCCGCGCTACTTCGACCCGGCGTCGTTCGCCGCCGGAGAGCGTGAACGCCTTTTGGCGGGCGATATGTCCGATATTAAATTCGCCGATGAGCGCCTGGAGGCGCTTGTTCCGCTCCGCGGAGTCGAGATCGAGCGTTTCCAGGACGGCGAGAATATTTTCCTCTACGGTCATCCGGCGGAAAACGCTCGCCTCCTGGGGAAGGTAGGCGACGCCTGCGCGAGCGCGTTCGTGCATCGGCATGTCGGAAATCTCCGAACCATCGAGGACGACCCGGCCGTCGTCCGCTTTCACGAGACCCACGACCATATAGAACGAGGTCGTTTTTCCGGCGCCGTTCGGACCGAGCAATCCGACGACCTGGCCGGACTGCACCGAAAAGTCCACGCCGCGAACGATGGGGCGGGCGTCGTACGCTTTTTTAATGTCGATGGCTTCGAGGTGGTGGATTTTACTTTCCATGGTTCGCTTTCAGAAGGGCTAGAGATCTCCCGACTCGTCTTCGGGATCTTCTCCCTCGGAAAACGCGTTCGACTGGTCGACTTCGACGAGATCACTGTCGCGATGGACGATGATGGTCTCGCCCGTAATCGTATCACGGTCTTGGTACACCTGAGGATAATCCCGGAGCAGGATCAGGTTGCGCGCGCTGTCGAATTCCGCCACGCCCGCCGTCGCGTAACGCGACTTCGCGAGACGAGTTTTTCGCCGCGGATTCGAGGCATAGTCCGCGGAAGCCTGCGGCTTTTCCTCGATTTTCACGTCGTCGAGCGCGCGCACCGTCCGGAGCTTGCGCGGATTCGCATCGATCCGGAATTCCGCCCGGCGAGAACGGCTCGTCATACCCGGCTGCGAGATCTTCACGAAACGAAGATCTTCCGGACGCGACTCCTGCATCGCGAACAGGATGATGTTCTGTTTGCGGTCGATGTTCCCGTAATCCGATTCGATCGTGGTGATCTCCGGTTCTTTTCCGGGAACCTCTTTAATCACGTGGACGATGACTTCCGAAAGAAGCTGGATACGGTCGTCGAGTCCGAGATAGCGCATTCCTTTCGCGCGAAAGTCGAATTTCTCGGCCCCCATGCCGCGACCGGTTTTAGGATCGACCGTGCTTCTTCCTTCGACGGGATAGGCGAGCGGGACGATCACCTCGCGCCGGTTCGTATGGTAGAGCATGTACGGACTGATGGTTTCGAAGCCCGTCGGAAAGGTCGTGTGGACGTCGCCGAAGAGCTCGAGATCGCGCGATTCCATGAAGTATTTCGCTTCCTTCGAAGTCACCCGGGTTACGCGTCCTTGGGCATCGTAGATGTCGGCATCGACGTCGCGAGCGTGCACGATTCCGTCGGCTTGATAAAAGAACGCGCGTTCGGCCTGGAGTCGCCATTGTTTCACTCCCTGTTGGGTGGAAACATGGAGAAAGCCCTCGACCGTGTATTCGGGTACCCGATCGGCCGGGATCGTCGGAGAAACGAAAGAGTCTTCGTAGACCGGGCGGAGGGTATCGGCACTGATCGCCTCCGGAGCTCCCTCTTCTTCTAAGCGTTTCGGACTGAAGGCGACGATCTGGAAGAAGATGACCCCGCCCACCCCGAGCGAAAGCCAGAATCGAAAACGCCGGCCCGCAGCAATTCCTTTTAAGATTAAGCGTTTAGCTCGGATCGAAGTGGACACCCCTCCAGGATAGACCCCCGCCGGGAAGAGCGTCTATGGGTAAGTATGGGGAAGAAAGACGCTTTCCAAGGTTTGCCGCATTCGGTGCGACGTGTTAGCTCTACGGAGCCTTGAAAAATCCAAGTCCCGCGTCGCTCGATCTCCCTCGGTTTGAGTCGCGGAAGCAGAGTCACCTCGAAATTTCACTCGATCCGCGCGTCCAGGCCGCGGAGTCGGCGGGGCTCGACCGAATTCGTCTGGAACACGATGCGCTTCCCGAACTGGATTTCGCCGAGATCGACCTCGCGACCCCGTTCCTTAAGGGAGCGACTCGACGTGCACTCGCGACTCCGTTCTTCGTCAGCGGAATGACCGCGGGCCACGCGTCGGCCGGCAAAGTGAACGCACGGCTCGCCGTCGCCTGCGCGAAGCGCGGGTGGATCTTCGGCGTGGGCTCCCAGCGCCGGGAACTCGATTCCTCTCGTCCCGTCATCGACTCGTGGTCGGATCTTCCCGCTCTCGCTCCGGGCGTGACCGTGCTCGGGAATCTCGGATTGTCTCAAGCCATCCGCTCGACTCCGGAAGAAGTTCGACGTCTCGCCGCCAACGTCGGGGCTTCGGCTTTCTGCATCCATCTGAACGCGCTCCAGGAAGTTCTGCAGCCCGAAGGCACTCCTCAGTTCGCGGGGGGGCTGCGCACGCTCCGCGCGCTCGCGGGGAAGCTGAAACTTCCTCTCATCGTGAAGGAAACCGGATGCGGATTCTCGCGCGCGACGCTGACGAAGCTGAAGACGTTACCGCTCGCCGCGATCGACGTCTCCGGACTCGGCGGAACGCACTGGGGCCGCATCGAAGGCGTTCGCGCCGGAGCGGAAGGCGACCGTACGCGCGAGACCGCCGCGGAAACGTTCCGGGACTGGGGCGTGACAACGGTGGACTCCGTGCGTCTGGCCGCGGAAATTCTCCCGAAAACCGTTGAAATCTGGGCGTCCGGCGGAGTTCGCAGCGGACTCGACGCCGCGAAGCTGATCGCGCTCGGCGCGACGCGAGTCGGATTCGCCAAGCCCGCGCTCGAGGCGGCGCTCGCCGGAGAAGACGCGCTCGATCACTGGATGTCGACGATCGAGTTCGAACTCCGTACCGCGCTCTTTTGTACGGGAAAGAAAAAACCTTCGGAGCTCCGATCGATGCTCCTCCAGAAACGTGGGAAGAAGAAATGAAAGACCCCCGCACCCTGCTTGAAAATTTCCACCGTCTGACCCGCGAGGAACGACTCGAGCGCGTGGCCGAATTCTGCGGCCTCTCCGACGACGAGGCGAAGATCCTTTCGGGGGAAACGCCTTTCCCGCTCGCCATCGCCGAGCACCTGATCGAGAACGTCGTCGGCATTTTTCCGATGCCGATCGGCGTAGCGACGAATTTCTGCATCGACGGCCGAGACGTGCTGATCCCGATGGCCGTCGAAGAGACTTCGATCATCGCCGCGGCCTCCTCGACCGCGAAGTGGGTCCGTCGCGAAGGTTCGATTCGGACTTACGCGAAAGGGAATCTGATCATCGGACAGGTGCAGCTTCCGAATGTCCGGAACGTCGCGCACGCGAAGCGGGTTCTGACCGAATCCCGCGGCGAACTCCAGTCGCTCGCGAACGCGTGCATTCCGACGCTCGTCGCGCGTGGAGGCGGGGTTCGCGAGATCGTGATCCGCGAGATCTCCCGGCCCGCGTTCGAAGGCCAGCCCGAAGGAACGATGCTCGTTCTCCATATTCTGTGCGATCCGCGGGATGCGATGGGCGCGAACCTGATCAACCAGGTCTGCGAAGCGCTGAAGCCGCGTATCGAGCAACTGACCGATGAGCGCGTCGGTCTTTGCATTCTCTCGAACCTCGTCGACGGTAAACTCGCGGTCGCCGAAGTCGTCATTCGCAACATCGATCCGGTGGTCGGGCAGGGGATCGTCGAGGCCTCGCTCTTCGCGAAGCTCGATCCTTACCGCGCGACGACCCATAACAAGGGCGTGCTGAACGGAATCGATCCGATCCTGATCGCGACCGGCAACGACTGGAGGGCGGTCGAGGCCGGAATCCACGCGTTCGCCGCGCGAACCGGAAAATACCAGCCCGTCACCGAATGGAAGATGGAAAACGGAGATCTCGTCGGACGTTTCGAAGCGCCTCTCGCGGTCGGCATCGTCGGCGGCGTCACCCGGCTCCATCCGACCGCGAAAATCGCGCTGAAAATGCTCGGCATCGCTTCGTCGGAAGATCTCGGCCGCATCTGCGCGGCCGTCGGCCTCGTCCAGAATCTCGGTGCGCTGAAAGCTCTGTCGACGGTGGGGATCGTAAAGGGACATATGCAGCTCCACGCCGCGAATCTCGCGATTGCCGCGGGCGCGGGCGTGCACGAAATCGGCGAAGTCCGGGATCGGCTGAACGCGGTTCTCGAAAAGGAAAAGAAGATCAACCTTTCCCAAGCCATCGCGATCCTCGAAGAGATTCGTCGCGCGAGTCCGGCGGAAGCGAAGGTCTTCCACTAACCGTGCGCGTCTCGATTCCGGGAAAAGTTTTTCTCATCGGCGAATACGCGGTTCTCGAAGGCGCGCCGGCTTGGGTCGTGGCCGTGCCCCCACGTTTCGAGTGGGAAGGCGCGGGCGAGGACGGGCCGCGACCGGATTTCCATGCCGAGAGCCCGGCGGGAAGATTTCTGGCGTCCCATCCGGAGATCCGGGGAATTTACCGCGATCCGTGGAATGGACAGGGCGGTTTCGGCGGTTCGACCGCGGAGTTCGCGCTCGCCGCCTACGCATCGGGGATCCGCGACGTTACCGAGGCGTGGGAATGTTATCGGAGCCTCCTCCGACCGGGCGCGGGCGACGGCCTGCTTCCGAGCGGCGCCGATCTCGTCGGCCAGTGGCTCGGCGGCGCGATCGAATGGGATCCTCAGACGAAGCGTTCGCGCGATCTCTCCCGGGAAATTTTCGATCTCCCGATCCTTTTCTTTTCGGCGACGCATCTCCCGGGCCGGAAGACGAAGACGAACGCGCATCTCGCCGCCCTCGGCAGGACCGATCACGCTCCGCGTTTCTCGGCGCTGCGTCCGCTGGTGGAGCGGGCTCGCAAGTCGCTGAGCGACGGAAACCTCTCCGAGCTGGGTCGGGCATTTACGGCCTATGGCGACGCGCTCGCGGCGCTCCGCTGTGAAGCGGAAACGGTCACGCGGGAGCGCTCGCTGATTTCGCGCATCCCCGGAGTTCTCGGAGTGAAGGGTTGCGGAGCGCTCCAGACGGATGCCTACGCCGTCGTCGTCGAAACGCTTGCCGACGAGCGTTTACTCGACACGGTCGTCGGCGGGCTCACGCGCGATTTCGGATTGAAGCTTCTGGCTTGCGGGATCCCGCGGGCGCGGGGGATTTATGAGTAAGCGCGCGAGATCCCTGGGCGTCCTTGCGCGAGCTCCGTCGAATATCGCGATCGTGAAGTACATGGGGAAAGTCGACGCGCGGAAGAACCTGCCCGCGAACCCATCGCTCTCGATGACGCTTTCGAAGCTTTGCACTTTCGTCGAGCTGACTTCGCGCGAGAGTCCGGGCCTCCCGACGATTCTCGGAGAAGGGAAACCGGCCGGAGCGACGGGGGATTCGCCGACGCTCGAAACCGCGGGCACGCAGAAATTCCTGGCTCACTTCGAACGATGCCGGGACCGCGCGCCGGCGATCCTCGAGGCGGCGGGACTCGAGTTTCGCGACCGAGGACCGGCGATGATCCGCTCGGCGAATACCTTTCCCCAGGCGGCCGGGATCGCGTCGAGCGCCTCGAGTTTCGCGGCGCTGACCGCGGCGTCGATCGCGTATTTTTCTTCGGATCTGGCGCGGGCGAAAGCCCTGATCGCCGCCTCGGACGCGGCTTCGGCCCCTTTCCGCGAATCGCTCGCTCAGCTTTCGCGCGAAGGCTCCGGATCCAGCTGCCGTTCGTTCGGCGGACCCTTCGTTTCCTGGGAAAACGAAACGGTGACGCCCGTCGCATCGAATCTGCCACCGCTCTCCGACCTCGTCGTCGTCGTTTCGGGGGGGAAAAAAGAAGTGGGTTCAAGCGAAGCGCATCGGCGCGTGCTGACCTCTCCGCACTGGTCCGGCCGGGTCGCGCGCGCCGAGGCTCGTTATCACCTGCTCTTGCCGGCGATTGTCCGTGGAGATTTCTCCGCGTTCGCGGAGCTAGCGCGGGCGGATAGCGATGATATGCACGATCTCTTCGAAACTTCGGTACCGAGTTTCGGATACCGGACGGCGGCGACGCGCGAAGTGATCGACTATTTGCCGCAGGTGGGTTCGCCTTACGCCGTGACCCTGGACGCCGGCCCGAACGTCCATGTGATCGTTCCCCAGGCGACCGAAAGTTTCTGGAAACAGCGGCTCGTCGCGCGCTTTCCGGAGCACCCGCTCCTGGTCGATCGGCAAGGGGCGGGCGCGGAGATCATGCGGATCGAAGGCGACCCGGCATCGGGAGGTTCGGTTTGAAGTGGCAGAATTTTTCGACGGTCGTGCCGGGGAAGTGGGTGCTGGCGGGCGAGCACACCGTACTTCGCGGTGGACGTGCGATCGCGCTTCCGCATCCGGAGTTTAAACTCCACCTCGAGTTTCGCGCGGCGGATACGCATCTTTCGGTGGAGCCCGATCTCGGACTTCTCGTCGTTCAGGAGCTGCTGAAGCTGGCGAAGGACTGGCTCGCGGCGAGATCGCTCGATGACTGGTCGGCTCCGCGCGGAGCCCTTCGCATCACCAGTACGATTCCTTTCGGCGCGGGCCTCGGTTCGTCGGCGGCGCTCTCGGTCGCCGTCGCGCGCTGGGTACTCTCCGCGTATGCGCTGGATCGCAATCTCGAGCGCGAGCTCGCGCGCGAACTTGAGAACCGTTTCCACGGCAAAAGTTCGGGGATGGACGTCGCGGTCGTTTCGATCGGCGAGCCGATCCTTTTTTCGATGCGCGACGGGGCGGTCGGGCTGGGTTTGCGGGAACTGCCGTCGTTCGTCTTTTTCGATACGGGCTTACGCGCCGTGACCAAGGACTGCATCGAAAAAGTCGAAAACCTTCGGACCCGTGATCCGGTTCGGGCGGACCATCTGGACCAAGGCATGCGGCTCGCCACCGAGGAGATTCTCGAAGGTTTACGCGAATACAACGGGAGCAAGGAACCCGCCGGCGAGCGAGGAAAAGCGCGTGCGCGGATCGCGGCGGGGATGGCGCGGGCGGGGGAAATCTACCGCCACTGGGGGCTCGTCCCCGAAGAAGTCGAAGGAACGCTGGCGCGACTAAGTGCCGAGGGCGTCGTCTCGCCACGGCTGACCGGGGCCGGCGGTGGGGGCTTTATCGTGGGATTGGCTGCTGTTGCGACAGACTCCTGACGGCGGCGATCGACTCTCGGGATGAGTTTTAAAGCGTCGGGGCCTAGTCTCCGATGCGACAGTATGTTTGGGCGTTACACCCTTCTCTTGCTCGTGCTCGTTTCGGCTTTCCGTCCGTTATCGGCTCGTGGCGAGTTCTGTCTCGCCCTCCTCTCGCCGGTCGAGAAAGCAACGTTCACATCCGGCACGCGAGTGACGGAGGTCCAAACCCTGACGATCGAAGGTTCGAACAGTAACGTCGACCTTGGGAAGATCTTCTACTCGATGGAAGAAGAAACTCTGA
The DNA here is from genome assembly GCA_964536965.1 of uncultured Bacteriovoracaceae bacterium. Classification (GTDB taxonomy): domain Bacteria; phylum Bdellovibrionota; class UBA1018; order UBA1018; family UBA1018; genus JACMQW01. Next base: position 35,011 of record CAZIAL010000004.1, read on the forward strand.
TCGGAGTGTCGAACGACGGACATTTCTACATGGTCCATAGCGGTTATCGGGTCGATGCCAAGCCTTTCCGCGAGTTGCAGGTTCGGAAGACGAGTTCGATCCAGCGCGGAGCGATCCTCCGTTTCACTGACTTGTCTCCCGCCCAGCGGACTCGTCTCGACGAAGCCGTGGCCAAACTGAAATCGAAGCGCGTGGCTTCCTGTTCGGCCGGGGTCTGTAACGTCTTGTCGGAGGCAGGGGTAGACCTTCCTGGGATTGGGTCGATGTCGCGAATCTTCACTGCGGGAACATTCCAGAAACTGGTTTCAGGAGCCCTGAAGGACTTCCAAGGCAATCCTCTGAAAATCGAAATCTATCAAACCGCGCCACAAGTCCTGTCCTCGCTCAACCTGCAGCTGCGAACCCAGGACATTATGCGTCCCATTTCCTACCTCGGGATCGTGGTCTTCATCACGATCGTCGCGGATCAAATGGGCTGGATCACTCTCCCGGTCCTCTTCTAGTCGGTTTTAAGCAGGGGCTTTATGTCGCGACGCGATATGGCGACGCCATTTGGCCCATTCCCTTGCACTCCGCATCCATCCCCCCTATAACCAGGGACCTCGGAAACATTCCGAAATCTAAAGCATTGAGGGGAGGTGACACTATGCCAGGTATTATCATTCGCGACGGCGATTCTTTCGAAGCCGCCTTGAAGAAATTCAAGAAGAACTGCGAAAAAGCCGGCACTCTCGCAGAAGTTCGCAAACGCGAAGCCTACGAGAAACCTTCCGTGAAGAAAAAGAAGAAGGCCATCGCCGCCCGCAAGCGTCTTTCGAAAAAAGGACGTCATCGCGGGTAATTCCGTTTTCTCGAGGGGAAGCTTGCGGCCATTCGCCGGAGGCTTCCCTTCTTTATTTTTCCGACGTCCATTCTCCGACCTGCATCCGAAGGAGCGCCCTTTCATGAGCATCAAAGCGAAACTTTCCGAAATGATGAAAGCCACGATGAAGTCCGGGGACAAGGAAACCCTGCTTTATGTGCGGAACCTGCACGCCGCCGTCCGCAAGAAAGAGATCGATGACCGCGTCGATCTCGACGACGCCGGAATCCAGAAAATCATCGGCACGATCATGAAACAGCGCCTCGACTCGATCGAGCAGTTCCGCAACGGGGGACGCGAAGACCTCGCCGTGAAGGAAGAAGCGGAAGCCAAGTTCCTGAAACAGTTTCTTCCCGAGCAGCTTTCGGAAGACGAAGTGAAAAAGATCGTCGACTGGGCCGTCACCGAATCCGGCGCCGCCTCCGCGAAGGAGATGGGAAAAGTCATGGCGCTGCTCATGCCGAAAGTCCAGGGCAAGGCCGATGGAAAACTCGTGAATACGCTCGTGAAGGCTCGCCTCGGCGGATAGGTCTTTCGTTCGGCAGTCAACGGTAGCGCGGGTACTGAACAGAAGTGAGTAAAGGTCGGATTTCCCCCGAGTTCATCCAGAAAATAAAGGACGCGGTGAATATCATCGACGTCGTCGGTGAGCACGTCGTTCTGCGGAAATCCGGGTCGAACCACTCCGGTCTATGTCCTTTCCATAACGAACGCTCTCCTTCCTTTTCGGTCAGCGAAGGGAAGCAGCTCTTCCATTGCTACGGCTGCAAAAAAGGCGGAGACCTCGTCGAGTTCACGAAGGAAATCCACGGGCTTTCCTTCGCGGAAGCGGTCGAAGAACTCGCCGAACGCGCGAGCCTCGCGCTGCCGAAAGATTTCGCGCGCCCCGAGGACGCCGATCCGGAAGCGGCGAAGCGCCGGGACGCCGCGCGCGAGAAAACGGCGACGGCGTATAAGCTGAACCGTTTCGCCGCGAAGTTTTTTCGCGACCAGCTCGCGGCGGGGGCGACTCCGGGAAGCCCGAACGCGCATATCGCCGAATATTTCCGAAAGCGCGGAGTGAGCGCCGCGCTTTCGCAGGCTTTCTATCTCGGCGCCGCGCCGGCCGCTTGGGACGCGCTCGCGCGTTTCTTCGTGAACGCGAAGGCGCCGCTTCCGCTCGCTTCCGAACTGGGCTTGATCAAGCCTTCGCAGAAAGACAGCGCGAAAGCGGGTGGGCCCGGCTACTTCGATCTCTTCCGAAACCGCGCGATGTTCCCGATCCTCGATCTGCGGGGAAAAGTGGTCGGATTCGGCGGACGTGGACTTCCGAACCCGAAGAACGCTCCCGATGTGGGCGGAGATTCGCCGAAGTACCTGAACTCCTCCGAATCGCTGCTCTTTCTGAAGTCGAAGCTCGCCTACGGGATGTTCCAGGCCCAGAAGCATATCCGCGAAAAAGACGAAGTGATCCTGGTCGAAGGGTACTTCGACGTGCTCGCCCTCCATGCGGCCGGTTTCCAGAACGTGGTCGCGACCTGCGGAACCTCGCTGACCGAGGATCACCTCGCGCTCTTTAAAAAATTCTGCACGAAAGTGACGGTGCTCTTCGACGGGGATCGGGCCGGCATCACCGCCACGGATCGCGCGATGGAACTCGGGCTGCGGCTCGGAACGATTCTTTACGGAGCGAGCCTTCCGGCGGGCCTCGACCCGGACGAAATCCTTTTCGATCAGCAGACGGGCTCTCTCCTTCCGGAGGGGACCGAACGGATGCAGGCCATTCTCGCGAAATCGGCGCCGCTTTTCGATACGCGGATCGAATCGGCGCGGGTTTTCTCGCTGAAGGGGACCGAAGAACGAACCCAGGCGGTCAAGCAGCTCGCCGAGTGGCTTTCCATGTACCGAGATCCGGTCGGCCGCGAGATGCGAATCGAAAAGGTCGTCGCGGATTTCGGCATTTCGCGTGCACTCCTCCAGACGGCGATGGATGGCGTGAAGCCGGTCCGCGGTGCGCCTCCCGTCGTAAAGGGCCCGCCTTTGGCGGCGAAAATCGCTCCGGCGCGCGGTCCACAGCCGAATCCCGCCGGAAACGCTCCGGCAAAACCGAAGAAAGCACCGAGTCAAAAAGCGTCACTGAAAGAGGTCATTTTGGTCCGCGGACTCCTGCGCGGAGGCAATTTTAGGGCGATGCTCGAAGAGGCGCGCGCCTATCTTCCGATCGGTGCGGGGATCTCCGAGCTCGCCGATCATCCGAGCGTGCGAGCCGCCCTCAGTGCGATTCTCGATCAGGGCGTGAGCCCAGAATCGTTTATAGACTCCGTCGTCCTCGATCCACTGGCCGCTGGCGCCGCGGAACCCGGCAGTCCACTCTATGGATTCGCTCCCGAAGTTCGTACTCTGCTCTCCGAAAGTCTGATCGGAACGGACGCGCCGGGCACTGCGCCGTTTACCGAAGGTGAGTTTCGCGTCGCGGTTCAGCGCGGACTCTATCAGTCTTGGGCACGGTTCTCGCAAGACCTTAAGCTGCGTCTTCGAGACGCAGAACTGAAGAAAGACGAGGACTTACGGTCGCGTTTGGCCCAGGAATTCCTTGACGTCAAACGGAGAATGAAGGAGTTTGAGGCATTCTATGACGAAGTCTAAAAACGCTTCTTCCGCGGCCACTGGCGCGGGCAAACCCGACTCTTCCACTGACAAAAAATCTGGGAAGGCGGCCGGGAAAAAACTCGACCCCACAAATGAAAAAAATATCGAGCAGGCGCTCGAGCAGGACCTCGCGCGCGTTCACGAACTCGTGAATGAAGGCCAGCCTCTGCTCGCGTCGGGCGGCGAAAGCGCCTTCGCGAAAAACAAAGACATTAAAAAGCTTCTCGATATGGGAGTCCAGCGCGGCTACCTGACCTACGAAGAAGTGAACGAAATGCTGCCGCCGGAGATCACGCAGCCGGCGCAGATCGACGAGATCATGAATCTCCTCGCCGAGAGCGACATCGAAGTCATCGACTCGATTCGTAAAGCGCGCGACGGCGACGAAGAAGAAGGCGATGCGACCGGACCGGGCCCCGCGAAATCCGATGACGACGACGATGAGCCGGCGCCGGCCGCGACCGCGGAACTCGCGCGCGGCGCGGATCCCGTTAAGCTTTACTTGAAAAAAATGGGTTCGGTTTCGCTCCTGACCCGCGAAGGCGAAGTCGAAATCGCGAAGCGCATCGAAGCGGGCGAGATCGAAATTCTTCGCGCGCTTCTGGCGTCGAAGCTCGGAACGCTCGCGATCGTGGAGCTCGGCGAGCGCCTCGAGAGCGGCCGGACCAAAGTGAAAGATGTGATTCGCGGCGTGGACGAAGAAGTCTCCGCGGACGACGAAAAAGTTTATATGGAGAAGGTTCTCTCCGCGATCACGAAGGTGAAATCGTTCGTCGCGTACCAGGAGAAGAACGCCGAGAAACTTTTCGGACCGGAAGGGCGCAAGCTCCCCGCCGAAGAAAAGAAGAAGCTCCAGGCGGAGGTGCAGAAACGCGAACGCCAGGTCGAAACCGCTTTCGAGTCCATCGCCTTCAACCGCAAGACGATCAACGTCCTGTCGATTAAAGTGAAGGAATACTCCGAGCGCTCGGCCGAGTACCTGATCGATCGTAAGAAGGTCTTCGATTACCTCGTCATCAAAGAGGAAAAAGAATTCAAGGAACTCGTGAAAGAGTTCAAAAAAGGCGGCGAAACGATTCCGGCCCTCTGCCGGAAGTACGACGTCGTCGAGTCGAAACTCCAGCAGCTCCTCCAGCAGGAAGAAGAAGTTTCGAAGAAGATCGAGAAGCTCGAAGAAGAATCCGGCATCGACATCATCGAACTCCGCCGGATCAACGACTCGCTGGCCGTCGGCGAACGCAAAGCCGACCAGGCGAAGTCGGAACTCGTCGAAGCCAACCTTCGTCTCGTGGTTTCGATCGCGAAGAAGTACACGAACCGCGGTCTCCAATTCTTGGATCTGATCCAGGAAGGGAATATCGGTCTGATGAAGGCCGTCGATAAGTTCGAATACCGTCGCGGTTACAAGTTCTCGACCTACGCGACGTGGTGGATTCGCCAAGCGATCACCCGCGCGATCGCCGACCAGGCGCGTACGATCCGCATCCCGGTGCACATGATCGAAACGATCAACAAGCTGATCCGTACCTCCCGCCTCCTCGTCCAGCAGCTCGGCCGCGAGCCGACGCCGGAAGAGATCGCCGTGAAGATGGAGCTTCCGGTCGACAAGGTCCGCAAGGTGCTGAAGATCGCGAAAGAGCCGATCTCCCTCGAAACGCCGATCGGCGAAGAGGAAGATTCGTATCTGGGCGATTTCATCGAGGACAAGAAGATCATCAACCCGGCCGAAGCCGTGATGAACATCAACCTCTCGGAACAAACGCGGAAGGTCCTCGCGACCCTCACCCCGCGCGAAGAGAAAGTTCTCCGGATGCGTTTCGGGATCGGCGAGAAGTCCGACCATACGCTCGAGGAGGTCGGCCAAGACTTCTTCGTCACGCGGGAACGGATTCGTCAGATCGAAGCGAAGGCGCTGCGGAAGCTCCGTCACCCTTCGCGCGCGAAACTCCTGAAGGCGTTCGTCGATTAGGGGACGGAACGTCAGCCCTAAAGGGCTGCTTGCCGGCCGGATGCCGGCAAGCGTGAGTACCTGAATCGTGGAAATGACCAAATTTAGAAATAGGATGCAGGGAGTTCTTCCATCGGAAGAACTCCCTTCGTTTTTCGAGGCGCTGGAGGCGATGGGAATGCGGCCCCGAAAATCGATCCGGATTCGCCGTGACCTTGCCCCCGATTCCACCTGGGACCCGACGGCCATTCGCGAAGCGGGAATTCCCCTCGGCGAGCCGGTGCCCTGGTACGACCGCGGATTTTTCTTCGACCTGAAGCAAATGAGTCCGCATCCGTCGCGCCATCCCTGGATCGCCGCGGGCCTGGGGTTTATCCAGGAGGCTGGCGCCATGGAAGTGGTGCCCGCACTCGAAGTGGAGCCGGATCATCTCGTGCTCGATCTCTGTTCCGCGCCGGGCGCGAAGGCGAGCCATATCGGCGAATACCTGGGGACAGGGGGATGGCTCGTGGCGAATGAACCTTCGCGGGATCGCGCCAAGTTGCTCGATGCGATTCTGGCTCGCCATGGAATCGGAAACTCCACGGTGCTGAATCTGGAGCCGCGGGATCTCGTGCGATCTTTCCGTGAGCTCTTCGATCGGATTCTGGTCGATGCTCCCTGCAGTGGCGAGAGTCTGTTTGCGAAACGCGAGGAGCGGCGGAAGGACGTTTCCGACAAGGAGGTCGAACGCTGTGCGCTTCGGCAGAACGCGATCCTCGAGTCGGCCCATGCGCTCTGTGCCCCGGGGGGGCGGATCGTCTATTCGACCTGCGCTTATTCGCGAAGTGAGAACGAAGAAGTAATCGAAACGATGCGTGAGCGGCATCCCGATCTCCGGCTTCTCCGGGAACAGCGTCGTTTTCCGCACCGAGACGGGGTGCCGGGAGGATATTTCGCGGTGCTGGAAAAGGCGGGAGCGCCTTCCGCAGCTGCCGATCGTATCGCGACGCTCCGCGAGAGCATTCGGGGGCTCGGAACGCGGGGACTGGTCCGAAATGGGCTAAAAAAGTGGGACGGGAGCATCGATGGATATGCCGTCGTCATGGACCGGAAGACGACGGAAGCCTCCGCCGACTCGCGAATGAGCCGACTTTTTCCCGGGATTCGCGGGGAGTTTTTCGAACTCGGAATGGAAGAGGCCGCGCGATTCCTCGGGGGAGAGCGGCGTGCGAAAGTCGCGCGCGGAGTTTTCGCGATTTATCGGTGGGGCGGCGAAATCTTCGCCGCCGAAACGGATGCGACACTTTTCTATCCGCGGCATCGCCTCTAACCGATGATTTTTTGACGCTTTTTGCTTGTCTAAACGGTGCCTTCCTCGACAAGATCGCCTCATGCAAATGAATGCGCGTTGGGTACAGGGGAGTACTGTCGGTGGGATGTGCGGAATTGCGCTCGGGCTAGGCATGGCGATTTTCGCCGCTCCGAGTTTCGCCGAAGATGAGATCGGAGTGCAAAACACGGGGAAGAGTCGAAACTCCGTGCGATCTCTCCCCGCTCGCCGGGCGACGGTTCCTCGTCCGATTCGGCCGGCGCCGCGCCGAGGACAGGAGCAGGCCGTCGATCTAGGTGCCTTGTCTTCTTCCACTGCTTCCACGCCCGCCGCGACTTCTTCCGCGAAGATGGGCGGACTGAGTCCACACGGGACCAGCAGCGTGATGCCGAACTTTAAGTTCTACTTCGACTTCCTGGCCAAGAGCTGGAAAGGGGATCCAACCCGGAGCTCCTTCGACTTCGACAGCTATCACCAGCGGATGCTCGTGGAGTTCACCCCGACGCCGGAACTGATGTTTCAAGCCGATATCTCCGCTTGGCAAACCCCGGAGTATTTCGAGGTCGACTATCAGCTGACCAAGCGCCTCCAGCTTCGTTGGGGCAAAATCTGGATTCCTTTCGATGATATGTCGCCGCACTCGATTTTCGGCGGACGGATCAACACGAGCGAATTTTTCCAAGGAAACGAAACCGCATTTTTGCCGAGCATCTGGGCGGACGCGGGGATGGGCGTGAAATACGACCTCGCCGATTCACCTTCGTTCGCGTCGGTACTGCATTTCTATGTCGTCAACGGTTTCGGCAGTAATACGAACTCTCCCGTTTCCGGAGAAAACGGCGTCGTCGAATATCCTGACTTCGGATCCACTTCCCGTTTCAGCACCACCGGCGCCACGGACAATAACAATAACAAGGCGATCGGCGCCCGTTGGCAAAGTAAGCTCGGACGTCGTTTCTCGATCGGCGGTTCGGTTTACAACGGCGCCTATACGAACAAAACCGCGGTAAAATCCCAGTCCATCACGATGCTCGGCGGAGACGCGCAACTTCGACCTTCGAATACGACGGAAATTCGCGTCGGGATCGTCTCGATGAAGGTCGGGTTGAACGCTCCGGCGACGAAAGAGAGCTTCACCCGCGCGGCGAGCTACGTCGAACTCGGTCAGCGATTCGGGCAAGACGATCGCTGGAAGTTCTTGGTTCGCGCGGGAAAAGCGCAGAACGATAACCGAGTGGTGGATGTGTCGGATAAGACCCTCGTCGGAACGACTTTGCTTCGCAGCTTCGGAAATATCGAAGCGCAGTTCACGTTTTACAAAGACATGAACAAGGTGCCGACGAAGATCGCTTACAATTACGGGCATTTCCGACTCGTAACGGCGTTTTAGGCTTCGGTCGCCGACACAGGTTCCGCGACCATAATATAGAGGCATCATTCCACGCGCGGGGGGTGGCCCTGTCTACGGTTTTGACAGGTGGTTAAAAGGGGTGCATTTTTTTATTGTAATACCTGACTAGAATGGTAAATTATTAAGAAGTCGCTGTACGTATGTTGTGGGGAAATTGGGGAATCACGGGGGTGTTTCTTGGCAAACGTATTTGGCGCATTGAATTCGCGGAATCTTGGAATCAGCGGGGCGCTCGCCTCGGCGATCCTACTCGCCTCGCCAGTGGCATTCGCCGCTGACCCGGACCAACCTCACATCGATAAGGCGCGCCTGATTTATCAGCGCCTCGCCGGCCGGACGCCGAAAATTACCGAAGCCAACTTCGTGGCCATGGTCGCGGACGTGAAAGCGGGTCGTCTCGTCGATGCCGCCGCGAAGGCGAGCTCGGACGCAGGCTTCGTGAACAACACCCTTCGTCTCTTCGCGGCTCCGATCAACGCGAAGTCGCAGACGTACCAGGCCCTCGACCTGACTCCGGGGATGGCTTACATCATGGGCAAAGTCCGCGATGGCGCCCCGATCAAGCAGCTGCTGACGGGAAAAGATTATTACAACATCGATCTGACGGGCGTCACCTGTAACAACAACGAAAACCCTTTCGCTTGTGCGACCCGCCTCGATCTCGATCTGAGCACGCGTCTGGTGCTGAGCAATACTCCGCAGCAGCCGATCATGTCGACGACGAACGGTGCGAACGGCGGCGCTCGCCAGCCGGCGCAGGTTCCTGCGAGTGAAATCGCCGGACTGTTCACGATGGAAGGCTTCGGCAGCGCCGGGCTTTTCGCGGGTACGAACCGCGCTCCGATCCAGCAGTTCTACAACCAGCTCTGGTGCACGCCGAACCAAAACCTTCGCGCCACCCAGGACGTGATCGGTAAATGGGTCGGTCGCGACATCAGCCGCGATCCAGAAGGCACGGGTCTCACCGTTTTCCGCAAAGAGTGCCAGTCGTGTCACTTCGCCATCGACGGCATGCGTGGAGCTTTCGCTTTCTTCGATACGGTGGATGTGAACGACCGCAACCTCGTCGCCTATGCGGCGAATGCCCAGGGCGTTCCGACGAACGCCGTGGTTCCGAAATACGCTCGCGGCGTGGCGACCTATCCGGCGGGATACGCCGTGGTCGACAACTCCTGGGAGCTGATGTTCACGGCGGCGCAGAAAGCGACGCTCGGTTACGACGGCTCGGGCCCGACCTCGGGTCGCGGCGTCGCTTCGATGGCCGAAGCGCTTACGCACTTCGACGCTCTCGAGAAGTGCATGGTGAAGAAAGCCGCCGAACTTGTTTGCCCGGTGGATCCGAACCTGAGCACGCTCGGAACGAACCAGCTGCTGAGCGACAAAGCGAAGCAAGAGTTCGTCGATGAACTGAAAAATTCCGGAAATCTTCGCAAGATTTTCGAAATGATCGCAGTTCGCCCGGAGTGCCTGGGTAAATAATCGATCGGTTCGTCTTAGGGGATTTATTTCGGGGAAGAAGATCCGGGGGGATCATATGAATTCGAAAATCAAACTTTCAGCGAAGATGGTCGGAGGAGCGCTCGCGGTGTTACTCGCCGGCGGGTGCGGCATGGGGAAAGATCTCTCCGACGGCCTCGCGACGCCATCCACGAACTACGCGCAGTCGGAAGCGGTCTTTAAAGAGGTGAGCTACGGCGAAGCGGTCGGTACCGTCGTCACCCCGAACTTCCGTTCGGCGACTTCGCAGTTCCTCGATCTGATGGGGATCACGCTCGCGCAGGCGAACGCCGTGCGCGGAGTGCTCGGAAGCGCGCAGGGCAACCTTCCGGAGATCGGTGTCTCTTCGAACATGGGCGCGAACCAGGTTTTCGCCTATACGAAGATTTACAACGCCGCTTGCAACGACAAGTGCCGGCTCGACCGCGCGGGCACGACTCCGGCGGGCGAACGCGCCTGCGTCTTTAACTTCGGCCAGGCTTATAACTCCGCCGGAAATTTGGCGGCCTGGGATGCTTCGATGTCGAAGTTATCCGAACTCCTCTGGGGTCGGACCGAAATCACCGCCGGCGAAAAGGCGGCTCTCGATACGCTCCGGAACGAAGTGGCGGGCGTGGCCGCGGGCAAGGGCCTGAACGTTGCGGATACCACCACGGCGGCCTTCCAGGCGGTCTGCGTGGCCATGGCGCTCGCGCCGGCCCATATCGTTCAGTAAGTCCGGAGGTTTTCGGGCGGGGGCCCGTGAACTTGAATAGTTAACCAGGGTTTAGGCGGTTTAGGTTTCAGTCGAAAAAGATTCGGGTACCAAGGGGGCTTTATGCTAATTCGGATTCACAAACAATCTAAGGACTTTCTCGACGGCAAACAGCACGATCCCATGCTGAATCCCGAGCGACGCCAGTTCCTTAAAGAAGGATTCGCCGGCGTCGGCTCCCTGCTGATCATGCCCGGAATGCTTTCGCTGCTTCGGGCGAATCCAGCCCGCGCCGAAGTGTTGGCCTGTAACCAGCGCCCACTCGGAACCACCTTTACCCAAGTCAGTCTTTCCGGCGGTAACGGGACGAGCTCGATGGTTTACGCCTGGGACGCCGCGGGCGCTCCGCTCCTCGGGAACAGCCGTTCGCTCGGAACCTTCGCGAACAGCGGCCAGGACACGACTTCGATCGCGGGACTGACCCTTTCGCAGTCCGATATGTTCTCGACCTTCCTTCGCGGCGGCGGCGGCGGAACGCTGACCGTGAACGGCACGAACATTCCGCGTCTTTTCGACGCGGCGATGACGACCACGATTCTTTCACGCCTCTCCGGCGGAGCGGTCGCCTGCCCGAACGATGACGACACCGATTCGAATCCGCTGAACGTGATGAAGTTCTTCGGCAACCGTTGCGGTCTCCGTAAAGGGGTCATCGCCGACGTCGCGGGTAACCCGGCGCGGGAACTTTCGATCGACGGCCTGCGGAACAACTTCTCGACGCTCCAGCTCGGCGGAAACCTCGCCAACGTCGGCGCGGCCGCCACGCTCCAGAGCAATACGCTGAACGACTCTCGCCAGGGCGAGTCGCTGAAAGCGGCCGTGGACAAACTGACGAAAGAGCAGTCGGGTAAACTCGGTGGAAAAGTCGGCTCGGCCGACTTCGTGAAGAATATGATGGCGGGACTCGACGCCGCGAAGGTGAAGTTCGATCCCGTCTATGCCGCCGACGCGCTGGATCCGACCCGCCCGGTGAACGCCGCGGTCCTCGATCCTGCGAACGGTCTGCGGATGAACTACGCCAACCTTCCGGCCGAATTCAAGCGGATCGTCACGCTCACGGACGCGCTCACGAAGCAGAACTTCGGCGCCGTGAACATGACCTTCGGCGGATTCGACTACCACCTGAACTCGCCGGCGGTGCAGCGCCAGGAGCGCCACGCTTTCGTCGCGCGGATGATCCTGGTCTGGGCCGCGAACCATATCCTTCGCCAGACCAACGGCGTGATGATGATCAACACCGACGGTGGGATCGGATTCAACGACCAAGCCCAGAACACGGTCGCGAACGGCGACGCCGGTTCGAAGAACATCACGCTCATGATCCACGTCCAAGGGGCGGGCGCCGCCGCGGCGAAGCCAGTCTTTAAACTCGGCGGACGTTTCGGAGCCCTCGCGGTTTCGGAAGCCGCTCAGCGGGACAACGTTTTCGCTTCGCGCCGGGAAATGCCGAGCGTCGCGATCCTTTACACCTTCGCCCTGCTCTCGGGGCTGGTCGTAAATGGACAGCCGAGCGAAACGGAGTTCTTGGCGGCGATCAACGGAGGGCTGAACCTCCTGCCGGGCGGCGTCGCCCAGCTTCGCTCGCTCAGTCTGTTGCGGACCTGATGGCCCATCGCGGTTCTGACGGTGACTTAAGGGGAACGTTATGCGGAAAAATTTCCTAAAATTAGCGGTAATCGGGTGGGCGTTCGCGCTCACGGCCTGCGTACCTATGACCATGATCGGCGGCGGTAAGTTGGAAGACGCCGCTATGGCGGTCTATCCGATTCGCACCGATGTATCGGACCTCTCCAGCGGTCTGGAAGCTTTCCGTACGGTGGTGGCCCCACTCATCTCCGATTCTCAGTGTACCGCCTGCCATACGACCCAGGCTCCGACCCTCGGGTCTTCGGTGATCGAGATCGCTTACGAAGCCGCGATCTCTCGGTTGAATAAAACGAATCCCGCATCTTCCGCGATCATCTCGAAATCGCAGGATGGCCACTGCGGGGGCTGCTCGACCGCGTCTCGTTCCGACTGGACTTCCGCAATCGAAACCTGGGCGCGCGTCGAAGTCGCGCTCGGCGGTAGCGGCGGCGGGCCTGGCCCCGCCGGTCCCGGAGCCCAGCCGGCGAATCCTCCCGTCGATCTCGGCACGCCGCCGGTCTTCATGACTCCGGTCCAGCAGATGAACGGCACGGGCGGAAACAACCGACTGATCTCGCTCGCCGGCCGCGGCGGCGCGTTCGGCGGGGTGAGCCTCATGATCAACCTCCAGGATCCGTACGCCGCGGTGGCGAACACGGCGCGAATCTTCACGGTTCGGCTCCAGAACAACTCCGGCAGCTATATCCTGGTCCGCGGAATCCGGATTTTCCAGAGCCAGGATGCGAACGTCGACCCGACCAATCCCCAGGACTTCCTCCCGGACGTCGGCGCGGCGTTTAGCGACGTCGACGCGGTCATCTATCCGAATGCGACGACCCAGCTTTCCTTCGGCGAAGCGCTGATGTCGAAATCCGACGGCCTCTTCTACGCCTTCGGATTCCAGGCGCTCGAAGTGACGAACGCACCGACGTGCAAAGCCCAGGCGGTCTTCAACAATACGGTGAATCCGATCCTGAACGCTTGCACGGGCTGCCACAACGCCGGAGGGTCCGGATCGGGCCGCTGGACGCTTGCGGCGGACGCGACCAATCGGTGCCTGCAGTCCTTGCAGCGCTCGGATCTGAACACTCCGATCGCCTCTCGCCTGATTCAGGCTCCTCGGTTCCGGGTGCCGAACCATCCGAACCAGGCGCTGAACGACGCGCAGGTCGATACCATTATCAACTGGATCACGCTGGAACAGTAATAGAGAATCCGCTCAAGCAGCCTCTTAACTTTGGTTTCTATGAGCGAACGATCTCTCCTGACAGTTTCAAAACGACATATGGCCACGGATTTCCATTTCGAGGTCGTGGTCGATGATCGGACTCTCCGCGCGGGAGACTCGGTGCTCCTCGAAGCGCATGCGGCGGTCGATTCCATCGAAGACGAGCTCACCGAATTTCGCGACCCTTCCCCAGTTCGGTGGCTGAACGACGCTGGCGTCGGCGAGTGGGTCGCGCTCACTCCCCATTTCCAGCGCATTCTCGCGCAGTCCCTTCGGCTCCAGAAGGAATCCGCCGGTTACTTTTCGCCTTTCGCGAAATCGGAAGGGGAATTCAGCGAGGGCGATCTCGAAATCGAAAGGGATCGCGTGCGCAAGCGAGCGGACGGACTCCGCATCGGATTCGGTGCGATTGGAAAAGGTTATGCGCTCGACCATGTACGCCTCCTGCTCGAGCGGCACGGCTTTCTCGACTACCGGCTGAACTGCGGTGGATCGAGTTGGATTCTTCGCGGCGGCAACGCCGGAGGCGGGCCCTGGGAAATCCAGTGGGCCTGGGACCGCGACGCCGATGGGGACTATCGAGGCCAGGCGCTCGCTCTCCGTTCGGACGAGTCCCTTGCCATCGGCGTTTCCGGGGTACTCGAGCAGGGGAATCATTTTCGTTTTCGCGGGGCGCCGGCGCCCGACGGGATCATCAGTGGATTTTATGCCGGTCGATCGGCCGCCGAGGCCGACGCACTCTCCACCGCGCTCTTCGTGGGCGCGAGTCTCGAAGGCGCCGAAATCTTGACGAAGCTCGGGAGCGTCTTGCGAGATCCGTCGCTCGCATATGTAGATAAGACCGGACAGATCGTTTACAATCGATGCTTCGAGAAACGTTTTGGGCAGTCCTAACCGCAGTCCGTTCGAACGAGGAATGATCATGCAATCGAAGAAGAAAACGTCCCTCATCAAGTCCACTTTTCTGACCGCCGCGATGGTCGTCGAACTTTCGCGGATGAGCGCGTTCGCCACGGAGTTCGAGCCGCTCGGCAAGGCGATCGAGGGCACCTTAGGAACCAAAAAGGCTTTCAAGAAAAGTTTCGCGTTCGAAGGAAAGCCCCTGGACGTGTTTTATGCGAAGGATGGATCGGGTAAACCGACCAAATTCGCTTTCGTGCAGAAGGGAATTTACGAGCCGAACTGCACCCACACCTGGATCGTCGGGGTCGAGGCGGGCAGCGGAAAAGTTTCCCAGGTTCGCGTGGTGGAAATGTCCTGTCCCCATGCTTATCCGACGAAAACCGAAAGCTTTTTGGGTCAGTTCAAGGGCAAGGGAGCGAAAGACGCTCCGAAGCTGAAAGCGGATATCGCGACGATCGCGAAGGCGACCGGCTCCTCGGTTCTCGCCATCGATGCGGTTCGCCGATCGGTGGTCGCCGCTTCGAAGCTGAAAGGGAAAATCAAGTAAAGGCCCCCAGGATTTCCCGGACCTCGACTCTAGAGCGCCTTCTTCGCCTTGGGCGAGGAAGGCGTTTTCGTTTTATTTCCACGTTCCATGGTGGGCGCACCTGCCGCGCCGGACGCGGGTTCATCCGGAAACGCCGCGAACGAAATCTTGCTCTTTAGCGCGTCGTAGAGATCACCGACATTCATGCTCTCGATGTTATATTTCTTATCCTTCGGATTCTTCGGATAACAAACGAAGGCGGTGAAATCGAAGCTGTCGATCTTAATCGCCATCTCGTTCAGCTGCACCTTCTTCGGCTTCGCTTTCGAGCCCGGCGGCGGGAGCTGAACGCGCTCCTTCTGGAATCGGGTGAGCGGGTGGTTGATGTAATTCCCTCGCGCATCCGTGCCGTTCAGGCCGAAACGGAAACGAGTGGGTGGGGCTTCTTTCGCCGCTTTCGGGTTCTTCTTAAGATGGGCGAGGTAGTCGGCCGTAAATTCGCCTTCTTTATGGGACGGATCCTTCAGTTCGTCCTCGCGACCGTAGGTCACCTTCGCGGTGAAATCGTCGGGGCGCGGACAGCGGCCGATTCGCGTGAACCCGTTCGCATTCTGCCGGAGCGAGCATCGAATATGCTTGCTCCGGGACGGAATGGGAATGTCCGCGACGCCTTCGTTGGTCTTAAATTCGTTCCGAAAGCAGAACTCCGTGTTTTTCAGCGTCTCTAGATTCTGGATCCGCAGGTTTTCCGTCTCCGGGTCCGCGATCGCGAGCGATGCGGGGAGGAGGGAGAGCACGGCCAACGCGAAAGGAAGCTTTCTCATTTCCCGATATTAAACCGAGCCAGTCGAAGTTGGAACGAGTCCAAAACGGCGAAAGCGGAAGGCAGCACGAAAAGCGTCAATAAGGAGCCGCCGACCAGACCCCAGCCGAGTGCCATCGCGATGGGAACGACGAACTTATCGATCCCTCCGATCCCGTAGGCCGTCGGCATAAGCCCACAAACCGTCGTAAACGTGGTCAGGAAGATCGGACGCAAACGCGTGGAAGCGGCGCGTACGATGCTTTCGGGACCCGCTTTTCCTTCGGCGCGTTCCTGGTTTACCGCGTCAATGAAGACGATCGCATTGTTCACGATCACGCCCGCGAGGGCGATGATTCCGAGCATGCCCATGAAGCTGAGGGGAAGCTGATGGATGAAGAACGCCCAGATCACGCCGATGATCCCGAACGGGATGGAAGCCAGGACGAGCAAAGGCTGGAGAATCGACCCGAAGGTCAGAATGAGAATGAAAAGAATGCCGAGTGCCGCGATTCCGAACGCGCGAATCATGGACTGAAGGGACTCCTGCGTATCTTCGTCTTCGCCTCCGAAGGCGAAACTCACGTTCGGAAACCGGGTCCGTAGTTCGGGAAAGAACTCCGCGATTTTCGCGCTCATCTGGGTCGCGGACGAAAGGCTCGTATCGATCTCTCCGAGCACCCGGACTTCGCGTTCGTTGTTCTCATGCTCGTAAGACGTCACCCCGCGATGGCTTTTCAGCTTCGCGACGCGCGAGAGGGGCACGAGGTTGCCCTGGGCGTTCGGCACGAGGATCCGGGAAAACGAGTCTTCGTCGGCACGGTCACTTTTCGGAAATGAGACGCGAACGTCCACTTCATCGTCGAGGCTGCGGATGGAAGTCGCGACGATTCCGTCGAAGGCGGCGCGAACGGTATTTCCGATCTGGGCGACCGAGAGCTGCGCGGCCCGTGCCTCGCTCCCGTCGACGATCAGCCGGATCTCTTCCTTCCCTTCGGCGTAAGAGTTCATGATGTCGAGCGCACCGGGAAGGGATCGCACTTTCTCCTCGAGGGCGTGCACCGCGGGAAGGATCTCCTCGAAAGTATTCCCCCGAACCGCGACGCTGATCGGCTTCCCGACCGGCGGGCCTCCCCCCGCGCGTTCGAAGGTCAGCGCGACGATCTCCGCCGGCTTCGCGACTTGCTTCTTCATCGCCTCGATGATCTCGGCCGCGGTCCGGGTGCGGTTCTCTTCCGGATGCAGGTAAACCGCGATTTGCCCGACATGGCTTCCTCGGCGCGTATTCGGATCGTTGGGTTCCTCTTGCTGGACTCCAACGAAAGTGACGTAATCCTTCAGCTCGTTCTTCGGCAGGGTCTGGAGCTGTTTTTCGATGTCGATGAGATAGGCTTGGGTGGTTTCGAGGCTGGCACTCGTCGGCGCCGTCAGCCGGACGAAGAAAATCTCGATTCCTTCCGGAGGAAACAGGACGAAGCGCATGGTCGACGCGACCCCGATACTGACCACGAAAAGGAGTCCGGCCGCGCCGACGGTCTTCCATTTATTCAGGACGAGTTTCGTCAGGACGCGAGCATAAGCAGGGGTGATCCGGTGATCCCACGTCCGCTTGAACCATTCTCCGAATCGCCCGATTCCTCGCAGTTCAGTCACGCTCGGAAGGACGTCTTTCCGTCGGACGAAATGGGCGATGTGCTGTGGCAGGATGAAGAACGCCTCGAAAAGGGAAGCGGCCAAGGCGAGGATGACGCCGACCGGGATCTGCCGTACGAATTTTCCGAAAATACCGCTCATAAAGAGCATCGGAAGGAACGCCATGGTCGTGGTGAGAACGGATGCGGTCACCGCTTTCCAGATTTCCTGGGTGCCCTTGCGAGCGGCGTCCTCCGGAGAGTCGCCTTGCTCCATCCGACGGGCGGCCGCATCCATTACGACGATCGCGTCATCGACGAGCATTCCGGAAACGATGATGAAGCCGAGCAAGGAGATCAAATTCAGGCTGAATCCGAGGTAGTGGAACAGGATCATGCCGCCGAGGAAAGAAAACGGAATCCCGAGCGAGACGATCATCGCCATTCGGAAGCGAAGAATCAGCGTGAGAACGATCAGCACGAGCACGAGGCCCACCATCAGATTTCCGGAAAGGATTCCGATCCGGCGGTCGATGTATTCCGACATGTCGTTCACGAGCGTGTACTCCACGCCCAGTTTTCCCAGCCGATCCCTTTCTTTCGCCATGTGGGCCTTCACGACGTCGACGACCTTGATCGCGTCGGCGCGTTCCTTCTTCAGGACGGTAAGGCTGATCGACGGCGCGCCGTTCGTCCGGCTGAGCGTTTTGGCTTTTTCGAGTCCGTACTGGACGTGGGCGACGTCGGCGACGCGGATGGGGCGGCCGAAGTCGTTCGCACGGATCACGGTGCGCGCGACCTCGTCCGCGTTCTTGAATTCGCCGACGGTCCGCACGAGTTTTTCCTTCTCGTCGATGGTAGGATTCTTCGCCTCGAGAGTTCCGGCGGGGACCGATACGTTTTCCCCGTCCAGCGCCTGGACGACCTCGTCCAGGGAGAGACGATAGCGAGCCAGCTTCGACGGATCCGCCTCGACCTTCACTTCGAGGTCGCGGATTCCGAGGGGAGAGACCTTCGCGACGCCCGGAAGTTTTTCGATTTCTTTTTCGAGCGCGCGGGCGATCGCCCGAAACTCGACCGGATCAAGCGTGCTTCGGAGGGAGACCTCTACGATCGGGGTGAGCGTGCTCTTCACCGCGACGGCCTTCGGATCTTCCGCGCCGGACGGAGCGTCGAACAAATCCAGGATATCCTGGACGTCCGCTTTCGCTTCCGTTTCGGTCGTCTGATCGGGGTCGAGCTGGAGAATGATTTCGCTCATTCCTTCGACGGAAACCGATCGCATTTTTTTAATGCCATCGACTTCGCGCAGATCCTGTTCCAGGGGGTTCGTCACCAGTTTTTCGACTTCTTCGGGCGACGAACCGGGAAATACGGTGGAGATCGAGAGAATGTCGAAGTTCACGTTCGGGAATACTTCGCGGCGAATCAGGAAAGTCGAAGCAAGACCGACGACGACGACGAATAAGGTCAGGAGATTGCCGAAAAGTTTTTGCCGGACGAAATAGGCGATTAGGGCGTTCATGGCTTCGCCTCGCCCCCGGGCTGACCCGTTCCGAGTTCATAAAGACCGCCTTCGGTCTCGAGGACCTGCCAGGCCGCGAGCCGGCGCTCCACTTCCGAGCGCTGCAGCGAATGCTCGGCCGCGACGCGATCATCCGAGGCGATGACCACCTGGGTAAGGCCCGATCGTCCGATGCGAAATCGGCTTTCCTCCAGGCGAAGACGTTCGGACTGGAGATTGAAAATGTCCCGGGCTCTCCGGTGGGCCTGTTCCTTGGTTTCGAGGCCGATGCAGCGATTCGTCTTCAGCACCTTCTCCTGGTCCCGTTCACGATCCGCCACCGCGCGCGCGCGAACGGCCTGGGTCGCCGCGAGCTGGGCGTCGCCTTTCACGGAGGAAGGTCCGATCGGAATTTCCGCCGCCAGCTCCACGCTCCAGGCGGGAAAGGTGCGCTGTCCGACCGTCCGCCCCGTTTCCGCGCGCGAAATTCCGTCGATCCCGTTCGCTCCATAGGTCCCGTTCAGCACGATATCGAAGCCCTCTTCGGCCCGGAGGCTCGCGGCCGTGGCTTCGAGTCCCTTCGCCTGGGCGTCCGCGGCTTTCTTGCGCAGGGATTCGGTACCGCGACCGGACTCTTTCGCGTAGGCCTGGCAGCGCGCGCGGGCGAGGTCCATCGGAGAATCGAGGTCCACCGGAACGGTCATCGGGTCCACGGCGAGGAGCTCGCGGGGAAGATCGAGAGAGATGATCAGCCCTCGCCAGACGTCGCCCAGGATTCGTTTCGCTTCTTCAGTCTCGTTTTCGGAAGCCTTCAGTGCGGATTCGGACTGCAGCACGTCCGGGCGCTCGGCCGTGCCCCGGCGGGAACGAATTCGCGTGACGGCCAGCAGGTCGTTCTTGTTCTTCAGGTTGTTTTCTGCGGCTCGGACATCGGCCTGTCCAAGCCACGCGCGGTAATAGGATTCGATCGCGCCGAGGGTCGTGCGATCCAGTTCCGATCGATAAGCGAGTTCGTTCGCCGTGCGGCCCGTTTCTCCGGCGGAAAGGCGCAAGCGATCCGCTCCGTACCACAGTCCGCGGAGAAGGCTCTGACGAGCGGAAAGGATGACGCGAGATTCGTAATACGGCGCGATCGCCGTGCCCGGAAAATTCAGGGACGTATTGCTGTGCTGGAGTTCCACGCCTAGGCGGGTTCCGGTCCATTGCAGCCCCTGCTGGTATCCGAGGAAGTAAGTCGTGGAAGTGTTCCGATTCGGCGCGAACGGATTCGAAGGCTCGAAGCGGTCGTCGAGTTTGCGCATTCCGAAATTCAGGCGCGAGGCGAGGGGAGCCATCGCTTGGAAGTAATTTGCATCGAGCGAGAGCTGGCTTGCGTCCACGGCCCGATACACGGCGGCCGACTTCCGCGATTTTTCGAGGACCGTGCGGAGGGTCAGGCGAAAGCCGGGAGGAATCCCTGAAGGAGGGGATTCCGCCGAAATCCCGTCCGAAGGGGTCATCAGGCTGGCGAGAAGTACGAAAGTGAAGACAGGCAAATGGAGCTTCAACATGGGGTCATTCGGATCTGGGGAAGGCGCGAAGTTATCGCGGTCCGCGAGAAATGACAACGAAGCTTGCGTCTACAGGACGAGAGTTCGATACGCGAGGCGTGCCCAGATCACCCAGAGCGAGAGCGATCCGATGGCATAAGTCATCGCTCGCGAGCGGACGTGGTTCGTCGTGCAGTGGATCAGACTATGGAGGATCCGAAACAGGACGAAAAACCATGCTGCGGCAAGGTAGAAGGGGTCCGTCGCGTTCGTCACCAAGATCAGAAGGATGGCGACGTAAAAGAGCACCGGCATCTCAAAGAGGTTCTCGAAATTGTCGTTGGGGTTCGCGACGTCCTTCAGGATTCGCTCCGCGTCGGCGCCATCCGCCAGCGACTGGGGCCGGATCCGATTCCGAACGATGAAGGAGACTCGTGAATAGATCAACCACCCCCAGACGATGAACGTCAGGCCGACCTGGGCGAAGAGCGGGTAAAGGATGGATTTAACGTGCATCGTCGAAGGGTCTCTTAACCGGTTCCGAGAATCAATCGCGGAGAAGTCCCGGCGGAGATTCCATGGCGGCGGTTTTGGACGGCTGTGGTAACCGAAATTCATGAAAAATTTCCTTTCGCGCATCGGGACCGCACTGGGTTTGTGCGCTTGGGGGGTCGGTTTTCCCGCCATCGCGCACGCGGATTTAAACGGAGTCATGCTCCAGTACTTCCACTGGAATCTGCCGGACGATGGCTTGCACTGGAACCAGCTCGCGGACGAATCGGAAGGACTGTTTCAGGCGGGGTTTTCCGCCGTGTGGCTTCCGCCGGCCACGAAGGGCGCGTACGGTCCGAGCGATGTCGGGTACGCTCCCTACGACCATTATGATCTCGGCGAGTTCAACCAGCGCGGCTCGGTGCGGACGAAGTACGGGACGAAGAAGCAGTATCTGCGCGCGATCAAGGCCGCCCACCGCGCGGGGCTTTATGTGATTTCGGATGTCGTGATGAATCACGTCGGCGGCGCGGACGCGATCGAACGCGGGCGCGCCGTTCGGGTGGATCCGAAGAATCGGAATCATGTCCTCGGCGAAGAGATCGAAATCGAGGCCTGGACGAAATTTCTCTTTAAGGAGCGCGCCGGCAGGTACTCGAAGTTCCAGTGGAACTGGGAACATTTCAGCGGCGTGGATTTCGCGAAGAATCGCGATGAGCGCGGTAGTATCTACAGGCTGAGCCGCAGCGGTCACACGGGCTGGGGCTGGGAGGTCGATCGCGAAAACGGAAACTACGATTACCTCATGTTCAACGATGTCGATTTCCAGAACCCCGAGGTGCGGAAGCATCTTCTGCAGTGGGGAGACTGGTACATTCGTGAAACCCAGGTCGATGGCTTTCGCATCGATGCCGTGAAGCATATGCAGTTCGAATTCGTCCGGGACTGGGTCCGCTGGGTGCAGGGCGCGAAACGAAATGTCTTCGCGGTCGCCGAGTACTGGCATTCGGATCTCTCGGTGCTGAAGAATTACGTCCAGAAGACCGAAGGGGTGGTCTCCCTCTTCGATTTCGGTCTGCACGATCGACTCAAGAGCGCGGCCGCGGCTCGGGGCGCCTACGATCTCGGGTCCCTCTTTCATGGGACCTTCACCGAATTCGACCCGACTCGTTCCGTCACTTTCGTCGAAAACCACGACACTTATCGGTTCGCGCCGAAGCGGACGCGGCAGGCGGAAAGCTGGTTCAAGCCATCGGCCTATGCGCTGATCCTGCTCCGAAGGGACGGGTTTCCCTGCGTTTTCGACCTCGACTATCGCGGGGGCCACGGCACGGCGATTCGCAAACTTCTCAAGGCGCGACTCAGGTACGCGCACGGGAAGCAGATCGATTACTTCGACGATCGGGACGTCGTCGGATGGACTCGCGCGGGAAATCGCGCCCATCCCAAGGCGCTGGCCGTGGTCGTCACCGACTCCTTCTCCCTCCCGAAGAACGCGCGCAAGCGAATGTTCGTCGGCCGGAAGTCCGGCGCGGCGAACATTCGGAGGTTTCGCGAGCTGATGGGAAATCACTCGGTTGCCGTGGAAGTCGGCGCCGACGGCTGGGGCGAGTTCCCCGTCCGGAGCGCATCGGAAGAGCGGCCGGAGAGCGGGCTCTCGGTCTGGGCCGAAATTTAGCGCGGCGGCAAGGGCTGATTCGCCGGCGTCCGCAGGTTTTCGAAAACCGAGTAGGCGGAGGCGATGATGCTGTGGGGATCGCCGATGTTCGCCGGAACGATGATCGTCCGGGCTTCCGTGGCGAGCGTGCCGAGCTGCTTCACGTATTCTTCGGCCACGCGGAGTTTCGCCGCCTGATCGCCGCCCGGCGAGTTCAGGGCGTTCGCCACCGAACGTAAACCTTCGGCCGTCGCGTTCGCGACCGCGAGGATCGCCGCGGCCTTCCCGTCGGCTTCGTTGATCTGTTTGAGTTTATCGGCTTCGGAGTTTTTGATCGTTTCCTGCTTCACCCCTTCGGCACGGTTGATCTTCGAGTCGCGATCTGCTTCCGATTCGAGAATCTTGGCTCGTTTCTCGCGTTCGGCGCGCATTTGCTTTTCCATGGCGTCGAGGACATCGCGAGGAGGGGTGATCGATTTGATTTCGTAGCGAAGGACTTTCACGCCCCAGGGATCCGTCGCATGGTCGACGGCCATGATGACCGCGTTGTTGATCTTTTCGCGTTCCTCGAAACTGCGGTCGAGGTCGAGTTTTCCGATCTCGCTCCGGAGCGCCGTCTGGGCGAGCTGGACAATGGCGAGTTCGTAGTTGGATATGCCGTAGCTGGCTTTCACCGCATCCACGACGCGAAAGAAGAGGACGCCGTCGATATTCACCGAGACGTTGTCCTTGGTGATGCAGACCTGGGCTGGGATATCGAGAACGAACTCCTTCATATTATGTTTGATGCGGATGTTGTCCACGAACGGAATGACGACGTGGAGGCCCGCTTCGAGGATGCGGTGGAATTTCCCGAGGCGCTCGACGACGAAGATTTCCTGCTGGGGTACGATGCGGACGGCGCGAAAGACGGTGATGACGAAGAATCCGCCGACGAGAAGCGAGAAGAGGGTCGAGATATCCATGACGAGGTTTCCTTAGCGAACAGAGGGGAAGTGGAGCCGCGCTTATCGGGCGGCTGGTTTGATGAAAATCTTATTGCCTTCGATGCGGACGATGCTGGCGCGGGCGCCCACGGCCAAAGTCGCGTCGGATTCGTTGATCGCGGACCAGGGCGTTCCCTGGTAGGAGACTCTGCCCTCGCCGCGGGCCGGGATCGCCGATTCGAGCGTGACCGACTGATTCTGGTCGATCTGGTAGTCGGGAGCGCCCTTCTGGAAGTTCGCAAGAATTCGTTTTCGGAACGCGAGCAGCCCGAGCGTGCCGACGATGGAAAAGGCGAGAATTTGGTGGGTAAAGGCGGAGAGTCCGAACTGCCAGGCGGCGATCGCGACGAGTAGAGAGGCCGCTCCGTAGAAGAGCATGATGATCACCTGTGTGAACACCTCGATAACCAGGAGGACCACGCCGAGAATGGCCCAGAACCAGGGGTCCGAAAAGCTGAAGTTTTCCATGCCCGAATTACAGCAAGGAAAGGGGAGGACCGCAATGGGGATCGGACGGCGTGAGCGGCATCGACCTCGGAGGGTGGCGTCCCTGCCCGCCCGACCGAGGTCGATGAATCCGCTCTACGGCGACGTACGCTTAGTGGACGATCCGCTTCGAACCGCCGCCGGCCGTCGTGTAATCGTTTCCTTCCAGTTTCACGAGCTTGTTGTAGATGCCGATGAGCAAAAAGCTCGGAGCCCAGAGGCCGACGAAGTTCGCATACTCTTTCTTCTGCGAGGTGGCGAGAATGACGGCCGAAGCGGCCATGCTGCCTACCGCGAGGCCGAGCCAGGCCATGGATGGAATCTTGCCGGTCTGATTTTCCACCCGCGCGGTCATCTGGCCTTCGGTGGTATCGCCCTGCTTCAGAAATTTCTTCGCCGAGATTTTCGATTTCGAGCGGCGTTGGGTTTGGGTTTGGTTCATGAGGGATCTCCTTGGGTTAGGTGTGAAGAATTGTTCACCCGGGTGAATTGCAACCCGCATACCTAGTTTTCCGAGGAAGAACGCCCGCCTGGAATGAAGATTCCCTTAATAGAGATCCGGATCCATCAGCGAATATTCGGTCTGATGTTTTCCGCGGATCAGTCGGGAGTGGGATGAGTTAAATACGGCGTCGAGACTCGGATCTTCCATCGTCATCTGGAGAATCCGCCCGAACGTGAAAAAGTGGACGTCGGTCGTGGTGCCCCAGTCGTCGCCGAGGGCGTCGCGGAACTCTTGCGGAGCGTGGTCAGCCGATTCGGTGACCCAGTTCTTCGTCGAATCGGGACGGAGTTTTCGAATCGCTGCGGAAACCTCGGGATTCCGTGTCGCCAGCGCGATCGGCGCGTTCGTCGTGATCAGCCGATGCCAGATGTCCTTAATCGACGCTCCTCCGAGGACGACCCTTGCCTGCGTGACCGTCGCCGCGGCCACGCCAAACAGAACACGGTGGAGGTACTGCGGATCCTGCGCGAGTTGCGCGGGGTCCAGTCCGGTGACTTCGATCGCATGCGCCTGGGCGCTGAGAATCGCGGCGCCCTTCGGTTCACTCGCGTCGATGTAACGTTTCGCCTGCCGAAGTCGCTTCGTCAGCGGCATGGCGAGGAGCCTTTCCATCGCGGCTTTCGAGCGTGACTCGGAGATCCCCGCGCCGCGGAGCTGGGCATGGACGGAATTCACTCCCCACGGGGAAAAGTCCTGGATCAGGATAGGAAAGGGGGACGGTCCATTCACTCCCATCCAGTTCGCTTCGAGCCAGAGCGTGCCTCGGAAGGATTCGATCAGGTCCACGATGATGTCGTCGGTGAAGCGGGCATCGCCGATGATGCTCTTCAGCTCGCGAATGAGTGGGGAGCTTTTTTCGAGGGAATGCGTTTTCAGGATCTGCGCCAGCGGAATCATCAGTATCGAGTCGCCGTCGCGAACGGCGTTCTTCGAGAACTGGGTGCCCGGAAATCGCTTGAGATAGCTCAGCGTATGGGCCGGGCTGATCGCATGGAGCATGACGTAAGCGTCCTCGATCCGTCCTCCCAGCGTTTTCACCTCGCGGTAGGCTTTCTGGGTCGCGAAGTCGAGGAGCGTGTTAATGTCGCCTTCTTCCACCTGGGCCGCCCGTCCCCATTCCCAAAGGAAGGGATACTTCTTTCGATCGACTTCGCTCGCGAGATTTTTCCATTTCGGCTCGAGCATCCAAGGGAGGATCCGCGCGCGGACGGCGCCGTCGTAGTCCTGTCCGCTCACGCTCCAGAGCGTCGCTTCGGTATGCCCGCCGATGGAGTGTTCGAAAAAGCTGATTTGTTTCGGCGCGAGATTCGATCCGAGTTCGGCGTATTCCATGACCTGGGCTTCGGAAAGGATTCCGCGTTTCGCCATCTCGCGAAGGGCGAACATTTGCTGGTGGGCGAGTAGCGTCGAACATTCTCCCACAAACTCGTGATGCCGGAGGGAGTTCACGCTTTGCCAACCTGTCGGGCCTTGTCGCCATTCGAGCTGGAGCCCGCCCTTCGATAGCGCCGAGGCCGCGTAGACGGTATGGATCACGGTATCCGCTCGCGCACTCGAATGGACCAAAAGTCCGAGCGCGACGATCGCGGACAGTAGTGGAGGGGAGAGCCGAGCCATTCTCTGCTTATCGGAGGGTGGCGAGGTTTTCTGAGAGCCGCGCGGAACTACTGCGGTCGATTCGCCAGTTCTTTGGCGCCCCCGGAGGTTTCTTCGCTTCCCTCCCAGTTCCGCAGGACTTCGACGATTTTTTCGAGTTCCCGGCGAATGGCCGGGAGGTCGGCATAGTCCCGAGCGCGCTGCAGGGCCAACAGCTGCCGCTCGATCGCGCGTTTCCGCTCTTCCAGGCCCGTCACTTGGAGGCTCCGAAGCATCATCACATATTCCTTCTCGGCCGTCGGCAGGCCGATCTGGGACATGACCCGGAAGAGCTGATCCTCGGAGAAATGGGATTGTTCGTCGTTCAGAACCCGGGACAGGTAGGTCGGCTGGATGCCCAGGTTCGACGCCAGGCGGGTCAGCGTGAAAGCGGGCCGCTTTCTCCGCTGGGAACGCACATATTCACGAAGGAACTGCTTATAGTCGCGATATTCGAACGCCGTCATAGGGGAGGTCTATAACGCATTGCTGCATACCGAGAAAGTGCTATTTTAATTTAATTAAAAAAAATATGAATTAAACTAAAAAGATGGGAAATCGGAAAGGATCTCTCCGGAAATCGAAGCCGGGGCTGGGGAAAACGTCGGCGGGCCAGCCCCTCGACCGCCGCGCGCGAATCATCGCTGCCGCGCTCGAATGCTTCGGGGAAAAGGGCGTACCAGGTACCCGCATGGCCGAGGTCGCGAAACGCGCCCGCATCGATCCGCCCCTGATCCATTACTATTTCCCCGACCTGGAGACCCTCCATGTCGCGGTGATCGAAAAAGCGCTCGAGGGGCTGAGAGAATACAGTCTCCGGGGCGCGAAAAACCACCCCGACCATCCGCGGCTGGAAATGAAAGAATATATCGCAGCTCCGCTGACCTGGGTTCGTGATTTCCCCGCCCACATGACGCTATGGCTTTACTTCTACTATCGCGCGACCCATATGGGTCCCTTCCGAAAAATGAATGATGCCATCCGAAAGGTGGGTCGCGAAAGAATCCGGCTCATGATCTATCGGGGCATCGAAAACGGCGACTTCCGCCTCGCATCGGGCGTATCCGCCGAAGAGGCCGCAGCCGAAATCCAGGCCATCCTCACCGGCATCGCGGTGGTCTTCGCCACCGAAAGCGATTTCGGATTCGAGCGCGCTCTCCGCATGAATGAAGCGCGGATTTTCGCCATTCTCGGCGTCGCGAGCTGAGCCGGGATCGGACCGGGATCTAGACTGCGGGCGCAACTCTTTCGTTCCGCCCTATCCTTTGCGTGCGTCGTGCCCGGAGGCGCTTCGGCTTAAGACGTGAGCAGAGGAGATTCTATGCGAAAAAATCCGAGTTCTATTCTGTTGGTCCCGATGTTTTTGGTTCTAGCCGCATGTAGCGCAAAACAGGAAGGCGCCGACTTCGGTTCGCTCTTCCAAACCAACCCTCCGGCGTCGAGCCATTGTCCGGCGAATTACGCACCGATTTCGATCGAGGGGGCGGGGACGGTCACGAGCTTCGACGAGGTATTGGCGAACGGCGATCTTCGATATGCGGTCGCGGAAACCTACTTCCAGATCGCCGAGTCGGGGCAGGTGATCGCCCAAGGGCATGTCGTCGATGCGAGCGGGACTTCGCCGACCTGGAAATGTTCGAACTCCAGTCCGCGGCTTCCGGGGTATTCCGCCGAGGTGAATATGAATCTTCCCGTGACGATCGACCGCACGGGTACGGGATTCGATTCCGTGGTGCATGGCTATGCGCTCGAACTTTTCGACGGCTCTCCCGGCATGATGCTGATGACCAATACCTCGGGAGAACGGACCCCGATTTCCCCGGCACAGCTGCTCGGACTCCAGGACGTGACCGAGTACCGCGTTTATCGACTGGCTGACGGAAGCGTCGAAATCCGGCTCCGCCGCGAGGCCGCGCTGTCGGCGACCGGAGTGGCGATGACGACAGCGTTCGTTCGTTATACCTCCGCGCCTCGAGTCGGGAGCGGCCAATGAGACCGGCGAATTCTCTCGTTTCGGCTTTTGGTGCCGGAGCCTGTCTCTTCTTCGTCTCGGGATGTTCCACGATGAGCGTGGACAAGGCGAAGGTCGGGGAAGTGAAGCAAGTTTCGCTCGTCGGATTCGATCTCCAGCAGCAGATGCCGCCGTCGCTCGCCGGAGTCGTACTCGGGACGGAAACCCCATCGGACGGGGGACTTCGCGTCGCAGGTTGTGAAAACACGACGAGCGCGGCGGAGGTGCTGAAAGACCTGGGGCGGACGCTCGCGGAAGATATGAAGTGGAAGGTGATTCCTTCTTCGACCGTGACTTCGAACGCGGTTTATCGCGAAGTGTACGAGACCTACACCAAAGGCTTCCAGCTCAAGCACCCGACCCCGGACGGATTCCGCTGCTACACGGACAGCGGAATTCTCGACCCATTTTCGATCCAGAAAATGGATATGACGAAACGACGGGAGCTTCTGCAGGCCTTGGGAGTCGATGCCCTGGCGACCGCGACGGTCGAAGTGCGCCTCGAGAATCAGAGTTTCCTGAAGAAGCTCGTCGCGAGCGGGGATCTGGCTTCGGTCGCCGTCGTGAAGTTTCGACTCTATAACGGAACGGACGAGGATCCGTTCTGGGTGGACGTCAACGCGAAGGGCGAAGAGACCCAGGAAACAACCTCGTATACGGTCGGTGTTTTCGAGGAAAAGCCTTTGCATGAACAAGCGGTGAAAGCGGCCCGGACCGCGATCCAGGCGCTCGTGGTCAGGTATCGGGAGGCGGGGTAGCCCCCACCTGTCGGTGGCCTAAACATGAACGAGGAGGGGGAGCGGTAAATCCGCCCCCCTTTTTTTTCTGGCCGCGGTCTTGACGGATTCATATTGTTCTATTATTCTAGAAATATGGAAGTATATACCGCGCTCGAAGCCTTCTCATCGCTCTCCCAGGAAACACGGCTGCGGGTCTTTAAGCTTCTGATTGAATACGGTCGAGATGGCCTGGTGCCGGGGAAAATCGCCGCGGACCTGGAGATCCCCGACAATACGCTTTCCTTCCACCTTTCCCACATGGCCCGGGCGGGCCTGGTGACCTCTCGGAAAGAGGGGCGGTCGATCACCTATTTCGCGCAAACCGACCTGATCGAGGATCTCATCGGTTTTCTGGCGAAGAACTGCTGCGCGAAAGAAAAAGCGTCGCGGTCGAAAGCGAAGTCCAAGTCGAAATCCTGCAACGAAAAGGAGTGCTGAGATGAAAAGGTTTCATGTCCATGTCGGTGTGAAGGATCTACAGGCCTCGGTCCAGTTCTACTCGACGCTTTTCGGGCAACGTCCAGCGAAACTGAAAGAAGATTACGCGAAATGGATGCTAGAAGATCCGCGGATCAATTTCGCGATTTCGACGCGCCCCCAGGAATCTGGAGTCGATCATGTCGGGATTCAGGTCGAGAGCGCGGAAGAGCTTTCCGAAATCACGGAGCGGCTGAAAAAGGCGGATCTCGGCGTATTCGACGAAGGGGAAACGACGTGCTGTTACGCCGAATCGAACAAGGCTTGGGTGCAGGATCCGTCCGGACTCGCCTGGGAAGCGTACCAGACGATGAACGACGCCGAGGTTTTCAGCGCGGAGAAACCGGTGGAAGAGGAGAACACCTGCTGTGTTCCCGAAACAGAGTCGGATGACGAATCGAAGTCTTCCTGCTGCTGAGCCCTCGGCATGGAAAAGAAGCTCGGTTTATTACCTAAGTCCCGGCTGCTGGAATGGCTCGGTTCGCTCTAGAAGTAGTAGCGGATACCGAGGCCGCCCTCGAAGAACGCGTCGGTCGCCGGAGCGAGCGCGATGCCCGGCACGAGTTCGAGGAAGACTCCGAGGGGAGCTTTCGACGGGATCCATTCGATACCGAGGGGGACGCGTACGCCAAGCCCCAGGGTATCCCGCTCGCGTCCGAAAAAGTGGCGATCCCGATCGAGGCGCCGGTCATTCGCAAAGGCGAGGACGCCCCCGATGCCGACGTAGGGAGTGAGTTCCGTCACGAACGCGCTCGAGCGACCGAACGCGCCGGGGAAGTGGAAGAGATAGTCGGAGAAAATCAGGAAGTAATCGTTAAACGAGAACGAAAGCCCGAAGTCGAGGGCATGTTTTTGGTCGAGCCAGAGCTTCGCGCTGAGACCGGTGGGTTCCCCGATCACGATCCCGAGACCAAATGGACCGGGTGTATTCGCCGTCGCGGCGGTGGAAAGTCCGAGCGACAGGGCGAGGACGGCGCCTAGGCGTGAAAACGAGTTCATCAGTATTTTCATAGAAGAGGTCTCCGGAAGGGTAGGGAGATCCATCTTCGTTCTTCGGAAAAAAGGTGCAACCTATTTTTCTGTTTTCGTCGGCAATCCTGTATCTATGGATTGAGATACTCGGCGACGCCCCCGATCCCGTTTTGTTGGTAGGGGAAAATCAAGCTGTTTCGGGAGGCGCTGTAAATCATCCCCCGTCCTGCGCAAGCCATCGTCGAAATGGGCCAGTTTAAAACGGTGTTGGTCGTGGTGGTTACGTTGTACTTGTTCAGGACTCGAGTGTCCTGGTTGCAGTAGTAGATGATATTATTGCCCGCATCGTGCCGATAGGCGAAAGACTGGGCCGGGTTCGGCAAGGTGGCGACGGTGCCGATGGCGCCGCCCACCGTCTGGGTGCGAATCGAGTAGGGGCTGTGTTCGGAGGCGAATACCCATCGACTCGAGAAGCTATCCCAGGTGGCCCCCATTCGGATTTCTGAAACCTGGGTGGACGCGCTTGGCGTGCCATCTCCCGAAATCGTGTATCCCAACGGACCGGTTACGCCCGCGACATGGGCTTGGACCCCGGTCGTCGTAGAATAAGTCTTTAGAAATACGTCGCCCGACTGGGTGCCGAGCCAACGCGATTTGGAAACGAGGAGTTGCCCGATGCCGTCGAATCCGATGACGTAGGGGATGAAGCTGCTATAGAGGTTGATCTGGTTCCCTGCTTTAGTATCGGCGGTCGCGCTATAATAAAGATCGGCGCCGCCGCCGACGATGTCTTCCCAGAGTCCGCTGCCCCGGTCGATCTTCGACAATCGACTGACCGTACGACCGGCGCAGTAAACGGTCCCGGAGGTTGGATCGACCTGAATGAAAACGGGATTGATCCGCGAGTTTTCGTTATAAGAAATCGGCTGCGACGCAGCCGGATTCACGGTATCCGGGAAGCCGTGGGAACCGTTTCCGGCGATGGTTTGGATCGTTCCGTCGAGGGCGAATTCGCGGATGCGGAATTGGCTCGCATCGGAGAATACGATTTTATCGGTGCCTAAATCGTTCCAGATTTGCACGTCGTGGACGTCACCGAGTCGGGCGGACGTCGCTGGGCTTCCGTCCCCCGCAGCGAATCCCGAACCCATGACGGTCTGGACCTGTCCGGATTGGTCGATCGTCCGGATTCTTCCGCGCTCGAGGTAGTAGATCTGCCCGGTCGCGTCCGCGTACACATCGGACACGTCTATCGGGCAGTTCGCGGCTAATGTCCCGTCGGCGCAGCTGCCATTGTTTCCGTTGCCGAGAATCGAAGAGAAGCTGTGGGTCACCGGATCGAGTTTGTATACTCGATTATCGTTTCGGCTAAATTCGTAGAGGGCTCCGTTTCCCCCGATGGTTCGACCGGAGACGTAGTTGACGTTTCCCGGATAGGGTGCCGCGACCTGCAGCGGGCTCCCCGCCAGAAAAGTGCGGTACCGACCGTTGTCGACCGATGGGCACGGGCCGGTATCGTGGAGAAGGTCGAGGGTAATCGAAGTGAGGGAGCTCGTGACGGGATCGTAGCTCGCGCCGATTCCATCCACGGTGCAGAGAGTGATGTCTTGGCCCGCACTATAGGCCGTGCCGGTTCCGGAAAAAGTAAGCGTACTCACTTCTCCCGCGCCGGCGGCCGCATCGGGATCGTAAACCCGAAAGGCGGGGGCGCTCGCCAGAGTCGCGGCCTGGACATTCTGGATATAGATCTTTCCGTCGGGCGTCGAAAAAAGCAGTTGCACTCGCTCCGCGGCGGAAATCGTAGGGAGCTGGACGGCGAGCGGAGTTTCGACGGCGGCGGTGGAGCCCCCGCCGCCGATGATCGTCGTCAGGGTATTCAGCGCGGGATCATAGCGCCGGATGCGATCATAGTCGTAGATCAGCACGCGCCCCGCGGAGTCGAGCGCGAGCCGAACGGGGCGACGGAGAGTGGCCACCCCGGGTACGGCGCCATCAGTAATCACGCCGGACCGTGGGACGAGAAGTTCCTGGATGCCGGTGCTGGGGTTTATCCGGAGGAGTCCGCGATTCGCGTCGTTGAAGTAAACGACTCCCGCAGTCGATACGACAAAGCTTTGGGGGAAGAGCGAACTGCCGAACGAATTTTGGGTCGTGAACACCGCCGCTTCGGCGGATCCACCCGTTCCCGGATCGGTCGAACCGGCGAGTTCGCGGAGGGTGGTGCCCACGTTCAAACCCGAGGTGCTTCGATAGGAAAGGCGGCCGTTCGTGTCGAGCGCGCCCACCCGAATTCGGTAATAAGAACTGGTGGGTGAACTCGCCGTCCAGGTGTAACAGCCCGTTTCGGTGCCTGCGAGCGTGCAGCCCGCGCCTTGGGTGTTCGCAATATTCGCGACGATCGGAGTATAGTTCGAATCATCCGTGGTATAAAAAATCGAAATCGGAGTGGCTGTGAGCGTTCCCGCACTGCTCGCGTCCCATTTTATGTACACGGTACTGCCCAGCGGAGCCGCGAGGTTGATCGCAACGTCGGAGGACGACGCGGTCACGCCAGACAGAACTGGAGGGGGGACGGGGGTGAAGGTGACCGAGTCGAGATCCTGTTCCGAAGTTCCCGCTCCCGCGTTGGTCAACGAAGAAATCAGGCCTGCTTCGTTCTTCGCCCAAGCGTAGACGGAATAGGCGCCGCCGGCGAAGCCCAAGCGGAAATTCGTATTCGGGGCGAAATTCTGCGTCGGTGCGATGGCGACCCAGCACGGATCCGCGGCGAGCGGCGCGACCGAAGAGTTGTATTTCAAGCAATAAGCATTCACCTTCGCGGCGTCGTCGGTGACGTTAAAAGTGATGGAAACGTAATTGCTCAGAGTGGTTGCGACTCCCGAGTTCACGGACATCTGGGAGGAAGCGAAGACAGGCGCAGTCGTGTCGAGAGCGAAATCGGAGTTAGAGCCTCCATATCCTTGGTTTCCCAGCAGATCGTAGGCGGCCACGCGGATGCGGGCACGGGCGGTGTCGATGGCGGGCGAGTTCCAAACGTAGCTTCCGTCGTTCGATTCGCCGCCCGCGATCAGAGTCCAAGAAATTTCTCCGTCTAGCGAGTAGTACAGAGAAATCGAATCGGGCCTGATTCCGTCGACGTCCGTGGCGGTCCATGTAATCGTCGTGGCGGTACCTCCGACGAGCGCGTCTCCGCCCAGATGGGAGGTGAGAGCAACGACGGGTGAAGAAGCATTCAGAGGCTCGAAAAGGTCGGAATTCAGCACCGAGGACGAGGACATGCGGAGGGCCCGAATTTTTACGGAACAACCCAGAAATAGCGTCACGAGGCAAATCGCCGCGAGGTGCGGGATCACCCGGAAAAGGAAGCCGATGGTTGGTCGAAAACGTTCGATTTCTAACATACGTCCCACTTAAATCGCCTAATAAGATATATTCGCAAGATGGCGCGGGTAAATCTAGTGGGTCGAATGGGACCCCCCAGGTGGAAACTTGTCCGCTGGTTATGAACAGTTTAGGAGCCGAATCGCAGCGAAGATGTCGTTCCTGATCTCCAGAAAATCTCACGGGGCCGCGTCCCGTTAGTGGTGGAAATTTAAAAGAGGGTTTTCCAAGATGGGGTTGAACAAACCAACCATCAACAATCTTCTGCGGTTAGCGCCACGAAAGACCAAAGGAAAACCCTCTCATGAAGAAAAGCATTACCGAAAAACTGTCCGCGCAGCTACCCGTTCCTGAAACTCTCGCCCTAGGAAACGCGTCGCTGATGGAGATCCTTCGTCACGGAGCGACATCGCTTCTGAAGACCGCCATCGAGCAGGAAATCACGGCGCACCTCGGTCGAGCTCGTTACGCGCACTCAGCAGTCGACGGTGAGTCGAAAGGTTACCGAAACGGCTACCGAGAAGCCCGAATCGACACGCCTTCGGGAGCGATCGTTTACGATCGGCAGCGGCTGGCCGGCGATCCCGAGTTCAAATCGAAAATTCGCCGGCCCCATATGCGGCGGCCCGAGGAATTTGATGCTGCGGTGGCCGAGATGTACGTCTCGGGCGTGTCGACGAGAAAAGTGAAGAAAGCGCTCCGCGCGGTTGCGGGTGATGACCTCCGCATGAGCCGCTCGACAGTGTCGCGAATCACGGAGCGGCTTCGCGCCGAATTCCGGGAGTGGAAGAAACGTGATCTCTCGGACCTAAAAGCCGCGTACGTCTTCGTCGACGCGATCCGGATCGGAATGCGGTTCGAGCGCACCCGGAAACAGGCCGTGCTCGTTGCCTACGCGACGCTGGAGTGCGGAAAATTCGAGACGATATCGATCGGCCTCGGAAACGAGGAGAGCAGCGACGTGTGGGAGAAGTTCATCGCTGACATGAAACTCCGAGGGCTGAAGGATCCGATCCTGGTCGTCTCCGACGGGAACCCCGGCCTCATCGGCGCGATCGAAAGATATTTCCCGACTGCGTACCGTCAGCGCTGCGTGAAACATAAAGTCGATAACGTGATGGACTCGATCCCGAAGGAAAAATACGCCGAGGTTCGTCCGAAGCTTTCTCGGATTTTCTTCGGATCGACGAGCCTCGAGCAGGCGAAAACGGCTCTGGAAAAGTTTGTCCGGGAATACCGGAAAATTTACCCCCAGGCGGTCTCCCGGCTGTTAAACGACGTCGATCAAGCGCTGACTTTTTATCTCTTCCCGTCCGCGCATTGGCGCCGGATTCGGACGAGCAATAAACTCGAGCGGATGAACTTGGAGATTCGGAGACGGCTGAACGTCATCGGCCGTCATCCCTCCGAAGAAGGTTGCCTTGCGCTCGTTTATCAAACGACAAAACGTCATGCCGAGAGACAAAAGGCGTTCGGGAATGGAGAT
Source organism: uncultured Bacteriovoracaceae bacterium (assembly GCA_964536965.1). Taxonomy (GTDB): domain Bacteria; phylum Bdellovibrionota; class UBA1018; order UBA1018; family UBA1018; genus JACMQW01. Next base: position 70,039 of record CAZIAL010000004.1, read on the forward strand.
CTCGTGAAGAAACTTTGGGATCGCCTTCGAACCCAGAAGCTCGAGATGATTGCGCAGCTCGAACTTCCACTTGTCGATCAGGCGGCGTAAGAGTATTCACCCGATGCTCCCTCTGGGAAGACCTTCGAAAGTTTCCACCATTCTCGGGACGCGGCCCTCGGCGCGGCCCGGGTGCGGGTGTATCGGAACCCTCCTTACACCCAATGGTATAGTCACCGGAGATAGCGGAGACATCTATTATTCGCGAAGAAACCTCACCTGTTACATAAATAATGCCGCCCCGGGTGCCAGTGGAACCGGCTGGGTTACTGCAAACACTGCAAGCCAGGCCCAACGCCAAGTTATGGGCTCAAGTCAACCCGGCCTACCGCCATTTGCCATGATTGATCAGGAAAAGAGCCAACACATTTGCAGTGGGCTCACCGTCGCGGGGATTGCGGGTACCAAGCGTTTGCTGCGTAGGAAGGAGCATTTCGCCGTCGCCGCATGGGATGCAAGCTTAAGTGATGCAACGATCACCACGATGGAAATCGGGACCAGTCTTGACTCCACCTTTCACTGCAATTCAAGCTACGCATCTCCCCAGGGCAATTCGACTACCGATCTGAGCATCAGTAATCCGAGCATCGCTTTCGACAATTCCGAATACCCCGGCGCTGTGAATCGCGACACTCTCCCAGCCTGCCGCTTTGGCGACTGTATCTCGACAACTTCCGTCCATCGATCCCTGCGAACGGGGAGTAATTCCACGCGCCTTTGCGTCTCCCGATACGGGGCCCAAGATGTGATCGGGAACGTGGTCGAGTGGACAAGTGATCAAATCACTTGCAACGGGACGACGTGCGCCGGGTTAGCCTCGGGTGCTAATCCCATTGATCCGGCGAACGATGACTTCAGCGGAGTCAGTTTCGATAACGTCCAAGGACCCACAACGACTAACACCGTTACGACCTGGGGCATTCTTCAGATCCCCATCGGCGTTCCAATCGTCGATCCCGGATTTTCTGGTGACGGAAAAGTTTCTCTGACCGCGGCCCAACTCCATGGAGATAACTTTTGGATCACAGTGGCGGCTTCTCTCCGAGGTGCCATCAACGGCGGGAGCTGGGGAACGGGATCTTTATCTGGACGCCACGCCCTCCATCTTAGTCGCGCCCCCACCTACACAGATTCCCCGATCGGAATTCGGTGCGGGATCCCTGCCGAGTAAATGAAAACTCAGGGTTACGTCCGCAGCGCAGGAATCAAAAGGAAGTTGGAAATTTCCAGCTCCCTTGAGAGGTCAAATTTTTTGCGATGGAGTGTTCGACCAAGTTGACAAGTGGTGGGGGCTGTAAGGGTACAAGCGAACCATGCCCGCCGGTTGCGGTTCTCCGCTACGGCGAGCGATGGGTGAAGAAGAAGGTCGATTTTGCGGAGCTGGTAACCTTGCGACGATCGGGCCTGACGGTGCGCGAATGCGCTGCTCGCTTAGGCGTAGGAAAAACGACCGTCGTCATGGCGCTTCAGAAAGCGATGTCTTGAAAAGACGACGCCCCGGATTTGCATCCGAGGCGTATAGTCTATATTTCGCGTTTTGCGCGGATGATTAGGGTTTATTTAACAGGGTTTTTATAGAGAAGCTTAATTCCCGAAATCATTTTCCCTTGGATCTCGACCTTCGCCAGCGTCTTGGCTAGGTCAAGACAATTAGCTTCGTAAACTAGTTGCATGGGTTCGATTTCGTTATCGAGAATAAGCATGTTCGATGTCGTTTCGTATTGAACTATGCATTGCGTTTCCGAAATTTCACCTGCGAAAACACTTCCGCTCGCAAGAGCTAGGGGCAAGATAAATAAATTTTTCATGCCTAAAACATTCCATTGATCCGCATGCCTTGCAAGAGACAGCGCATCAGTCGCAGATAACGTGACCAAAGTCTTCGAGCGGAGGCTCGACCGCGATTTCTTCGTTTACCCGCGCACCCGAAACCGCGATCAGGCTGGCGGAGTTTGTAAACTTCGATCGCACTTGTAACGCATTGCATTGCAAATAGGAAGCGGGTTTTTCCTTACCTATGTTCCTGCAAAACTATCGCAGCCCTGCGATAGTTTTGCGTCTCAATACCCTCTCACTGCGATGGTTTTCTCCGCTCCTACTGTTGAAATTACTGAGTTTTTTAGAATCTCCCCGCTGGCATGCGCTTGCTTTCTCAATGGGCCAGGGGAGGAAGACCGAGATGACCGTGATCGACCAGCTTTTAGAGGAGAGGAACGAATACGAACGAGGGTCGCTTTCGGAAGTGGGAGAAAAGATTCTTAGGCTCGTTCTCACCCGCGGCTTTGTGACCGCGAAAGACGTCGAGCATTACGTATGGCCAGGCGGAGTCTCTCGCTCCAATCTTTATCGGGCGCTTAGGCGCCTTGTTACTCGCGGACTCATCGAACCCCTTCGAATGGAAGACGTTGGAGTGCTGGGATGGCGAGTGACGAAAGAAGTTCAGTCGCGGTTTTGCGAAATGGCCGGGCTAAGGGGAGCGGGACAGTATCGCCTTTTTTCGCTTCGCGATTCGCACGATCGGCACGTCCGCCGGGCGGCGGCACGGTTATCCGAGGAGGCGAAACCTGAGTTCATCGCGCATGAAGGCGCGATCCGAACCCACCTGCTTAGCCAAAAAGAACTTGAATATGGCGAGGTGAAAAATCTCGTCCCCGATCTTCTCATGGGACTGAAAGGAGATGGCGGAGACTTCCTGCGGATCGCTGTAGAGATCGAACTTAGCGCAAAAGGGAGGTCAAGAAGGAGAAATGCCTTCGACAATAAACTCACGACGCCGGAATGGAGCGGAGTCCTGTATCTGCTCGGAAATCGAATCGATCGAGATTCCTACCGATCGGACGCCCGTCATACGACGCGAACCTCCCATAAGATCATTCGCGCCAAAACCCATCACCCCGTTCTCTTTGTGACGCTTGATGATTTCGATCGATTCGGGATCCAGGCGAAAGGGATCGGGATAACCGGAGAAAGCACGATCGCCGATTTCGTTATTACAGTCGGGTCACTCGGCGGAGCGAATGAATCCGGTCCGTGCTCCACCTCTCTCAACGTCAAGATGTCCTAATTTTTGAATGGAATCGGCCGCTTGCCCAGGAAAATGGATTTCCATGCGAAGAGCGCCCGCACAGAGACCACCCACACTCCACGATGTTCCTTGTAGGTGGTCTCTGTGCGGGCTTGGGAGCGGTTCCAAAAAGGCGGGCAAGCGGCCGAAGATGGTTGAGAGATTTTAGAGGGGTCTTATGAAGGAATGGATCGGGAAATCGAAAAGCGTTCCAGTGGTTCTTTCGAATGACGATTTTGCAAAGCGTCTTGTTCGTGTGGCCGGAGCACTATATCCATATTGGACCAGCTCCGCGAATCTCAACTCTTTCTCACTCCATCTTCCAGAAACCGAAAACGTCGGAAGCCCGGCTTCCGAGGAAGTGAGTGAATGTGCTGAGAGCGAAAGAAACGAACCTGCGGCCTGATGCCGAACCCAAGCGCGTGGCCTTTTATGTCCGCTGCTCGACCGAGGAACAAAACGAATCGCCCGAAGGGACGATTAAGAATCAGGAGGAGCGGCTTCTTGCTACCTTGCGTCTCAAGAACCAAATGGCTGGCGAAGGAGCGGCTTACGGATCGCATGTTGGCACCTACATTGACGTAAAATCCGGGAAAGACATGAACCGGCCGGAGCTTCGGAGGCTACTCCAGGCGATCGAGAAAGGAGCGGTTGATGTCGTGATGGTTACGGAGCTTTCCAGACTCTCGCGCTCGATTAAGGACTTCTCGGAGATCTGGGAGTTCATGCAAAAATGCGGCTGCCAATTTTTAAGCCTTCGTGAAAATTTCGATACGAGCACGGCATCGGGAGAAATGATGCTCTACTCGCTTGCGAATTTCAGTCAGTACGAACGCAGGCAAACCTCAGAACGGGTATCGGCGAATATGGAAGCCAGAGCGCGCCGAGGGCTTTGGAACGGTGGGGTGGTGCCCATGGGGTATGAACCCGATCCAGAGAACCGTGGGAGCCTCCGGATCGTTGAGTAAAGAGGCGAGAGTCGTTCGGGCGGCATTCCAAGCACTCATCGACCATGGATCCGTTGCCGCAGCGGCGAAATGGCTCAATACGAATGGCTATAGGTACGGCGCAGAACTCCGCGGTGGAGGATTCAGGCCCCGTCTCCAGCACTTCATCTTCGATAGTCTTTATCGGATGCTCTCGAACCCGGTCTATATCGCGCATCGGAGGGTAAAATCGAAGACGGGCGAGGAACTCGTGAAAGCGATCTGGGAGCCGATTCTTGCGGAAGAAACGTTCTACGAGGCGCAAGCGGTGCTTCAGGCGAGTAAGAAACAAAAAACCGGGCGCGAATCCCGTTACCCGTACCTTCTTTCGACCCGAATCGTATGCGGCGAATGCGGAAGCGTTCTCGTAGGTCAGTCCGCATACGGAAATTCGGGTAAAGTGGGCTATTATGCCCACGGCTCTCAGATTAAACGCGAACAAGCCCTCGGCGAGAAATTCCATCGCTGCCAGCCGTTTCGGGTTCCGGCGAAGAAGCTCGAACTCCGAGTTTGGGAAGAACTTACTCAGATCATCGAAGGCATTCACCGCGAAAAGCTCTTCGAAGCGATTCGCGCAATCGAACGAAACGATACGGCTTCAGATTCTCTAGAACGCGCGAAAAAAGAGAAAGCCCTCACCGAGGGAAGGATCGCGAGTCTTGCGAAACGGATCTCAAATCTCCCCGACGGAGTTCCGGCTGATCCCTTCTATGCCGAAATGCGCGAACTCGCGGCGAGGAATACCCGACTGGAGACTGAGATCCGCTCGCTTGAACAAACACTTCCGGCGCAGAAAATCGCCACGAATTTCGAGCTTGAAAAAGCGTTCGAAAAATTCCTGCCCATTCTTCGTTCCGGCGACACGATCGACCCGGAAACAAAACGGAAGGTGATCCACGCGCTCATTCACCAGATTCGCATCACGAAAGACGGCTTTGAAATGCACTTCTACGCCGCGTCGGACCAAATAAAAAAGGGAGAGCGAAGCCACTCTCCCTTGAAATCCTTAAACAAAAATTTTTCTGTCCGCGGTTCGCTTAAAGACTTGAATGGTGGGCCTTGTAGGACTCGAACCTACGACCAATCCGTTATGAGCGGACTGCTCTAACCAGCTGAGCTAAAGGCCCCCGGCTCGAACCTAGCAACACTGGCGACTTCCGGCAAGATCACGAAATCAGAGGGCCGGCTTAAGGTCCTTGCCTTCGCCCTGGCCGTCCGCGCTCGCGCCCCCGCCACGCTGCTGGCCCGCGACGATTTCCATGCACTTCCCGCCGATATCGGCGTGGAAGCGGTGGACCCCGACCTTCGTCGAATCGGGTAAGCCCAGGTCCATGAGTTTGATCTGTTCGTGTTTGCTGCCGTCGCGCCAGACGATGCCCACGCTCTTCTCGGTATGCGAAGCGTAGTATTTCACTTCGGCGGAGCTGGCCGCGGAGAATTCGACCCTATTCTTTTCCGGTTCATTCGTATTCCGGCGGAAGCGGAAGGTCGATCCCGGCTTAAAGAGTTTCGTGAGCAGTTTCTCGGATCCGGGATTTAAGCTCGTCGAGAGGAGGTCGGAGTTCGTGCACGGCTTAACTTCGTTCACCGTCCACGGGTAGGACTCGATTTCGCGTCTCTGTTCTTCGCGATCCTTCGTCGCCTTGGTCACTTCCTCGGGTGACATCGCTTTCTGGGACATGAACCAGTTCTTTAAAATCGGATCCACCACGGGAACGAGCCTTCGGTCGGCTCCGGTTCCCTCGAGCTGCATCGGAACGCCGTTCTTCTCGAGTTTGCGGAACGCTTTTCCCATCGGCGTATTCCCGAAGCTCGCGGCGTACCTCTCGAACATTCCCGATGCGCCGAAGAAGGTGAACTTACCGTCCTTCTCGATCATCTTGCCGCCGTCCATCAGATGCAGCGGAGTATCGTCCGGAATCTTCGGGAGGATCGTCTTTACGCTTCCGTCCGGGTTCACGGTAAAGACCGCGACGGTGCGACCTGGATAGTTGCTGGCCACCGACCACGACCCGGTCAGATCCGCGATGCCCGCGATCGCGGAGAGCGGAAGAACGGTCGCAAGAAAAAGGACGGACGGAAATCTGGAAACCACCATTGGACACTCCCGCGATTAGAATAACGAATCTCGGACGAACTGTATTCGGTCGTTTTGACGGTCGGGGCTTTGGGTGCTTCCATCCAGGGCCCCGACCTGGGTCGTAGAACCTCGATTTAACTCAATAGACGTAATTTAAAGGGTGTCGAGAATGACACATTCCGAATAACGCACTGCGGCGATATTCTTAATCAATAGGGGTGTTATGGGGTTCTCGCGTCTCCACAGAACAGCTTTCGCCGCCGTCGCCGTACTCGGCCTCGGATCCGCGTGCGTAGCGCCGCAGGAATCCACGGGAAGCAAGCTGCTCACCGAAGGAAAGCCCGTCTCCGACGTGGCCGCTCCGCTGAGCGTTCCGAACAACGTTCCGCCCGCGAACGACACGGGCGTTTCGAAAGTCGTTTCAAGCGTCCAGCATAACTGCGCCATCCGCTCGGGCAGCCTCGCCTGCTGGGGACTGAATAAAGACGGCCAAATCGGAAACGGCGAAGCCGGCGTCCAGGTCGGCGTGCGCGATCTGGTTTCCGGCAGCGCGGACACTCCGCGGGTCGTCGTCTCGCCCCACACGATTTTCGCGGATCGCGTGTCGGACGTCGCGCTCGGGTACGAGCACACCTGCGCCATCCGCGGCGGAGACCTCCTTTGCTGGGGCTCGAACTCGCACGGCCAGCTCGGACTCGGCGCGGACGTCGCTGGATCGGCGGTTCCGGTTTCGATTCTGCGGAACGCGAAACAAGTCGTAGCGCGGGGGCGCTGGACCTGCGCCGTTTCAGATTCCGGCCAACTCGTCTGCTTCGGAACGCGCCTCGCGCGCTCGGGCGCGGACCTCGCTCCGCTCGTCGTTTCGAAGACGCCGAAAATGATTCTCGATTCCGGTGTCCGTTCCGTCGCGATCAGCGCGAATCACGCCTGCGCGATCGTCGCGGGCGGCGCGCTGAAATGTTTCGGCATGAACGTGATGGGCGAAGTCGGTAACGGACTGCTCGACGGCGGCGATGTCGCCGACCCGGTCGATGTGCTCTCCGGCGGAGTCTCCGCGATCTCGCTCACCGACGGCCGTTCGATGGCCGTCCAGAACGGAAAGCTCGTCGCCTTCGGCGCGAGCCTCGGGGATCGCGACGTCGATCGCGCGGCCGGCGGATGGAAAGTCCCGACCGCCAGCCCTTACGACGCCGTCTTCTGGAACGGAATTGGCCCGGGGCTCCAGGCCTCGGCGAGCGGCACCGTCCTCTCGTCCGCGGGCGATCTCTTCTACGGATCTTACTTCCACTCGAACGGCGTCGCGCCGAAGGTGGCGATCGGCGTCTCGCAGTTCTCCTACTCGGAAGCCGACCTCGCCGGCTGCATGATGTTCCGGAACCATGCGGTAAAGTGCTGGGGCCAGAACATCTACGGTCAGCTCGGAGGCGGGAAGCGCTCGGCCGAGGAGATCCTCATCTTTAAATCCCGCGACGTTCAGTTCTAGAGCGGTTCTCGAGCTCGCAGGCGGACGAAACCCTCGATTTAGACGCGGAGCGCGGATTTCGCGACCTCCGCGGTTCGTGTTATCGTGGCCGAAGACTTCTAACGTTTATCGCGTCGGAGTGATGAAGCCGGTGGGAATCCGGCGCTGGCCCGCAACGGTATTTCTCGGGAATCGCGTTTTCGGCACCGCCGCCGATCCGCGCTCCCGCGATGAGCCCGATCTCCTCCGACGTTTCCTTTTCTCGGAGGCAGAATGTTTCTCTTATTCCTACTCACTCTCTCCTCCGCCACCGCCGCCGATCCTGAGACCGGCACCCTCGAAGAAATCGTCGTCAGCGGAAAACGCCTCGAATCCGACCACCGCTCGGCGCGCGTCTGGACCGAGGCCGATCTCGTCCGCGAATCCGGACGCTCGGTCGGCGAACTGCTGCGCGAGTCGGCAGGAGTCGACTTCGCCTCGGGCACCGGCGGAAATTCGAACCTGCTCATCCGGGGCGCGGGCGGTTCGCAGACGCTCGTCCTGATCGACGGAGTCAAGGCGAACGATCCTTCGGTGACGAATCGATATTTCGACTGGAGTCGCCTCGACGTTCGCCAAGTCGAACGCATCGAAATCCTGAAAGGGCCTCAAGCCGTATCCTACGGCTCCGACGCGATCGGCGGAGTCGTCCTCGTTACGACCCGGCGCGGGCAGTCGGGTTTCGAAGGGAATCTGGAGGGCGGCAGCGAAGGTTTCGCGCGCGCGCGATTTTCCGCCGGCCGCGAAGTCGGCGAGCAGGGCGGATCGACTCGGCAACGCATTCGTTTTACCGGTCTAGCGAAGGGAGTTTTCGCGGGTCGCTCGGCGGCGCTCGCGCCCGCCGCGAATCCGGGCGCGGAACTCGAAGGCGACGATTCCCGGGAAGTCGCCGGAGGGGTCGCCCTCTTTACCGACTGGCGGAACCGAACTCGGCTCGACGTCAGTCTGGATCTGCGATCCGCGCGGGAAGAAATCGACGCGGGCGCCTTCGACGACGATCCGAACTCGGTGGCGAGAAATCGCGAAGTTCGGGCGGCGAGCCGCCTCGCGCATACTTTCGACCGCGGCCTCGAGCTTCGCAGCGTCGTCTCCCAGCTCTTCTTTCGGCGAGCTTACTCGGACGGAACCGAACCGGGAGATACGACGGCGAGCGATCCGATTTACCGAGGCGCGAATTCCCGCGCCGAAGTCACGCTGCGCGGAAACGGTGCGATCGAATGGACGACCGGTATCGAGTATCTCGGGGAGAGTCTTGCGATCGACTCCATCCTCGCGCCGGTCCAGCTCGGACGCGATTCGGACCATACTTCCGCGCTCTTCGCCGAGACCGCGCTGCCGCTCGCCGGAGCGGTCGTCGATTTCGGCGGACGGATCTCGCGATTTACTTCCTACGGAACCCAGTGGAGCGGAAAAGGGGGGGTGACCCTCCCTCTCTGGACCGGGGCGGAAGGGAGAAGTCTCGAATTCGACATCGGCCTCTCGACCGGGTTTAAGGCCCCTTCTCTCTATAGTCTCTACGAACCCCAGTACGGAAATCCCGGGCTGCGGCCCGAAGAATCGGTGCAGTCGGAGGCGGGCCTGACCCTCCGACCGGAGCCCGGGTCGTCGGTCTCCGTCCGCGGTTTCGAAAACCGTGTACGAAATCGATTCGGGTACGATCCCACGACGTTCCGCTCGCTGAACGTCGATCGCGCGACGATCCGCGGCCTCGAGTTCGAGGCCGAGCGGCGCTTCGCTCCGGAGTTTCGGATTCGCGCGCATTACACCCGCCTCGACTCGAAGGATCCGTCGACGGGACGGGCGCTGAACGATGTCGCGCGGGATAAGGGGGGAGTGAAACTTCTCTATGATCCGTCGCCCCGGCACTCGCTGATCCTCTCTGGACTCGCGAAAGGACCCCGATCGGTCGCGTTTACCGCGGACCGACTCTCGGGCTTCGTTCGTTTCGACCTCGCCTCTCGCCACCGTTGGACGGAGCGGCTCTCGATCACTTCGCGGGTGGAAAACCTTTTCGATCGCGAATACTCGGAAGTGCGCGGCTACTCGTCGGCGGGGATTTCGGGATATCTCGGCCTCGAGGTCTCCGCGCTTTAGATCGGGGCTTCGGGAACGCCGCTGACCGCGAGCGTCCGGTCGAAGAATCGGAAGCTCTGCTTCGAATCATCCAGAAGTTTTCGGCCGGGGCAGAGAATCGGTTCGTTCGGAAACTCTTCCTCGTCACCCCGGAGGAGTTCGGGGCGGCATTTCTCGCGGATTTCGGCGACGATCGCCTCGAATTTCCGGAGATCGGCTTCGTCGAGCAGTTCGAGTTCGGCCACGCCTTCGGGAATGTAGCGGTAAAACGAAGGAACTTCGGCGGACCAGAGAATGGGCGGGGATCCCACCGGGCGCTCCTCGGGCGAGGCATGCGCGCGTTTTTTATAGGCGACCGGACCGTTCAGATCGACGACTTCGCCGAACTGGGTCGCGACCCAGAAATAAATGCTGCCGTTCCAGCAGCCCGCCCACTGGATCGCCTGGTTTTCCAGGACTTCGATCCAGGCGGCTTCGCCGTACATGACACGCGCTTCGATCCCGTGCTGCTTCAGCGCCTCGACCGCGGCGGCGGCCACCATCAGCGGGAAGTCGGATCGATCGAAAGCGATTCGGTCGACGACGCGAGTGACGATGCGGGCGACGTTCGCGATGACGGGCAGTGGAGTCGACGTCATTTCGGTCGGGGCGGCGGTTTCGGTCACGGCGCGCCCGCTCCTTGGGAGACCTGGTGGAAGACGAACCCCATTCGCGCGAGCAGTCCCCACGCGACGAGGAAGCAGACTCCGCCGATCGGCGTGACGGCGCCGAGAACCTTCACGCCGGAAAGCGCCAGGGCGTAAAGGCTGCCCGAAAAAAAGAGAATGCCGAGCGGAAAGAGCCAGGCCACCACCGCCGCTCCGGAAATTCCGCGGAAGCCCGGGATCGCCTGGAGCGCGATCGCATAGGCGAAGAGCGCGAGCGCATGGACGAGGTGATAGAACACGGCCGTCTGCCAAACGCCTTTCTCGTAATCGCCGAAGCGCTCGGAAAGCGCGTGCGCTCCGAACGCTCCTAAGCCTACGCCGCTGGCGGCGAGGATCGCCGCGATCATGATCCAGATTCCAGGTTTCATAAAGTCGCCAATCCGCGGTCGATCATCTCGGCGCGGTCCTTCGATCGTTTGCGGATTTCCTGCAGTCGAAGCTCGATCCGGGATTGCATATCCGCCGCCCCGAGCTTTCGTTTCGTCAGGAGCTCGAGAAGTTCCAGGCGAAGGAGCCAGTCCTGGGGATAGGCGCGCTCGAGCTCGGCTTCGATCCGGAGCATCTCGGCTTCGAGTTTCGCCCCTTCGACGCCGCCTTCGCGAAGCGCACGGACTTCGGCGTAGAGCGTATTCAGTCCGCGGTTCTCTTCCGTCAGGTTGTTCTTCGGCGCCATCGGCGACTGGCGGAACCCGCCCGTGCTCGCGAGGTACGCCTTACGATCCGCCGGTCCGCCGAAAACCGAGACGACCCGGTCGCCGCACGCGAGATCGAAAACGCCCCACTCCGGACGGAAAAGCATGTCGCTTCCGTGGGTGACGGTGCAGTCCTCGAAGGAGAGGATCAGGTTGCGCCCGTCCTTGCGGGTGACGTTCCGAAGTTTTCCCGCGAGCGAAATTCCCCGCGTGAACTCGAAACGAGTGATGCCGTCGGACCCGCAGAGCGCGGCGAGTTCCGCCTCCGAGAGGTCCGCCGGAGATTTGCGGGGACCCTTGATGATGCCGAGCACGGTCGAAAATCCATCGCGATGGTGGGCGGTGCCCTGGCCGGGGAGTTCCTGGTCCTGATAAGCGAGGGCCGTAGGCCCCCGGAGCTTGATATAGGCAATCTTGCCGCTGATTTCGCGATGAGGTTCCACGATCGCGCCGAGCTCGCGGTAAGATTCGACGACGCCCGAGAACTGGATGCCGCTTTCGAGCTCGACGGTGCAGACGGTTTTCGCGGCGATCGCCTTATCCAGCGCGGACTTCCCGCCCGTCCGGAAGGCCATCGTTTCGGCGAACTCGCCGAGCACGGTCGTCAGATGCGCGAAGTCGCGCGCGACGAAGAGCTGCGGCTGCGGTTTTGTGATGTCGTAGGACGTCTCCACGCAGTCGAGAGATAGGGGTACGCGGCGAACCTCGGGTCCGAGGCAATGGTAACTCTCGCCGACGCTTGAGAGGAGGCCCGCTCCGTAGATTTTCGGATTTTCGATCGAGCCGACGAGACCGTATTCGACGGTCCACCAGTTCATCCGCGCCATCAGCGTCGCTTCGCTCGCGTAGCTCACGGCTTCGACCGTCGAATCGAGCCGCTTCTCGGCGGCCGCGATTTCAGCCGGCGTCGAGCGCGGATCCTCCTTCACGATCGAAAGATTTCGCACGGCTTCGTAAACGTCCATGTCCTGCGAGGAGAAAATCGCCTTACGCGAAATCTCGCCGTAATTTCGGAGATAGGCCGCGTATTCCGGATCCGCGATGATCGGCGCATGCCCCGCGGCTTCGTGGACGATGTCGGGCGCGGGCGTATAGGCGAGGTGCTCGTTCGTGCGCATCTCGCAGGCGATCGGGAGAATGCCGAGACTCTGGAATTCCATGAAAACAGCGGGCGGAATAAAACCGCTGACCGCGACCGCGCGCCAGCCGAACCGCTTCAGCTTCGCGTCCATTTCCGAAACGAGGGGGATCCGTTCCGAAGAAATCCCGGTCTCTTCGAGTCCCGCCAGATATTTCGGATGGGCGTTCTTACCGAAATAGTCCTTCGAAACCCGCAGAATAAACCGCCAGGCCGCGTGGTCCATCGGAGTGTAGAGAGAAGCATCCTGCGTCGCCACGAACGGCTTCAGGTAATCGGGGATGAATTCCGATGCCGGCATACGAGGATGTTTAACCCAGGTATGATAGGACAGGCTACATGGATCAAAATCCGCGTCAGAAAGAAAAAGACTGGGACGGGCCGGCCTGGAAGCACCCTTACATGGCCTATATCCTGGCCACCCTGGTTCTCTTCGCCTTTCTCCTGCTGATGGGCTATCTCGCAGTCGAAAACGAGTGGATTCCGAGTCGCGGCATTAAGTAAGTACTCGAAAGTACTGGTAAAATTCGATGACCGATTTTTCGCCGGCCGAACCGAAAAAGACGAAACTTTCTGGCGGCTCGCCCGTTTCATCGGAGGATGCGGACGCCCGCGAAATGGAAAAGGTCCAACGAGGCGATCGCGCCGCGTATGATCGACTTTACCAAAAGTACCGGAGACCGATCGTGAGCTTCCTGAATACGATGATCCAAGACCGCGCCGTCGTGGACGAGCTCTTCCAGGAGACATTCCTTAAGCTTTACCGCTCGCGCGAGGGCTACGAACCGAGGGCGAAGTTTTCGACCTTTCTGTGGACGATCGCGAAACGGACGGCCCTGGACTGGATCGAAAAAAAGAAAGAAATCACGGTCGGGTTTGGCGACGACGAGGAATCGGTCCCTGGGATCGACCTCCTCCTGGAGTCGGATCTTCCGTCGGCGGAGCAGGCGCTGATCGACCACGCGGAGGCGCGCGGGATCGAGGATTGTATCGCGAAGCTTTCCGAGCCCGAACGACTTCTCTGCGGACTGCGGATGCATTCGGAACTTTCGTACGAAGAGATCGCGGCGCAGACGGGCGCGCCGCTCGGCACGGTGAAAACGAAACTTTACCGGATTCGCGAGAAACTGACGAAGTGCCTGCGCGCGAAGGCAGCGACGGGAGGTTCGCGATGAACTTCTTTCGACGACTTCGCGCCCGCACGGAAAGGGAACCGAGCGCCCAGGCGGAGCAAGCGCTCTTTCGACAACTCGATGCGGAATTCGCGAAAACCTCGGAAACTTCGGGCTCGCCCGCGGGTGGCGGTTTCTGGGCGTTCTTCGGGCGGGTCTCGGTTTTAAGGTATGTGCCGCTCACCGCGGTGGCGCTCGGGCTGGTGGTCTTCGCCGGACGTCTTTTACCCGAGCGCGAGCGAGCGACCGCGCCCGTGGCGACGATCGAAGGGGATGCCGAATTTTACGAGAGCCTCGAGGACTGGATGCTGAATGCTTCCGACGAAGACTGGGAAGTTCTCCTCGCGAGCGAAGGAGAGGGCGGATGACGAACGCCGGTCGCCTTCGCCAAAAGAAAGAACGTCGTTTCAACCCCTGGCTTTTACTCTTCGCACTTGTGTGCGGGCTCGGTCTGGACGCGTCCCCCGCATTTTCGGAAGCACGGTCGCCGGAGGAAATGGCCGAGCGCCGCGAACGAATTCGGGAGCGGCGTCGCCGATTCCGCGAGCTTTCCCCCGAGCGCCAGGAGCTGCTTCGCAAGCGATTCGAAAAGTTCCGGCAGTTGCCGCCGGAAGAGCGCGCGGCGCGAATCGAAAAATGGAAAGCACGTCGGGCTCGTCGCCTCGAAAAACGAGAGGAACGACGGGAAAATCGACGGCGTGAACGACGGAACCGCGAGTGACGCGTCGCACGACCGTAGACAAAGGGTTACGGGTAGTTTAGCTTCTTAAAAATCTTCTGTTGGCCAGTAGCTCAGTTGGTAGAGCAATCGGCTGTTAACCGATTGGTCGTAGGTTCGAGTCCTACCTGGCCAGCCATTAGAAAAGGTTTCCAAGCCCATGGGTTTGGAAACCTTTTTTCGTTTCTGGGTGGAGACGTTACGGATTCGGAACGGCCGTCGTCCGGAAGTTATCGAAGGCCATGCCTCGGATTCGCGTGGCGGTGCCGAGGCCGAATTTACCGCCGGTGACTCCGAAGCGGACGTCGGTGAGCGCCGATGCGGTCCAGGTTCCGTAATAGATCGTCGTCCAGACGCGTATTCTCCGAACATCCCGTCGGGAGCGGAATCGAGATATTGGAGGGGAAGGGCGCCGCTCTTCGTACCTCAATGACTCGGAAAAATTTAAATAGTGATCGACTTGTTTAATTTTCGGTTGAAGCGCTCGGAAAGAAAATGCGTCGCAGAAGACACATCCCAGCATTCGAAAACCGTGTGTGAACGCGAGTCTCCCCTGCGGAAGGTGCTTCCGATGCCGACCCGGGCGGGTAAGGAGAATCTAGGGCCCGTTTGTCGCCGATTACGGATTCTGGGTCGCGTCGGTCGAGAAGTTATCAAACACCGCTCCGGTGTTCGCTTCCGCATCGCCTGCGGCGCAGCTCGCCCCCGTCGTCAGGGCGATGCGCACGGCCGTAACGCTCGATGCGGAATTGCGGCTCCATCTCGGAATCCACTGGTATCGATTCGCCGAGAACTCGACGGTGAGATTATCGTTCACCGTATCGTGCCGTATGCGCATGTACCTGTATTTGGAAGTGTTCGCAGTGTACTCGCCTCCGCTGGTGACGCCGCTCTGTCCCCAGGTTCCGGTCGGGAATTCAAGCTGGGTCCTGAGATCGAGGAAAGTGCCATTCACGAGATACTGCACTACGGATCCGTAAAAAGTCGTGTTCGCGGATGGGAACAGGCTCAGCATCGTGGACTGACCACAGCCGCTGTTGCTATTGTCCGTATCCCATTTTTTACCCGGCTGGATCAGCTCGACTTCGGCGGAAGCTCCCGTAAAGTCGTAATCCTCCGTCGTGACGAGTCCGCCGTATCCGCTGAGCGTGGTGCCCAGGGCGAGGCGAATCTGCGAGGCGACTTCGCTCGAAGTCACTAAATCGGTGAAGTCCGTACACAGACTGCACCATCCCGAGGTGAAGGCGCTGGCCCACTTCGTACCGCTGATCGAGTTATCGTTGAAATCATCCGACATTCCCGGAGGTGCGGCCTGCGATGTCATAGCAGTGAGTTCGCCATCCGCGATTCGGGTCGGATAGAAGCGGACTTCCTTGATCCAGCCCGTGAAGGGCTCCCATGGGCTGGAAGTCGTGTTGTTTCCGAAGGATACAGCCGTTGGAACAACCGCGAAGGTATCATTCGTGACGACCTGACCAGACGTCTGACCGTTGAGGCGAGCCACCGTATCACCCGCAGAAGTGGTGAAGGCCGCTTTAAAATTCGAGGTTCCGAGAATTCCGCCTTCGACCCACTCTCTAAACCAGGCGACGTTCGCGGAGGCCGGATTTTCTCGATCGACGGCGACGTAGGCACCCGGACGGAGGTTGATGCGATATTTGGTCGCTCCTCCGGAATGGACGCTCATCAGCGTGGAGGTATTGGCTCCATTTTCTAAAACAGGGGTCATCTTCCAGTCGATGTACCAAGTACCCGAGGAGTTAAACCAGCTACCCAGACCTCCCGTCGTCTCGAGGTATTCGCTCGAGCGGCTCACCGTCGCGGAGGTGGTCGGAATATAGTTCGTTCCGATGAGCATCGTCGAACCGCCGCCCTGGTCGGGCTGCTCGAGTTGCGCCCCGTAGATGTAGATATTCCCGGAACCGTTGCCCGCGTAGCTCGCCGTTCCCCCGCTCACGGTCCCGACGGCATGCCCGACTACCGTCGTCGTATCGGAAGTCGCCGCAACCGTTAGGCGATACCAGCCATCACCGACGGCTTCGATCGAGTTTCTACCGTCCGCCCATCCGGAACCCCAGTAGCCGGTCGTGCCGACGGTTCCGGCCGAAAGGTCGAAGAACGCGAAGTAACCTCCGGCTTCGCTATCGACTTCGAGCATGGCATTCGTCCGCGAACCTGCTTTCGCGTAAACCGAAGCGGCGTACGGAAGGGCAGATGCAGCTTTCGCCCG